>CAZBLK010000019.1:0-51318 GCA_964492715.1 uncultured Defluviitaleaceae bacterium | reverse complement strand
CATTAGGCTCGTTTTTCTTGTTTTTAGGGGCTGGTGTTTTGCAACAGCCCCTTTTCGTTGTGGAATTTATAGAAGAACTTTGCCGACTGTTTGAAGGGACTCAGGGTCAGGAATTGGGCGTGGTGCGTAGGATTTGTTTAGAGAAATTAGGCTAATTGTTTCTTTTTCGTAGTTAATGTGCAGCTTTTTGCAGTAGGCTTCGCCGTTGTAAACGAAAATGCCTATTTCGCCATCGTTTAGTCGTGGAGTAGGCTCTACAAAGACTATTTGCCCGTGGTGAATTTTGGGTTCCATACTGTCGCCTGTAATTTTTATGCCGAAGGCGGCTTTTTTGGGAACTTCATCCTCTGAGAAGTCCATTATGTCGTAGCTGTCATCGTCGTAAAGGTAGTTGCCTAAACCTGCGGAAGCTTTTTGTGAGTACACCTTTAAGCTGACTGTTTTTTGTTCTTCCTGCTCGGTTTGGTTTGGAACTGATTTTGTTTCAACTTCTGTTGCTATGTTTGTGACACGCTCGTATTCTATGTTAACTAGTGCTTCTACTGCCCTTTTACCGAAACCGTCTAATGTTCTATACCTTTTTATAAAGACTTGCTCGTTTGGTGCAAGGTGGAGTGCTAGATTAATTATGTTGTTTGTTTGATTTGTATATTGGTTAAAAAATTCATTTATTGAAACGCCTAAAATTTTGCAAATGTTTGCAAGTGTTGACATGTCGGGCTCTGCTTTGCCTGTTTCCCATGAACTGTATGTAGACTGTGCTACGCCTAGGCACTCGTACACTTCTTTTTGCGTCATTCCTACGTTTTTTCTAATTCTTTTTAGGCTTTCGCTTACTTTAATTACTGACATTTTTTTCACCTCTATTTTATTATACACTGTGGTTTTTAAAATTGCAACATTAAAAAAACGAAAATGTTGTTGTTTAATGTATTGACAAACGAAAGTATTGGTGATAGGATAAATTTAAAACGAATTATTCGTTGTTGTTATTTTGATTGGAGTATTTTATAAGAGGTGAATTTTATGGGTTGCTTAGCAGAAGTTTATATTGTTTTTGATGGCTCAGAAATTGAAAGTGTTTTTGTCGTTTGTGAAAAGGGGTGCGCCAATGAATGTGAGTTTGGTTTGGATTATATAGAAATGTTGCAGAGAGTTCAGGCGGAGTTTTATTTGAAGGAAGAAGAAAATTTTGAACAATTAAAAAGACATAATTAATAAGCATAATAAAAAAGCACAATAAAAAATGCAAAAGTTATCTGACAAAATGTTGACACTTTTTTAGGGCTAAAACGTGATAGTATGTAAACATCAAATCTTATTCATTTCTTTTCAATCCTTATTTTTTGCATTTCCGCTTTGAACAAATTTATTAAATTAAGTTTTAGCAAATTGGTAAAAGCGGAGATGCGTGTGTTTTACTTAGTTATAAATCATTATTATTGTTACTTTAAAAAAATAAATGAAGTTTTTGTAAGGATTGTTTTCAATTTCAATTTTCCATTATTTATATAATATAGGTTTTTGTAGGGGGGTATTAATTTGAAGCTAGATAAGGAAGTTTATCGGTATATTGAATATGAATTGTATCATTATGAAGATTATAAGGACGAGCTAGAGCTTGAGCGTGAGCGAATTTTGGAAGGCTCGGGTAACAGGCTTGTTGGTATGCCTAAGAGGAACGAGCGAAGTGATGTGACACAGGCGAAGGCAATTTCGCTTGCCGAGTCTACGGCTGTTTTGTCTTTGGAGCGGCGAATTAAAGCTGTTGACAAGACTCTTTCTAGGCTTACTGATTTGCACAAACAGCTTTTTGTAGAAGTTTACTGCAAAAGCAGAAAAGATGTTTATGGGCTTTGCATGGAGCTTTCTATCTCCCGTGAAACGTTTTCAAGGTATAAACGGTCCATAATTTATGGTGTTGGGAATGAGCTTGGGTTAATTCGTGTAGTTTGATTGGAAGGTGGTGGAATGGCAGGAAAAAGAAGTGAAAATAGGGCGGCTGCCTTGAAGCTTTATTTGGAACAGGGCGGTAAAATTAGCTGTGCTGAACTTGCTGACTTGATGAACGAAAGTGTACATAACATTAGATGGTGGAAGCGGCAAGATTTGTGGGACGAAAAAGCAAAGGAAATGAATGAAGGTTTGGACTGTAAGGCGGAGCGAGAGGTTGAGGAACTTTGCGAGCTTTCAGAAAGTGAAAAAATGTTTTGCATTAGTTATGTGCATAATTTTAATGTGCGGCAGGCTGCTGTAAACGCTGGGTACAGCGTGGGGCGTGCAAAGCAAATTGGGTATGAGCTTTTAAAAAAGCCCTGTGTTGTAGCAGAAATTGAGAAGCTGAAGGCCGTAAGGCGTTCAGCTTTATTAGTTGATTTGGACGACATTTTGGAACGGCAAATGCAAATTGCTTTTGCTGACATTACTGACTTTGTTGATTTTGGGACTGAAGAAATAACTGTCGTTGACAAAAAAACTAATGAGGCGCATACGAAGCTTGTTAACATTGTTTACTTGAAAAACTCTAAAGACGTTTGTGGCGGAGTTATTGCTGAGGTTTGGCGTGGGGCTGATGGGTCTGCACGGATAAAGCTTGCGGACAGGCAGAAAGCTATTGATTGGCTTTCTAAATTTTTCGTATTCAGCCCTTTAGAAATTCAGAGGTATGAAATGGAGAAGATAAAGATGAAGCTTGCTGAAAAAGAAAACGGAGATTCGCCTATTGAAATTAGGCTTTTGGGGAAGGAAGTGAGAGAAGATGAGTGCAAAAACGAAAGTGGCTTTGAGGAGGAATAGAACTTGGACAAGCTTATTAACAAGCACTTTGAAAAATTTATTTTTGATTGGGGGCATAAGTTTTATTTCCTTGTTGGGGGGTATGGCTCGTCGAAAAGCTATCATACCGCACTTAAAATTTTGCTGAAGCTTTTGCAGGAAAAGCGGACGGCACTTGTTGTACGGCAAGTTTTTGACACTTTGCGAGACAGTTGCTTTTCGCTTTTTTGTGAGATTATTGAGGACTTGGACGTTTTTAAGTTTTGTCGTGTTTCGGTTTCGCCTATGAAGATTGCTTTTAAAAATGGGTCGAAAATTATTTTTAAAGGAATGGACAAACCAGAAAAGTTGAAGTCGTTAAACAATGTTACTGTTGCTTGGGTTGAGGAGTGTTCCGAGGTTAGCTACGCTGGGTTTAAGGAGCTTTTGGGCAGGCTTAGGCACCCTACGCATCCGCTTCATTTTTTGCTTACTACTAACCCTGTTGATAAAAGTAACTGGACTTATAAGCATTTTATTGGTGAGGATTTGGAGCTTGAGGAGCGGCTTTATTGTGAAAAGGAAATTTGTGTTGGTAACATTTTTTACAACCATTCTACTGTTGATGATAATTTTTTTGTTAAGGAAGATTACGTTAAACAGCTTGATGAGCTTTATAAATATGACTCGGATTTGTATAGAGTTGCTAGGCAGGGGCGGTTTGGAGTTTCAGGCGTTTTAGTTTTTCCACAGCTTGAAGTTTTGCCGCATGAAAAGGTTATGGCTGAAATTGGATGTGTGAGTGGTGCGGTTTATCGTGTTGGAATGGACTTTGGGTTTGAAACTAGCTACAACGCTGTCGTTAGAATGGTGGTTGACACTAGCGAAAAAGTGCTTTTTGTTTACTGGGAGTATTACAAAAACAAGTCAACTGATGATGTGACGGCTTTAGAGCTTGCAGAGTTAAAAAAAAGCGGTGAGCTTATTCGGGCGGACAGTGCAGAGCCTAAAACTATTGTTTATTACCAGCGGCAAGGGTTTCGTATGATTGGGGCTAAAAAGTTTCCTGGGAGCAGAGTGCAGAATATTAAGAAAATTAAGCGGTTTTCACGCATTGTTATTTCGGACAGCTGCGTAAACACTGTTTCAGAGCTTTCGGGACTTTGTTATGGTAAAGACAAAAACGGCTGCATTTTGCCTGACCAGTTTAACATTGACCCACACACGCTTAGTGCAATTTGGTATGGGCTTGATGGGTTTGAGCTTTCGGACGTTAAAAACAGCGTGAATTACAGTGGCAAAGGAAAGAGGGGGTAGGTTTGGTAAGCGGTTACATGGACTTGGTTAAGGCGGAGCTTGACGGAATTTATGGTGCTTCGGTGCTTAGAGACTTGAAGGAAATTATTTGGCTTTATGATGTGTATGATGGTGTTGGGCAAGACTGGGAAACGCCTAAGGGACTTGATTATAAGCCTACTAAAAAGCGGACTAACTTTATTAAAAAGCTTATTAAGGAACAGGCTAGGTTTTTGTTTGGGCGAACGCCTGAATTTAGTTTAAGTTGTGCTGACAAGGCTGTTGGAAACGAGATTAATTGTTATTTTTTAAAAGTTTTGGAGGACAGCTTGTTTTCTGAAAAGCTAGTTAAGGCGGCTAGAGATTGTTTTGTTGGAAAGCGTGTCGCTGTGAAAGTTTCGGCGTCTGATGCTGGTGTGAAAATTTCGTTTGTGCCTTCTTTGGGGTTTGTTTACAACTGTAGTGCTGATGATTCGGACGTTTTGGAGAGCATTATATTTTTTCATGGTTTGAACGACGAAGACGAAAAAAGGGAACAGCGGATTTGGAAGCAGAAGTATTGGCTTGAAGGCGGCGCTTGCTTTGTTTGTGAAGGGGTTTATGACGGGCATGGTATTTTGGTTTCGGGGGGTGAGGTTTTAGACACTGGGCTTTCTTTTATTCCTGCCAGAGTTGTTGTAAATGATGGGCTTTCTGGGGATTTGAAAGGGGAGAGTGATGTTTTGGAGCTTGTGGAGCTTCAAGACGTTTACAACAGGCTGACCAGCGATGATGTTGATGCTTTGAAGTTTAATATGTTTCCGCAGACGGTTGCTGTGAACGCAAGCGAGGGAAGCCTTGAA
Source organism: uncultured Defluviitaleaceae bacterium (assembly GCA_964492715.1). Lineage (GTDB taxonomy): Bacteria > Bacillota > Clostridia > Lachnospirales > WRBF01 > CAZBLK01. The sequence continues at coordinate 46,426 of CAZBLK010000019.1, read as the reverse complement.
AACTTGGTTATTTCACCTGCTGCGCTTATTGATTTGCAAACTGATGTTACTGAAACTTTGGGGGCGGCACAGCTTTATAAGCTGGAGTCGCACTTTAGCTATGATACTAGACTTGAAAATGTGCTTAATAGGATTAAAGGGGACATGCACGAGGTTTTGAGCATTCCTAATGTTACGGCCAATGAGTTGAGCGGATATTTTACTAGCGGAAAGACTATTAAAGCTTTGTATTGGCCGCTTGCTACTAGGTGTGAGGAAAAGTTTGCGGCTTGGAAGCCTGTGCTTGTTTGGCTTTTTAGAGCGGTCATTTCTGTTGCTTCGGCTAGTGGATTTTTGGGTGTTTGCTTGCCTGATGATTTGAAGGTGATGGTTGAAAACGTTTACCCTATTATGCAAGACGAGTTTGACGAGAAGAAGTCGGACTTGGAGGCTGTTTTGGCTGGTGCTATGAGCAGGCGAAGTTATGTCAAGAAGTGGAACAGGGAGCTTGACGAGGAAGGTTTGGAAAAGGAAATGGCTTGGATTAGGGAGGAAGTGGAAAATGGAAATTGAAAAGGTTTTGGGGCTTGGTTTGACGGAGGAACAGGCGAAGGCTGTTGTTGAAATGGTTGATGTTGAGATGACAGCTTATGTTAAGAGGGAGGAACATGAGGGTGTTATTTCTACTTTGAAAAGCGACATGGAGGAGGAACGGCTTTTACATAAAGTTGAAAGTGAGCTTAGGGCGGCTAATGCGAAAAATTGGAAGGCGGTTTATTCGCTTATTGACAGGGGGGAGATTTCTGTTGGGGAAAATGGTGAGCTTTTGGGGCTTTTAGAACAGGTTGAAATGCTTAGGGAAAGTGATGGGTATTTGTTTGATGATGGTAGGAAGGAAGGTGTTAGAACTGGGGGTGTTGGGAACTTTCCTCGTGGGAGTTTGGGGAAGAAAAGTAACCCTTGGGAGAAAGGTAATTTTAATTTGACGGAGCAAGGGCGGCTTTTGAAAAATGAGCCGACGCTTGCAAAACGGCTAATGAACGAAGCTGGGGTGTGAAACAAAAAAAGACAAAACCTTAGGGGCTTTGCCCCTAAAACCCCACAAGGGGCAAGCCCCTTGACCCCATTTTTTATAGGGGTTTAGGGCAAAGTTTTTAGAGTTTAAAAGGGTGGCGTGGGTGGGTTTATATATTTCAAGGAGGATTAAAAATGAGTAACGGATATTTAGCTTTATCAGATGTTATTGTGCCAGAGGTTTTTGAACCTTACGTTGTAGCTAAAACTATGGAGCAGTCGGCTTTGGTTGCTTCGGGGATTATTACAAACAATCCGCAGCTTGATGGACTTGCTTCCTTGGGCGGCTCGGTGGTGAACATGCCATTTTTTGAAGATTTAGTTGGTGACGCGGAGCAAATTATTGAAAACGTTGACCTTGCTTGCGAAAAAATTGCGGCTGTTAACGACGTTGCGCCTATTATAAGGCGTGCAAAAATGTGGGGGGCTACTGACTTAACTTCGGCTATGTCTGGTGCTGACCCTATGGCGGCAATTGGTGACATGGTTGCTGGGTTTTGGGCAAGAAACATGCAGAAAGAGCTTATTGCTATTTTGAACGGTGCGTTTGGTACTGAAAGTATGACAGGGAATGTTTTAGACATTTCTTCAAAAGCCGGTGAAACGGCAAAGTGGAGCGGAAGTTCTTTTATTGATGCACAGCAACTTTTGGGCGACGCTTCTGAAATGTTGACGGCTGTTGTAATGCACAGCGCAACAAAGGCGGCTTTGAAGAAGCAAAACTTGCTTGATGTGCTTAGGCCTTCGGAAAGTGCCGGGTTTGACACGTATCAAGGCATTAGAGTAATTGTTGATGATGGCTGTCCTTTTGATGCAGAAAAAGGTGTTTACACTACATACCTTTTTGGGCAGGGGGCTGTTGCTTTTGGCAACGGAAACCCTGTTGGGTTTGTTTCTACGGAAATTGACCGTGATAAAAAGAAAGGCTCTGGCGTTGATTATTTGATTAGCCGCAGAAACTTTATTTTGCACCCACGAGGCGTTAAGTTTACCGGAAGTAACGTAATGCTTGTTGAAGGCCCTTCTAAAAATGAGCTTTCGCTTGCTGAAAACTGGGTTAGAGTTTACGAGCCTAAGCAAATTAGAATTGTTCAGTTTAAGCATAAAATTTAGTTGTTTGGCTTTGGGGGTGGCTTTGTGATTGAAGTTGACAAGGAAGCGGCTCTTTTGAACTTGCGGCACAATTTGCGTGAGGAAATGTTCCCTTATTTTAGTGATGAGGAACTTTTAAAAGTTTTGGAGGAGCATTCGTTTGACATGCGGCGTGCAAGCTATGAGTGCCTTGTTAAAAAAGCAGAGGACGACTCTGTTAGTTTGCCTGCCGGTCTTTCTGTAAATTCTTCTCGTGAATATTGGCTTGGGCTTGCAAAAAAGTATAGAGCCAGAGGGGGAGCAAATATTCCGAGGGGGGACTGCGTTTCATGACAGTAGATGCTATAAAACGGAAAATTTCTCGGCTTTTCCACACATTTTGTGTTGAGGTTGAAGTTCTTAGGGAAACCTTTAATGAGTTTAATGAGCCTGCTTCGTCTGTTTTGGTTGCTACTGTTAAAGGGCGTTTTTACAAGCGGAAGGGCGGAAGCGTTTTTGTAAGTGTTAGCGAAAAAGGGATTTTTAAGCCAAAGGTGACGGACGGATTTGTTACGGCTTGTGACGAAAATGGGCTTCTTGTAAAAGAAGGCGACTTTTTTATACTTAAAGGCGAAAGCTATAAAGTTGTTTGTGTAAGCAACGTTTATGATGCTTATTTGGATTTTGCTATTGTTAAAGAAGAATAGGCGGTGATTTATGGGGCTTAGTTTTCAGGCTACTGAATTTTTTAAGGTAATAAATTCTGCTGGGGGTGCTGTTAGAAAGCAGTTGCTTGAAACTGCTTCGGCTTCTGGGCGTGAGCTTGTTGGTATTTGTAAAGGGGCTGCGCCTTGGGAGGACAAAACAGGAAAGGCAAGGGCTAGTATTGGCTGTTCTTGTGAGCTTTACGACGAATATGTTGTTATTCATTTGTTTGGGGGAATGCCTTATTCCCCCAACCTAGAGCTTGCTAATGAAAAAAGGTTTGCTGTTTTAATTCCTGTAATTGTGCAAAATGCAAATGCCGTGTTTGAAGCTTATGCTAAAGCTTTGGGTTAACTTGGGGGTTGTATGTTTAAAAAGGTTTATGAAGCTTTGCAGGAAAATGGATTTTCAGTTTATTCCATTGGGCAGCACAAGGGAAACTGCACTGAGCCTTATTTGGTAGTTAGAGAAAATGGGGTTAGGGCTTTTTCAAGCTTGCCTGTTAATTTTGAATTAATTGATGTTGTTGTGTTTTATCCTGTTGGGCGATATACGGAAGTTTGGGATTTTATAAACAGTGTTAGGGAGTGCTTAAAGGGTGTTTCGGAGCTTAAAAGCAAGGGCGAATTGACAGCACTTTTAATTGACCATGATGTAAAGGCTTATACTTGCAGTGTGCGGTATCAAGTTTATAGAAGGAGGGGTTGATTTGAGCAGTACAGTAATTGAAAAGGCTTTGACCGGTGTTGCTTTGGTTGTGCTTACTGATAAAAACGGACGAAAGTACCCGTTTAGCACGGCTTCTAAGGCAAACGCTAAAGTTTCTATTGAAAGCGGTAAAAAGTTAGAGCTTGTTATTAAAGGGGTTTTGAAGGCGCAGAAGAAGATTGATTCATCTATAAAAGGTGTGGACATTGAGTTTATGGACAATATGTTTTTACCAGAAGTAGTTGCTTTGCTTCAAGGCGGTGATGTTGTTTTTGATGATGATGGAAAGTTTTTAAGCTACACACCTTTGCCTGCCGGCGTTGCGCCAAACCTTTCAAGCTTTGATGTAGACATTTATACAGAAGAAACGGACACAAGTGGCGACACTTTGCGGTATGCCAAAATTTCGTTGCCTAACGGCAAAGGTGAGCCTGTTGAGTTTGGGTTTGAAGACGACAAGTTTTTTTCAGCTAAATATCTAATTAAAACTGCACCGTCGGCTGGTGAGCCGCCTTACATTTTTACTATGGTTGATGAATTGCCTGTGCTTTAAGGAGGGGTTTTATGGAAGCTACTAACATATTTAATTTAAAGAAAAACATTGATGGCGAGCTTGTTGCACTTTCGTCTTTTTCGGACGGCGTGCCTTTTGTTGCAAGACTAAGACGCCCTTCACTTTTGCAACTTGCGGCTTGCGGCGAAATTCCAAACGTGCTCTTGGGGGCGTGCGAAAAGCTTGTTGGTGGTGGTTCTTTGGGGAAAGTTAGCTTTAAAGAAACGGCAGAGCTTGTAATTTTAATGGCAGAACTTGCGCTTGTTTCGCCTACTTTTTCCGAGCTTAAAGAAAACGGAATTAGCCTTACTGACATGCAGTTGATTGAAATTTTTAATTACACACAGTCGGGGGTGAAAGAAGCTTACCGATTTTGTGACGGAGAAGACGTTGTCGAGGGTAGTTGCTGTTAGCAATTATTTTAAGAAAAGGCCTAGTGAGGTTTTGGGGATTTTTGATGAATATACTGCTTTTTGCTTTGACGAAGCTTGTTTGTATTTTGCTGTTATGAGCAGGGAGGAAAGGACCAGCGAACAAAAGACAAGTGAACAAAAGGGCGAGGGGTTTGTTGAATTTTTAAAAGGGTTTAGTTTATAAGAGAGGGGGTGAAGTGATGGGGATTCATGCAGGGACTGTTTCGGCTTATTTAACTTTGGACACTAGCAAATATTTGCAAGGGCTTAAAGAAGCCTCCAGTCAAATGCAAAAGTTTGTTGATGAAGGCAAAGTTGCAGACAGTACGCTTGTTAAGCTTAAAGGCACGTTTACGGAAATGGAACGGTCACTTGGGGCTGGGTTTACTTCACAGCTTAGGCTTGTAGTGAGTGAGCTTCAAGTGTTGTCGGATAATTATGCTTCGTTTGTTTCTGTAATGTATGACAACAAAGCTTTTAATACGGCAGCAGAAAATTTGAAAAAGCTTTCTAAAGAAGCAGAAGATGCAGCTGCGGCTGTTTCGGGGCTTGGAAATAGTTACGCAGTTTCGGCAGTTGCTGGAATTAATGATGTTGTTGCACGAAGGAGAGAAGCTTTAAGCAGTGAGCTTGCCGACTACAACACTGCATTTTCTCAAAAGCTTGAGCTTGTAAACCGTGAAAGCACAAGCCAAATTAACGTTGCTGGAAAAACGTCTACTGCCTTGGTGGCTTATTATCGGACTGACGGTGCGGCTTTTAAGCTGAACGAAGCCGAGAAAACAGAGGGAATGAAAAAAGAACTGTCGGCAAGGGAAAAAGATTTAAGCGCTTCTCTTGCAGTTTGGAATAGTATTTTAAAAAGCTATGTTCCTGTTTTTCTTTCTGTAGGGAATGAGTACGGCGATGCGCTTTTAAAAGGTATACAGTCTACTAGTGGAAGAATATCCAGTTATTTGACAAGCGTTGCGGCGGCAGTTAGAGCCGCTTCAGACGGCGGTTCTTTTAACATTAATGCGTATTCAACAGGAACGCAAAATGCTGACAGTGGGCTTGCTGTTGTTGGTGAACATGGTATGCCTGAAATTGTTGACTTTTCGGGCGGTGAGCAAGTTTTAAGCTTTCGGAGAAGTGTGGAGCTTTTGGGGCAGGCGGCTTCTTCGGCTGTTTCTTACAGCGAAGCTGTTTCTGGGGCATTTGGGGCTTCTTATAACTCCTCTTTTGGTGAACCTTTTGATTATGACAGGCTTGCCAGTGCTATTGGAAGCGTAATTGGAAGCAAGCTTTCAGAGCAAGGGGGAAAGAGTGTTGTTTACAGCCCTACATATAACAGCCCTGTTACTGCTTCCATTGACGAATTGATGAGGCAGGATAAGCTTAACATGCTTAGGCTTGGGCTTGCCTTTTAAGGGGTTGGTTATATTTTAAGGTTAAATTATGTTAACAAGGAAACAGGAAAAACAATTACCTTTGGGAATGAACGTCCAATTTTTTTCCTTAGCCAAAAAGGAATGGACGGAAGTGGCGGTTCTGCTGTTTTGGTAAAGTCGCCGTATCAGCATGGGCAAACTAGGCTTGGTGTAAACGTTTCTGAACGTGTTGTTTTTGTTCAGGCTTGCTTGGTTACGGACAGCTTGGAGGAATGTGAGGCTTGGCGTAGAGAAATAATAAACTGCTTAACGCCTATACATACTGGTGATTTGGTGGTTTTTGGGGACAGCTTTACTAGAGTGTTTGAAAACGTGCAAGTGGTTGACGGCCCGACCTTTTTAGACCAAGACTACACAGTACCAGACGGAATTTTATACTTTAACTTTTCGGCTGTTGTGCCGTCGAACTTTTTGGCAGATTTGGAATGGCTTGAAAGCAAGCTTGTTGAGGTAATGGCTTGTTTTGAATTTCCGCTTTCGTTTCAACCAAACATAATTGTTGGAGACATTGAAAAGGGGCAAATTATTCTTCAAAACAACGGTGACGTAGAAACACCTATTCGCATTGAAATTCCTGGTTACGTTGAAACGCCTACAATTAAAAACTTGACTACAGGCGAGTTTATAAAAATTTATACTCCTATTAGGGCAAACGAAAAAATGTATATAGACACAAGCTTTGGAAACAAAAGCGTTGTAATAATTGACGACAACGGCAACAAGCGAAATGCTTTTAATTACATTGACCTTAATAGCACGTTTTTTCAGCTTGCGCTTGGCGAAAATTTAATTAGGTTTAACGCTGAAGTTGGCAACGATACGGCGAACGTAAAAATTTATTACAAGCAGTTGTATTTTGGACTGTAGGCTTTTTTAAAAGGAAGGTGAAAGTATGGCAGAATGGAGCTGTTTTTTTAACAGCTATGAAGGCGACAGGCGGTATACGGCCGCAGAATTTTCTGAATATTTTAAGTCGTTTATTGGAAACGGCGTTATGCTTGGTGGCGACTACTTAAAGGTTAACAAAAGCTATGGAATGGAAATTAAAGTTGAGGTTGGCAGGGCGTTTATAAACGGTTATCACTATGTAAACAAAGAAGCTGCAAGGACTCTTACTGTTAACCCTGCACATGTTACTACTCCTAGAATTGACCGTGTAGTTTTGCGGCTTGACCTAAACCAAGCAGGAAGGCGTATAAGTGCGGTTATTAAACAAGGAACACCGGCAAGCGACCCTTACCCACCTACGTTACAACGTGACAACGCCGTTTGGGAGCTGGGGCTTGCAGACATTCGTGTAAACGCAGGGGCAACAGAAATTTTGCAAAGCAACATTACAGATTTGCGGCTTTCTTCCACGTATTGCGGAATTGTAACAGGGCTTTTTGACCAGCCAAACTTTGACAACATTTACAACCAATATATTGCAAAGCATGGTGAGTTTTTGGCAGACTGGCAAAGCTTTCGTGGCTGGGTTTTGCAGCTTAGGGCAGAAACTTTTGCAAATGCAAACCAAAGCTTTGACGACTGGGTTCGCCGCAGCGGTTACAGCATGACTACAACGTTTAAAGCTGACGGAAGCATAAGCGAGCAAATTGTGAACAAAGGTAACGGCAGTTTGTTTGCCGAAAGGACGACGCAGTTTTTGGCAAACGGGCAAATAAAACAAATTATCACTTTTTCTGAGCCGGCAATTAGCTGTGTTAAAACTACTACTTTTAATGCTTCGTCTATTGTTGAGGAGTTTGTTTGATGGGAGATATGCGTACTTCTATTAGGATTTTTAGCAGAAACTTTGAGTTTTTGGGTGAAGTTGACGACTACGAGGAGTTTGTTTTTTCACGAAGGCTTGTGACGTATGGCGAGTTTGCAATTTCTATAAACAGTAACAAACAAAACAGCCAGCTTTTAAAAGTTGGGCGGTTTGTTTATTTGGATGGGCTACGCTCTGGGGTTATTGAGCATGTGGAGCAAACATTTGAAGGTGGAAACGGCAGAGGTGACAAGCTTTTAGCAAAAGGCTTTACTTTGGAATACTTTTTTAGCCTTAGGTTAACTTACCCACAGCTAAATTCTGACAAGTGGGTTTTAACAGGAACTGGCGAAGCCTTAATAAAAACGCTGTTAAATTTTAACTTGCTGAACACTGCTTTAAACACTGACAGGCGAATGAATTTTATGACAATTATTAAAAACCAAAACAGAGGAAGCACAATAACTTTTGAAACTTGCTATAAAAAGCTTGACGAAGAAATTGCTTATATTGCACGGGCTACGTCTTTGGGAGTTTCGGCTTTTTTTGATGTTAGCTTGAAAAAAATTTCTCTTGACGTTTATCAAGGGCGCAACCTTGCTTCAACGCAAAGCGTTTATCCGCCTGTTATTTTTTCTTCCCAATATGACAACATTTTTTCCGAGTATTTAATTGAAAGTTTAATTGGGTACAAAAATATTGCAGTTGTAAAAAGCAAAGGCGAAGGGCTTGATGTGCAGGTGGTTGAAGTTGGAGGCCGAAAAACGGACATTGACAGGCGAGAAGTTTATGTTTCGGCAGGTGACGTTTTAAAGACGGATACGCTAAAGCTTAACGAACGTGGACAGTTAAAACTTTTTGAAGCAAAAAGCGTGCTTACACTTGACGGAAAAATTAACCCGTACCATGTTTTGAAATATGGCGTTGACTATAAAATTGGTGACACTGTTACGCTGAAATATGGAGATTACGTTTTGCACTCGACAATTACAGAAGCGTTGGAAAAATGGACAGCGGCAAACGGATACCAGCTTGAACTGACTTTTGGCGAAAAAATGCCAACACTTATTGACAAAATAAAACAAAGTATAGGGAGATGATTTTTTGAGCTATGCAGAAATTGTTAAAGCTATAAACAGCGACTTAAAAGCACCGCTGAACGAAAGAATTTTTACAAACCGCATAGAGTTTGTAGTGCCTGGGGTGTACCAATGGGTTGTACCAAACAATGTAACGAAAGTTTATGTTTCGGGATACAGCGGAGGTGGTGGTGGAGGCGGCGGAGGCGGCTGCGCAACCTCAACATATGGAGGTGGTACGAACGGCGGAAGCGGTGGAGCTGGCGGAGGAAGTGGCGGAAGCGGTAGTGCAGGAGGAAGCGGTGGAGCAAATTCTGGCAAGAGGCTTGGGGGCGGTGGCGGAGCAGGGGGCGGCGCTTCTTATTGTTTAATCCCTTGTGCAGTTGCTGTAGTTCCCCTTTCAACTGTTACAGTTGTAGTTGGTGCTGGTGGTGCTGGCGGAGTAGGAGGAGGCCCAGTGTACAATGCAAGCAATGTTTTAACTGGTGTAACAAACGGAGGTACTGGAGGGGTTGGGGGAACATCAAGCTTTGGAAGCTTTACTTTCAGCTCGTCTACGGCTGGCGTAACAAAAGGGCAAAGTGTAACAGAAGCAGGCGGAAATTTTGTAAACTTGCAAAGCGGTGCAGGAGCATGTGGCGGCGGTAAAAAAATTTATGTTGGAAAGTACACCCTTTATGGTGATAGCGCAAGGGGTGGCGGAGCATCTGTTACTTCTCCACATTCTGTTAACGGTGTCTCTTATAACTACAAAAGTGGAATTAATGGAAATTTAGTGGAGATTTTAGAAGCTAATGCTTACAGGTATGAAGAACTTTTTATTGCAGGTGGAGAAGGTGGAACAGGCGGCAGCGGCGGCAATTCCAGCAACACAAATTCGTCGGCATTAGGCGGTGCTGGAGGCCCAGGCGGAAGCGGCGCAGTATTTATAGAATGGTAGGTGTTGTGACAATGTACGTAATTATTGAAAAAGCAATTGGAAAAGTTGCAGGAACTTTAAGCGAAAAGCCGATTGGGCTTCCAGATATTTTTGAAGTTGCAGAAATTGAAGGTACGGCGGCTAGTGTTGGCAGCAGTGCTGAAATTGTTGACGGTAACTGGGTTTTTACAGAGCCTGTTGTTAAAGAAAATGCTTATGAGCCTGTGCAGGTTTACCAGCCAACAAATGCCGAGGTTGCACAGCAAATAAGCGACTTAAAGGCAGAGCTTTATATTGCGGGGGTGATTTAATGACAGATTTTGAAAAAGGTTTGTACGAGCAGTTTATGAAAAACATGGTTACAGAAAACACGCTTAAAAAGCTTGTTGCGGCTTCTAAGCTAAACAAAAGCCTTGTAGATGACTGGGTTAGCGAACGGCTAGAAAAATGGGGGTACTGATGAAAATAACTGAAATGCTTTTAACGCCAAATCGATTTTCACGCCCACAGACAGCTTTAAAAAAGGTGCAAAAAATTGCATTGCATTATGTTGGAAACGCTGGCAGTTCAGCACTTGCAAACAGAAACTATTTTGAAAACCTAAAAAACCAAAAGCACGAAAGCGAAGCTGTTTTTGCAAGCAGCCATTACATAGTTGGGATAGAGGGCGAAATTATAAAGTGCGTGCCGGAAAACGAAGTTGCATATTGCACAAATTCTGCAAATGCTTTTTCTATATCAATAGAAAACTGCCACCCAAAGCCTGATGGTAAGTTTACAAAAAGCACAAACAACTCTTTAATAGAGCTTTGTGCAGAGCTTTGCAAAGATTACAGGCTTGACCCTATCTGTGACATAATTAGGCATTATGACGTTACGGGCAAGGCGTGCCCGCTTTATCATGTGCGCAACCCTAAAGAATGGCAGACGCTAAAGGTGAATGTTTTGACAGAGCTTTGCAAAATGCTTGGCGTTCAAATGGATTTAAAATATTGGGACAGGGTGAGTTACGCCGGAATGGAAGCTGATGAAAAGTATGTTGGAATTTTACAGAGCAGGTTGAAGGAAAAGTATTTTTAGGCGGTGATAGATATTCAATTTAGCAAAAAGATTGTCATTTTTTCGGTGTTTATAGTTTGTGCTGTTTTGGCAGGTAACTTTTTTCTGTCGTGGTTTGGAAAGGAAACGTTGTCCGATGTTGCAGTCGCCGTAATAACGATGTACGGCGGCTTTACAACAGGGGGGTACTTTGCTTTGACAGGCTGCCGAGACGTAAGCGTAAACAAATATAACCGCTGGGTTGAGGAGGAAAATAAATGATTGATATTTTTCAATATGTTTTTTCTAGCATTGTAATTGTTTTGACTGGTATTGTTTTAAGGCTTGTTGTAAAAAGGCTTGACGAAAGCAAGCTTGAAGTAATTAAAGATTGGGTTTCTTGCGCTGTAATGGCGTACGAGCAAATTTATAAAGTAACAGGAAGCGGAAGCCAAAAGAAAACAGCAGTAATTGACTTTTTAAAGCAAAAAGGTGTAACGCTTTCTGAAATTGAAATTGATGTGCTTATAGAAAAAGCAGTTTACGAGCTTTTTAACGCACAGGTTAAAAAGTAGGTGGTGGTTTTATGGTAGACGTTCAAATTACAGTTCAAGCGTTGCTTGCGCTTGCTGGAGGGTTATCAATTTTAGGCGGTGCCGGTGCGGTTATTTGGCGAATGGCTTCGCCTGCAATTAGTGTTTCACGCCGTGTTGCTGCACTTGAAAGGCATGAAAAGAAAAACATTGAGGTTTTGCACGAAAACATTGTTACGAACAATTTGTTGTGCAGAGCTGTTATTGCTCTAATTGACAACAGAATATCTGGAAATAGCATTGAAACGTTAAACATTGTAAAGAAAGAAATGCTTGACCATTTGACAGGGAAGTGAGACACGCTTCACACGTTGAGGTTTATCTCAGTGTGTGAAGCTTTTTTTGTTGAGTAAATATAGACAAAATATGGATAAGCTACCAGAGAATATTTTTATTTCCTCTAGGAACAATATTTACTAGAAACAGAAGAAAAAGTATTTATTGTAAATAAGGAGGAACATATTAATGAAGCGTTTTAAAAAATACGTTTCGGCAGCTATTGCATCAGTTGTGTTTATGAACAGTGCAGTTTCAGCAACAGCACACGAATACGCAATGTCATACCTTTTTGGCGGCACAACAACACAGTACAACAACTATGTCAACAACACAGACGGCATACTTGACACTGTAACGCCCGACTACTTTGACATTAATGCAGACGGCTCGCTTTACTACCCAAAAATTGACAAAGCTTTTATCAAGTCAATGCACGACAAAGGAATTAACGTTATTCCGTTTATAAGCAACCACTGGGACAGAAACCTCGGAATAACAGCACTAAACAACACCGAAGCACTTACCGACCAGCTTGCGGCCGTTGTTTATGCCTACGACCTTGACGGTGTAAACGTTGACATCGAAAACGTAACTCACCTTCAAAAGGACATGTACACAAATTTTGTAAGGCGTTTAAAAGACAAGATGCCAGACAAAACAGTTGCAACAGCAGTTGCAGCAAACCCATACGGCTGGACAACAGGCTGGCACGGCTCATACGACTACAAAGCACTTGCAGAAGCCTGTGACTATTTAATGATAATGGGCTACGACGAATCGTACTATGGTGGACCTTCTGGCCCTGTGGCAAGCTCTACATTTGTAGAAAAAACAATTCAACAATGCTTAAAATATGCAACGCCTGACAAGCTTGTGCTTGGCGTTCCATTTTTTGGACGCTACTGGAAAGAAGGCGAGCCAATTGGTGGAAATGGCTTGACAAGCATTGACGTGAAAAACCTTTTGACAAATTACAATGCAACAAAAAAATATTATGAAAGCAGCCAATCTGCACAAGTTTACTTAACATTGTCGGAAGGCGAAGTTATGCCAAAGCTTTGGGGCGGTCGTGTTTTAACCCCAGGAAATTATGAAATTTGGTATGACGACACACGAGCAACAATGTATAAGCTTGGGCTTGTGGAAAAGTACGGCTTGAAGGGCTCTGGAAGCTGGGCTTTGGGGCAAGATGTAGCGGAGGTTTGGGCAGAGTACGCAGCTTATAAAACTCCATCTGCAACACCAACTCCAGCTCCAACAGCTACACCAACTCCAGTTCCGACAGCAACACCAACTCCAGTTCCGACTGCAACACCAACTCCAGTTCCGACAGCTACTCCAACACCAGCACCAACAGCACCAACAGCAACACCAGTACCAACAGAAACTCCAGCACCAACAATAACACCAACAGAAGCTCCAATGCCAACAATAACACCAACAGCAACTCCAACGCCTACAAAAAAACCTGGTAACCAAAACGCACCAGGGCAAAACAAGAATAAAGTATCTCTTGCCAAAGCAAGCGAAACAATTGTAGGGCACGGTTGGTTTGCAGAGGACGAATATAGAGCAGGAAACGTTTTAACTCGTGGGCAGGCAGTTAAAATGATTATGCGTATGGCGACAAACCTTCCAGACATGGAATACAACATTTCACACTTTGCCGACACAGCTTCAAGCCCAGACAAAGCGTATATTTTAAAGGCTAAGTATTACGGAATAATTGAAGGCGACAAAAAGAACAAGTTTTACCCTAACGCCCCAGTTACAAGGGCAGAATTAATTACCTACATGGACAGAGTGTTTGACCTTCCAGACACTGTTGACTTTGAAACAGGTATAATTAAAGACATTAGCAAACAAGCAAACCCCGAGGCTTACTACGCACTAAACAAATATTTGGAGCATGAAGTTATTTCAGTTGACGACAACGGCTGTTTTTACCCAGATGCAAGCATGACAATGGGCGATGCTGCAATTATTGCCTACTACATGCAAGGAGCAGGAATAAAAGAGCTTGAGCCAATTTTATTCCCTGGGCAAAAGCAAAAGAAAAAAATTCTTGAACCAAGGTAATTTTACGCAAATTAACTGTAGCAATTTTCTTATTCATTGATTCAATTGCTGTAAATTGGCTAAACTCCTGTATATTAAAGGGGCTTAGCCAATTTTTTACGTGTCGTGGCGTTTTTTATTTATAAATTAATGATTATTTTAAAATATAGTTGCAATTTTGTTTTTTATGTGGTAAACTTTTTAACGGTAAATATGGGTGTTCCGCTTTTGGTTAAATAACTGTTTGGTTATTCAATAAATTCCATTAAGAACATCTTGGGAGGAAGGAGGAAACAAAATGAGCAACATTATTAGAGAACTTGAAAAAGAACAATTGAAAAAAGAAATTACACCTTTCAATGTTGGTGACACAATTCGTGTTCATGCAAAAATTGTTGAAGGTACAAGAGAAAGAATCCAAGTTTTTGAAGGCACAGTTTTAAAGCGTCAAAATGGCGGCATTAAAGAAACTTTCACAGTTAGAAGAATGTCATACGGTGTAGGCGTAGAAAAAACATGGCCGCTTCACTCGCCTCGAGTTGAAAAAATTGAAGTTGTAAGACGTGGTATCGTTAGACGTGCTAAACTTTTCTATCTGCGTGATAGGGTTGGTAAGGCAGCTAAAGTTAAAGAAGATATCAGAAAAAGATAATTTGTTGCCGTCGTTAAACGTTCTTATGTTCGTTTTACGGCGGCTTTTTTGTCATTATTACTTTTAATATTTAATAAAATGTACGATAATATAAAGTATTTAAACATAACTATAGCAATTCCGTTTTTAATCGACATTGTCTGTGGGTCAAAACGCCAAACGGCTAGGCGTTTGGCTTCCACTGCCAATATTGTTAAAAACTGGAATTGCTATAACTAAAGAGGAAAACATATGAATATACAATGGTACCCTGGTCACATGGCTAAGGCAAAAAAATTAATAATTGAAAACTTATCTCTCGTTGACATAGTAGTAGAGCTTTTGGACGCACGTATTCCGCTTTCAAGCAAAAACCCAGACATTGACGTTTTGGCAAAGAATAAGCACAGAATTGTTGCAATGAACAAGGCAGACCTTGCAGACGCTTTGGTAACTGACCAATGGAAGGCGTTTTACAAGGAACAAAACATAAAAGTAGTTGCTATAAACTCGGTTACAGGTGCTGGGCTTTCCGACATAATTACAATTTCAAGGGAACTGATGAAAGAAAAGGTAGAACGCCAAAAAAGCCGAGGGCGAATTTTTGTTCCAATTCGTGCAATGGTTGTTGGCATACCAAACGTTGGTAAGTCTACTTTTATAAACAAGCTTGTTGGCAAGTCTTCGGCAAAAGTAGGCGACAAGCCTGGCGTTACAAAAGGAAAACAGTGGATTAAGCTAATGAAGGACTTTGACCTTTTAGACACACCTGGCATACTTTGGCCAAAGTTTGACGACGAAAAAGCGGCGCAAGGCTTGGCTTTTACTGGTGCAATAAACGATGACATCTTAGACATTTACACACTTTCGCTTCACTTAATTGAACGGCTTATGTCTATTAAGCCTGAATGTTTAAAAAATAGGTATAAGGTTGATGTAAACTTTGATGAACAGCCAGAAGTAATTTTGGAAAAAATTGCAAGGGCAAGAGGGCTTTTAAAAAGAGGTGCAGAGGTAGACTTTGACAGAGCTTCAAATATGATAATTGATGAATTTCGTTCGCAAAAATTGGGTAACATAACGCTTGAACAGCCTCTACAGCAATTTCAGTAATGTTTACAACTTTCGGTATAACAAAAATTCACAGTTTTATATTATTTTAAAAAGATATACTAATATTACTATTCAATTTATATTGATATTTGCAGGGTAATAATAAAGTAATAAAAATTTGAATGTTTACCGAAAGGATAAAACTTATGGCAAAAAAATTTTTTTCACATAAGATAAAGCTTGCTACATGTGCGCTTTGCCTAGCTTCAACAAGTGCAGCATGGACAGGTGCAAGCCAAACGTTAAATTATGAAAATATAAATGTAGCAAATTCATTTTTTGCAAGCGCAAATAACGTTGAAGATGAGGCAACAGCTTTTAAGTTTAACCTTGATGAGCTTTTTGACTCTTTAACCGAGCCGGACATTGACTATAACGTTGTAAAGCCAAACGAGATGGGGCAAATTATGATAATTATGTACCACGGCTTAGTAAACAAAAAGCCGCACCCAAATTATCAAAGGACGCCTGCCGACTTTAAAAAGGACATGCAAGCTTTGTACGACAAAGGGTATAGGCTTATTTCACTTTCAGACCTAATTAACAACGACATAAAAGTAAAAGCCGGCTACACCCCTGTTGTTTTAACATTTGATGATGGAATGAGCAGTGCTTTTTCTTTAAAGATGGTTGACGGCGAATTAAAGCCTACACCTGGCTGTGTTGTAGACATTTTGCAAAAGTTCAGCGCAGAACACCCCGACTTTGGCAACACTGCTTTGTTTGCAATTAATGGTGAAGAACCAGACAAAATGTTTCGTGGTGACGGAACTTATGCAGAGCGTTTAAAATATTTAATCGACAACGGTTATGAAATTGCAAACCATACGCTTACTCACCCACATTTGGGTACGATATCTGCTGAAAAAATTCAAAAGGAAATTGCTTTAAACCACAAGCTAATTTCTGAAGCTTTGCCAAAGTACAACATAAACTGCCTTGTTTACCCATACGGCGAAAGGCCTAAAAAGGACATTAGAGGTTACGCAATTAAAGGTGAATACGGCGGCATAAAATATGACTATGCTCTTGCGCTTAAAGAAGGGCAAAGCGGTGCTTCTGCTACGCCTGGGCACGTTAAGTTTGACCCGTTAAACATTCCTCGTGTGCGTGGCTCGGAGGGTGCACGGACAGACCTTTGGTGGTCGCTTGATTATTTTGAAAAAAATCCTAGCGAACGCTACATTTCCGACGGTGACCCAAAAAGAATCACAGTTCCAAAGGGCAATGAGGGTAAAATAAATTTGGAAGCGCTTCAAGATAAAAAGGTTGTTTTTTATGAAGTGGTTGGGCAAAGTAAGGAAGCACAGGCTAAATGAGTTTAATATATTTCACTTAACAGGAAAAATGGTTAAATGCTTTAGCCATTTTTCCTTATAGGGGCTAGGCATTATCAAAAGGCAAAAGCTTTTTTAGGTTATAGATGCAGAATAACCCACTTGAACATATGTTTTAAATATGATATTATAATAATCAAGTTGAACAAATAAAACTTTGAACTTATTAAATTGAAAAAAACTTATATTGAACGATATACACAAAACCTTAACTCAAAAAGGAGAATTACATGGAATTAATTGCAAAAAAATATATGTCATTAAACATGTGTACAGAGGAAGCTTTAGAAGAATTTTATGAATGTGTTGGCGACTTGGTGCAAAACGAGGACGTGCTTAAACTTGATACGTTTAAGCAGCACCTTGAAACAAGCAGGTTGCAGCACAGCTATAACGTTGCCTTTTTAAGTTTTTGCATTAGCAAAAGACTTGGGCTTGACTTTAAGTCCGCTGCAAGAGCAGGAATTTTGCACGACTTGTTTTTGTACGACTGGCGTTTGGAAAAGCAGGAAGAAGGGGCTCATGCCTTTGCGCACCCAAAAGTTGCTTTAAGAAATGCAAGCCGCATTGCCGAGCTTAACAACATTGAAAAAGATGCAATTGCTAAGCACATGTGGCCTTTATGCGGCAAGCTTCCAAAATATAAAGAAACACTTGTAGTTTCTATGGCGGACAAATATTGTGCTTGTGCTGAAGTTGTTTCACATGTTGCATCTAAAGTTAGAAACAAAAGGCGTGAACGAGCTTTGGCTCAATAAAACGTATGTTTTAATTTTGCTATCGATAAGGGGCAGGGGCTTTTGCCCCTGTCCCTTCAGTCAAATAAAAGGGGTGTGTACAAATGATAATTAAAAACGCTAATGTGTTTATTGAAAACGGTTTTAAAAATGTTGATGTTTTATTTGATGAAAAAATTAAAGAAATTTCGTCAAGCATTAGTGCTGTAACTGATGTTGTTGACGGCGAAGGTCTTTACCTTGTTCCAGGGTTTATCGACATACATACTCATGGGTGCATGGGGCACGACACTTGCGACAGAAATGTCGAAGGTTACACTGAAATGACTAAATTTTACGCTTCAAAAGGCGTTACGTCCTTTCTGTTTACAACAATGACGTTGCCAAAGGAAGAATTGTCACAAATTCTTTCAACTGCTGCAAGTTACATAAAAAACGGTGAAGGCGTTGGTGCATACGCACAAGGCATTTACCTTGAAGGGCCTTTTATTAGCCCGCTTAAAAAAGGCGCACAAAGCGCAGAAAATATTATTACGCCAGACATTAAAGTTTTAGAAAAATTCCATGAAGATGCAAATGGCTTAATAAAAGTTGTTGCACTTGCGCCAGAAACAGCCATTGACAGAACGTTCATTTCGTGTGCGTGCAAAATGTGCTCTGTTTCAATTGCACACAGCAACGCAAACTATGAAACAGCAAAAGAAGCAATTGATGAAGGTGCTACAATGGCTACGCATTTGTTTAATGCTATGCCGCCGTTTTCTCACAGAGAGCCTGGCGTAATTGGCGCAGCCCTTGAAAACGACTCTGTTTACACTGAAATTATTTGTGACGGAATACACTTGCATGAGTCAACTATTCGAGTTGTGTTTAAGGCAAAGGGCGATGACAAAGTAATTATGGTAAGTGACTCTATGAGTGCAGCAGGGCTTGGAGAAGGCGAATATATGCTTGGTGGTCAAAAGGTTTATGTTAAAGCTGGAAAAGCAACTCTTGCAGACGGAACAATTGCAGGCTCGACAACTAACTTGCACGACTGTCTTAAAAACGTTGTAAAATTTGGCATACCACTTGAAAGTGCAATAAAAGCTCTTACATGTAACCCTGCAAAAGCAGTGGGCGTTTTTGATTGTGCTGGTTCAATTGATGTTGGCAAAAATGCAGACTTAGTTCTTCTTGACAAAGAGCTTAATATTAAGGGCGTTTTTGTTTGCGGAAAAAAAGTAGTTTAATTATGACAAAAAGTGGCTTTCCAGTTTAAACTGGAGAGCCTTTTTATAGCAATTTAACTTGACATAGTCTACGAATTGGCTAGGGTCTATCCGACAAATAAAATTTGCACAAAATCGGCAGTTTTTCCGCCTGACTTCGTTAGAATTTCTTGTCTAACTTCTAGTTATGCCTGCGAAATTCTGCCTCGTCAGACAAAAAAACTGCTCGATTTGTGCAAAACTTATAATTATCGGATACACCCTAGATAAAATTTCAAAATATAAGGAATTGGCGACGCCGTTTGTTAGAGGTAAACAAGGAGTCGGTGACACAGTAGTTTGAAATTTTAGCAGCCAAGGCATGGACTACGTTAGTTTAAATTGCTATATAAACAAAAAATCAATAAATCAAGGGGAAATTTTTATGGGGTGTAAATTTAATTTTGATGAAGTTATCGACAGAAAAAATACGAATTCAGTGAAGCATGATTTTCACAAGGCAAGCGGTATGCCAGAACACACAAGGTCGTTTTGGATTGCAGACATGGACTTTCAGGTTGCAGAAACTATAACAGAAGCAATTATAAAGCAGGCTAAACACGGAATTTATGGTTATTCTGAGTCGGCAGAAGCTTACAACAACGCTGTTTTTTCATGGTTTAAAAACAAATTTGGGTTTGAGCCAAAAGCTGAATGGCTTGTTAAAACACCATGTGTTGTTGTTGCGGTTTGTGTTGCAATTCGTGCATTTACAAACGAGGACGACGCCATTTTAGTTCAGCCTCCTGTGTACTATCCTTTTGAAAAAAGCATTTTAAGTAACAACAGAAAATTTATTACAAACCCCTTAGTTTTAAAAGACGGAAAATATTCAATTGACTTTAACGACTTTGAACAAAAAATAATAGAAAATAAAATTAAGCTATTCATTCTTTGCAGCCCTCACAACCCAGTAGGCAGAGTTTGGTCTGTTGACGAGCTTGAAAAACTTGGAGAAATTTGCATCAAGCATAATGTGTTAATAATATCGGACGAAATTCATTGCGACTTTGTTTATGAAGGGTACAAGCACCATATGTTTGCTTCTTTAAAGCCAGAGTTTGCCGAAAGAACAATTACATGCACAGCACCTAGCAAAACTTTTAACCTTGCAGGGCTGCAAACATCAAATATTTTTATACCTAATGAAGAAATACGAAATATTTTTATTAAAGAATACGAAAAGCTTGGAAACACAAAAATAAACACAATGGGGCTTGTTGCAACCCAAGCAGCTTATGAAACAGGCGGAGAGTGGCTTGACAGGCTTCTAAATTACTTAACAGAAAACCTTAATTTTGTGCGTACATATTTGCAGGAAAACATTCCAGTTGTTAAGCTTATTGAACCACAAGGAACTTATTTGCTTTGGCTTGATTTTTCGGCTTTGTGCATGGAAGACTGCAAGCTTCACATGTTCCTTGCTGATAAAGGCGGCATTTGGTTTGACAAAGGGGCAAGGTTTGGAGAGGGTGGAAGCGGTTTTATGCGGTTTAACATAGCCACACCTAGAAGTGTTTTGAAGGAGTGTTTGGATAAGCTGGCTGTTGCTGTGAAGGAGGTTGTTTAGTTCAAGGCCTGTTGTATGGAACGCATTATATGAGTTCCATATTAAATACCGTTAAAAAATTAAGGTGATGTTGCAAAAATATCGGTTTTGCAACATCACCTTTTGTACACTTCGCCACTATAGACAGTGCCTCTTCCAACATGAGAAGCAAGCTAAGTATTAAAAAGCTTTTTTTAAAATGTATTGATACTTTTCAAAAAATTTAAGCATAACTGAAGTAATTGCTGCGTGGATTGGGAATTGAACCAAATAGTTTATTAGCCTTGCACCAGTAAAGTATTTGCTTGCAGTTGTACCAGCAATAATTGACAGCCAAATATAGTTTAAACCCATGTATACTATGGCTATAACTATAATTCGAGAAATAATAACTTTCCAAACCGTTATTTTTTGCCTGTAAAAGAAGCAGGCAAAAACAAAATATGTAACAATTTCGCTTAGGGTAAAGCCAATAAAATATGGACCGGTTGGACGAGCAATAAATTTTGCAGTGTCGCTTGCAACGCCAAATGCAATTGCTGCCCAAGGGCCAAAAAGGCACGCAACAACTGCCCCAGGCAAGTATTCAAAGCTGACAGCCTTAAATGTTGAGGTAGCATAAATGCTGAACTGCCCTAAAATGACAGAAATAGCTACTAGCATACCCATAATAACTGTGTTGTAAACGGAAAAAACTCCACCTACAGAAAAAAACTGTTTTAGCTTATCGCCAACTGTTTTTTGCATAAAAAAACCACCTTTTTAAACGGTGATATTAAGAGCTTATCCACAATTAAACCTCTAGCCATTTTCCTGCCAAGTGTCCTCGTTTGTACAACTTGAATACAAAGTCGACTTCGTGTTTAATTATATAAACGCAAAAAACCACCATTCACATAATATCTATCTAGTCTAGCAAAGCCAGCGTTTAAACACTATATCAATTCCGTATTTAACAGGCATTGTTTTTTGGTGAAAGTGCCAAACGAATAGACACTTGGCTTCCACCTGCCAATTCGTTAAAATGGGAACTACTATATAATGTTTTGTTGCTGAATGCTAAAGATACCGTGAAACATAGTGGCGACAAGCACATTATGTGACAGCGGGATGCAAAGTTTGAACCGCAAGCATACGCTTTTCGTTCTGCCGTCAACTCCCCGTTCGGCAAACACTTAACGCTCAAACCTCTACTCTGTTTTAGATAGTGACGAAATTATAACACACGATTACTAAACTTTCAATATGAAAAATAAGTTATTGGCATAATTTTATTAAAATTTTTAGCCTCCTACTGTTCCGCAAAATTAAGAAGCAGATAGGCTTTTTAACAGTAAAAGAGACTTTTATCTACAAGCTATTTAAATGCGATAAATTCAAATTTTCATTGCAGAAAACAACAATAATGTTTACGAATATTAATTTTTATGTTATAATATTAAAAATATATATCTTTGCAGCTTAACAATTTAATTTTTTGTTAACAATTAAGTTAGTTGTTATGAAACAAGCGGTATGCTACTATATATAATAATAAATAAACCGCTTTTTTGTGAAGAAGAGGTGGCATCACTCTCGAATAAATAAAATGGGAGGAAGTTAAGTGTTCACACGTAAAGTAGCCAAAAAACCCGACTTTGAAAACATAAACACACTGTTGGGCGAAGGTATTGAATTTAGCGAAGGCAACATTAAAGGTTGTGGAAACGTTCAAATAGACGGTATTTTGTTCGGTGATGTAGACATTGATGGCAACCTAGTAATAGGCGAAACAGGCTACATTAAGGGCAATGTAAACGCAACCTATGCAAAAGTTTCGGGTAGGCTTGAGGGCGACGTTATGGTTACGGGGCTTTTGCACGTAACACAAATGGGCAACCTTCAAGGCGACATTGAATGCGGTTCTATAATCATTGAAGAAAACGCTGTTTTCTGCGGCGTTTGCAACATGATGGGCAAATCGGAAAAACGTAGAGCAAAGCGTGAAGAAAATACAGCAGTGCAAGTACAACAAGGATAATCTTAATTTATGTGTTGCAAAACCAGCTCAAAACAAAAAGCGAGTCTAAACAAGGCTCGCTTTTTATTGTTAAATAGAAACTATATTATTTAGAACCTGTGTTCAGTAAGCTGTTACCCATCTTTAAAGCAATTATTCCGCCATTATTCGTTGCGGCGGCTTGACATAATTTTTCTGTTATGCCTTCGCCACAACGCCAAGAATGGCGAAAAATCGCTGTTTTAAATCTGGGCAACCAATTACTGAACACAGGTTCTTAGAATTGCTGTATTCCTTTTTATGTAATAGTGGCTGGTTTACCAAAAGAAAACTTGCTGCATTCGATAATCTCAGCCTTCTCTAGTAATGAAGGGTCATACTTCTTTTTATTTCAATCACACGTTCATTTTCGTCACCGACACGGTGGGGAATAAAGCCCTAAAACTTAAAATAATCTTCCCAGAGATATATCATATTACGTTTTCGGTAAAATACAAACCATACATCAATCAGAGCAACAGTACCACTGCAACCATACCAACTGTAGTATAGTTTATGCTATCCGCTGATGTGCAGGCTTAAAAGTTGTTCCAGATACATCACCTCGAAAAAAATTTAATCTATTCGGTCAATATTATTGAAATTTTTAAAAATTTATAAAAAAAATATTGACAAACGCACTACTTGGTATTACACTATACTAGTAATCAGCAATACTTATTATCAGTTGTACAAAATAGCGTTTTACTGGAGGTGAGCGCATGGATAACTTAACCGAAATGTTAAAGGGTGTTTTAGAGGGTTGTATTCTCGAAATAATAAGTCGTGAGCAAACTTATGGTTATGAAATTACAAGAAAGCTAAACTACCTTGGTTTTACAGATGTAGTAGAGGGTACGGTATACACAATACTTGTGCGGCTCGAAAAGAACGTGCTTGTTAAGGTTGAAAAAAAGCCGTCCGACATGGGGCCGCCCAGAAAGTTTTACACGCTGAACAGTGCAGGGCGTGAAGAACTGAAAAAGTTTTGGCGCAAATGGGAATTTGTAGAATCAAAAATAAACCAATTAAAGGAGGAATAGTATATGTCTAAATTTTTCGACGAATATTTAAACATTAACAAAATAATGGAAAGCAAACGTGAATACAGGCAACATATGGCAAGGGTAGAAGCACTGCCAAAAGATTATCAGTTCGTGTTCAAAAAAATTCAAGGACACATGTGGATGTTTGTCGCTGGAAGCGGTTACGACATGATGAAGGTTCACTACGACTTAATTGAATTGTTTGAAGCTGGAGCTGCAAGTGGTAAAAATGTTTTAGAAATAACCGGAGAAGACGTTGCTGCATTTTGTGAAGAGCTTATGCGAAGCGTAGAAACATACACGGAAAACTGGCGTGATAAGTTTAATCGTGAGATTAGGGAAAGGTTAGGTGATAATCGTAATGGGCAAAAATAGTGCGGCAATTACAGTAAAAGGACTTACAAAATCCTATAAGCAAGTTTCTGTTCTTAAAGGTGTTGACTTTGAAGTGGAAAAGGGCAGTATCTTTGCCCTGCTTGGTTCAAATGGTGCTGGTAAAACTACTGCAATAAAAATTTTGACAACATTATTAAAAGCAGACGGCGGCACAGCCACAGTTAATGGGTTTGATATATCCAATAATCCTGAAAGCGTAAGGAAGTCTATAAGTTTAACGGGGCAGTTTGCCGCCGTAGATGAAATTTTGACAGGGCGTGAAAACCTTGTGTTGATAGCTAAGCTACGTCACCTTGACAATCCAAAGCAAATTGCAGACAGTCTGCTCTCGCAATTTGGTTTAACCGATGCCGCCAACCGTATGGTGTCCACCTATTCGGGTGGTATGCGCCGCAGAATAGACCTTGCTATGAGTTTGGTTGGCAAGCCCCCACTCATTTTCCTTGACGAGCCAACAACTGGGCTTGACCCAGAAGCTCGTAAAGAAGTGTGGAAAGTTGTTAAAGAGCTTTCAAACAGTGGCACGACAGTGTTACTTACTACTCAATATTTAGAAGAAGCAGAACAGCTTGCAGACAAAATTGCAATTTTACACGAGGGTCGGATTATTGCAAGCGGCACACTGGAGGAGCTTAAAAAGTTATTTCCTCCTGCCAAGGTAGAGTATGTGGAAAAGCAGCCGACACTTGAGGAAATTTTCCTTCATATAATCGGCAAGAAAGGGGGTAAGTAATATGGAAAAAACAAAAAACCATTTCTTTGGCGATACGTTTGTAATGCTGGGGCGTTCAATGAAACACATCACCCGAAGCGTGGACACCATTGTTACCACAGCACTTATGCCTGTTGCCATTATGCTGCTGTTTGTTTATGTTTTGGGCGGTGCAATTCAAAGCGGCAGCACCAACTATGTTAGCTATCAACTGCCAGGCATTTTACTAATTACGATTGCAAGCGGTATTTCCTACACGTCCTATAGATTGTTTACCGACAAACAGCGAGGTATATTCGAGAGGTTTCACTCTATGCCAATTTCTCGTTCTGCACCGCTGTGGGGGCATGTTCTAACCTCGCTTGTTTCAAACATTGTTTCGGTAGTCGTTGTAACACTAGTTGCTTTACTGCTCGGATTTCGCTCTTCTGCAGGTATTATGTCATGGCTTTCCATTTTCGGAATACTTATTTTGTTCACCACTGCGCTTACTTGGATAGCGGTCATTGCAGGTATTTCAGCCAAAACGCCTGACGGTGCTGGCGTGTTTTCATACCCACTTATTTTCCTGCCGTTTATAAGCTCGGCATTTGTTCCTACAGAAACAATGCCTACGGCACTACGTGTCTTTGCTGAAAACCAGCCTGTCACTTCAATTATCAACACTATGCGTGCCTTGCTTGACAATCAATCAGTGGGCAATGATATTTGGGTTGCTCTTGCGTGGTGCGTGGGGGCATTGGTAGTTGCTTATATTTTTGCAATGCGGTCTTACCGCAAAAGCATATAAGGCGGCTATGAAGAATATATACACAAGGCATAAAACTGTAAAACATGGGGCAGTAGCAAAAACGAAATTTTTGCTACTGCCCTGTTTTGTAAAAAGTATCTTTGATACGCCGTCAATCACTTATACAACATATTTTAACGTGACATCAAAACAACACTTTCAACATGCCCCGTTCTCCCAAACATATCAACCCCAACTACTTTCCTAACACTATACGCATTCTCCATAAAAATGCCCAAGTCCCTTACCAAAGTAACAGGGTTGCAGGAAACATAAACTATACTTTTTGTGCCAAAATCAACAATTTTTCCAAGAGCCTTTTGGTGGATACCTTCCCGTGGTGGGTCAACAATAATTAAATCGGGCTTTTCTTCAAGTGTGTCAACAAGCTTCAGCACATCGCCAGCAATAAAGGTGCAGTTTGAAAGCCCATTTAAAAGAGCATTTTCTCTGGCAGCAAAAATAGAAGCTTCAACAATATCAATTCCAACAACACTTTTAGCTTGCCCAGCAATAATTTGTGAAATTGTTCCTGTTCCGCAATACAAATCGAAAACAGTCTTTCCAGTGCAGTCACCTGCAAAGTCACGCACTACAGAATACAGCGTTTCTGCTCCTTGTGAATTTGTTTGAAAAAACGAAAACGGATAAATTTTAAACGTAAGCCCCAAAAGCTTTTCATGGAAAAATGGCTCACCGTAAAGCACACGCATTTCATCACACAAAACAACGTCTGCCACAGAATCATTTAATGTGTTAACAATTGAAACAATTTTTCCAATTAATTTCAAATTAATTAACTTTTCAACAAGAGGTTGAAGTGAAGTAATCAATGCAGTAGTAGCAACTACATTAACCATTATTTCACCAGTAAAATGCCCCTTGCGAATTATCAAATGCCTAAGCGAACCAACACGTCTAAGCTTATGGTAAAAGTTTTCTTCAGAAGCCCTGAAAAACTCTAAAACTACAGTTAAAATTTGCCTAAAGTCATTATCAACAATTTCACACTTTTCCGAGGTAACAACTTCGTAATAGCTGTTTCTTTTTCTCATTCCAAGGGCAAGTACGCCACCTTTTTCAGAGTCCCCAAAGGAATATTCCATTTTGTTTCGATATTCCGTAAACGAAGGCGTTGGAATAACACCTTGAAAACATTCATTAACTGTTGGCACTTGTGAAAAAAGCTCTCTAAGCATAGCTTCTTTTAAAGTTAGCTCATCAGTGTAGCTAATGTTTTGAAATGTGCAACCTCCACAGCTTCCAAAGTCAGCACAAAACGGTGCAACTTCCAGCGGCGACTTTTCAACAACTTCTTCAACCGTCCCCCAAAACTTCCCCTTCTTTTTAGAAACCCATACATTAAGCTTTTGCCCAGGCAAGGAGTTTTTTACAAAAATGCTTTCGCCATTAAATTCACCTACACCGATACATGGAAAAGCCATTCCTTTTATGTTAACTGTTGCCAAAGTTTTTTTCATGTTTACCTCACAATTTGCTTTTCTTCATTTGCAAAACCCTTTTTTGCAATTCTTCTTGCCAAATAAAGCACTGGCGTGTCCAAAACCCCAATTACAAGCTTTAGCACATAAGTTGTTACAATAAGTTCAATTAAAACATTAAGTGGAAAAGTACCAAAAAAAGCAAGCGTTGTAAAAACAATTGTATCAAGAAGTTGAGACAAAAGTGTCGAGCCGTTGTTTCTAAGCCAAAGGAATTTTTCTGTTCCTCCTGTTTTTTTCCACCAAAAATGGTAAAGCCAAATGTCAATCTTTTGTGAAACAACATATGTTGCTATGCTAGAAAGAGTAATGCGTGGAACAACACCAAAAACTTGAACAAGCGACGGGTTTATAAAGTCGTCTGCGTTCGGAACAAAAAGCAGTGAAAGCTGAGTTCCCAAAACCCAAATTATAGAAACAAAAATGCCTATATAAACAGCGGTATCAGCGCTTTTTCTGTCGTGGTTTTCGCTTAAAATGTCTGTTGCCAAAAAAATGCTTCCATAAATTACATTTCCAAGTGTAACCGACATTCCGAAAAGTGTTACAACTTTTGCCACTTCCAAACTGCTTAAAACTGTAGCAAAAGCAGTCCATACATAAAGCCCTGTTTTGCCAAACTTTTTGTAGCAAAAAAGTACAAGTGCAAAGTAAAAAATTATAGATAAAACAAAAATTATTTCGTTACTTAAAATCAAACTAATCAACCTTTCTTTTTATGTTTAAAGATGTCAATATTGGAATTAAAAACATGCACAAAAGGCCACCAGCCAAGCCGTTGTTATAAAGGTTTAGCCCTCCGTGCAAAGACGTTGTGTTTAAAACAATGCTCATGTGCATAAACCCAGCGAAAATCCCAATCTTATAGCCATAAACCCCTGCAATTGGCGCAAGTGTTGTGCAAAAAAGTATCCCCATTATTACAGAGCCTGTAATGCTGCCGCCAGAATATAACAAGCCGCCAATTGTTGCCCCAATCATTATTGGAATAATGTTTTTAATGTGTTTGCCATAAGCCGCATAGCCAACCATTGCAAAAATGCCGCCTATAGATGGGCCGTTTATCGGCTGCCCAAGCGCAAGTGTAACAGCCACGCCAAACAAGCCGAGAATACCCATGTTTATATAAGTTGTTTCCTTATACATTAAGTAGTAGTCACTGGAAGCTTTTCCAGAATGTTTGAGCAAGTCTATGTAATTTTCTTTGTTTTTTTCACCTGCTAACAAACCAATTATTATTATTAAAACAAACGTAGTACAAAGCACAATTGTTAAAGCAAGTGTATGTGTTGTGTTCCAAATAAAAACCGAGTTTATTTTTACACCAAAAATGCGAATGACCGAAGCAAGTGCTGTTGCTGCAATTCCTGTTGCAAAACCTGCGTTGTAAAGGTTAAACCCTTCTGTAACACGCATACAAGCAGAAGCTATAGGTGGAATTACAAAACCAACAATAACGCCAAGCGACACACCAAACAGCACAGCTACAGCACGAGGAAGTGTTGTGTCAAGCGCAAGGTAGCTTACAGCAGGCGAAAGTGCTGTTGCAAGCAGCGTAATTATTACATAATTTTTAAACGGTTCTTTTTTAACTTTTGCATAGATGTATCCGCCCAAAAATATTGGCCAAATGTTTACAAAGCTTTTTCCAAAAAATGAATAGCCAGCCATAAGCCAAAGCGTAGCAATTGCATACCCCGTAGGCGGAACTTTGTAAAACATTAAAAAACCAACGGATATTAAACCAATAATTGAAACGTTTATTAATGTGCCACCAACGCCAGCAATTTCTATGTAATCAGTTATAAGCATATCTCTTGAAGTAACAATTTCTCTCACACCTTTTAAAATTGCTGACGGTGTGTCCAATACGAACGAAAAAACAATCAATAGTACAAACACAATTGAATGTACAAAATATGGGTTTTTCACTAGAGTATTCAGCTTTGTCATTATATTCCTCCGATATTTTTAAAATTTAAACCACTTTTTTAAGAATGTTGAGTTTAGGGTGTATCCGATAATTATAAGTTTTGCACAAATCGAGCAGTTTTTTTGTCTGACGAGGCAGAATTTCGCAGGCATAACTAGAAGTTAGACAAGAAATTCTAACGGAGTCAGGCTGAAAAACTGCCGATTTTGCGCAAATTTTATTTGTCGGATAGACCCTAGTACATTCCTGTATAAAATTAGTGTCGCTTTACATATTTACATAAATAGAGTAATATGTAAAGAGAAAAATGTTGTAAAGGAGAATTTTTAATGGTTCGCACACGATTTGCACCAAGTCCAACTGGTTTTATGCACATTGGGAACTTGAGGACAGCCCTCTACGAGTATTTAATTGCAAAATCCCAAGGTGGCACATTTGTGCTTAGAATAGAAGACACTGATAGGGAACGTTTAGTAGAAGGTTCTGTTGATGTAATTTATAACACACTTAAAATTGCAGGAATAAAGCACGACGAAGGCCCGGACATCGGCGGCGACTATGGCCCATACGTGCAAAGCGAGCGCAAAGACAGCTACATGAAATATGCAAAGCAGCTTGTTGAAAAAGGCAGAGCATACTATTGCTTCTGCGATAAAGAAAGGCTAGACAACCTTAGAACTGAAACGGCACACGCAAAATATGACAGGCATTGTTTAAAGCTTTCTAAAGAAGAAATTGAAGAAAAGCTTGCAAACGGAGTTCCTTTTGTTATTCGCCAGCTAATTCCAGAAGGTGAAACAACTTTTGCAGATTCAGTGTTTGGCACAATAACAGTTAAAAATGAAGAAATTGAAGACCAAGTTATGGTTAAGTCGGACGGTATGCCAACGTACAACTTTGCAAACGTAATTGACGACCATTTAATGGACATTACCCACGTTGTTAGGGGCTGTGAATATTTGTCGTCAACGCCTAAATACAATATATTGTACGATGCTTTTGGCTGGGAAATTCCAACCTACGTTCACCTTCCGCTTATTTTAAATTCGGAAGGGGAAAAGCTTTCAAAGCGCCGTGGTGATGCGTCTTTTGAAGACTTGCTTGCAGAAGGCTTTTTGCCAAAAGCAATAATAAACTTTATTACACTTTTAGGCTTTAGCCCAAGCGACAACAGAGAATTTTTCACTCTGGACGAGCTTACAGAATTTTTTGATATTAAAGGGCTTTCAAAGTCGCCTTCTATTTTCGACATGCAAAAGCTTACTTGGATGAACGGTGAATATATTAAAAAGCTTACGGACGACGAGTTTTACGAAATGGCTTTGCCTTATTTAAAAGAAGCTATAAAAACCGAAGGCATTGACCTTAAAAAAGTTTCTGCAATGGTTAAAACAAGGGTTAACTTTGTTAAGGAAGTTTCTGGACTTGTTGATTTTATCGACAATTTGCCAGAGTACGACACAGAGCTTTTTGTACACAAAAAAATGAAAACTGACAAAGTGAATTCGCTTGAAAACCTTGAAAAAGTTGTTCCGTTTTTAGAACAGTTAGAGCCGTGGAATGACGAAAATATTCACAGCTCACTTATGGGCTTTATAGAAAGCCTTGAAATTAAAAATGGGCAGCTTCTTTGGCCTATAAGAACGGCACTTTCAGGCAAACCAACTTCTCCTTGCGGCGGAACAGAACTTCTCGGGCTTCTTGGGAAGGCAGAAAGTGTTAGAAGAATTAAGCTTGCTATTGAAATGCTTAAATAAGAATTATGTTTTAAGTTTTATTAAAGAGTGTGCTGTGCTTAATGTGCTGCACACTCTTTAATATTATTTTATGATAAATAATTTAAAAAATTAATTCTATTTATATAGTTATTATGTTATAATGCAATTTGGTGAATATTGAACATTTACAATTCACAAAATATTACAAATGGTTTACATTTTTTAAAATAATGATATAATAAGTGAAATGAAAAATTGTGTGTAATTTTATACACTTTCTATATATTGATGCTGAATTTTCAGCTTGGCTTATAGTATGTTTTAACGTACATTAAAAGCCGCAAAAGGTTATAACTTTGTGAGGTGCTAAATGGAATTATTGGAGATAACAGGAAAACGCCGCCTTTCAGGCGATGTTTACATAAACGGAGCAAAAAATGCAGCAGTTGCCATTATTCTTGCTGCAATTGCCGCAAACGGCATTTGTAAAATTGAAAACCTTCCTAATATAGAAGACGTTGAAATCTTAAAAAATGCCATTACAAAAATTGGTGCAGTTTGCACCCAGCCCGACTCGCATACACTTATAATTGACAGCACAAACATAACAGACTATGTAATCACTTATGAATCTGCAAAAAAAACTCGTGCGTCCTATTATCTTTTGGGTGCTTTGTTGACACGTTTTAAAAAGGCAGAAGTTCCGTTTCCTGGCGGCTGCAACTTTGGCGAAAGACCGATTGACCAGCACATAAAAGGGTTTGAAATGCTTGGTGCAAAGGTGACAACCGAACATGGAATGATTAAAGTAGAAGCGGACGAGCTTGTTGGAACAAACATTTTCCTTGACGTTGTAAGCGTTGGTTCAACAATTAACATTATGCTTGCGGCGTGCTGTGCAAAAGGCGTTACAACAATTGAAAACGCCGCAAAAGAGCCACATATCGTAGACACAGCAAACTTTTTGAACATGTGCGGAGCGCAAATTAAAGGCGCAGGAACGGACGTAATTAGAATTACAGGAGTTTCTGCACTTCATGGCTGTGAATACACAATTATTCCTGACCAAATTGAAGCAGGAACGTATATGATTGCTTCGGCTGTTACAGAAGGCGACGTAACTGTAAGAAATATTATTCCAAAGCATATGGACTCGCTTTCAGCAAAGCTTTCTGAAATGAACTGCAAAATAATTGAAGGTGACGACTATATTAGAGTTGTAGGTTCACCAGACTTAACAGGTACTCATGTAAAAACAATGTGTTACCCTGGGTTTCCAACCGACCTTCAGCCGCAAATGATGGCTTTACTTTCGGTTTCTAATGGGCGTGGCGTTATTACAGAAACGGTTTGGGAAAACCGCTTTCAATATATAAATGAGCTGAAGCGGCTTGGCTGTAAAATAAGTGTCGAGGGCAGAGTTGCCCACATAGAAGGCGGCGCAAAGCTTACAGGTGCAGAAGTTACGGCTACAGACCTTCGTGCGGGTGCTGCGCTTGTAATTGCAGCTCTTGCTTGCGAAGGTGTAACTACTATTGGGAACGTAAAATACATTGACCGTGGCTACGAAAACATTGAAAAGAAGCTTCTTGAGCTTGGTGCAGAAGTGCGGCGCATTAGCTTTGAGGAATAATTATCATAGGAGTTTTTTATGCAGATAAAATTTTGCCCAATAGCAAGCGGTTCTAGTGGAAACAGCATTTATGTTGGTACAGAAAAAACACACGTTTTAATTGATGCTGGGCTTAGCGGAATAACTGTTCAAAACGGCTTGGCGGCACTAAACGTTTCTGGCAATTCGCTTGATGCAATTTTTATTACACACGAGCACAGCGACCACATAAAAGGCGTTGGCATTTTGTCACGTCGTTTTGACGTGCCTGTTTATGCAACGCCAAAAACTTGGGACGTTATGGAAAAGTTTAACCACTTAGGAAAAATAGAACGCAAAAACAAAAAGGTTATCCATGCGGACGAGCCTTTAATTATTAATGACATGTGTGTGAAAGCTTTTGCAATTCCACACGATGCTGCCGAGCCTGTTGGCTACACAATTAAGGCAAACGACATAAAAATTGCTGTTGCAACCGATATTGGGCACGTTACCGACATAATCCGTGAAAGCATTTTTGACTGTGACGCTATGCTGCTTGAAAGCAACCACGACATTGAAATGCTTGAAAACGGGCGATACCCCAAAGCATTAAAAGACAGAATCCTTGGAAAAAGGGGTCATTTGTCAAATGTTTCGGCTGGCAGGCTTTTAACAGAAATTATGAATTCACGATTAAAGCACGTTTTTCTTGGGCATTTAAGCGAAGAAAACAACCGTCCGCTTATTGCACTTGACACTGTGTCAACGATATTAAACGCCGAGGGTATTTTTGAAAGCGAAAGCTTTAAACTTTCCCTTGCCGAACGCTATACTGTAAGTGAGGCGTTTGTAGTTTGATAAAAATAAACTTAGTGTGCGTTGGAAATTTGAAAGAAAAGTATTTAAAAGAAGCCGTAGCCGAATACTCAAAAAGGCTTACGGCTTACTGTAGTTTAACGATTACTGAACTTCAAGAGGAAAGGCTTAACGACAGTGAAGCGGCTGTAACTAAGGCTGAAGGCGTTCGTATTTTAAACAAGTTATCACCAAAAGATTTTGTTGTTGCACTTGATATTTGCGGAAAGCAAATGTCGTCTGAAAAGTTTGCTCAGTTTATTGATGATACTGCTACTAATGGCGTTAGCAGCATTGCTTTTGTAATTGGTGGTAGCCTTGGGCTTGGCGGTGACGTTTTGAGGCGTGCTAATTTTAGATTAAGCTTTTCAATGATGACTTTTCCGCACCAGTTGATGAGGGTTGTTTTGCTGGAGCAGGTCTATCGGGGGTTTAGGATTGGGAAGGGAGAACCCTACCATAAATGACAATAAATGGAAATTTTGTAAGATTATGGATAAGTTTAGGATTGTTTGTCGAGAACCATACCATAAATGACAGCAAATGGAATATTTGTAAGGTTATGGAAAATATTAGGGTTGTTTATCGGAAGCTTGATTAGAGTTGTATATTTACAGTAAGTTGTGCGAGGTGTAAGATAATTGGAAGATTTAAAACGTTTAGAAAAACCTGCTATATTTGAAATGCTACAGGACTTTGTTTTTTTAGACTGTGTTTTCACAATAAAAAGGCAATTATCAAAAGTAGAGGATAAAATGGTTTTGGGTTTACCAGCCTTTTGTGGCTTATCTGTATTATTGCATGAGTTATCTAAGGATAGATGTATATTTAATAAGGATATAGATATCAAGTATGTAAAATTTCTACGTGAAGTTAGAACTTTGTTTTTAAAACAATTACCTACTCAAAATTCGAATACTATAAAAAATACAGTGAGTGAAATGGGAATAGATTTACATAATTATGTTTTTGACATTATCGTGTCATCAAATCCGCTTGGCGAAATTTATGACATCAATTTTCAATCTTTTAAGCTGAATAACTTAATGTGCAATAATTATGAAATGTGCGAAGAATTAGCTATGTTTCCACGGAATATTTCAAAAAAATTTTTTAATGAGCTTGGTGTTAACTATAATTCCTTTATGGAAACAATCTACAAGTATATCCAAGAAAAAATTGCTCAAGGAACGTTCATATACAACGCAGATTCTAAAACTTATGCTACGTCATTGCTTTTTAAAGAAAGTTCTAATCTTTCAGACCAAGAAAAATATTATATTTTGTACAGGTATTCACTAATAAAATCTTTTTATTTACTTAGGAAAGTTCCCGACATTACACTAAAGCTTCCAAATAAAAATGATGAATACTTAATTAGTACTTCATTTTCAGCAATAAAATTTCAAGCAATGCTCATCTGTCTTTTGGGGGATGATTTCAAAGATGAGTTTCTAAAAGACACTTCATTAATTGTAGAAATCAAAGCTTCTTTAGATAAAGTAATTGAAAACAAGGACTTCTTCTACAAAAAAAATAGAGCAATAAGAAACAATATACACTATTACAAAGCAAAAATATCGAATGACGACTATGTTTTTGTAGGAGCTTATCAAGAATTATATTTTAAAGCGGTATTGGGAGTCATTGAAAAGTATTTAAACGTTGACTTCGGACTAAAATATAGAATTGCCATAGCTTTTGCAAAACTTAGGCACTGGTGTAAGAAGTAATGTGTTGTTTAATTTCAAGCTTATAACGTACCAACTCCCTTTTAAAACATATATAATTACTATGAAATAACATATCAACAATAAAAGGGAGGCTAAAATGTTCCAAAACCACCGCTACATAACTAAAGGAATCCAAACCAAAATTTCTCAAAAACACAACTCTTTCTGTGGGGGTTGATAGACGAAAAGGTAAAAGCAGGTTCAAAACTAGACTACCTACAAGTCTTCACCCTCACCTCAAAAACCGATAATCACCAAAACATCTACCAAGAAGTAGAACACGTCCAAGAAGTACCACCCTTCAAACAAAAACACACAATCCAAGTAGAAAAACCACTAAACACCAAAATCTTTGTCATTGACAGCAACACCTACTCAACCATGCTTTTAGCAAGCGAATATTAAAAGGAGGTTTATTTTTTATGCAAACAAGAGAAAAGCAGTTAACCGACATAATTCAAGAAACAATGGTACTACGTGCTGATGAACGTTTTTCAGCTTTAAAGGACGAAGTTACTCTAACAGGCATAAACACAGCAATCAACGACCTTTACGAAAGCTTTTCAGACGAAGTAAAGCAAGCCATTATTGACTAAGAGGAACTAAAAAGCGAACAACACGATTCTTTCATAAAGCAGATGTATGAAGAAGGCGTTAAGGATACTATTTGTCTTTTTAAGATGTTTGCTAACCTGTAGCTTTATCATTAGCTTAAAAACATAAAAAGGAAGTGAAATATGCCGTTATTAATAAAAATCTTCATCAAAATTATAATTAAACCACTGTAGCACAGTTGAAAGGAGTTCAGTAATGCACGTTAATCAAATTACAGAAGTAGTAAAACCAATTATCGACAGCTTCCCCCACAGGAAGCTGTTTTTTAATGCCGTTTGGCTAGAAAGTTACAGCTTTGAAGCAAGTGAGGTTTCCGAACTAGAAAAAGTAAGTAAGATTACTCCAACACCTTACAACTTCATGGCTAGTTTTGGCTACGTTCATGACGAAAACGGTAACGAGTTCGTAGTTTACGCTATCTACTCGTACAAAGGAAAAGTTCATTTTCTAACACTCCAACTTGATGAAGGAACATACACTTTTGTCATTTCTACTTCAAGTTGGGTAAGGTGGACTGACTAAAAACTGCAACTAAAACTATTTCTTTTTGAAATTAAATTATATATGAAAGAAGGTTAAATTAATGAAAACCACCAAAAGCACGCTTGAAACTGTAGCCATTTACAGTGACGATAATCAACACCGCTACTTGCTTCAAAAAACATGGGATAGTTCAAAGAAGAAAGCTATGGTAATAATGATTTTCCCTTGTTCTTCTGACATCACTCAACTAGACCTAACAACTATGTTAGTGCTTAACAACCTAGCAAAACTTGACTACGGTTCTGTAGATATTCTTAACCTTTTCTCAAAAACAGACGCAAACCCAAGCAAAGACCTAGCTTCAATTAACACTCCTGACAACGACAAGCAAATTTTAACTTCTGCTGAAACTGCTGACAGTATCATCATAGCTTGGGGCAAAAGTGGTGACGGAAGTAAAAAAATCATGCTACGTCAAAGGGCTGTGCTGAAACTGCTTGAGCCACACAAGGAAAAAGTGTTCACCACAGTTGACGAGCGTGGCGTGGCTGGGCTTCATCCGCTTACCCCCACCCTAAGACACGGCTGGAAGCTAGAACCTTTCAACTTCCCAGCTTTCGCAGAGAGCCTTGAGGGGGAGAAAAGCGGCAAAACTGACGACAAGGACAGCAAGCCCCAGAAGCACTCGAAAAAAGCTCAAAACGGCACACAATGGGAGTCCTTGCCTGACCGTGCAGACGAGAACACACAGCCACAGGAAAAAGTTGTAACCTTTAATTAGCAAACTTCCAAAGGGACAAAAACTGTCCTTGCAGTTAAATTATAATGGTACTAAGGAGTTGATTTTTATAAATTCTAAATTAAGAAAACAAAACTTACGACAGCTTTACAGTGTTATGGATTCAACTAAACAAGTCATTGAAGCTGAAATGGATACCCTTGCAGAAAAGGGCAACACACTAGCTTTTCAAATGCTTTTACTTGAAATGGTAGAACTAACAATCAAACTACTAAAGTCTAATTCTTAGGGGGGGTATTATTAATGAATAATGTAGTTAGGAATTTCATTCGTAACGTAGCAACGCAAGACCTTGACTTTGAGCCACTGTTTGTAGAAAACATGCTTGACTACGTAAACCAACTGGAAGTAACAACAAAAACACGTAAACCAGCTAAAAAGGCAAAGCAGAAGAAAATCCTTGAAGAAAAGGCTAGGGCTGTAAACCCTACCTTTGGCAATCTTGTAGTAGCAGTAAATGAAATTGACGATAGCATTAACAAGTTCGTTAAAAGTCTGTTTGCTGATGATGAAAATAATTTTCCGCTACTACAGCAAGATGATACAGAAGACTTTAATTTTGAAGAGGAAGACTACGAATAATTACTTCTTTTTTGTAGTTTTCATGACTTGAGCTATAGGCTTTAATATGCGTGGTAAGTAGAATAAAAACCCTTCTAACTTTTAGGTTAGAAGGGTGTTACCTTTAGAGTCAAGATATTTTTTTAGTATTACCTTGAAGTGTTTCTTATTACCAAAATACTTTTTACGAAAACCTTCGTAGAGTAAATAGTGTTCAATTTGTTTTTTAAATTCTTCATAGGCAACATCGTTTAAAATATGTATCATTATTGATTCTGATTTATAGCCTAATGCCATAAACCCAATTAGTTCTCTATAATTTTTATAAAGAAAATCAGCAAATTTTTCAGCAATTTTTTTTTGAACAATTTTTTTGAGCAAAGCTTTTTCATTGCTTTTTATTTTTGCAAATTTTTCTTCTTCAATATCTTCTTCTTTAAAGGTTATGTAAATAGGATACACTCCTCCTTTTATCGTATCTTCACAAAAGTTCACCTTTAAAACTGATGTGTAGGTTTTAAGAGCAAGGTCTTCGGAATCTAGACACCCATCTTTCAGTGCCTCTTTAATTACTTTTTTTCCCTCTGCCTCGTCTAAAATATAACCGTTTAATACGAAATAGTGTTTCTTATCTAATAACTTTGACAAAGTTTTTATGGTTGGGGAGTTACCTTTGTAATATTTATCACCTAAGAGCTTGGTTAACTGTTTTAGTTCGACTTTCCCTGATTTTCCAATGTTTTTGACTTCGACTAATAAATTCTTTTCTAAATCTAAAAATTTTTCATTCATTGAATTACGCTCCTTTTTTGTTGAATTTACGCCATTCTTAAAGCAGTTACCTTTGGCAATAGCGGTATGTAGTACTCTTGCGTAATAAATCCTATACATTTATAATAACCTTGCTGTTCGAGTAGACCACCTATATTTTACAGCAAAAAAACTAAAATTTAAAGGAGTTTTACGTATGTTCATGAAACATGATGATTTTAATGAAATTAGTAAAGTCAAGTCAAGTAAAGTGTCAATGACGGTTGTTTGGACAGAGAATTCTGGGCAACGCCTTAAGTTTTCAAAAGAGTTTATGAGGAGACTCAACAATCCTGAGTTTGTTCAAATCGCAGTAAGCGAAGATTCGATATTAATAGGCGAAGAAGCACCAAACTGTGATGAAATTTTTATTCTTTCATCAAAAACTGAAAAAAACAAAATTTACAGTAAAGGTTTGGTTCGAGGTATAAAAGACCACTTTAACCTTGATTTTTCAAGCGTTACATCACTAACATTCATAGATATTAAATTTGATACGTACAGGAACAAAGACGGTGATGACAATCCAATCGCTATCGTGAAACTGAGGTGATTATATGCAAAACGCTGAAATTATTGATAATATTGCAAAAACTGCCAGTATCTTTTTTGATAAAGGCAAAATTGTCGAAATTCGTATTATTAATACGAAAAAAGGAACTATTTCGGGTTACTTTGATGTAAATAAATTTGGGTTAAACTTAATGTTAAATGAGGTTAAAAAATATGTTAATGAGTATAGCATTTATTTTACTTTGAACCCACCAAAAAATGAACTTTTGCAAAGAAGCCAAAATGTACTTTCGCCCTACGCAAAAAGTACAACGAAAGATGCTGAAATCGCAGTAATTCGGTGGCTACATGTGGATTTAGACCCAGTTAGAGTTACGAACTCTTCCTCAACTAACGAAGAATTAGAAATTGCTCGGAAAAAGTCAAGTGCAATTATGAAGTTTCTGAAAACAAAGTACGATTTTCCTGAACCAGTGTTATCGTGCAGCGGAAATGGAATAAACCTAGACTATAAGCTAAACGACTTGCCTAATACTGTTGAAAACAAGCAACTTTTGAAAAATGTTTTGAAAACTTTAGACATATTGTTTTCAGACAATAAAATAAAAGTTGACGTTACTACTCACAACCCGAGTCGAATTATTAAACTTTTTGGCTGCAAAACCTTTAAAGGTGAAAATACAAGGGACAGACCTCACCGATATTCAAAAATTGAAACTGTGCCTGATAAAATTCAGACTGTTAACTTATCCTCACTACAACGGCTTGCAAAAATTTCTCTAAGCGGTGACGAGAAGGTTAAGGGTAAAAAAATAGATGTTGAAGCTTTTCTAAAAAAACATAACATTGATGTTTTTAAGAAAAAGGAGCAGGAAAATTCAACAATATATGTGCTAAATGACTGCCCGTGGAGTGATGAGCATAAAAACAAAAGTGCATACATCATTAAGTTTAAAAACGGACATGTAATAGCTGGTTGCCACCATGATAGTTGTTCTGAAAAAAACTTTAAGGAGCTTCAAAAAACTGTTGGGGACAGTTCGGCTAGTGCTGAGGATATGCTTGACGGTGACGAAGAAAACGTGACCAAAGAAATTGATAAAGTAATGATGTCGCATATTAAAGAATTTTTTACAGACCAAGACGGTGAAAGCTATGTTCTAATAAGCTTTGAGGACGTTAACAGAATATATAAAACTGCTAGTGCAGAGTTCGAAATTCTTGTTGGGTACATTTTTAACTTTTATACTGATAAAATTATTGGTTCAACAATTAAAAAATCTATTGCAGACCATTACAGTGCTAAAGCAATCTACAGCCAAAACGTAAAATATATCTGCAAGCGTGTAAACAAGCTAGATGATACAATTTTTTATCATCTTGGTGGTTCGGAAATAGTGCAAATTAATAAGGCAAAAGTTACTGTTGTAGATGACATGCCAACGCTTTTTTTGCCAAGTCGTACCGCATTAAAACAGGTAACGCCTGACCTTGAAACTGACGAAAGCTTATTGAAGCTTATTAAAAAGCATTTCCGAATAACTAAAAAAGATGAACGGCTTTTGTTTGCGGTTTATTTAATAACTTGTTTTATAAGCGGTATTTCACACCCAGTTTTGACGTTACATGGCGAAAAAGGTTCATCTAAAACTGTAAGTATGAAAATGATAAGACAAATTGTCGACCCTGTCAAAAACCCTGTTGCGGCTTTGCCTATAAAAAAAGACGACATAGTAAGCACAATTTCTAATTCTTACATGACATGTTTTGACAACTTACAGAAAATAAATGTTGAAACTAGCGATATTTTCTGTATCGTTTCAACAGGTGGTGTTGTTCCGAAGCGTAGGCTTTACACTGACAACGAAGAAATTTCAATAGAGCTTCAAAGATGTTTAGTGCTAAACGGAATTTCAGTTGTAATGACTATGCCTGACCTTCTCGACCGTTCTATTTTAATTGAACTTGAACGAATACCAAAGCACGAGCGTAAGACTGAAAAGGCTGTACTTGATGGTTTTAATGAAGACTTGCCCAAAATTATAGGTCTTTGTTTTAAAACATTATCAAAGGCAATGGCTTTGTTTGGAACTAAAAAAGTAGAAAACTTACCACGCATGGCAGACTTCGCCGAATG
The DNA here is from genome assembly GCA_964492715.1 of uncultured Defluviitaleaceae bacterium. Lineage (GTDB taxonomy): Bacteria > Bacillota > Clostridia > Lachnospirales > WRBF01 > CAZBLK01. The sequence goes on along the minus strand of CAZBLK010000019.1, from coordinate 5,922 downwards.
GGGTTACTATATAGCACTTGCTCTTGGTAAGCAGGGTGAAGATTTCATAGTAGCTTACGAAAATAATCAAATAATTACGAATGAATTTGCAGTAACTTCAAACCCACTTGCTGATGCAATTGTGCGATTTATGGACGAGGTAAAAGAAGACCAGTGGAAAGGTACGGCAACACAACTTTTTAAAGAGCTAAATAATGTTGCTGAAAAAGAAAAGATTGACACGAAAGATAGAAGCTATCCAAAGTCTTCAAGCATTTTAAGCAGACGTATAAAGGAAATTAAAGCTAACCTTGAAGCAACGGGCATTGCTTACAGTATAGAGCCAACTTCAAACAATAAAAACTTGGTTGTGTTGGAAAAAATTTGACCGCAAAAAGTTTCTAGTGTGCCCCACTTGCCCCACTGCCCAACACTGCTAGAACAAAGGCTTCTGGGGCAGTTGGGCAGTTGGGCACTGAAAAAAGTTTTTGAGATGGCAGACCGAAGAGCCTCTGTAAAAACCTTTAAATAGTTACCAAAGAAAACATCAGCGACTTTAAAGGCTGTTTAAATATATATTATTTATAAGGAAGAGATAAAATGAAAGCTTTTGATGATAAAAACTATGAGTACGCTATTGAACTCATCGCTAAGATAATTAAATCATATCTAACTACTAAAGGAGATGGTAATAATGGAACAAAAAAGAGTAGCGATTTATGCTAGGGTTTCGACTACAGAACAGGCTGAGGAAGGATATTCAATTGATGCCCAAGTTGATAATATAAAGCAGTTTTGCAACAAAGAAAACAAAATAGTTGTTGAAGTTTATGCCGACAAAGGTATTAGTGGCAAATCAATGGAAAACAGGCTTGAGCTTCAAAGGCTGTTAGCAGACAGTAAAAAGGGGGTGTTTGATGAATTAGTTGTATGGAAAACAAGCCGACTTGCAAGAAACATACTTGACTTGCTACAAATTGTAAAGGAACTTGAACAAAACAGTATTTCCTTTAAAAGCATGACTGAACCTTATGATAACTCAACACCTAGTGGTAAGATGATGATGTCAATGCTTGCAATTATGGCAGAGTTTGAACGCACCACTATTATAGAAAACCTTAAAATGGGTATGTCTGCTAGGGCAAGGCAAGGTTTGAAAAATGGCGGCAAGCAGCTCGGCTATCGGTCGGAGGGAAGCGGAAAAGACAGCAGGCTGGTTGTCGTGCCAGAGGAAGCCGAAGTTGTCAAAAAGATTTATGAGCTTTATATAAGTGGCAATGGCTACAAAGCCATTGCCAGCAGGCTAAACAAGGAAGGTTACAAAACAGTTAAAGGTAACTTTTACTCAATTACTGGCGTTAGAGATATATTAATGAACCCTACATATGCAGGTAAAATCACCTTTAATAAATTGGTTGACTACAGCACCAAAAGGCGTAAGGGTAAAAACGAAAACTTTATTCTTGTAGACGGTCAGCATGAAAGTATTATATCAACTGAAACATGGAATAAGGTACAAGAAATTATGTCGCTTAAAGATGACAAGTACCCAAATTCTTACTCTGGCAAGTACCCTTTAACTGGGATTATGGTTTGCCCTGTTTGCGGTCACGGCATGGTTGCGGCTATGACAACTAAAAAGCTTAAAGACGGTACAACCAAAAGATTTAGGTTTTACTCCTGCGGTCAATTCAGAAACAAGGGTTCTATAGCTTGCAAAGCTAATTCTGTTAGGGCTGAAGAAGCCGAAGAGTATGTTTTTAATCGAATTAAAGAAGTGTTACTTGATGATAACATACTAAAAGATATTGTTGCTAAGTTAAATTCAAGTAGGGAGCAAAATTTACAGCCTTTGCAAAATGAATTGAACCAGCTTGAAAAAAGCTTGAAATCTATGTTGCAGAAAAAGGAAAGAATATTTAACCTGTACGAAGACGGTTCAATTGATAGGAAAGTCCTTAACGAACGTCTGACTGGTATTGAAGCTGAAATCAATAAAATAACTTCAAGACAGTCTGAAATCCGCTTTGAAATAGATAGGGATAGTTCCGAAGCTATACCTTATGAAGTAGTAAAAAATACTATGATGGACTTTGAACGGTTAATAAGTACCGCAGAAAAAAACCAACGGAAAACGTTCTTGCAACTGATAATTAAGAAAATTACTATCGGTAAGGAGCGTAAGGTTAATACAATTGAAATCCACTTTAATCATACTTTGCATGGCATGGTTAGAAGTTTCTTAAAGGAAGAACCCTCGTCGGAAGAAGACGAGGGTTCTTCTTATGTGTTTACAATAGCTATATAATATAGCTTCTTAGTATTCTATGTTTGTGGTATACTATAAGAAAACTTTAAGTGATGTGTAATTATGATGACTGATAACACGAGTAAATTAATCTCATCAACAGATGTTAACCAGACCTCTTCTACTGTATTGAAGAAAGTAGAAGATGAGCGAACAAAGGTTGTTCGTGAAAGGTTTATTACTGAAACTGCTGATGAAATAATAGCAGAGAACTTGGAAGCCTTTAAGGTTCTTGCAAAATAATTTATGTCAGTGGTAAAAATAATACCCTTTGAAGCATTGTATAAGGTTTCTTGACGGAAGAACCCTCGCCAAAAACGAGGGTTCTTCTTATGTGCTTAAACCTGTTACAATTTGATACATCACGTTAAATATTATTGAGTTTACTTGCTACTTTGTGGTAAAATCAATTAAATACTACGTTGTTTATAAATAATTGAACTTTTGTGCAACTGAAAGGCAAAAGCTTTGCACCAAAAGTATTATAAGCTTTTTACTGGTTAATAATTTATCTAGGTACATAAATGGTTTAAGGGAGGTTTAAAATGATGGATTTTTTTATTGAAGAAATTAAAATTAATAAAGTTAGGCATTTAGAGAATGTTAATATTCCTATTTGTAAGGGTACTAGAAAGCATCTTATCTTGACAGGTAGAAATGGAAGCGGTAAAACTAGTGTATTAGAGAAGATTAAGCAATTTATCTCACATACTATTAGCAATAGGTTTTTAGAATCATATAACCTTAGAGAAACCAATGAAATTTTTGGTGACAGTAACGAATTGGTAATTTATGCAAACGGAAAACTTGGAGAACTTCACTTACTTAATAAAGGTATGAAATTTATTTGCACATACATTGATGTTAGACGTACAGCTAAGTCATTTGAGAAAGTAGATTCAATCTCCCACCCTAAAAATCCGTTACCTTCTGAAATTGTAGAAGACCCAGCCAAGTCCTTTCTTAAATACATTACAAATTTAGACTACCAAAGAAATGGGGCTTTAACTGATAACAACACAAGTGAATACAGCAGGCTTCAAGGGTGGTTTGATAATTTTGAAAAAGCTTTACAAAACATCTATAACGACCCTAACCTTAAACTTAAAATAAACCGCCGTGAATTAATGCCTGAAATTGAATTAGGTTCAGGCTTTAAGTTTCCAATTAACTGTGTTTCAGACGGTTACGGTTCGTTCTTATACATTATGATGGATATAATGATGCGAATAGATGACGGTAACTCCTTTAACTATGATAAACAAGGTATAGTTTTAATTGATGAGATTGAAAACCACTTGCACTTGGAGTTGCAGAGTAAAATAATGCCGTTTCTTACTGGAATGTTTCCTAATATACAGTTTATTGTTTCAACACACTCACCTGCTGTATTAATTGAAGCAAAGAACTGTACAGTATTTGACTTGGAAAACAGGACACTAGTAACTGATGATGAATTAAGTAATATTACGTATGGTGGTGTAGTAAGGTCATATTTTGGTGCAGACACTCTTTCTTCTGAATTAAGAAGTAAGTTTGAGAGGTACAAGGAACTGTTTGAAAAGAACAAAAACGGGTTACTTGAAACTTCTGACTATGCTGAACTTGCCGAAATTGAAAGTTACCTTGATGAAGTACCTGATTACTTGGCACTAGACTTTTCCGCTGAATATCAACGGCTAAAACTTGAATTTGAAGAAACGGAGTGGGAAAATGATTAAGGTTGAACGAACATATCCTGCTCCTTCAAGTTTAGAAACTGAAAGGCTTAAAGCTAATGGTGAGTCCAACAAAGATGATGTAAAAACCCAGTTATACAATGACTTTGCTTACAAATGTTATATATGTGAAGTTATACTTGGACAAGATACAGGGCACGTTGAACACCTTGAGGCTCACAGAGATGACAAGGACAAAAAGTTTAACTGGGATAACATTTTTTTGTCATGTGCACACTGTAACGGAGTTAAAAAAGGCAATAAGTATGGAACTGGCATTTTAAACTGTACACTTGTTGACCCAGCCGAACACTTTTATCATACTTTAAGTGAAGATAAGGTAGAAGTTAAAGCTTGTGGCGTGATTAATAGTCATGCTCTTACAGGTGAGCTTATAGAAGAAGTTTTTAATGGTACTATCAAGAGTACAGCAAGCCAAAAACTAGGGGAAACACATAGGCTACAAGAACTTAAAAATGAAATGCAGATATTCTACAAAACGTTAGGCAATTACATAAAAAAACCAAGTAAGTTATCAAAACAAAAGGTTGTAGCTTTGTTAGATAAAAAGACTAGGTTAACTGCATTTAAGCGTGATTACATAAGAATGAATTCCCAAAGGTACTCTGAAATAGTTAACTCGTTTTAGTTATATTACAACAAATTTCAATACCCTGCTGATATATAACTTTGATAGTTTATATATGTAAAAGTAGCTATTTAAGCTTATTTTAAAAAGCAGGGTCGCAGTTTGGTTAAGTACGGAGAACCATACCATAAATGACAGGAAGTGGAAATAATGTAAGATTATGACAAGATTTAGAATTGTTTGTCGAGAACTATACCATAAATGACAGAAAATGGAAAGTTTGCAATAATTTAGGAAAGTTTGGTATCGTTTGTCGAGAACCCTAACATAAATGACGGATATTGCAATGTGGAAGTTTGTATTTTGTTTGTCAATGTGCATACTTAAAAAATTATAGTAAGGTAACAATTATGTTTTATCATTAAAACATTCGTAAAAATGCAACTTTTATACTGAAATCTATATTTTAGGGAGTGTGTGAAATGAGTGAAGAAATAAATTTTGACATGATTTTAAGGTCAGTTACTGAGCTACCAATGGTAAAAGTAGACAGAGTAAAATTTTTGGAAGCAGCTTTGTGAAATTATTATGATAAGGATACTGTAAAAAAAGCAATTACCTATAGTCCAGCATATGCAGGTATTCCTGTGGAGAAAATAAATAAAATAGCCAAAGCAAGCATTGATTATGAAACGGCGAAAGTGAGTGCTATTTCTTTTGTAGCTGGAATTCCTGGTGGATTTGCAATGTTTGGAACAGTTCCAGCGGATTTAGCTCAGTATTTCGGACATGTTCTCATAATTCTTCAAAAACTCATTTATTTATATGGTTGGCAGCAACTGTATGATGAAAACAATCAAATGGATGACCAGACAGCAGCTTTTTTAACTCTTTTCACGGGTATAATGTTTGGAGTTAGCGGAGCTACAAGTGCGATTACAAAAATATCCGAATTAGCAATGGAAAAAGCAAGCAAATCTATAGCTCAAAAGGCATTAACAAAGGGAACCATATACCCAATTGTAAAAAAAATTGCTACTATCTTGGGTGTCAGGATGACAAAAGACATATTTGCTAAAGGTGTTGCTAAGGCTTTTCCGATTATTGGAGGTTTTGCCTCAGGTGCGTTAACTTTTGCTACTTTCAATCCAATGGCTGAGAAATTACGTAAGTACTTAGCAACACTGATTTTTGCAGATTCTGTTTTTTATGAAAACAATAAGGGAAATGTAATTGATGCGGATAGTGTTTTTAAATAATACTCGTTCTATAATTAATACTATTCTCAAATTAAAATATAGATTAAACAACTTATTTATGGTATAATA
>CAZBLK010000018.1:0-51579 GCA_964492715.1 uncultured Defluviitaleaceae bacterium | reverse complement strand
GCAGATTGGTTTCTAAAGCTATCAGTTCTTTTTGTCAACCAATTGAATCTTTTTTTAGTTGGATTCAAGTAAAGACAAGTATCCAACACGCTTCTAAGGTTCGTTCTTCCAATGGATTGATTTCTTTTGTTTCTTCTAGGTTGGCTTTTTGCTTGCTTCTTATCATTGGGATTTTTAACTCTTGATTCGCATTAGTAGTTCTTAATAAAGTATTTCTAAAATTTGTCGATAATTAATTAAAGGAAATATATAGAATTTGGTTGCTATACTTTCTAAATTTTAGAACGAATGTTAAAAATAAAACTATCAAAGAGTGAAAATTTAAGGAGTGAAATTAATGACTTTATTGGGATTGGGTGTAGGGAATCACCAAGCAACAGGATACATAAGGCAAAGAACAGTAAATCAATCAAATGGTAAAGTAGGTTTTAACACTTTTTCGGAGAAGGTAGTTGAATCCGAACCACCATCTATTATTCGGGATAATAACTCTATTTCAATTAGGCCAAGCAATAAAAACATCTTACAAGGTTTTTTTAGACATGCTACACCTATAAACGAAGCAGAATTACTGGAAGACCATTTTACAAAATCTTCTGCATATGAAAAAATGGTTGATAGTACAACAGGTGTAACGTACTATAAAAATAAAACAAAGCCGGAAATGCAAATGACACCTGACCAAGCAGCTAAATTTTATGAATTTTTTGGTGATGATACAATGGCTTTAATAAATCGACTACGAGAATTGTCAGGAACAAGAAAAGTATATGGAGATTATAGGATAGAATTATTGGGAACAAGTTTTGACAGAGTAGCTATTATAAATCATAAAGATAATTCTATATTAGAATTTGATATATCTGGTAATCCTAACGACCTTTTTAGTGAGTTGGATAAATTTCTTGAAGGTAGAAAACTTTCTTTTGATTTGTTTACTGAATTTTTAGGGAAATTTAATGATGATTCAGAAAAACAAAAAAATATTGATTCTACTGAACAAAAAGAGGAAACCAGTTCGGAAGTTTTTATAAACCCAAAAGGCGAACGAGTATTAATGATTAAAACATCTGTTGGTGTTCGTTATATGAAAATCGGAGAAGCAACAGACTTTTTGCTCACTGACAACAAAAATTCTGCCAATATAGGGACAGTGTTAGAAAATACTTATGACATTTAGCAATATCTAAAGTAAGCATTTCTAAACACATCACACTGTAATCAATGTGTCGTCATTATTAATATTTTGTATAGTAAAGCCCATATGACAAGGGAAATTCAATCCTTATCATATGGGCTTTTTCCTGTTACAAAAAAGTTCCTCTTGACAAAAACCCGAACGGCTTATTTTTAGGTACGCCCGGTAGTGGTAACTCAGTTGCGGCAAAGCGTGAGATAATCAATGTTTTTCGTATTTGAGTGTCTCGTATCTTTGATTTGTGAAAACTTTTCTCGAATTTTTTCATTTACTATCCCCTGCTACAATAGTTTAGCACATTTATGGATATTTGAAAAGTTTATCAAACGAACGTGTGAAAAATATTTTTCAGTTTGAATAAAAATTTGCCCTATGATATACTTTTATTTAGACATATTACATTAATGCAATAATAATTCAACACGGTTTGGGAGGAAGTTTGCTTATGCCAGATAACTCTGTTTACAAAATTATGCTTGTTGATGATGAGGAAGAAGTGCGTGAAGCCATTGCAAAAAAAGTGGACTGGGCAAGCCTTGGCTTTGAAGTTGTTTCTACTGCGGCAAATGGCGAGGAAGCTTTGGAGTTTGCCGATTCGCACGAGGTTGACGTGGTGCTTACAGACATTAAAATGCCTTTTATGGACGGGCTTACGCTTGGGCGACACTTAAAACAGCGACATTCAGGTGTTAGGCTTATTATTTTAACAGGCTTCGACCAGTTTGAGTATGCAAAGCAGGCAATAAGCATAAACACCGTGGAATATATTTTAAAACCAGTAAATGAAAAGGAACTGCGCCAAATTCTTGCACAGGTTAAGGAAAACCTTGATGCGGACATGCTTAACAAACGGAACGTGGAAAGCTTGCGTGAAAGCTATGAAAAGTTTCTTCCAATTTTGAGGGAGCGGTTTTTGTATGAGCTTTTGTGTGGACAATTTGTGAGAAGCGACATTTCAGGCCAAATTGAACAGTTTTCTTTGCCGTTTGTTTATGGCAGGCAGAAAAACGTGCTGGTGCTTGAAACTGACGCCAAAACGTCGAAAACTACAATAGCTAGTGAACTTGTGCCAGTGTTTGTAAAGCGCATTGCCGATGCACATTGCGAAGTGCACTGCGTTGTGGAATCGTTCATTAATGGCAAATCTGTAATTGTTGTTACCGAATGGGAAACTAAAAGCCCCATTGGTGGGATTATTAGCCTTGCTAACGAAATTTGTGAAGAATGTTTTAAGGTTTTTTCTATTAAAGTTACGGCTGGGGTTGGGCGGTGCTATTCTTCGCTTACGAAGCTTTGCGTGTCTTATGACGAAGCACTTTCTGCCCTTGAATATAAGGCTGTGGCGTCTGGAAACGTCATTTACATATGCGACATGGAAAACGCCGAGTTTGAAGACACTTCGGCAAGCAGCGGTCCAAGCCCTCGGAGGTTTGCTTCGGTGGTGAAGTTTGGGACGCCAGCCGAAATTACCTTAATGATTGACAGTATGGCGGCTGTAGTTGAAGCAAACGCTGACCACCGACTTAAATATCAGTTAAGCGTAATAAACATTATAAGCTCGGTAGCTTATGCCGCCGAACGCTTACAAATAAGCGAATTGGAGCTGTTTTCCGCTGAAGACTTTTTTCGATTTGCAAGCTGCGAAATTTCGGTTTTTAAACAGTGGCTTCTTGATTTATGCTTGCGTATGAACATGCTTGCTTCTGCAAGGCGTGTTTCTGCCGAAGAAAAACTAATTGAGGACGCTAAGGCTTACATTGCCGAAAACTATTCAAACCCAAAGCTCACTGTGGACGCTATGTGCGAGCATTTGCACATTAGCCAGTCTTACTTTTCATCACTTTTCAAAAAAATTACTTGTCAAACATATGTAAACTATCTAACAGAATTTCGACTGCATAAAGCACTTGAGCTTCTTGCTGGCAGTGATGCAAAAACATATTTTATTGCTGGGGCAGTTGGGTACGAGGAGCCAAACTATTTCAGCTATGTTTTCCGCAAACGTTTTGGAATTACACCTTCGGCATACCGCAAAAATTTGCAGAAAGGAACTGACAAATGAAAGCTTGGCGGAGAAAGCTGTTTAAGTGGTTCAAATTCGGAAGCATTAAAAACTCTGTGTTTATTTCATTTACTATAACTGCACTTGTTGCTCTTGTTATTACAGGCATTGTTTTTTACATTCGATTTTCAAAACAGCTTGACACTTACTTGCGTAGCCAAAACGAAACGCTGATTGAGGAAGTTACCCAAAGCATAAGCGTTTATTTGCGTGATATGATTAGGCTTTCCGATTCCATTTATTACAACGTTATAAAAGGCGCAGATTTGTCGGGCGATTCTATTGCCGAAAGCTTGCAGCTACTTTATTCCGCCAACAGCAGCTATGTTAAGGACATTTTTGTTTTTGATACAGAGGGTGCGCCTATCGTCGCTGTGCCACCCTCGCTACTTAAAGAAAATGTAAACTTAACCGATTATTCATGGTTTCAAAACGCTTTGCAAAACCCAGAAAACCTGCACTTTTCAACCCCATATGTGCAAAGCTTTGTGTCACAGGGAGACAACCCTTTAAGCTGGGTAATTTCGCTTTCGTGCTCTGTTGAATTAACTTATGGAAAAATTACACGTCAAGGGGTTTTACTAATTGATTTAAGCATGAATGGGCTTGCGGAAGCGTTCCGCAACCAACAACTTTCTGGTGACGGCTACATTTACCTAATGGACGCTTATGGCAAACTTATTTCTCACCCTAATCAACCGCTTATTGACACTGGTCTTATTAAAGAGGGCAACCTTGAATTTGCTAAACTTAAAGACGGTTTTTATACTAGAACGCTTAACGGTGAAACACACTCTGTTATATTAAGAAGTGTGGGGTACACTGGCTGGCGTGTTGTCGGGGTTATTCCTCAAAAGAGTTTGCATTTTGAAACAGAGTCGAACATACTTTTTGTGGCGTTAATTGTGCTTATTTTGCTAGAGTTTTTGCTAATTATAAATGCGGTTATTTCATCACGGCTTACAGACCCTATTAAAAAGCTTGACTTGTCTGTACAAAAACTGGAGCGTGGGCTTGACACTGTTATTTACGCAGAAGGCTCTGATGAAGTTAAACATTTGGGCAGGTCAATTCAAAGCATGGTTATACCACGTCCGTTTCACAAACTCCTAAAAACCTTTAAAAGCACAACCTCATTAATCAAGCACTTCAATAAATTAGCTTTAACACTGCATCTCTTATGCTGCTTGGCAATAAAGTTTTTGTGAAGCAAAAGAGCAAGCATTCTAAAAAAATATCACCTTTATTAGATTATATCATATTTTTCATAGTTTTTGTAGTTTATAAAACGACCGTGATATAAAAACAGTTTCTTATGAATTTTTAAGAGCATTTTATTACTGAAAATATTAGACAGTGAACAAGCTCTTAGCTATATGTCTACTTCGAAGGCTTTTTTCTTTTTAACTTCCGCTTTCGATATTTTTTTACCACTCATATCGTCTAAATACTCGTCATGGCAAATTGTATAAATTGCATAAAATAGAAACTACTATGTAAACTAAAAACCAATATAGTTAGCCCCAAAGCATGCTATTGCAAATTGTCTTTGGGGTTAACTTTTTAATCTAAATTGCTGAGCAATTATTGGTTGTATGGCATTGAGTTGAATAATAATATTCTCCGCAGTATATACACACATTTGTATATGTTTGATGTGCATGGCGTAATGTTCCTACCATTACGTAATTAAGAGAACCTGTTGTGGAGGTCTTATAGACGTGGTAACAATAGGCAAGCGACTGAATATTTTCTTCGTTCGTAATCTTATGTAAGTCGTGGTCATGTTCAAAAGTTTCCACGCATTCCAACTCTGCTTCCAATTGAGGTATAGATACATCCTCTAATGCGAAAGCTGGCATAGAAAATACCATAGTAAAAATAATTGCGAAAATAAGAGACAACATACGATGACTATTCTTTTTCATTCGTAACACTCCTTCATATTCATTATTTTTTTAATAGTTCATTTCATTATACACTACGTTGCCAACCAAGTTACTTCTCCGAAAATTCACCTTTTCTCTTATAACAGTTTTATAGCCTCCCCTCGCCTTAACTTGATGTGTTGCCAAAACCCTGTATAATCAGGAATTGAATTCTCATAAGTTGCAGTTTTTCCAAAATGACAACTATACAAACCACTAGTATTAATAATTTCGATACTCAATGTGTGCAATCGGTTCAATTTCAACCTAAAACTTCAACCATTGCCTAATACATTTCAAAATTATAGGTCTGCAAATTTCTTGAGAACTTACAACTTACAAAAAAAACAACAAATTTTTGACAACTATAAGTAACATGATAATCATTTCTTAATATATTGTCAACAGTGAATATTGACAATATATTGAAAATATTTTGTCTAAATTTTAGTTGTTAGTACCATATCATTCATGAATAAATTTCTGCAATGCCTTAGGGAGTGTTTGGTAAATACATATTGCACAAAAACTTTTAAAATGTGCTAAAATAGAAAAAGCACAAGTGGGAAGCGAAATGGCAAATACAAGACGGTACGAACTAACAGATAGTGAGTGGGAGCAAGTAAAAGATTTACTACCACCAGAGCATACAGGAAAAAAAGGCAAACCTTGCAAAGATAACAGAAACATGCTAAACGCAATGATATGGCTAACAAGAAGTGGTGCGCCATGGCGTGACCTACCAGAACGCTTTGGTCCTTGGGAAAGCGTATATACTCGTTTTCGTAAGTGGTTAGATGATGGCATATTAGACAATATTTTTCGCATTTTCACCCTTGAAGCCGAGCTTTCGGAACTTAGTCTTGACAGTACAATAGTGCGTGCCCATCAACATTCGGCAGGCGCTAAAAAAGGGGCGAAAATTACGAAATTTGCAGAAGCAAAGGCGGATTAAGTACAAAAATTCATGCAGTTGTTGACGCTCTTGATATCCTCTATTTTTCACATTGTCAGAAGGACAAGAAAGCGATAGCAACTTTGCAATCCCCACACTTTCGCAAGTAAATATAGATGGCAGTGCCGTTTTAGCTGATAAAGGCTACGATGCTGATAAAATCATTGACTTTATTTATGATAACGGTGGAGAACCAACTATTCCATCTAAAGCCAACCGTAAGTTCCAAAGGCACTGTGATTGATCATTATATAAAGAACGTCATTTGGTAGAGTGTTTTTTTCAGAAGTTAAAGAATTACAGCCGTATTACTACCCGTTACGATAAACTATCAACGGTTTTTTCGGGGTTTCTTTGCATTACTTCAATCGGTATTTGGTTAAACTGCACGGTGTGATGGATTTACCAAACACACCCTAGGAAGTATAAGTAATTAAACTCCTTATTTGCATAGTATTGTTATTTCCTATGAGGTATGCTCTCGTGATTCCGGAACGCTCAATCGCTGAAAACATATATTGTGGGCGTTACCCTGTTAAAAGGATTGCTGGCATAAAGGTTGTTGACCACAAAAAAATGTATGACGACACAAAGGAGCTTCTTGACAAGCTGGGGCTTGGCTTCGACCCAAGAGCAAAGCTTTCTACGCTTTCAATTTCGCAAATGCAGCTTGTAGAAATTGCAAAAGCTGTTTCTGCTAACGCCAAAATTGTAATTATGGACGAGCCGACTTCTTCGCTTACACTTAACGAGGTGAACACACTTTTTGGCATTATAAACAAGCTTCGTGACGAAGGGTGTGCAATTGTTTACATATCGCATAAAATGGAGGAAATTCTTCAAATTTCCGACGAGGTTACTATAATGCGTGATGGGTGTTACATTGGCACATGGCCGTCAAGTGAGTTGACTATTGATTTAATAATTACAAAAATGGTTGGGCGTGAGCTTACAAACCTTTATCCGCCGCACCAGCATACGGTGAGTGATGAAATTGTTCTTGAAGTAAATGATTACACTTCTATTCACGAAAAGTCGTTTAAGGGTTGTTCCTTTAAGCTGCGGAGGGGCGAAATTTTAGGCGTAAGCGGGCTTGTGGGTGCACAACGTACAGAACTGTTTGAAGGTATTTTTGGCTTACGTGCCAAAACAAAGGGGGTATTGACTCATAACGGCAAGGTGCTTAAAATCCGTAGGCCACACGACGCAATTTCAAATAAAATTGCTCTTATAACAGAAGACCGCAGGGGAAGCGGCATTTTTGGCGTGTTGTCCATTGAAGACAACGTGTCAATTGCATCACTCCGACAATATTTAGAGTACCGTGTTATGCTGAACCAGAAAAAAATTGACAGCTTGGTAAAAGACAACATTGCAAAGCTGAACATTAAAACACCAAGCGGCAAAACGCAAATTCAGACACTTTCGGGGGGCAACCAGCAAAAGGTTATTATTAGCCGCTGGCTTGCAAACGACCCAGACATTCTTATTATGGACGAACCAACACGTGGAATTGACGTTGGTGCAAAATATGAAATTTATTGTATAATTTCCCAGCTTGCGGCAGAGGGCAAAAGCATAATTTTAATAAGCTCTGAAATGGGCGAGCTTATTGGCATGGCCGACAGAATTATGGTTATGTGCGACGGCAAAATTACAGGCTTTGCCGAGGGTGAGGGCATGAATCAAGAAAATATTATGGGCTTGGCAACACGCTTCGGCGCATAAGGAGGTAACGGAGGAAGTTATGTTAACCAAAAAAAGAGTAAATGATGTGCTGCTTAACAACGCCATAATCATTCTTATGCTTGGCGTGGCAATCGCCGTAGGCATTATGCGCCCTGCGTTTTTTTCGTCCTACAACCTTAAAAATTTAATTTCAAACACATCTGTGCGTTTTATAATTGCTTTGGGCGTGTCAGGTGCGCTTATTACAAAGGGCACAGACCTTTCTGCCGGGCGGCAAGTGGGCCTTGCTGCGTGCTTGGCAGCTACGTTTTTACAACGTGGCGACTATGTTGACAAAGTATTTAAGTCACTTCCGGAGATGCCAATTGTTGTTGTGCTTTTGGGTGTTATTGCCGTGGGGCTTTTTATTGGGTTTTTGAACGGCGTAATTATTGCAAAGTTTAATGTGCCACCGTTTATTGCAACCCTTGGTATGCAAACAATTGTTTACGGCGCTTGCCTTGTTTTTACAAAGGCTCAGCCAATTGGCGGGTTAAGCACAAGATACACTTCAATTTCAAGCGGCTCGCTTTTTGGAATTACATTGTTGCCTTATTTGGGGATAATTGCCCTAGTAATTGGTTCTATAATGTGGTTTGTTTATAATAAAACACCACACGGAAAATATATGTATGCCATTGGCGGAAATGAAAACTCTGCCGAGGTGTCAGGCGTTAACACCGGCAAAACTAAAATTTTAATTTATATGTCGGCGGCGCTTTTATACTCAATTGCTGGGTTTTTGCTTGGGGCAAAGGCTGGTGGTGCTTCTGTTGGGCTTGGCTTTGGGTACGAGCTTGAAGCAATTGCTGGGTGCACAATTGGCGGTGTTTCTACTAACGGAGGTATCGGACGTGTAACTGGAATTTTAATTGGTGTGACGGTATTTGAGCTTTTGAAAATTGCTATGCAATTTATTGGGGTTGACCCGTCTTACACATTTATAATTCAAGGTGTTGTAATTGTATTTGCTGTAGCTTTGGACATTCGTAAATATATTGCTAAGAAATAGGAGTGCGCTATGGATAACACGGATAACAAAGGGCTTGACACAAAAAATGCAAAGGAGCGGTTTTACGACAAAGTTCCGCTTACGGTGAAGCAAATGGACTTTATTTTGTGGGCGTTGGCTTTGCTGTTTATTGTGCTTTTGATAGTTGGCGCTTTGAAGGGCAACCATATTATTTGATTTTACTGTTTAATAGATTTATAAAGCTTGTTTATATAGCAATTCTGCTTTTAATTTGCACAGCTATTTGAATGCTACAAAACTCAAATTGCTGCATTGTCGATTAAAAGCGGAATTGCTATAATATTATTATACTCCTCTTGCGAAACAAAAAGTTTGCTCGTAAAGTCGACATTTCTTATTTTGCAAGAAGTCTAGTAAATTTTATAAAGTTTAGCGGCTGAAAGCCGTGTTTTTTCGGAGGAATGTTATGGCTTTGACAAGTGTGCTTGCAGGAAAATTTTGCCATGGTAAATTTGACAAAGAGCTTAAATATATTTATGTAACTGATGATTTAACCCACGTGCGTAAGCGTTACTCATGCCTGTTTGCAGAATTTTTAAAAGAGTTTGGGGAGCGTGAGGTGCGTGTTTTCTCCGCCCCTGGGCGGACAGAAATTGGCGGCAATCATACTGACCATCAGCTTGGGCGGGTACTTGCCGCTGCCGTTAATCTTGACACAATTGCTGTTGTTTCACCACGTGGTGACGGTAAAATTTGTATTGTGTCTCAAGGATACCCACGTTTAGAAATTGATGTTTCTAAGCTTGAGCCAGTTAAGGACGAGGAAAACACTACTACTTCACTTGTACGTGGCATTTGTGCAAAGTTTACAGAAATGGGTTATAGGATTGACGGATTTGATGCTTGTGTTTCAACAACGGTGCTTAAAGGTTCAGGGCTTTCTTCTTCGGCTGCTTTTGAAACACTTGTGGGTACAGTTGTAAACAGCTTGTTTTGCGGCGGCTTGGAAAGCCCTGTTACAATTGCTCAAATTGGGCAGTTTGCTGAAAATGTTTATTTTGGTAAGCCAAGTGGGCTTATGGACCAGTGTACTTCAAGCGTTGGTGGCTTTATTACAATTGATTTTTATGACGTCGAAGCTCCAGTTGTTGAAAATGTTAGTTTTGACTTTTCGGGAAGTGGATATGATTTGTGCATTATCGACACTGGCGACCACCACGCCAATTTAACTGCCGATTATGCCAGCATAACATATGAAATGGCAGAAGTGAGCAATGTGTTTGGTAAGAAATATTTAAGCCGTGTTGATGAAAGTGAATTTTACAGCCATATTTCAGAGGTGCGGAAAGCTTGTAGCGATAGGGCAGTGGTGCGTGCAATTCACTTCTTTGATGAAAATGCAATTGTGCCGTTGGAAGCGGCTGCTTTAAAGGCTGGGGATTTTAAACGGTTTCTTGAACTTGTAAAGAAGTCAGGGGTGTCCTCGTTTATTCGCTTGCAAAATATTTATTCGCCACAGTCGCCGACTGTTCAGGGTGCGACGTTGATGCTTGCTCTTTGCGAAAAGCTTTTGGGTGATGCTGGGGCTTGGCGAATTCACGGCGGTGGGTTTGGCGGAACTGTTCAGGCTTTTGTTCCGAAGGAGAAAACTGATGCGTTTAAGGCAGAAATTGAGAAGGTCACTGGAAGCGGCAAGTGCTATACATTGTCCGTTAGGCCTGTTGGTGGGGTTGAAATTGGTAGTTTAATTATTTAAATGTTTAGGGCGTGTTCTCACTACCGTTCAACGCCCATCTTTTGGCTGATTTTCCGCCATACTTCGTTAAATTTTCTTGTGATACTTCTGTATTACTTATAAAATTTGCCTCGTACGTCGAAAAATAAGCTGAAAATCTTGGAATTTTAAGATAGTGGGAACACGCCCTAAATAACCAAACGGAGGTAAACAAAATGTTAAAAAGTGTAGGAACACAACAAATTGAAACAGAACGTCTTATCCTGCGTCAATTTTGTTTAGAAGACGTGCCACAAATGTTTGACAATTGGTGTAATGACAAAGATGTAACACGGTTCTTGTCATGGAACGAGCATGGTGACATTAATGTAACAAAAAGCATATGTGCTTCTTGGGTTAATAATTATAGTAACGACGGCTTAAACTTTAACTGGGCTATTGTGCTAAAGGAAACTAACCAAGCTATCGGTTCAATAAGCTTGCTTAACGTAGACAACGAAAAAAACGAAGCCGAAGTTGGTTATGCAATGGGAAAGAATTTTTGGGACAATGGGTACATGACAGAGGCTTGTAAAGCTGTAATTAAATATTCCTTTGAAAACGCTAATTTTGACAGGCTTTATGCAAGACACCATATAGACAACCACGCTTCTGGAAAGGTAATGTTAAAAAGTGGGCTGCGCTACATTGACACTACATTAGGACCATGCTTGAAAGACAAAACAATATACGTTAACTACAAAAATTACGAAATAATAAAAGCCTAAGCAAAAAGCAGGCAAAGCCTAAGCCTTGCCTGCAAATTTAACATTTTTATTATTGCTTTTCAAAATCAGCTTTTGTAACGCCGCAAAGAGGGCAAACCCAGTCTTCCGGAATGTTTTCAAAAGCTGTGCCTGGAGCGATGCCGCTGTCAGGGTCGCCTTTTTCTGGGTCATAAACATAACCGCAAACAACACATACCCATTTTTCCATTTCATTTCCTCCTGTCATATAAGAAGTATCTTTATTTAGTAAATAAAGGCAATTAGCCTTTAAAGCCATTATAAACAAACCCAGACTTGCTGTCAACGGTTATAGGCACACCGTCCGCAATCAAATCGACAACTTTTACATCACATACTATTACGGGGATATCCAATGCCTTGCCAACTGTTTCAGCATGGCTGTTGTCTACTTTTTCCCACGAGCCAACAACAAGAGCCGACGCCTTTTTAATATACGGCATCATTTCGTCAGTTGTTTTTGTCGTTACGAGAATATCCCCTTGCTTAAAATATTTTTCTACCTGCTCATTTACTTTAATAACATTTGCGTAGCCTTGAACAACAGCGTCGCCAATTCCATGCCCTTTTGCAAGTACGTTTCCAACCACTTGAACTTTAAGCGTGTTAGTTGTGCCAGCAATGCCAACGGGAACACCAGCCGCAATTACAATTGTGTCGCCGTCTTTTGCAAGCCCAAGCTCCAAAGACTTGTCAATTGCAATGTCGAAAACTTCGTCGTTTCCTGTAATGTTTTCCGACATAGTTGGAACACAGCCCCATGTAAGGTTTAACTGCCTCCAAACACGCTCGTTTGCTGTAACGGCAAGAATTGGTGCTGCCGGCCTAAACATGGAAACCATGCGGCTTGTAAGCCCAGACTCTGTAACTGTAACTATACACGCAACGTTTAAGTCGGAAGCTGTAGTGCAAGCTGCAAAGCTAATTGCATTTGTAATGTTTGTTTGGAACGTGCGGTTTTTGTGGTGAATAATTTCGTTTCTGTAGTCAATGGAGTTTTCGGCAGTTGTTGCAATTCTTGCCATCATTGCAACGCTTTCTACAGGGTAGCTGCCCTTTGCCGTTTCACCACTAAGCATAATACAGTCTGTGCCGTCAAAAATTGCATTTGCAACGTCGTTTGCTTCTGCCCTTGTAGGGCGAGGGTTGTTTACCATTGATTCAAGCATTTGTGTCGCTGTTATAACAGGCTTGCCCTTTAAGTTTGCTTTTTTAATAAGCTCTTTTTGAACAAGTGGAACTTCCTCAGGCGGAATTTCTACGCCCAAGTCACCACGTGCAACCATTATACCGTCTGCAACTTCAAGAATTGAGTCAAGATTGTTTACACCGTCACGGCTTTCAATTTTAGCAATAATTTTAATGTGACCACCGTTGTTTCCTTCTAAAACCTCACGGATTTTAAGCACGTCATTTGCTGAGCGAACAAACGAAGCTGCAATATAGTCAAAACCCATGCCTATACCAAAAATTATGTCGTCCCTGTCTTTTTCAGTAAACGAAGGAAGGTTTACATAAACGTCTGGCACGTTTACGCCTTTTCTGGAGCTAAGGAAGCCGCTGTTTACAACTTCACAGCGAATGTCTGTGTCAGTAAGGTCGATAACACGAAGCTCAATTAAACCATCGTCGATTAAAACTCTGCCGCCAAGCTTTAAGTCCTTTGGCAAATCTTTATAAGTTACAGAAACTTTTGTTTCGTCACCCTCAACATCTTCTGTTGTTAATGTAAACGTGCTGCCCTGCTCTAAATATACTTTGTCTGCGGCAAAAGTTTTTATGCGTATTTCTGGACCTTTTGTGTCAAGAATTAATGGAACAGGTGCGTTTAACTCTTGCCTTGCTTGTTTCAGCTTTTCAATAATTTCGCCGTGCGACTCGTGCGTGCCGTGCGAAAAGTTTATTCTTGCGGCGTTAAGCCCAGCAATAATAAGCTTTTTAATAGTTGCTACGTCGTTACAGGCAGGCCCTAGCGTTGCTACAATTTTTGTTTTACGCATTTTAATCCCCCTAATATATTTTGTTTTTTTAGAACATGTGTTCAGTAATGGGTTGCACAGATTTAAAACAGCGATTTTTCGCCATTCTAGGCGTGGTGGCGAAGGCATAATAGAAAAATTATGTCAAGCCGCCACAACGAAGAATGGCGGAATAATCGCTTTAAAGATGGGTAACAGCTTACTGAACACAGGTTCTTAATTAAACAGCCAAAATTCTAATCATCTTATGGAATGTTGGGTCATATTCACGTTTCATTGCCAAAGCTTCTTCAAGGTCTATGTGCATGTGCTTTCCATCTTTAAAAACAACAACTCTGTTTTTTGCGCCTTCTACAATTGCTTCAACAGCTTTGTAGCCCATTACAGAAGCGTGCATTCTGTCAACGGCTGTTGGCGTTCCGCCACGTTGAAGGTAGCCAAGAATTGTCGCTCTTGTTTCAATTCCTGTTACTTTTTCAATTTCTTTTGCAAGTGTTTGGCTTCCCCCAATACCTTCGGCAACAACTATTAGGTTGTGCGACTTACCTTTTGACCTGTTTTCAATAATTTGGCGAATAATGTCGTCTTTGTTAAATTCGCCTTCCTCTGGAACAACAACTTCCTCTGCGCCGCCTGTAATGCCGCACCACAAAGCCAAATGCCCTGCATGTCTGCCCATTACTTCAACAATGCTGCAACGTTCATGCGAGCTTGAAGTGTCACGAATTTTGTTTATGCCTTCCATTCCAGTGTTTAAAGCTGTGTCGAAGCCAACGGTGTAGTCTGTGCAGTTTAAGTCAAGGTCGATTGTGCCTGGAATACCAATTACGTTTACGCCAAGCTTAGAAAGCTCTAAAGCACCTGTAAGCGAGCCGTCACCGCCAATTACTATAAGCGCATCAAGCCCAATTACTTTACAAACTTGCGCCGCTTTTTCCTGCCCTTCTTTTGTCATCATTTCAGGGCAGCGAGCTGTTTTTAAAATTGTTCCGCCCCTGTGGATAATGTCTGAAACGGAGCGAGCGTTTAAGTCCTCGATATCGGCAGAAATTAAACCGTCATATCCACGCTTAATACCAAGAACTTTCATTCCTTCATAAACAGCCGTTCTTACGACTGAACGAATTGCAGCGTTCATGCCTGGGGCATCACCGCCGCTTGTTAAAACACCAATTTTCTTTTGCTTTGCATTTGTATTCAATTTAAGCACTCCTCTTTACATTTATTTTAAAACAACAGCCCCAACACCAAGACAATTTTCCAATTCATGAATTAGCATTTCTGTTGGGTTTACCCAAAATTCGGGCTGAAGCAAAACACGTTTTTTTGTTTCTTCAACATAAACAACTACAGGTACTTTTCCGCTCCTGCCGCTTAAAACCTTTGTAACATCAGCAATTGTTGCAACGCTTTCTTTACCAATTTTTAGCCATAGCTTTTTTGTGTCTGGAGAAATTTCTGGCTGCGTCGTCTGTGCACTTTTTTCCGTTTGCTGCAATTGCTGGTTTGAGTTGTAAAAAATTAGTTCGTTACAAATAATTTTTGCGTCCTCGTCTTCTTTTATGCTTACTCTGCCTTTTGCAACTACAACACAGTCTTCTTGAATTCTACCAGCAAATTTTTCATAAACTTTTGGGAAAATAATTACTTCAACCGTTCCATACAAGTCTTCCAAGGTTATAAAAGCCATAGCCTTGTTGTCCTTAGTATATTTTACCGATTTGCCTACAACTATGCCCCCAATTGCAACAACTCTGTCTGTATACGCTTCTGTTTCGTAGGAAAATTCGTTTGGCAAATTTTGTTCTTCGTTTTCTGCCGAGTTTAAAAGCTCTAAGCTTGTTACAGAAACGTGCAATTTTAAAAAGTCTTCATATTCCGACAATGGGTGTCCGCTTATATAAACTCCAAGAACTTCCTTTTCGTTTGCCAAAAGCTGCTTTTGTGGGTATTCAGACACGTTAGGAAGCTCGTCTTTTATAAACTCGTCTTTGTCGTCGGACATGTCAAAAAGGTTTAGCTGCCCTTCAATGTTACGCTTTTTTAAGCCTGCTATACCGTTTACTATGCTTCCATAAACGCTCATATATTGTGAGCGATAACCGCCCAACGAATCAAATGCGCCAGCTTTTATAAGGCTTTCGATACAGCGTTTGTTTATGTCCTTGCTCTCCATACGGTTTATAAAGTCTGTAAGCGACTTAAACGCACCGCCGTGTTCCCTTTCCGCAACCATAGCCGCAATTGTTGCCCTGCCTACATTTTTCGTTGCAGAAAGCCCAAAACGTATGCGGCTTACGCTTCCACTTGAAGAAACGCTAAAATGCCCATAGCTTTCGTTTATGTCTGGCGGCAAAAGCGAAATGCCCATTTTTTTGCATTCGTTTATATACTCAGCAACTTTTGCAGACGAATCCATAACGCTAGTCATAAGTGCCGCCATAAACTCAACAGGGTAGTAAATTTTAAGCCACGCTGTTTGGTAACCAATTACAGCGTAAGCGGCGGCGTGCGACTTGTTAAACGCATACTTTGCAAAATCCACCATTTCGTCAAATATTATTTCAGCGGCTTCTTTTGATATGCCGTTTTTTACACAGCCAGGAACATCGTCGCCAAGACCATATACGAAGTTTTTGCGCTCCTCGTCCATTACAGACGTTTTCTTTTTTGACATTGCACGGCGCACAAGGTCGCTTCGCCCAAGGCTGTAGCCAGCCAAGTCACGCACAATTTGCATTACTTGCTCTTGATAAACTATACAGCCGTAAGTCGATTTTAAAATTGGCTCAAGCGCACTGTGTGTGTACTGAATGTTTTTTGCATCACGCTTTCCCCTAACGTACTTTGGAATAAAGTCCATTGGCCCTGGGCGGAAAAGCGAAATGCCTGCTATAATATCCTCGAAACATTCTGGCTGAAGTTCCTTCATAAACGACTTCATTCCGCCGCTTTCAAGCTGGAACACGCCCTCGGTTTTCGCTTGCGAAATTAAGTCGTAAACGGCTTTATCGTTAAAATCTATTTTATCAATATCAACCGATATACCATAGTTTCTTTTAATTTCATTTACTGCAGACTGAATGACTGTAAGCGTCCTAAGCCCAAGGAAGTCCATTTTCAAAAGCCCAAGTTCTTCAAGCGTTCCCATTGCAAACTGGGTTGTTATAACCCCGTCGTTTACGTTTAACGGAACGTACTCCAAAACTTGCCTGTCGCAAATTACAACACCTGCCGCATGTGTTGAAGAATGGCGTGGAAGCCCTTCTAGCTTCATTGACATGTCTAAAAGGTTTTTTGTGTCTTCCTCGTTGTCGTATGCTTCTTTTAATTCGGCACTCATTTCAAGAGCCCTTTTTATGTTCATTCCAATTGCAAACGGCACCATTTTTGCAATTCTGTCCACGCTTCCGTAAGACATTGCTAAAGCACGTCCAACGTCACGAATTGCCGCACGTGCTGCCATAGTTCCAAACGTAATAATTTGTGCCACGTGGTCTGCGCCGTACTTTTTAATTACATAGTCAATTACTTCCTGCCTGCGTTCATAGCAAAAGTCAATGTCTATGTCGGGCATTGTTATACGCTCTGGGTTTAAAAACCGCTCAAAAATAAGCCCATGTTTAATTGGGTCAATGTTTGTTATGTGAAGCGTGTATGAAACAAGGCTTCCGGCGGCAGAGCCACGCCCAGGGCCTACTATAATTCCGTTATCTCTGGCGTATTTTATAAAATCCCATACAATGAGGAAATAATCCACAAAGCCCATTTGGTAAATTACATTAAGCTCGTAGTCAAGCCGTTTTTCAAGGCTTGAAAGTGTGTCTGAGTTTTTTATATCACTGTAAAGCTCGCCAAGCCCTTGCATACAAACTAATTTTAAATATTCAAAAGCAGTGTAGCCTTCTGGCACATTAAACTTTGGCATTTTATATTCGCCAAAAGTAATTTCTACATTACATCTATCAGCTATTTTTTGGGTGTTTTCCAAAGCTTCTTTTGCAAAGTTAAAAATGTCACCCATTTGCTTTGGCGATTTTAAATAATATTGCCCACCCTCATACCTCATTCTGTCTTCGTCATTCACCGTTTTTTGCGTTTGAATACAAAGAAGAATGTCGTGCGACACTTCGTCCTCGGCATTTATGTAGTGAACATCGTTTGTGCAAACTAGTGGAATTCCAGTTTCCTTACTCATTGTTACAAGCTGCCTGTTTACAGACTGTTGCTCAGCTATGCCGTGGTCTTGAATTTCCAAAAAGAAATTGCCGTGACCAAAAATTTCGTTGTACAAAACAGCTTGCTTTAAAGCCGCACTGTACGACACGTTTAAAAGTGTTTTTGCAACTGGCCCTGATAAACACGCACTTAATGCAATTAGCCCCTCGCTGTGCTTTCGCAAAAGCTCAATGTCTACCCTCGGCTTATAATAAAACCCTTCGGTAAAGCTGTATGACACAAGCTTAATTAAGTTTTGGTAGCCAACGTTGTTTTCTGCCAAAAGCACAAGGTGATAATAAAAATTATCTTTGCTGTTTTCCTTGTTAAGTCTTGAACCGGAAGCAACGTAAACTTCGCAGCCCAAAACTGGCTTTACGCCAATGTTTTTTGCCGCCTTATAAAAATCTATAACGCCGTACATAACGCCATGGTCTGTTATGGCTATAGAGTTCATGCCAAGCTCTTTGGTACGAGCAACAAGCTCGGAAATTTTTGCGGAGCCGTCAAGCAGGCTGTACTCTGTATGTACATGTAAATGAACAAATTGTGACATTATTACCCTCTTTTCCAATTTTGCGGAAAATAGTCGAAACTATAACAACTTCACTTTTAACGATATTGATAAAGGGAAGCCAAACGCCTAGACGTTTGGCACTTACCCTAAATACAATGCCAATTAAAAAGCGAAATTGCTACAGTAAAACCTACAGTACATTATATATTATAAATTGGAAAATAAAAAGAGGGATTTTTATTGCAGCTTAAATTTAGACACAAGGTTGTTAAGCATAATAGCCATACTGTTAAGCTGTTCTGCGGCAGCAGCCGACTCCTCCGAAGTAGACGAGTTTTTTTGAACAACTTCTGAAATTTGGTTTATGCCAAAAGTTATTTGTGACACCCCAGTGCTTTGCTCACTTGTAGCCGCATGTATGCGGTCAATAGTTTCTGAAACAGCATCTATGTTGGAAACTATTTTGTTCAGCGAATATGATGTTGTCTGTGCTTTATCCATACCATCATTTATTTTTTTTATCGTGTCTTCAAGCAAAGCGGCAGTGTCTTTAGCCGACTGGGAGCTTCTGCCAGCAAGCGTGCGAACTTCAGAAGCAACTACTGCAAAACCTTTTCCGTGTTCACCAGCTCTTGCAGCTTCTACAGAAGCATTAAGCGCAAGCAAGTTTGTTTGGAAAGCAATGTCGTCTATAACCCTTATAACTTTTGATATGTTTTGTGATGCTTCCTTAATGCCGTCCATAGCAGAAAGCATTTTTAACATTTCTTCCTGCCCTTCTTTTGCATCTTTAATTGAACTTTGTGAAATTTCGTCAGCACTTTTAGCGTCTTCTGATGCTTTTAACGTTTTCTCATTTATTATCATTATAGAAGCACCAAGTTGTTCAACTGAACTAGCTTGAGAGTTTGCACCAGTAGCCAAGTCCATAGCGGTTTCTGAAATTTGCTTTGCACTCATAAGCACGTTTTCAGCAGACGATTGTATGTCTGCCATAGTTGATTTAAGCGTAAGAACAATGTTATTTATAGAGCATTTAATAAGGTCAAATTGACCAACATATGTAGTTGTAATGTTTCTGCTTAAATTTCCTTCTGCAATTAAACCAAGAATATCTGTAATTTCGCTAATATAAGAACCTGTAGAAGTTATCATTTTGTCAAAAGAATTCATCATTTTGGCAAAACTTCCTTTGTAGTTTTTGGTTACGCTTACATCAAAATCACCTGCTGAAAGCTTAACAAGCACATTGTTAGCTTCATTTATAGGCTCACTTACAGCATGAAGCAAATGGTTCAGCCCTTCCATAAGCTTTTTCCAATCGCCTTTGTACAAAGCGGTGTCAACTCGAGAATCAATTTTGCCGTCAATAGCTGAATCAATAAGGCTTGTCAAACTTGAGTTTACAGATTTAAGGTTGTTTTTAAGTTCATCAAATTTTTCGTTAGCAAGGTTTTTTTTGCCAGGAAACTTTACTAAGTTTACATCAAAATTTCCGTTTCCACATTCTCCGTAAGCAGTTAGTATAGTAACTATTTCTTGAATATAGTCGTCTATTATACCGTTTATAGACTTAACTGCATTTTGGTATTCGCCTGAAAATTTGCTTTCTTGTATGCGTGCATCAATGTCACCCTGCTTTAATTCAAGCGACACATCGTTTAAGCTTTTTATTAGAAGTCGGATAATTTCTTTTACTTTATATACTGAAAAAACAAGGTTTCCTATTTCGGAAGTATCTGGCTGCAAAGTTGAATTTGTGTCAAAGCGCCCTTCGGACAAGTCATTCATTTCGTCTTTAAGCTTGATGATTGGGTTAATAATTGACCTGCGTGTAATAATAGTTGATGAAATTAAAAGCACTATAAAAATAATTACGACAAAGCCTGATGCAATTTCAAAGCCAAAAATAATTGATTTAATAGAGTTTACGTTTTCAGATGTTCGTGTATCTAGCATGTTTAAAAATTCGGTTTGTATTTTTCTTATTTGCACAATGTTGTTTTCATATTCCTTTCCAAACACCATGTCCATAGCTAAAGCTGAGTCACCGTTTTTAACAGACTTCATAGCTTGGTCTTCTAAAGGAACAAGAAAATTTGATAAGTTAGACATCTCAGTAATTTTTTGCTTTTCCTCAGCTGTTATACCGTCTTTTTCCATGTCTGCAACTGCTGCTTCTCTATTTTTTAAGTTATTCACTTCGTTCCAATAATTATCGTAATGCTTGTTGTTGCCTGTAGCTACAAATGAACGCACTTCTGACGTCAAGTAAGCTGATGCATTCATAAAACGATTTGCAGATTTTGTAAGGTCGTGCCTAATTTCGTTAGCATTGTCAATTTTTAAGTTTGTGTAAACTACCAATAGAAATAAAATTGATAGTGTAACGAGCGTAAACAAAGATGAAATACTTAGCAGTGTCGAAATTGTTGATTGCTTCAATGCTTTTTTCATATTGAATCCCCCTAAAAAGTTACTTTGATTTTAAAACTAACAATGAAAACTAACTTATCATTATTTAAAAATTAATAAATTACAACCCACCACAAACCGTCAATACTGAAATTTCAGGTGGGTTAAAAAAACGAAAAGGAAACACAGTAGTGGCAACCCCACGAGAAATGTACAGGTTCGTCTTCCCAAGCTTATACAGCC
Organism: uncultured Defluviitaleaceae bacterium; assembly: GCA_964492715.1. GTDB lineage: Bacteria > Bacillota > Clostridia > Lachnospirales > WRBF01 > CAZBLK01. Next base: position 30,843 of record CAZBLK010000018.1, on the reverse strand, counting down.
AGTCACCATACTTTGGTAAAGCACCTTGACCAGGGGCATACAGCGTTGGAAAAAACGGCAGCCGCACCTGCCCCCCGTGAGTGTGCCCGCTTAAAACCAAATCGGGCTTAAACTTTAAAATTAAATCAATAATCTGAGGCTGATGTGTAAGCACAAGTGAAAGTCGCTCTTTTTTTAAATGTTCAAGAAGCGAATAAACATCATCAAACCCGTTGTCTTTTAGGTAGTAATAATCCAAAGTTCCGTAAACATCAATTTCATTTCCAAGCACACAAACGGTTTTCCGTTCGTTTTCCAAAACAGTTACACCAGCACCTTCAAGCGTTTTTTTAATTTCCAAATAGTCCATATAATCATGGTTGCCTTGTACAAAAAACACAGGCACTTTTTCGGCAAGCTTTTTTATTTCCAAAATATGCGGCAAAAGTTCTTTAACGCTGTGCAAAACTATGTCACCAGTTATAGCAACTAAATCAAACGTAAGGCCTTTAACTGTACCCCACACATCAACCAGCTTTCCAATATGCGAGCCAAAGTGCAAGTCTGAAATGTGCAAAATGTTAATGTTACGTTTCAGCCACTTTGAAACCAAAATATTTTTATAACGTACTACAACCTTTGGCTTAATCAAGTAAATTCTCCCTAATCAATAGACCTCTTTTCGTAATTATAAACGCCGCCTTTACGGCAAATTCGACATTTTTTATTTCGCAATAAGTCTAACATCAAGTCTTAAAACAACTTCCGCCAATAAACTCTCTAAGAATAGAGTTTATTTGAATTTGCTCGCTGGAAACGCCCAAAAAACTGTCTAAAAATTTTACAAGCCGCCTAGCTTCAACATATTGCGGCAAGTCGCTTTTTACACCAAACAAAAGCGGTTCGGCGTACTGCTTTAAAATGCAAAGCTCGTAAACAAGTGCCGAATTAAAAACAGCGTCTGCCTCTTCTTGAAATGGAAAAATGTTTACCCTTTCACCATGCACAACCTTTGGCCAAGCAGTAATTGACTTTTCTGCGCTATACCCCCGAAACTGGCTGTCACGTACAATTCGCCGTAAAAGCCGAGTGTCCGTAGTTGGTATTCTGTTATGGTCGTCTACATTTAGCTGTGTAAGTGCCGAAATAAAAATGCGGAACTTTTGCTCTGGCGAAATTGTGCTTGCAACAATAGGGTTTAACCCATGTATTCCTTCAATTATTAAAACGCCGTTTTTCTCAAGGCATATATAATCTCCACGGTACTCTGCCTTGCCCTCTTGAAAGTTGTATGTTGGAATAGGTACACGTTCACCGTTTGTAAGCTTAAATAAGTCATCATTCAGCTTGTCTACGTCAACATGAGAAACGTTTTCAAAGTCGGGGTTTCCTTCTGCGTCAACAGGTGCAAGCCTAGCTTCTCTAAAGTAGTTGTCCATAGAAATAACGTACGGCTTTAGCCCATTAACCTTTAGCTGAATGCTTAACCTGTTTGCAAACGTAGTTTTGCCTGAAGAAGAAGGCCCTGCAATAAGCACTACATTTTTACCATTTCTGTAAATTTCATCTGCAATTTCAGCAACCTTTTTTTCGTGCAAAGCTTCCGAAGTTCGCACAATGTCAAAAAATTCTCCGCTGCAAATTTTGTTGTTCAAAGCGCCAACAGTGTCAACACCAACAATTTCTGCCCATTTTTTTGATTCAACAAAAACAGGCTTCATCTTTTTAAGTTCAACAACATCAAGTAACGTGCCTGGGTTTTCTGGGTTTGGAAACTGTAAAACAATTTCCTTTTCGTCCAAATGAAGCTTAAATTCTTTTAAAGCACCTGTGCTTTCCACCATCTGGCCATAAAAATAGTCGTAATATGAAGAAAGTTTGTAAAAGTTAACTTTTGATGTGCGGCGATATTTTAAAACATCAATTTTGTCAGGCATTCCAAATTCTTCTGAAATTATAAGTGCATCTTCAAGCCCTAGAGAAATTTTTTCAATCGGCAAGTCTTCTGAAACAAACCTACGCATAACTTGCTCAATTTTTGCAACTGTTTCAGAAGTAAGCTTATCACTGTCGCTTTGATTAGGAAGCTCACAATAATAATTTTTGTTTACCGAACGATTAATTACAACACGGGTAGTTTTACCCAAAACTTCCCTAATGGCGCATATTAAAAGGAAAAACGCACTCCTCTGATACGTTCTAAAACCGTTTGCATCAGTTAAGTCTAAAAAAGTAACAGTGCAATCTTTTCTCAAAGGAAACATAAGCTCCTTTAAGTCGTTTTCCACACGTGCCAAAAGAACAGGCATTTTCAGCTTATCCTCAAACTGCTTTCTAAGCGTAGAAAGCGTTGTGCCATAAGGTACATTTACTTGAACATCAAGCCCCTTGCTTTTAATGTTTACGCATACGTCTGCCATAAGTCACCTCTGCTGAAGTGGCGATTTTTGCCTCTCCGATTGTATTATGTTTAGCCTAAAGCCTGCCTCTTTCGACGCCTTTTCAAGCCTCTCGCAAATTGCAGGCACTACAATAACTTCTGTTGAAAAATGCGTTCCGTCAATTAGACAAATGCCCAATTCGTCAGCCGCCATTGCATTGTGGAAAGTTACATCACCGCTAATGTAAAGGTGACAGCCCCTATTGTGTGCTTCCTCTAAAAATTCTACCCCAGAAGCACTTCCAGTGCAAAGCCCAACCCTTGTAATTTTTGTGTTTAAGTCACCAACGAAAGACACGAAGTCAAGAGAAAGACGCTTCTTTATAATTGCGATAATATCAGTTAGCTTCATGGTGTAAGGCAAGTCACCAATTCTGCCAATCGAAAAACCGTCTTTTTCTTCTTTAAGAAGCTTTTGTTTACCAACAAGCCCCAGCATATCAAACAAAACATCGTTTGTTCCTCCGTCGCAAATGTCTAGGCAAGTGTGCGAAGCGTAGAAAGCAATGTTGTTTTTTATAAGAGAAATAATTTTTTTGCCTGTGCTATTTTCGTCAGTAACTCTTTTTACAGCCTTACGCATAATTGGGTGGTGTGTAACAACCATGTCTGCCTTTAAAGCTATAGCTTCCTCTATTACAGGAAAGCTTAAATCAAGCGCAACTAAAATTGTTTTAACCTCTGTTTCGGTTTCGCCAACCAAAAGCCCTACGTTATCGTTTTCATATGCAAGCTTTTCAGGCGCAAATTCGTTCATTGCCTGAGCAACCCATTTCACGTTTGCTTTCATTACTTCCTCCTTAATTAATCGGCAAATATCTTTTTATAAGCATCAATCTCAAAGCAAATTTCTTCAAGCCTTTTTCCATTTTCCGCTGTGAATTGTGATTTTTCTATATTATACTTTATTTCCATTAATTTAGCAATTTTATAATGTGCAAATTGCAAAAAAACGTCCGACCGCTTTTCAATTAAAACACGCCCAACATAATAATCTATTTCCGAATATTTTACATCGATTCCTTTTTCACAGCTTATAATATTGTAAAACTTGCCGTCTTCAAAAACGATTTCTTCATTTATAATTTTAAACGAAGCACTATGTACAAACTTACGCACGTCCAAAACGTTTAACTGTGGCGAAAGCACAAGCTGCGAAAGTGTTTGCACCACGTCAAGCGAACGCTTTAATATGTCAATTACTAACATTCCGCCCATTCCAGAAATAACGGCACAAGAAACTTCGCCAGGTAAAACACCGCTAAGCCCATCACAAAGCCTAGTTTCAATTTTGTCGCAAAGCCCATTTTCTCTAATGTTTTTGTCTGCACGCAACAAAGGCTCACGGTTTACATCACAAGCTATAACCTTTTCGGCAATGCCTGACTTTACAGCATAAATAGGTAAATATCCGTGGTCTGTGCCAATGTCTGCTACAGTTTTATGTTTAATTTCATGTGCAATTGCTTTTAATCTTTTTGAAATAATAATAAAAACTCTCCTTTATATAAACCGCCTTTATCTTTGCTATAGCAATTTCAGTTTAATGGAAATGGGTTAACACTTTCAAGCATTTTACCCAAACCCTCAGCTATATTATACAACTTTATTTATAACTACGCTACTTTACACATACACTTTAAATGCTGATAACACTCCAAAAATTATCATTGACAAATGAACTATTCTACTGTATAATAAATATTTGTCAGGAGAAAATTTGTTTTGGCGCCATGGCCAAGTGGTAAGGCAAAGGTCTGCAACACCTTTATTCGTGGGTTCAAATCCCGCTGGCGCCTTTTTAAACCTTGTAAGCTACGTTTACAAGGTTTTTTGTTTTATGTACGAAAGTTTATATTACGATACTATACAAGGGAATGGTTTATATGGCACTTGACGGTGTTACAGTTGCAGCAATTGTCCACGAGCTTGCACAAAAAACAGTTAGCGGTCGTGTAGATAAAATTTACCAACCAGAAAATGATGAAATTATAATTGCAATAAGGTGTCAGGGTAACAACTTAAAGCTTTTGCTAAGTGCAAACCCTTCACACCCAAGAATACACATTACAGAGCAGGCAAAGCAAAACCCTTTAAGTGCACCGCTTTTTTGCATGGTTTTAAGGAAACATTTAAGCGGCGGAAAAGTTTTGTCGGTTTGCCAGCACGAGTTTGAAAGAATAATTGAAATAAAAGTTGAGTCGCTTAACGAAATGGGCGATGCTTCTGTAAAGACGCTTATTGTGGAAATAATGGGAAAGCACAGCAACATTATTTTAACAAACGAAAATGGAGTTATCTTGGACAGCATAAAGCACATTTCGCATGAAAAAAGCTCGGTGCGTGAAGTGCTCCCAGGCGGTGTGTACGTTTTGCCGCCGTCAAAGGACAAGCTTAACCCTCTTTTAAGAAGCAAAGAGCAGTTTCAAAGTTTGTTTAAAGGAAAGCAAGGTTTTAAGCTTATAGATGTAATTTATCAAAGCTACAGCGGCATAAGCCCATTTTTAGCGGGCGAAGTGTGCCACAGAGCAAAAGTTGACTCAACGCTTTTTGCCGAGCAAGCAACTGCCGAACATGTGGAAACACTTTTCAAATCTTTTGACGAAATTATGGCAGATGTTGAAAGCGGAAAGTTTACCCCAGAAATAATTTTTAACGAAGCAGGTAAACCAATTGAATTTTCTTGTGTTAACATGACGCTGCTTGAAGCAAATGAAAGAAAAAGCTTTGAAAACGTTTCAGAGCTTTTGGAGGTTTACTACAAAACAAAAGACAACATTTACAGAATTACGCAAAAGTCAGTTGACATAAGAAAAATTGTTCAGCAAAACATAGAACGCTGCATTAAAAAGAAAGAGCTTTACGACAAAACGCTTAAAAGCATTTCTGGGCGTGACACTTTGCGGCTTTACGGCGAGCTTATAACTGCAAACATTTATGCAGTTGAAAAAGGTACTACTTCTTTTACAACAGTTAATTTTTACGACGAAGACTGTAAAGAAATTACAATTAGGCTTGACCCAACGCTTACCCCTTCTGAAAATGCAGCAAAATACTTTAAAAAGTATAACAAAGAAAAACGGACATTTATTGCGCTTCAAGACCAAATTGCTCAAAATGACGAGGAGCTTTTGTACCTTGAAACTGTTTTGTCAACTATTTCTACATCGGCAGACGAGCAAGACATTGAAGAAATTAGAGAAGAACTTGCCGAAAGCGGCTTTGTTAAAAAGAGACGTGCCCAAAAGGGGCAGAAGCAAAAAAAATCTAAGCCTATGCACTTTGTTTCGAGTGACGGCTTTGACATTTATGTAGGCAAAAACAACAAACAAAACGACGAACTTACACTTCGCTTTGCTGAAGCGTTAGACCTTTGGTTTCACACAAAGGAAATTCCAGGCTCGCACGTTATTATAAAAACAAACGGCGAAACACCGCCAAACCAAACGCTTAACGAAGCGGCAAACCTTGCAGCTTTTTACAGCAAGGCTCAGAATTCAAGCCTTGTTCCTGTTGACTATGTTATTAAAAAGTTTGTAAAAAAGCCTAACGGAGCAAGGCCTGGAATGGTTATATATGACAATTATAAAACGGCTTATGTTACCCCAATCGAAGAACTTATAAACTCAATGAAGAAAATGTAATTTTTTAGAGCTTATCATTTATTATTTAATGATAGGCTTTTTTATTTAATGATAGGCTTTTTTTTAACAAATTTACTAAATTATTAAAATTAGAATGAATTACTATTGAATAATTCATTCTAATTGTATATAATAAAGTAAAATTAATTTATATTATTGAGTAATTAATTTGCATTATCTGCAATTAAGATGTGTACTTTTTTTAAACATATAGCACTTCCACTTTTTAACGATAATGGCTTTGAGAAGCAAAGTAAAATGCTTTTTGACAGATAGATGTTAAGCTTTAAGCTTAACCATTAAACCTTCGATTAAAGGCTGAATTGCTATAGACGTGCTTCTAGTTTAATAGGAGTGCAGCTTTTTATTAACTTGTAAGAGGTGATATAATAAAACACCATCATGCTTAAAAACTTAGTACAATGCAAAATAAGCTTTCTTTATACTTCTATGTTGCTAACCTAATTAACCTAACTTTTACATAATAAGCCCCGTGCAGTTTGCAGCTGCGGGCATCATTAAAATGTATTATAGGGGTTAAGCAAGCCTAAAAACACGCATAATAATAGCACATTTTGCTATAAGCTCTTATTATCATAAATGAGGTGATTTAAGTATTAAACTACTGCTGCTATTTAGGGGCTGTTTGAAAAACTGGAACTGCTACAGTATAGTTTTATTAGGTTATTAATAATTAGGGGGACTTGTAATGAAAAATTTGAAAATTAAAATGAAACTTTTAGTTGGTTTTGGAATAGTTTTAATAATGCTTTTGTCCGTGGGCATTTATGCAATTTACAGTTTAAATAACCTTAACGAAACTATTGGTGGGTACAAAAACGAAAGCTTGCCTGCATCTAACTTAATTTGGACAATGCGAAGAAACTTGCTTTCAGTTCAAAGATATCTTTTGATGAGTATAGTCGACAGAGATATAAAAACCATTGAACAAGACATTAAAAGCGGGCAAGCAGACAGAGCAAAATTAAATGATAACATTGCTGCATACAAAGAGCTTATAAAAGGACAAGATACCTCTGTTATTGACGAGCTGGACAGCATTTTGAAAACTGCTGTACCTTTTAGGCTTCAAATTGAGGAGTTTTCACTGCAAAACACTGATACGTCTGAAGCAGAGGCGTATAAAGTTTTTACAAATGACTATAAACCTAAGTTTGACAAAGCAGCCGAAATGTTGATTAAAATGTCAGACGATTTAACACAAAATATTTCACATCAAGGCGAAGAAGCAGACAAAACTACAAATTTTGCATTTACTGTGCTTTTTATTGTTTTAATTATAAGTATAGTAATTTCTGTAATAATGATTTTTGTAATAAACAAAGCTATACAAACTCCAATAAGCGAGTTGGAAAAGGCCTCAAAGGAAATTGCAGACGGCAACTTAAACGTAAATCTGCAAGTTAGAGGCAACGACGAAATTGGAATGCTTACCTCTTCTTTTATTAAGGTTCGTGACACTGTGCTTTTGCTTACAAGAAAAATTAATGAAATGTCTGATAAGCTTAACAAAGGCGACTTGGGGGCAAAAATTCCAGAAGAAGAATTTCATGGCGAATTTAAAGCAGTTGCAGCCTCTGTAAACAACACAACAGGTGCGCTTATTAGTGATACGCTTACAATTCTTGATGCTTACACCCAATTTGGAGAAGGCAACTTTGAAGTTGAGTTTGCAAAAATGCCAGGACAAAAAGTAATTGCAAACGAAAGGTTTGAGGAACTTAAATCAAACTTAAAGTCTGTAAATTCTGATGTTTCAAAGCTTATTGAAGGCGCAATTGAGGGAAAGCTTGATGTTTCTGTAGATACAAGCAAGTATAAAGGAGACTGGAAAAAGCTTACAGAAGGGCTTAACTCGTTTGTTGATGCTGTTGAAAAACCAATTAACGAAGCAAATCACGTTTTGTCGAAGCTTTCTCTGGGCAACTTTGACGTTGCTGCAAGCACAGGCTACAAAGGAAGCTTTGCCGACATGATGAGCGCATTAAATAAAATGATTTCATCTACAGGCTCGTACATTTTTGAAATTACAGATTCACTTGACAAAATTTCCGCCGGTATTCTTACGGTAGAAATTAACCGTGAGTATATCGGTCAGTTTAATTTAATTAAAAACTCGATTAACAGTATTTCAACTACATTAAGAAGCACTATTGCAGACATTAAAATGGCATCAGAAAATGTGCTTTCTGGTGCAAAGCAAATTACAGAAAGTGCAATTACTCTTGCTGAAGGAGCGTCTAGGCAAGCAAGCTCTATTGAAGAACTTAACGCTTCAATAACAGTTGTAAATGAACAAACTCGGGAAGACGCAAATAACGCAAAACTTGCAGATGAATTTTCTAAAAAGTCTATAGAAAGCGGAAGAAAAGGCAACAGCGAAATGCTTAACATGCTTCACTCTATGGACGACATTAAAGAGGCTTCACGAAATATATATAAAATTATTAAGGTTATTGATGACATTGCGTTCCAAACAAACTTGCTTGCACTTAATGCTGCTGTTGAAGCAGCTAGGGCTGGACAATACGGCAAAGGGTTTGCTGTTGTTGCCGAGGAGGTTCGCTCGCTTGCTGGCAGAAGCCAAAAAGCCGCAAAGGAAACGTCTGACTTAATTGAGGACACTATTTCAAAAATTAATGGTGGTACAGAAACTGCAAAGCTTACCGCAGAAGCACTCAACACAATTGTTGAAAATGCTACTTCTGTGTCTGTGATTATTGATAAAATTTTAGTTTCCACTAATGACCAAGTGGAATCGATTGGCGAAATTACTTCTGGCATAGGTCAAATTTCAGACGTAGTTCAAGTGAACTCGTCAACTTCGGAAGAATCGGCGGCAGCGGCGGAAGAACTTAACAGTCAGTCTGAAGTTCTTTCACAAATGGTAGCCCACTTTAAGATTTAGTCAATCCAAACTTTGGTGTGAAAAGTAGGTTTATTAATACATTTTCACACCAAAATTTTTAATTTATATACCTTATAACCTATAGTAATAGTAGATTTTAGTTATATCCGTTATTTATGAAAGCTTAGAACCAGTTTACTACTTTGATAAAATTAACTAGAATTTGCCAAAATACTACATAAATATTGGATTTAAATTTACGTTGACATTATGAACAATAAATCTTTAGGGGCTGTTTGAAAAATGTCCTCGAAAATCCAAAAAACAAGCCCTAGACAAAAGGAGACGTTATATGAAAAACTTAAAAATAAATGCAAAGCTTATAATAAGCTTTGGGGTTGTTTTAGCCGTTTTGCTTGGCCTTAGCCTCGTTTCATTTAATAGCGTAAATAAAATGAATGGTATTATTAGTGAATACAAAGACGCTACTTTGCCTAATACAAACTTATCATTAAGTATTCAAAGAAATTTGTTTTCATTTCAAAAAAATGTTTTAACTGCAATTATTGACGAAAACCCTGCTGTAATCGCAGAAGCAGTTAAAAAGGCTGAGGACAACTTTAATGAAATGCTTACTTTCGTAGAAAGCTATAAACACACATTTACAGGTGACAAAGCACTACTCGACAAAATTGTTGCAATAACAGAGCAAAACCAAAGCATTGAGCAACAAATTGTTGAACTATCTTCAAAAAATTTAGCCGAAACAAACAAACAGGCATATGTTCTTTATGCAAGTGAATTTGCACCAAACAACGAAATGATTGCAGACATACTTAATGATATTGTAATTCAGCAAGAAAATTTGGCAGTTGAGCAAAGCAAGTCTGCTTCAAGTACGGCTTTATTTTCATATATTGTTTTAGTAATTGGAGTTGTTTTATCCTTTGTTATTACTTTTATTTTGATTATTCTTTTAAGAAATTCTATTGTTAAGCCTATAATAGAGCTTGGCAAAAAAGCGGTTGACATTTCAAACGGTAATCTTCACGTTAACCTAATGTCAACTTCTAAAGATGAAATCGGTATGCTAACTGACACTTTTATAAATGTTAGAGATACGTTTATTTTATTATTAGAAAAAATAGAAGAAACAGCTGAAAATTTTAAAATGGGCGAAATTAACGCAAGGCTTCCCGAAGACCAGTTCGTTGGTGAGTATAAAAATGCTGTGAATGCAATTAACTCAACAGTTGAAGGCTTGATAAATGACACTTTAGTTATACTGGATTCGTTTGGTCAGCTTGGCGAAGGCAACTTTACGGTTGAAATGCCACAGTTCCCAGGCAAAAAGGCGGACTCAAATGTAAAGTTTAATGCTGTAAAGGGAAACCTTGCTGCTGTAAATTCCGACATTACAAAGCTTATTGAAGGCGCAATAAACGGGCAGCTTGATGTAAGAGTAAACACTGAAAGCTACAGAAACGACTGGAAGAAGCTTACAGAAGGTTTGAACAGTTTGCTTCTTTCTGTTAGCAAGCCGATTGATGAAGCAAACAAAGTGCTTGACAGCCTTTCGCAAGGAATTTTTGATATTAAGGTTGAAAACAACTTTAAAGGAAGCTTTGCTTCTATGATGAATTCATTTGAAAAAATGGTAGTTTCTACAGGCTCTTACATTAACGAAATTACAGAAGTTTTAAGCACAATCGCAAGCGGAGATTTAACTAGGGATATCAGCAGAGAATATATTGGGCAGTTTAACTTAATAAAAAATTCTATCAATAATATCTCAAAAACTTTGCGTACAACAATTTATGATATAAAAATTTCTGCAGATAATGTACTTGCTGGTGCTAAGCAAATTACAGAAAGTGCAATGACACTTGCAGAAGGAGCTTCGTCACAAGCGGCTTCAATAGAAGAACTTAACGCTTCCATATTAAACATTAACGAGCAAACAAACAGAAATGCAGATAAAGCGCAAAATGCAGAAGAATTCTCTAAAAAATCAATTGAAAGTGCAAGAAACGGAAACAATGAAATGACGAACATGCTTAATTCTATGGAAGATATTAAGGAAGCATCAAGAAACATTTCAAAAATTATTAAGGTTATTGACGATATTGCCTTCCAAACAAACTTGCTTGCACTTAATGCGGCTGTTGAGGCGGCACGTGCAGGGCAATACGGAAAAGGCTTTGCCGTCGTTGCCGAGGAAGTTCGCTCACTTGCCAGCAGAAGCCAAAAGGCGGCAAAGGAAACGTCCGAGCTTATTGAGAACACAATTGCAAAAGTAAATAAAGGCACAGAAATTGCAGAGCTTACAGCTGGCTCTTTGGAAGCTATCGTCACAAACGCAAACGCTGTTTCTGAAATTATTGACGACATTTATTTTTCAACTAAAGAACAGGTTGATGCAATTGGGCAAATTACTATTGGCATTAATCAAATTTCAGATGTTGTGCAAACTAACTCGTCTACTTCCGAAGAATCTGCTGCTGCCGCACAAGAGCTTAACAGCCAATCAGAAGTGCTTGCACAAATGGTTTCGCACTTTAAGGTTTAATTTTATAGCAGTTTAAACATCAAATAGTCTGTTCGTTATAAAGTATAACGCTTTATGCGAACAGACTTTGTTTACGTAATTGTTGCATGAATTTAATAAATACTGTATAATGTGTGTAAACATTTGCTACTATTTATTTGAAAAATGTAAAATATACATATATATAATTTAATTTGGAGGTGCTGAAATGGCTTTAAACTCATCTTTGCTAATGCTTCTTGCGTTTATTAGCCTTTACTTAACGATTATTGAAATTTTCACTGTTCTGTTTAGGCTTACAGGAATGACAACTGACAGAGCACGTTTTCAAGTAATATCCATGTTAACAAACAGCGGCTTTACTACAGCAGAAAGTGAAACGATTATGTCTTCAAGAAAACGCCGCACGCTTGCAATGAACACAATGCTTTTTGGCTACACATTTACTGTTGTAATTGTTTCTTCTCTCCTTAACGTAATTATCCGAATTACAACTGACGACAGGCACACTTTTTTAAATGCTTTTGTTTACATAGGGCTTTATATTATGTTACTTTTTGTAATTCGTAAAATACCTCTTTTTACAAGCAACTTCGACAAGTTTGTACGTTACGTTGCTACCCGTGTTATGTATACAAAAAATTCAAACAGGTTTATTGTTTTGGACATTTTTGGAAACAGTGTTCTTGGGGAGCTTGTCGTTGCAAAACTGCCTGATGAACTTGTGGATAAAACAATTGCAGAAGCTGGAATCCGTGAAAAATATGGAGTTTCCATTTTAACAATTGCTAGAAACGGTATAACAAACCCAAGCATTACACCAACCGACATTTTAAGGGACGACGACAGGCTTGTTATGTTTGGGCCGCTTGAAAACATTTCTTCACTTTTTAATTGTGCGCTTTCAGATTAATTTTTTAATAAGGGAGAGATATACATATGGCTAAAAGGCTAATGCTTGGCAACGAAGCCGTTGCTCGTGGGCTTTATGAAGCAGGCGTGCACGTTGTTTCAAGCTATCCCGGCACACCATCAACTGAAATTACAGAAGCTGTTTCTAAATATGACGAAGTTTTTTCAGAATGGGCGCCAAATGAAAAGGTTGCGGTTGAAGTTGCAGTTGGGGCGGCTGTTGGCGGCGCAAGGGCTTTTAGTGCAATGAAGCACGTTGGGCTAAACGTTGCTGCAGACCCTCTTTTTACTTCTTCTTATGTTGGCGTAAACGGCGGCTTAGTAATTGCTGTTGCTGACGACCAAGGTATGCACAGCTCACAGGACGAGCAAGACTCCAGACATTATGCAATGGCTGCAAAAGTGCCTGTTCTTGAGCCTTCTGACAGCAGTGAATGTTTGGAATTTACAAAGCTTGCTTTTGATTTAAGCGAAAAATTTGACACTCCGGTTTTACTTAGGCTTTCCACAAGAATATCTCACTCTCAAAGTATTGTAAACACTTCAGTAAGAAAAGAAATTCCAGTTAAACCATATGAAAAAAACATTTCTAAAAACGTAACTATGCCTGCTATGGCAAGGCTGCGCCATATTTTTGTTGAGGAACGTACAAAACGGCTTGTAGAGTACGCCGAAACAAGCGGAATAAATTCAGTTGAAATTAATGACACACGCATAGGAATTATTACATGCGGTGCGGCATATCAGTACGCAAAAGAAGCAATTCCTTCAGCTTCGTTTTTAAAACTTGGCATGACATTCCCTATGCCCGTAAACTTAATTAAACAATTTGCACAAAAAGTTGATAAGCTTTATGTAATTGAGGAACTCGAAAGCATAATTGAAACGCACTGCAAAGCTTTGGGGCTTGATGTAGTTGGAAAAGAACTTTTCCCAGTTTGCGGCGAAATTAATGCTAAAATGGTGCGGCAATTAATTTTAAATGAACATACTGAACCTTTTAAAACTACAGTAGAAGCACCCGTCCGCCCACCAGTTCTTTGTCCGTCTTGTCCGCACAGGGGCGTTTTTTACATACTAAACAAATTAAAGCTTACAGTTATGGGTGACATTGGCTGCTACACACTTGGTGCGCTTGAACCTTTAAGTGCAATTGACGTTTGCCTTTGCATGGGTGCTAGCATAAGCAGCCTTCACGGAATAGAAAAAGCACGTGGCAAAGAGTTTGCAAAAAAGGCTGTTGCTGTAATTGGGGATTCAACTTTTATACATTCTGGCATAACTGGGCTAATTAACATGGCGTATAACGGAGCAACTTCAACTGTTATAATTCTTGACAACTCTATTACTGGAATGACAGGGCATCAGCAAAACCCATCAACAGGGTTTAACATAAAAGGGCACGAAGCTCCAAAACTAGATTTAGTCAAGCTTTGTGAAGCAATTGGCGTTAGCCGTGTTATAGTTTCTGACCCACTTAATTTAAATGAATTTGAAGAAGTTGTTCGGCATGAAACAGAAAGCGACGAGCTTTCGGTAATTATTGCACAAAGCCCTTGTGCTTTGCTTAAAACACGAAGCGCAAAGCCGCCAGTTAAAGCCATTTCTGAAAAATGCACTGGCTGCAAAATGTGCATGAGGGTTGGCTGCCCTGCAATTTCAATGAACGGCAAAAAGATTGATGTTGACAAAACTCTTTGCACGGGTTGCGAGCTTTGTATTCAAGTTTGCAAGTTCGGTGCAATTGAAGGGGGCGGCGAAAAATGAGCAAGGTAACTTCAATTATGATAGTAGGTGTAGGCGGACAGGGCACGCTTTTGGCAAGCCGCATTATTGGAAACATGCTACTTTCCCAAGGGTTTGACGTTAAGCTTTCAGAAATTCACGGAATGGCACAGCGTGGAGGAAGCGTTGTTACATATGTTAGGTTTGGCGAGAGCGTAAGCTCCCCTATAATTGACGAGGGGGGAGCCGACTTTATCGTTTCGTTTGAACAGCTTGAAGCATACCGCTGGCTTCCGTATTTAAAAAATGACGGAACAATTATTGTAAACACTCAGGTTATTAAGCCCATGCCTGTTATTACAGGGAAAAAGGAATACCCTAATGATGTTATCAGTTTAATAAAAGAGCAAGTAAAAAATGTTTTTCCAGTTGATGCGCTAAAGCTTGCGCTTGAATGTGGAAATGCAAAGGCGGCAAACGTTGTGCTTTTGGGCGTTTTGGCGAAGTGTATGCAGTTTGAAAAGGCTGTTTGGGTAAATGCCTTGGAGGAAACTGTACCTAAAAAGCTAATTGATATTAATATGAAGGCTTTTGAAGCTGGGTACACTATTTAATTATGGCAAACAAATATTAAAGGCTTTGCGAACTTTGTCAAATGCGGTGGGGTTTAGGACAAATCCCCAAGGGCTTAGTTTCTATAATTTTTCGGCTTTATAAACTTAGAACCTGTGTTCAGTAATGGGTTGCCCAGATTTAAAACAGCGATTTTTTGCCATTCTAGGCGTGGTGGCGAAGGCATAATAGAAAAATTGTGTCAAGCCGCCACAACGAAGAATGGCGGAATAATCGCTTTAAAGATGGGTAACAGCTTACTGAACAAAGGTTCTAAAATACAGCTATAGATAAATTAGAATTTAAGGAAGACTAGTTTACATGAACTACACATGACAAATTTACGGTTTTAAACTTCATCTTGTAATAAATGACAGTTGGGAGATTTTATCATTTTGCCTAACGAGTGGTAATGTAGATACGGACAGCTAAAAGCCCCCGCACAAGCAGGGGCTTTTATAAGTAAAAATAAAATTACTTAACTGTAACAACAGCGCCAACTTCTTCAAGTTTAGCCTTGATAGAAGCAGCTTCTTCTTTTTGAACAGCTTCTTTAATCATCTTAGGAGCGTTGTCAACTAATTCTTTAGCTTCTTTCAAGCCAAGACCAGTTAATTCTCTAACTACCTTGATAACCTTAATTTTTTCAGCGCCAGCGCTTGTAAGTTCAACGTCGAACTCTGTCTTTTCTTCAGCAGCTTCGCCGCCAGCTGCACCAGCAGCTACAACTACGCCAGCAGCAGCAGATACGCCAAATTCTTCTTCTGCCGCTTTAACCAAGTCATTTAATTCTAAAACTGTAAGCTCCTTAACAGCAGCAATAATTTCTTCAATTGTTAATTTTGCCATTATAACAGCACCTCCAAATTATAATAATATTAAACTGTTTCAGCTTGCTTTTCGCTGATAGCATTGATAAGCCTTGCGAAAGATGAAAGCGGAGATTTGAACGAACCAAGAAGCTTGGAAATAAGAACTTCCTTGCTTGGAATTTCCGCAATCATTTTGATGCCTTCTGCGTCGTAAACAACGCTTGACACTATACCAGCCTTAAATTCAAGCTTTGGCATAGCTTTAAGCTCTTTGTTAAAAATGCCAGCAACGTTTGTTGCTTCGTCGTAAGCAAAAGCAAAAGCGCTTGGGCCGTTTAAGAAAGGTTTAAGCCCTTCAAACTCTGTTCCTTCTACAGCAAGGTTAACCATTGTGTTTTTGTAAACCTTGTAGTCAACACCTGCTTCTCTAAGCTTGCGTCTTAATTCAGTGTCTTGTAAAACTGTAAGACCTCTAGCGTCAACCATTACAACAGACTTTGCTTTAAGCAACTTGTCCTTAATTTCGTTTACAACAACTTGCTTTTGAGCGATTTTTGGCATTATTACACCTCCTTATTTAGCGGCTTTTTTAACCGCTGCATGTAAAGCATACAAAACAAAAGACCCTCTTTGAATGTAAAAGACAAAGAGGGAGGATATTTATTGGCAACGCCATAATACGCTAATTTATAAAGCGAACATTCCCTCGGTAGGCAAGCAAAAGCTTTTACGACAAGCACCTACTGTCTTTAGGTTTTATACAATTGAAATTTATTATATATTAAGCCAGCGCCAATGTCAAGCCCAAATTATGAAAGCTTACCAGCATTAATTTTTATGCCAGGGCCCATAGTTGTTGAAACAACAACACTTTTAAGGTATTGACCTTTGGCTGCGGAAGGTTTTGCTTTGATAATAGCACCCATAAGTGTGTCAAAGTTTTCTTGAAGCTTTTCAGCACCGAAAGAAACTTTGCCAATAGGTACGTGGATAATGTTTGTTTTGTCAAGACGGTATTCAATTTTACCAGCCTTAATTTCAGTAATTGCTTTTGTAACGTCCATAGTTACAGTGCCAGCTTTTGGGTTTGGCATAAGACCTTTAGGGCCCAAAACTCTACCAATTTTACCAACTACACCCATCATGTCAGGTGTTGCAACTACAACGTCAAACTCAAACCAGTTCTCGTTTTGAATTTTTGTAACAAGCTCCTCTGCGCCTACAAATTCAGCGCCGGCAGCCTCTGCTTCTGCAGCCTTTTCGCCTTTTGCGAAAACGAGTACACGAACCTTTTTACCTGTACCATGAGGAAGCACAACCGCACCACGAACTTGTTGGTCTGCGTGTCTTGAGTCAACACCCAAGCGAACGTGCGCCTCTACTGTTTCGTCGAATTTTGCAACTGTCGTTTGTACAGCCAAGTTAATGGCTTCGTTTGTATCGTAAAGCTTGCTCTTTTCAACGAGCTTTGCTTTTTCAGTGTATTTCTTTCCTCTTTTCATTGTTTACCTCCTAGTGGTTTAGCGGAATTTCCTCCCACCATTTTAAAACCAACAGATAATTTTAAAAATATAAAACAAGTCTATTAGTCTTTAACAATAATTCCCATGCTTCTTGCAGTTCCTGCAATCATGCTTGTAGCTGCCTCAATTGAAGCTGCATTAAGGTCAGGCATTTTTTGCTCTGCAATTTTTTGAACTTCTGCTCTTGAAATTGTACCTATTTTGTTTTTGTTTGGCACAGCCGAACCAGACTCAACCTTCATTGCCTTTTTAAGAAGAACGGCAGCAGGTGGTGTCTTTGTAATAAATGTAAAGCTCTTATCTTGGTAAATTGTAATAACTACAGGAATAACCAAGCCTACTTGTGATTGTGTTCTTTCGTTAAACTCCTTGCAGAAGCCCATGATGTTAACACCGTGCTGACCAAGCGCTGGACCAACAGGTGGCGCTGGTGTAGCCTTACCTGCGTTAATTTGAAGCTTAACATAACCTGTTACTTTTTTTGCCATTAAAGGCACCTCCAATTTACATTATAAAAATGGACTGATATACAGCGTAAGAGAGGAAATTTAAAAAGTGGTTTTCTTTTTAAACTTCTGTAGCAGAAAACTGATTAACGTTTTCAAATTTACGCCTAATGCAGTATATCATTTTATAGCTTAACGATATTCATAAAATCAACCTCAACAGGCGTTTCACGCCCGAACACCATTAGCTTAACGATAACCGTGTGCTTGTTGTGGTTAACTTCTTTGATGACTCCTACAGAGTCCTCAAACGGTCCGTTTACAACCCTTACAGTTTCGCCCTCGGATATATCAAA
Organism: uncultured Defluviitaleaceae bacterium; assembly: GCA_964492715.1. Classification (GTDB taxonomy): domain Bacteria; phylum Bacillota; class Clostridia; order Lachnospirales; family WRBF01; genus CAZBLK01. Next base: position 12,977 of record CAZBLK010000018.1, on the reverse strand, counting down.
AGTTTCATCACTAAGCGAAATACCCATGTTCGCAACTTCTGCCTCGGTTAAAGCAACAGGCTTTGAACCAGGGCCAACAAAGCTTGTAACGCCTCTTGTGTTTCTGACGACATACCAAGTATCGTCGTTCATAATCATGTTTAGCAAAACATACCCTGGGAAAACCTTGCGGGAAACAGTTTTCTTTTGCCCGTTTTTAATTTCCAAATGGTCGGTTATAGGCACAATAACTTGAAAAATTTGGTCTTGCATACCTCTGTTTTCAACAATTTTTTCAATATTTGCCTTTACCTTGTTTTCATAGCCCGAATAAGTATGAACAACATACCATTTTGACTCGTCAGTCATACAAAATCAACCTCGCATTAACCTCAACTAAAATAAACAAACCTAAAACTTAACTTTAAACAAGAAACATTAGCCCAAAAGCTTTGTAAAATAATCAAGCGCAAAACCAAAGCCACCGTCAAGCAAAACAATAATTACACCAACAAACAGCGATGCAACAATTACAGTAACGGTTTGCTTAGCCAAATCATGACGGCTTGGCCAAATTATTTTTCTAAACTCGCCTTTAAGCTCGTTGAACTTAGCCCTTAAAGACTTTTTGTGTTCTTTAGAATTTTTCTCGTGGTGCTTTTTTTGCTCATGAGCTTCGTTCTTTTCTAAGTTCAAGTCCTTTTCCATCAAACCACTTCCTTTGTGTGGACTTAGCAAAAAGCCAAATTACTTTGTTTCCCTGTGGACAGTGTGCTTGTTGCAAAACCTACAGTATTTTTTTGTTTCCATTCTGTCGGGGTGGTTCTTCTTTTCTTTCATTGTGTTGTAATTCCTTTGCTTGCAGTCGGTGCAAGCAAGCGTGATTTTTGTCCTCAACCTTAACACCTCGCTTGTTTTATTCTTTTTTGTGAATAATTGTATTGCTTAGCACTGCTAAAAATGCATTACAAATTTATTACACAAAAAAAAGACTTCCACATGTCTACAGAGTAAAATATATCACAGTAAAATTGTAATGTCAACAAATTTTGTTAAATTTTTTTATTATACATTTTGCATTTTGCATGGGATTGTAAATTAACTTTACAGAAATACCAAAAAAGCAAAGACATAGTTGTTTTGACTGTGTCCCTGCTGTACAATTAACATTGTTTTTTTACTTTTTAACCGCAGTGTTGATAAAGATTTACGCCACACTCTCTCTGTATAATACTAATCTTAGGTTAAAAACCGTAATAAAAACGCAGGATTTTTGACACAGTTCGAGGAAACAATTCATCCATCCCCTGCCGTAGCGACTCGACATAATTTGTTCCATTATGCCTTTGCCGCCGCTTCGCAAATGGCGAAAAATGGCTATTTCAAATGCGAACAGCCCATTATTGAATACAGTTAGCTGTGACAATAAGTGCACTCCCATATCTGATTTGAAAGCTTTTAGTAGCGTAAAACGGCGGATATGGTGTTCGCCGTTTTACTCTTATTTTATTCTTTTTACTTAATACCTCAAAACTTTTTCCTTGGTAATATTGTAATACATAACACCTGAAGCAATTAACAGCACTGCACATGTGGAAAGCATTAAAGCCCACTGATAAACACTTGGTAAAGCAATTATTGCCAAAGAAGGTGCAAGTACACTTAACAAAAGAACAAGGCTAGAAGCTATAACAGGTGTGCTTTGCTTAATAACTTGCATTTCGGTGGACCAGTTAAAGTTTGGAAACTTATTGTTCATTGCAATTCCAAACATAGCAGCAAACATGGCGTAACAAATAGGTAATGCTATTAACAAAACAGTATCAAAAGCAGAAAACCCAAGTTTAAAACTAAACACCAATGAACTTATAGCAATTGTAACTGCATACAGCGTAAGACTAACAGCAATTTTGCTGTTTATAACAGTTCTCTTGGAAACTGGTGTTGACTGCAAAATCCATAAATTATTTCCTTCAAGAGAAATTGACGACGCCGAAGGACAGCTAAGTGCTATACATGCAGAAATTATAATTGGAGCATATTGCGTTAACATTTCAGAAATGTTAGGTATACCAATCGCATTGCCTATTGTTTCAATTGGTACAAAAATGCATACAACGCTTAAAGCGACTAGGGCAAAAAGTCCAATGCCAGCATTTAACATGTAAAGGTACGAGCCAAAGAAACGTTTTAATTCCTTTTTGTACAATGCCATAAACGGGGTGTTTACCTTTATTTTAGTGTTGTTACCATGAACAACTTTTGCTCTAGCAGTTACAAGGCGGTTTATAGAAGCATATCGTGGCGCAATTGCAATTATAAACAAGAGCAATGCAGCAATTGACAATGTTGCATAACCTAGCATACCAACCCACTGTCCCATTGAAAAAGAAACGGAAAACATAATAGAAAACGGATACATTTTGTAAATGCTTTGTGCAAGTGTAGTGCTTAAAACAGTAATGTCCTGCTGTGCGCTGTTTGTGCTTAATGAAATGTAAATCAAACCGCCAATTAGCAGAATAGACAATATAAGTGATACAAAATTACCTTGCTTAAATTTAGAGGAAAGAATAATAATTACAATACCAAGCAATGCCGCAATACACATTGGAATAATTGGAAGAAGTATAGAATTAATAATTAAAAGTGGCAAATACAAAACACCGTTAGAAACATTAACAGCCCACACAATGCTTCCTGGTACTGCTAAAACTAGGCTTAACCCAAGGTTCATAATATACAAATTTAAAAATCGGCTAGCAAATATAGAACTTGGCTTAACAGGCAGTGCCATTAACATTTCATGGTCTTTGTTTCCGAAAAAATTTCCGTTTACCTTAAAGGTAGTTAAAAATAAAATTGCAAAGCTTGTTACTGTAACCATGTAAGACGGAATAATGTCGGCAAGCCCAAGTTGCACTAGCGAAACTGCCGTAATCCAAGTGTACAACGACATGCACACACCAACTGTAAGTATAGCAAACGCCGTTAGCATTGAGCTTTTGCGGTTTTTGCTATTAGGTATAAGAATTTCGTTTATGGAATATGAATTTATAAGCTGTGCCCTTAAAAGCAAAAATGTGTTACGCATTAGCTTGCACCTCCATAAATACGTCTTCAAGTGAACGGTTGCCAGTTATTTCTTTTGTTTCACCGCTTGCAACTAACTTTCCGCCTTTTATAATTGAAACTTTGTTGCAAATTTTTTCTGCTACATCAAGGACGTGTGTGGAGAAAAAAATCGCCCCACCCTCTTTGCAAATTTCCTGCATAGTTTGTTTTAGTAAAAATGCAGCGTTTGGGTCAAGACCAACAAAAGGCTCATCTAAAATTAAAAGCTTTGGCTTGTGCACAATTGCAGCTATAATAGCCACACGTTGCTTCATACCGTGAGAATATGAAGAAATAACATTGCCCAAATGTGGTGTCATTTCAAACATATCACCGTACTTTTTAATTCGCATAGTGCGTTCATTTAGCGGTACACGGTAAAGGTCTGCAATGAAGTTTATAAACTGCATACCTGTTAAATGTTCGTATAAATCTGGGTTGTCGGGAATGTAAGACATAATAGTTTTGCACTTTAACGGCTCTGTTTTTATGCTCATGCCGTCTATTGTAATTTCCCCGCTGTCAAAGTCGTGAATACCAACGACAGCCTTTATTGTAGTTGTTTTGCCTGCACCGTTTGCACCGATAAAGCCATAAATATCACCTGTTTTAATAGTTAAGCTTAAATTGTCAACAGCTTTCTTTCCGTTTGGGTAAGTTTTTGTAAGGTTAGTAATAGTAAGCATAATATATCCCCTTGAATTATTCAATAGATTTTGGTGGTGTTACAATAATTCCTATATTTCTGTAAAGACGTTCGGCTGAAGGAGTGTTTTGTGAAAGCGGCATTAGTATCTCGGTAATTTTTGCTCCAACCTCCAACAGTTCTTCTTTAGTTGCGTATATTGGTATTAGTGAAAAACCAGAACCGCTATTTGCTATATCTATGTTTTCTTGTGCTGTGTAAGCCCTAAATTCCTGCATAAAACCCATCATATACTCCGTAAACATATTCATGTACGTTTCACCAGTTAAATACTCCAATGAGTTTTGTTCTAGCTCTATGTTAAAAGCGTATACTTTTTCAACTACCCCTCGTATTCGGTTTTCTTTAACAACTTTTATTATTCCTTCTTTTGCAAGCTTGTTTAAATGCCTGTAAATTGTAGCTTGTGGTATGTCTTTGTTTGCTTCTAAAAGCTGTTTTGCTGTTAAATTCCCAGTGTGAAAATTTAACAGCAGCTTACTTTGTATTGGGTTTCGCATAGCTTCCATAAGATTTTTTATAGGTTTATCCACTTGCTTTCTCCTTTCATTGTTATCAGTATAGTAATATTATCATATTAATAATATTATGTCAAGTGTTACTTAAAGTTTTTTATTACTTTTATTATTTGTTAAGATAAACGTTCATAAGAACATATTAGATGTATAACATTTTTACAGCAACAAAAAACCCGCATTTCATATGAAAAGAGGCATTGCCCCTCTACAACAATACCTGTTCTTAATTGCCTTTTCTAACGATATAATACTACTCATTTCCTATTTGGCTGATTTTGAAGTTATATGACTATATAACTCACTCCCAATTTTCCGTTGATAATTTTTCTTGCAACAACTTCAACCCTTTTTTTCGCTCTTTGTAATCGGGCAAAACACTTTCAACAATAGCCCAAAACTTTTTGCTATGATTAAGTTCTTTTAAGTGTGCAAGCTCATGAACAACAACGTAATCAATTAAAGCATCGTCAGCCAACATTAACCTCCACGAAAAGTTTATGCTGCCCTTACTGCTGCAACTACCCCAGCGTGTTCTTGATGAGTTTATCTTTACGGTGGAAGGCAATAAATTCAATTGCTTAGAAAATTGTATTACTTTTTTATTTAGTTCACGTTTTGCAAGCAATTTGTAAATTTTAATTAAAGCATGTTTTATTTGCTCAGGGCTTAATTTTTTTGGAACATAAAAGTAAACATTGTCAAAGCCCACCGTGTTTCCTTCGCTTTCCATAATTGGGTATTCTTTGCCACTATATAACACCTTGCTTCCGTAACTTAGCAAAAATTCAGCCTTTTTTTCAATGTGTACCTTTCGTTCCAGCAAATGTTTATCAATCCATTTTTGTTTAGATTGAACAAAATTGTCAATGTAAACTTTTGAAACATTTAACGGCGCTCTAACCTCAACTGTTGCTTCTTTTGTTATGTATATAGCTATAGATTTTCGCTTTGAACGGACAAGAGTATAGTTTGTCAATATTTCGTTCTCTCCTTATGGTATAGAAATTTTCTTTAATTTGTCGGTCAAAATGCCAAACGATTGATTAGGCTTTTGGCCTCCCTCTGCTAATATCATTAAAAAGTGGAATTGCTATAATACTACGGCTTAGTTTTCGTATAGCTTCGTTGTCGCAAGTCTCAACACCGCTTTGGGTGTTACTTCTTCCTTAGAGCTTGTTCATATTCTCCATTATTCGCATTTTTGGCTAATTTTCCGTTATGCATCGTCAGTGCATCCTAGCATATATTCTGCGAATATGCGTCGTAGGCACTTCCTTGCAGAACAAAAAATTATCTCAAAAATGCTTCAAAAGCGAGATTATGAACAGGTTTTTAGCCTTTTAAAAAATGCTCGCCGTATCTTATTAGCCAGTTTTAAAGCCATAATAAAAAAACTGTGTCAAACCTAAGTTAAGTTTGGCACAGCTCTTTTTGTTAAATTGGGTAACTTCCTTTTTCCTTGTTAACTAATTTAGGGTCAACGCCATATTTTTGCGCTTGCCTGTACTTAAAAAATTCTGTTGCAATTTGCGGAAATAAAGCGTATGAATAAATGTCCTCTTTCTTTTCAATAAACTGCTTTGCTTCTTCCTCTGCTGTCTTTAGCCCTGGGGAAAGTAAATCTGCGGGGCGAACAGTAATTGCTTTTTCATCGCCAATTATCTTTTTGCGAATTTCCTCGGAAATAGGAACAGGCGTTTTGCCGTACATTCCACGCACAACGTCCTTAGTTTCTTTTGGAACCATTTTGTACCTTTCGCCGCTAATTACGTTCATTACGGCTTGTGTACCTACAATTTGACTGGACGGTGTAACAAGCGGAGGATACCCCAAGTCGGCTCGCACCTTTGGAACTTCTTTAAGCACTTCTTCAAACTTATCAGCCGCATTTTGCTGCTTTAGCTGTGAAAGAAGGTTTGAAAGCATACCGCCTGGAACTTGGTAAACAAGTGCGGCAATGTCAACACCAAGCATTTTTGGGTCAAGAAGCCCTGTTTCTAAAGCTTTGTCCTTAATTGGTCTAAAGTAGTCGGCAATTTCACCAAGCAAAGTTTTGTCTAGCCCTGTGTCAAATTCTGTTCCCCTAAACGCTTCAACCATAACTTCTGTTGCCGGCTGTGATGTGCCTAGTGCAAAAGGCGACATTGCAGTATCAATTACGTCCGCCCCTGCTTCAACTGCCTTTACATACGTCATGTCGGCAAGCCCGCTTGTGCAATGGCTGTGTACCGAAAGCGGAAGCTTGCAAACTTCTTTAATTGCCTTTACAAGCTTGTATGTTTCCTGCGGAATAAGAAGCCCTGCCATGTCTTTAAGGCAAATTGAGTCTGCACCCATGTTTTCAAGCGTTTTCACATAATCTAAGTAATAATCAAGTGTATGAACTTCGCTGACAGTGTATGAAATTGCAAGCTGTGCGTGACCGCCATACTTTTTAATCGCCTTAACGGACGACTCAATGTTTCTTGGGTCGTTAAGCGCATCAAACACCCTAATAATGTCAATTCCATTTTCAATGGCACATTGCAAAAAGCCTTCTACCATGTCGTCTGGGTAGCTTTTGTAGCCGAGCATGTTTTGCCCACGGAAAAGCATTTGAAGTTTTGTGTTTTTTGCAGCTTTGCGAATTTGCCTAAGGCGTTCCCAAGGGTCTTCCTTTAAAAACCTAAGGCACGAGTCAAAAGTTGCGCCGCCCCAAACCTCTAATGAATAAAACCCAACTTTATCCATTTTATCAAGTATAGGAAGCATTTGTTCTATAGGCATACGAGTAGCAATAAGCGACTGCTGCCCGTCACGAAGCGTTGTATCAGTTATTTTAACCAAGCTCAACTTGTTCACCTCCATTTATTTTCCAAGCATTGAAAGGAATACGCCAGCCGCAACTGCCGAACCAATTACACCAGCAACGTTTGGACCCATTGCGTGCATAAGCAAGTAGTTGTTTGGGTTTTCTTCTTGCCCAACTTTTTGTGCAACTCGAGCCGCCATTGGCACAGCAGAAACACCGGCCGCACCAATAAGAGGGTTAATTTTTCCGCCAGAAAGCTTGCACATAAGCTTTCCAAGCAAAACGCCGGACGCTGTAGAAACAGCAAAAGCAACCAACCCAAGCACCAAAACTTTAATTGTGTCTAGTGTAAGGAAAACGTCTGCTTTTGTCGTTGCACCTACCGTTATACCAATTAAAATTGTTACAATATACATTAAATATTCCGAAGCTGCTGTTGCAAGCTTGTCAGTAACCAAGCTTTCTTTTAAAAGGTTGCCAAGCATAAGCATACCGATAAGCGGCGCACTGTCTTTTATTAAAAGCACAACCAAAATTGTAACAACAATTGGGAAAATTATTTTTTCTCGTTTGCTTACTACTCTAAGCTGTTCCATTTTTATTGCACGTTCTTCTTTTGTTGTTAAAGCACGCATAATTGGCGGCTGTATAATTGGCACGAGAGCCATGTAAGAATATGCCGCAAGAGCAATTGTTCCTGCCATTGATGGCGCAAGCTTGTTTGCCAAATAGATTGCCGTAGGGCCGTCTGCACCGCCGATAATTCCAATTGATGCCGCTTGCAAAATGTCAAAGCCCAAAACTAAAGCACCTAAAAACGTAATGAAAATGCCAACTTGTGCTGCTGCGCCCAAAAGAAGGCTTCTAGGGTTTGCAATAAGCGGTCCAAAGTCTGTCAATGCGCCTACCCCCAAAAAGATAAGCGGAGGGAAAATACCAAGCTTGTTTCCGTAGCTTAAATAATAAAACATTCCGCCTGCTTCGGTTGCTGTAGCAGGCGCCATAATTGACACACCTGGAATGTTTACTATAAGCATACCAAAAGAAATTGGCACAAGAAGAAGCGGCTCGTATTTCTTTGCTATAGCAAGGTACAGAAAGAAAAGTGCAACAACAATCATTATTAGAAACTTATAGTTGTCGCCGATAAAAAACAGCCTAAAGCCTGTATTGTAGAAAAACTCAAAAATGTTCGTCACAATATCATTAAAAAGACTTGCCATAAGACACCCCCGAAGCGACTACTCCGCTATGACAACCAACAAGTCGCCTGTGTTTACATTAGCTCCTTTTGTTACGTTAACAGCAGAAACAACGCCCGAAACAGGAGTAACAATTTCATTTTCCATCTTCATAGCTTCAAGCACAACTACAACATTATTTTTTGATACGTTGTCACCTTTAGTAACTTTTACGTCAACAATTACGCCAGGCATTGGGCTTACAACTTTAAAGCCTTCGGCTGGGGCAGCTTGGGCTGCTGGTGCTTTGGCTAATTGTTGAGCTGCTGCCACTGGTGGTTTTGGTGCTGCTGAAGCTTGTGTGCTTGACGCTGTATTGCCAGAAACTTCTTCCACAGAAACATCATAAACATTTCCGTTTACAGTAACTCTATAGTTTTTCATGGATAAACCCTCCTATTTTCTTGCTTCTACCCTTTTAAATGAACGAACAATTAGCTTGTCGGCAGAAGTGTTCATGCTTGCAGCTATGGCCGCCAAAATTGCTGCAACAACTTCTTTGTCATCGCTAGTTTTCTCTGCTGCTTGCTCTGAAACAGGTGCTGGCGCAGGCGGTTGTACAGGCACAACTTTTTGCTCCGCAGCCTTCTTCTCGTTTCCGCCAACATATTTCAGCAAATACAGCACGCCAGATATTAAAGCAAGAGCCATTCCAACGACAAATACTCCGATTATGGCAATTATAATTCCTTGTCCTAAAACGTCCATATACTTACCTTCTTCCCTAACGCTTTAGCACATTTTTAGTGCAAAGCATTTCCAAGCTTACGATAACACGCTTGCGTGTAGCCGAAGGCTCAATTACATCATCAACAAAAGCCAAAGATGAAGCTTCGTTTGCCGAAGCCGAAACTTCAATGCCAAAAATCTTTTCGCCTGCTTCTTTGTTTAAAACCGAAACAGACGCACTTTGCCAAGCAAAAACTATGTCTGCCCCTGTGTGCTTGCTGTTAAAAAGTAAGTACGGGCTTCCCACAGCATTTTTTACAACAACATTAATTTTTGGCACGTTAGCTTTTGCTAAGGCATAAATAAGCTTTGCACCATTTGAAATTAGTTTGCTGTCACTGTTACTATCATTTTTATAAGAATTTGCGTCACTAAAAGTTAAAATAGGAATGTTAAAACTGTTCATTGTGTTTATGAAATTAGAAGCCTTTAAAAGCCCTTCTGCTGTAAGCTTGCCAACGTTTGCAATTATTCCAACAGTGTAGCCGCCCATTTGAGAAATAAATGTTTTCATTTCTGGGCAATAGCCCATTTTACTTTCCACAAAATTTCCGCCGTCAGAAACTGAAACAACAAGGTTGTATAAACCCGATTCATAAGATGAGCCTTCTGCAAACAATGAGTTTAAAGCCTCATCTGTTCTGTTTAAGTCGTCGCCGTTTTTACCTTCGCAATAAGGCACTCCGTCGCCACAATTTTGTGGCAAATACGAAAGCAATTCCCTTATTCCAGTTACACAATCGTCTTCAGAATTAAAGCAAAAGTCAACAAGCCCTGTTTGTTTCTTATGGTACGCACCGTCAGGAACAAACTCTGCACCAAGCTTTTTTGCGTCCTCATAAACATTTGGGCTTTCCAAAAACAAGCTTCCACCTTTTTCAGCCATAAAAACAAAGTCGGACAATTCAGCCAAAAAAGCTGTTGTGCCGTTGCATTTTCCCGAAATGTAGCATACTTGCGGAACTTTCCCTTTAGCATTTGACATTTGTTGAAAAATTTCACCAAATCCGTCAAGTGCAGCAAGCCCGTTTTCTACATAAACGCCTTCTGAATTTATGACAGCAACAACAGGCGCACCCATTTTTAGAGCATAACTGTACAACGTGCTGACTTTTTTTGCATGAAGCCAGTTTACGACGCCTGTTTGACAAAATATGTAAACAAGCCTTTCATTAATAGTGCCGTAGCCTGTAACTACGTTGTCACCTTTAGACAAAGCAGAAAGCTCAACAAAGCTGCAATCGTCCAAAATTTTGTTAATAACTTGGCAATTTACGCTTGTAGGGCTTGGCTCATTCAAACTTTCCACCGTTCCCATGAAATACCCTCCGCAAATAAAAATATTTGTTTAATTATAGCAATTTGCAAAACGTTAGTCAGCTATATGAATTCCGCTAAATGATATTGCCAGTGAAAGCCAAATGTCTAGCTGCTTGTTTGTCAAATTGTAAAATATAGCCCCATTTGAATAACTGCAATCACTTGTGCCACTCACAACATGCACAATTATGCTAATTGAGCTTCAATTGTTACACATAGTATTAGTATATATTATTATGTAAAACATTTCAAGGTGTTTTGTGGCAAAAAATGTGCCAAAAATAAAATTCTGGGAGTAATAAAATAAAGCCCGTAGATTAGACACTAGACTTGTTCGCTAACCTTATAAAATCAGAAAATATGTTAAAATTGTCAAGAGGTGTTTTAAATGCTTGACAATAAACAACGGATAAAAAACATGAAATATGAAGCATATCAAGAACTTTTTGGAGTGACAAAGCCAAACAGATTGCAAAGCTTATTAAGAGTGGTTATGATGGGCTTACATTTATGAAAGCTGAAAAGCAGTAACTATCAGTTACTGTTCGTACCCGTCCTCCTGTTCCTCACAGAAGTTTCCGGGTTGTAAACTTCTGAGGGTATCTGACTGTTCTGCAATTTCAATGTAGCGTTTTAACTCGGCAGTTGCATATTCCTCCATAAGCTGTATCATTTTTAATGGATTGTTGCCATTTTCACGGTAATGGTTAAAGCAGTTGTAATACCGCTGCCGGTCCGTAAACTTCACATTGATAGGAGGGTAGCCTTCTTTCATCAACTCAAGGTTTAACAGAAGCCGCCCTACACGACCGTTGCCGTCAATAAATGGGTGAATTGTTTCAAACACCAGATGAAAAACGGAGGCTCGTTCAATAACGTGCCTATTTTGCATTTCACCGGAGTAGTCAAGCATTAGTTGTTCCATTTTTATAGGCACTTCATAAGGCTGACAGGGACAAAAGCTACCGACTCTCACAGGAACACTCCTATATACATCTTTGTCCATTTGCCTGTCCATAAGGACAAGAGAATGTATATCGTTTACAACCTTTTCTGTAAGTGGAGTTTTGTCCTTTACTAAATCTTGTACAAAATAATAGGCGTCCCTGTGTCCGATTGCTTCTAAATGATGTTTGAGGGGCTTTCCACCGACTGTAACACCCTCCTTTAACACAAGCGCTGTTTCATCAAGGGTAAGCGTACTACCCTCAATAGCGTTAGAATTGTAGGTGTAGTCTATCATAAAATCCTCAGACAACCGTTTTACGCTTTCAGGGGACAACGGTCTTACACTTTGTAATTTTCCATAGAGATAATCAAGTTCTTCAAACATTTTTATACCCCCTATATTTCTTCAATAATTTTGTTGACACGCATTGTAGCCGTTTTCGTCATATCACGGCGATAAAACCCCTTTTGTTATTCTAAATCTTGAATGTTCATTTTGTCTATCTCACGACTTTTCTTTAATTTTTCTCGGCAACTGAAATAGATAAGCATCAAAATCGCAGTGGGGATATTACAGATGATAAATGTATAAATGACTTGGATAACAAAAGAGCCTACATTTGTTATCGGTTTTGAGGTTTCCTCTACTACTTTTTCTACAACTGTTCCGTCCGGCAAAATTTCCTGTAAAGTTAATTTGGCTTCTGTATAAGCCACCATATTCAAAATAATGACTAACGAAAACAAAAAGCTGATTATGGGCAATATAAACCCTAACCATTTGTTTTCTTTCTTTGACAGGTGTATTTGTAAAAATATTGCACCAACCAAAAACGCCAAGCCAAAGCCACCTATTAAAAATGCAACAAGTAAGCTCCCTGCAATCGCCATATCATTCACTCTCCTTTTTAGTTTTCTTGTATTCAGAAATAAGTATTTTCGCCGTGTCAAAATCAAGTTTTTCGTTTACCGCAAGCCGTTTGATAAACGAGATGTACGGCTCATTTTGCGTGTCCTCTGCTATTTGTATCTTCTGAATCAAGCGGTCAAGCCGCAGCCGAACGGTCGGATAAGTAACGTTATAAACATTTGCAATCTCTTTAAGCGAACCCGATGCAAGAATAAACTTTTTAACAAAGCTAATATCCTCATCATCTAAATTGGCAAGCCAATCAGGAATAACATCAATAGCCACTTGCTTCACCTCTTTAATTATATTGCGTTATCAGTTAATAAACACTTTAATAATATTAAGTATATCATTTAATATTATTAAAGTCAATAGCTTTTCATAAAATATTTTCAAAGGAGGTACACCACTATCAAACCATTAACCCAAGCCGGAGTAGTCCTCGGAATGAAAAAGCTCCCTGACGGCAGGGAGCAAATCTATTATGTGGGCGATGATGTTCACACTCTCTGCATCGGTGCAACACGTTCAGGTAAATCCCGAACAATCGTGGTACAGTCAATCTGCACCCTCGGACTTGCTGGAGAGAGTATTGTTGTCAGCGACACGAAAGCAGCATTGTATCAGTACACAAACGAGTTTCTAACTAAACTCGGCTATGATGTAAATGGAGTAGTATCATAAAAGTTGTCATAGAAAACTCACAGAAAAGGTAACAATA
>CAZBLK010000017.1:51739-58048 GCA_964492715.1 uncultured Defluviitaleaceae bacterium | reverse complement strand
GGACTCGAACCGTTAACCTGCTGATTACAAGTCAGCTGCTCTGCCAATTGAGCCATATCGGCGTAAACGTTGTGAAGTCAAGGAGAACTTTTGGCATTTTGTTTTTTTGTTGTCCACCTCGTTTCAACTCTGATATTCTATCACGCATTTAACATAATGTCAAGTACATTTTTATTTTTTTATTACTTTTTTAAAACAGCAAATTCGCAAAGTAAAATCTACATTAAAACAAGCAGTGATACACGGAAATTTAGTTTCATCACAAAAACTTGACAAAATTAACAGGGTTAAGTAAACAGTCAAACATAAGCCCCGAAAAGGGAGTTTTTAAAGAATTTTCAAATTAGAAATTTCTGATGTAATTAAGGACTATTTTTCTAATAATATTGAGGTTTTCTTGTGTACGTTGCTCAGCAACACGGCAAAATCTTCACAAAAATGAAGGTCCAGTAGCCAGTGCATTGTTTCAACTGACCATTCCAAACGAGAATGTTTTAGAAGTTCTTCTGCTGTAAGATTTTGACTTGATATAAAATAATGCCATTCATTTGTTTTATTCTTGGATGTTTCTAATTGGGTATTTATAGCCCCAACGCAAGCCAAGTTTAGCCATTTGTCCTTGCCGAAAAGCCAATCAATGTCGTTTGTAACATATGCCGTTCTTGTTTCAATGCGTTCACGGTTTTTCTCTGTTTTTGTAGTTTTATCCATATTTTCTCTTAGAGATTTGTCATTTAAGTAATCAGCGATTTCTGCCTTAAGTTCGGAATGATTATCTTTAACAGATAACAAATAATCACCGCCGCTTTCAATGATTGTTTTTGCTGTTTCCTTCTGACAATTGAGAGCATCTGCCACAATTAAGTAGCCTTTAACATCCAAAAGTTCTATTAGGGCGTGTTCCCACTATCTGAAATGCCCAGATTTTGAGCTCATTTTTCGTCATGCGAGGCAAATTTTTGAAGTAATTCAGAAGTATTACAAGAAAATTTAACGAAGTATGGCGGAAAATCAGCCAAAAGATTGGCGTTGAACGGTAGCGGGAACACGCCATATCTCCCGAACGGCAGGAATTTCATTACTTTTATCATTTACCGCCTTTTGTCCTAAGGTTATTCCTAGCTCTGCCAAATGACCGCTTACGATATGAAGCGGTCTTGCGTAGCTTTTAATTTTCCCAGTTGAGCGAACGTTTTTCTCATCAAAAGATATTGTGCTACTTTTTGTTTGACCCCCAACCAAGTTTAATGACCATTTTATAAAACAATCGTTAAATGAGTGAGGACTAATTATACCAAGAATTTGAGTAAACCATGAATAACACGGTATTTCTTTTATTCCGACATATTCTTTTAAAAACTCTCTTATTCTCTCATCAGCAGCCCATTTTTGTATTTGCTTTATGCTTTTCAGCCCACAGAATGTCTCCAGGGTGGTTATTATAATTTTTTCTGTCAAACTGTAAAAGTATCCATAATAGTCTTTTACTGTTTCTACTTCGTCAAAATTTCCTCTATTGTTCCTGCTATCTTCTTTCATCTTTTTGTTATACCATATTTTTCCTGATGAAACTAAAGCTCAACAGCCCTATAAATACAAGGCTTTTAGCTGTTCCTTTTGTGGACAATCTACAATATGATTGAGCTCTGGAGAATAAGGAGTCAGGAAAATAATAGTATGACCTGCCTTTACAGCGACAGAAAAAAGCTTGCTTTTTCTGTGAAAAAAAGCATTGTCCAATACTATAACGGAATTTTTAGGAAGTTCACATAAAAGCCTTGTTGCAAATTAAGAACCAGTGTTCAGTAATGGGTTGCCCAGATTTAAAACAGCAATTTTTCGCCATTCTAGGCGTGGTGGCGAAGGCATAATTGAAAAATTATGTAAAGCCGCCACAACGAAGAATGGCCGAATAATCGCTTTAAAGATGGGTAACAGCTTACTGAACACAGGTTCTAATATCCAGAGAATTAATATTTAATAAAAAATGGCTGCAATCAGCTTGAACTTTGCAGCCATTTTTATTAACCTTTTCTATCTTAATGCACAACCATATTCATAGAAAAATCTTTCGCATCATCATTTGACAAGTACATTTTTAAGCTTCCGTCTTGAAAGCCGCTTAAATCAATTTCAAAAGAGTCATTAGGTTTATCAAGCTTATACTCTTTTGTTATGTTGCCTTGCTCCAATATTAATGTGGCTGTGCCAGCATCTGGCTGACGCTTGTAGTTTAGGCTTACACCCTGCGGCTTTCCGTCCTTTAATTTGATAGTTTTTTTATACGTTTTTGTAGACTTGTAAAATGAAACAGCCCACTTGTTGCCTATATTACTTTGGTAAGAATTAATTGAATAACTAGATGATATAAATTCATCATTACCAAAATTTTCCGGGCTAATTATAAGTGTGCCAATAATTCCAATTATAGCGAAGAAAAACAAACTTATTAAAATGATAAACCCAACCATAAACTTTTTGTAGGAGCTGGACTTATTTTTTTTGCTTGCGCTTGTTTCCTCGTACCTGTCCTTTATAAACGGTCCTTGTTGCATCTGCTGACTGTTGTAAATATCTTCATTGCTGTTTTGAACGTTTTGTTCATACATTTTTTGCCCACATATAGGGCAAAAAACTGAATTTGTGTCAACTGATGAGCCGCACCCTAAACATTGTACTTTTGCTTGCTTGCGCCCTACAAAAAAATAAATTACAAGCCCCATAAGGTTTGGAACGAGCAAAACTACAGCTGTCCACATTTTGGCGTTTATTCCACGGCTTTTTGCATCACGATAAACCCAAATTCCCAAGCAAGTGTATGCAGCAGCAATTAATGCAATTAAAACGAAAAACACTATGAAAATTAGCATAAAACTGCCTTCTCTCTTAAATTAAAATATTTTAAACCGATAAATGTAAAAACAATTGATATTGTCGTGTATATTGCGCCAATAGAAATTACAACAACCTTTATTAAAGCTATAGGTGCAAGCAAATAAGCAAACAATGAACTACTTATGAAAAACATTATAGACATAACTAAAGGCAACCACCAAATTGAAATTTCACCTTGCTTTTTTTGTGGTTTACTGTTGGCTTCTTTTACGTGTTGTTTTTTTACCTTTAGTAAAAGCTCTGCTTTAAGCTGTTCTCGTGGTGCTTCTTCAATTGAAAGTGATTGTTTTAAAATTTCGTCAAGCTTTTCTTCGCTAATTTTCGCCATAGCCTTTTACCTCCAGTTTCTTTTTTATAATGTTTCTTGCTTTGTACAGCCTGCTTTTAACTGTGCCTTGCGGAATGTTTAGAGCACTTGCTATTTCGCCGAGCTGCATTTCAATGCTGTAGTACATTATTACAGGCAGCTTTAACTTGTCGTCCAAGTTGTTAACTATTTCGTTTACCTCATGTTTCAGCTCGTTTGAAACAAGTTGTTCTAGTGCGTCCAATTCATTGCTTTTTATTGTATGAAGCTCGTCATCATTTATTACTGATGTAGGTGCAATGCGCTGGTGTCGTGCGCTTTTTTTACAGTTGTTTTTCCAAATACCTGTGGCAAGCGAAACGAGGAAGCTTTTTGGGCTACCGTCTGCTTTTATTTTTAGCCTGTTTTCAAACGCCTTTAAAAAAGTTTGCTGAAACAAGTCGTCAGCTTCGTCTAGGCAGCTTGTCAGCTTTTTGCAAAAACCGTAAAGCACACCGCCATATTCTGAAATAAGTTTTTCTACCTCGGTTTCGTTTATATCAATCACCCCTTATGTTTAGTTATCGTCATAAGTTTTTGGTTGGTTCATTTTTTTTATATAAATACTTTGGTAGTACAATTGGGTTTTATAAAGATAATATTCCACAAAAATATGTGTAATTCACCCCACCTCTTTCTTGAAAGGAAGAAGCAAGTAACTTCTGCAAAAACTAACATTGTAAGGTTTTGTGCTTTTTGTAGGTTTATGAAAAGGTCGTGTTTGGGGGCAGAGGTTTTCTTGACAGTCCGTTAAATTAAGTTTAAAATTCTTATGCAGTATAAATATTCTTAAGAGGTAATAATAAAATGAGTTTTTACAATAGCGTGTACAACATAGTTTTAAAAATACCAAAGGGCAAAGTTTGTACATATGGTGATATTGCACGGCTTTGCGGCTCGCCACGGGCTTCTCGTGCTGTTGGGTATGCGCTGCATGTAAACCCTCAGCCTGGCGTTATTCCGTGCCACAGAGTTGTAAACCGTTTTGGGCGGCTTGCACCTGCCTTTGCTTTTGGCGGGACAGACGAACAGCGAAAGCTTTTAGAAAGCGAAGGCGTTTTTGTTTCTGAAGAAAATTTGGTTGATTTGAGACAGTTTTTATGGGACGGAACTTTATAATCAAATAAGGAAGGTGTTTTATGCAGATTACACTTCAAATGCTTTTAATTGTTTGTCCACTTGTTTTTTTGGCAAGCTTTATTGATGCAATTGCTGGAGGTGGCGGTTTAATTTCTCTGCCTGCGTATTTAATTGCAGGGCTTCCGCCACACATTGCACTTGGCACAAACAAAATGTCGTCTACTATGGGCACAATAATTTCTACCGTAAGATACTGCAAAAACGCAAAACCGCATGTAAAGCTTGCTGCTGTAAGCGTTGTGTTTTCCCTTATAGGCTCATACATAGGCTCAAACCTTGTGCTTCTTGTAAGTGAAAGCTTTTTGCGAAGCGTTTTGGTTTTTGTTTTGCCTGTTGTTGCAGCTTTTGTTCTTTTTTCAAAAAAGCTTGGAAAAAGTGATAAGCCGTTTTCCCCCCAAGGATTAAAAGACTATTTTGCTGCGTCTATTATTTCTTTTTTAATTGGGGGTTATGACGGATTTTATGGCCCTGGCACTGGTACATTTTTAATTATTTCTTTTTTATGGATTATGAAAATGGACATAAACTCCGCTTCGGCTAACACCAAAATTGTAAATTTGGCGTCAAATATTTCTGCTCTAGTTGTTTTTTTAATTAATGGCAAGGTTTTTTTTACGCTTGGTTTAATTGCAATTGTTTTTTCTGTTTCTGGAAATTATTTAGGCTCGCAGCTTGTTTTAAAACGTGGGTTTGGCATTGTTAAGCCTGTAATTATATTGGTTATTTCTATATTGTTTTGTAAGCTGGTTTTTTTCCCTTAAAAAAATGCCCCCAAATTGAGGGCATTTTTTATTTTTGTTGTGAATTTTCAATTAACTTAACAAGTTGTTCTTCTGTAAAAGAATAATCTGTGTTACAGAAGTGGCAGTGCATGTTTGCACCTTTATCTTCTTCAATTATTTGTGAAAGCTCTTTTTTACCTATGCTTAAAATTACTTGCTCCGCTTTTTCCTGTGAGCAGTTGCATGAGTACTGAACTGGCATTTTTTCTTCGTAAATGTTGTATTCAATTCCATTAAAAAGCGACTTAATTAAGTCTTCTGGGGTAAAGCCCATGTCAAAAAGGTCTGTTATATACGGCAGCCGGTTTACGTTGTCTTCAACTTTTTCTGCAATTTCGTCTGGGCAGTTTGGCATAAGCTGAATAACAAAACCACCTGCGTGCTTTACGCTGTAGTCTGTGTCAACCAAAACACCTAAGCCGACAGCCGTTGGAATTTGCTCGGACTTTGCGTAGTAGTATGTTATGTCGTCGGCAATTTCGCCGCTTACTAAAGGAACTTGCCCACTGTAAGGCTCTTTTAGCCCCATGTCACGTGTTACTGTAAGCGTTCCCTCGCCAATTGCACCTTTTACGTCAAGCTTGCCGTATTGGTTTAACGGAATATTGACTTCGGAGTTATGGACGTAGCCTTTTACGTTTGCCTTGTTATCAGCTGTAACAAGTAAGCCGCCCATTGGACCATCACCTTTTATGCTTAAAGTAATTAGGTCGGTATCGTTTTTAAGCATTGAACTTAGCATTGCCGACGCTGTTAAAAGCCTGCCGAAAGCCGCCGTTGCAACGGGGTATGTATTGTGAATTTCGTAAGCTTTGTTTACTGTTTGTTTTGTTGTTGCGGCAAATGCACGGATAAGCCCGTCTGTGCTTGCCGCACGAATTAAATAATCGTTCATTTTATCCTCGCTTAGTTTTTAGTTGTTGGTTTTTAGTTGCTCTATTTCAATAATTGATAGACCTGTAACCAATGAAATTGTTTTTGTATCAAATCTATTCGCTAACATGTTTTGTGCTGTTATTATTATGCCTTCTTTTATCCCTTCTTTTATCCCTTCTTTTATCCCTTCTTTTATCCCTTCTTTTATCCCTTCTTTGAAAGCACTTTCCTTACCAGAAATTTCGTCTCTTAACCGTTTTTCTCTAGCCT
>CAZBLK010000017.1:0-51639 GCA_964492715.1 uncultured Defluviitaleaceae bacterium | reverse complement strand
CTGTAGCTAAGGAAATTGTTTTTACATCAAACCCATTTGCTAACATGTTTTGTGCAGTTTTTATTATTCCTTCTTTTATTCCTTCTTTTATCCCTTCCTTGAAAGCACTTTCCTTACCAGAAATTTCGTCTCTTAACCGTTTTTCTCTAGCCTCAAAAAGAAGTTGCGCTTCTTCATCAGCACTAAGTCTTTTTAACTCACCCACTGCTTTAAAAATAACTGGATTTTTTTGTGCAAGCATGTCAAACTCCTCCTCTTTTTCCGCTTTTAAGAAATTTAGCCAGTCAGTTAGCTTTGTGTTGTTTGTCAATTCGTAAGTTTTTGGAAGTTCTAGTGTGTTAATTTCAACTATATCACTAAACAAAATACCTTCGTCCTTTTCTCTAAAAGAAAAAACACAGTGGCATTTGCTGCTTCCTTTTATAAAATTAAAGTTTACAATAACTATGCTTATAGTCTTTTTTAATGCTGAATATGGTTCATTTTGCTTAAGCTGTGACACAAACGCTTTTGAGTTATAGTATATAATACGTTCTGCCATTTCGGGTTGTTCGACAACTTGCATTTCTATGTGAATTATTTTGCCACTTGTTAGTGTAGCCATTACGTCAACTATACCAAGTTTGTCATCGAGAGCTTCTCTTTTCAAATGTGTGTCCACAAGCTGTATACGAGAAAACTCACCGTCTTCAAGCTGTAAAACCGCTTGAAGAAAGTCTATCAAAATTTCGGTGTTTCTAACGTCACCGAACAACAGTTTAAAAACTACGTCCACCTTTGGCGGAAGAATTCTTTTTATAGTAGACATTTAATCACCCTTTGGGTTTTCATCTTTTTTACCTTCTCTTGCACGCTTTGTCATTAAACCGCCAATTTTACCGCTTTCCTTTGCAGTTAACGACTTCCAGCCAAGCTTTTCTATTTTGTCAATAAGTCCAAGCTCCTCGGCTATTTCGTACTTTAAAAGCTCGGCTTCTGTTTTTGGTTTTTGTTGTTTTTTGTCTTTAGTTTCAGCTTTAGTCGTTTTGGGCATACTAACACTCCTTTTATAATTATGTGTTTAGTATCCCCAAAAATATTAATATGTAACCTATTTATAAAGGCGACAAATTTCTGCCGCCTTTATAAATAAAAAGTTTTGCTTCTGGCATAGCCCAAAGTTTTTTGTTTATTATTGTTCTAAAGTTTCGTCTGTTTCTGAAACATCAACAACATCAACATCTGCAACTTCTAAAACAGCGTCTTTATCCTCGTCAACATCATCAGCATTAATTTTTGCAATGCTCATTACGCTGCTGCCTTCTGCAAGGTTAATAAGCTTAACGCCTGTCGTATTTCTGCCTTGCTGAGAAATGTCAGAAACTCTAAGCCGCAAAACAACACCTTCGGAATTTATAAGCATAAGCTGCTCTTTGTCATTAACTTTTGCAACACCTACAACAGAGCCTGTCTTTTCTGTTAAACGGTAAATTTTAATGCCTTGTCCGCCCCTATGCCTAAGCGCAAATTCATCTCTGTCTGTACGCTTGCCAAAACCACCGCTTGAAACGAAAAGAATTTGGCTTTCGTTGTCGTCGTCCAAAACGTCTGCCGCTACAACACAGTCTTCCTTAAGAAGCCTAATTGCTATAACACCTGCGGCACCACGACCCATTGGGCGGATTTCTTTTTCATGGAAGCGAAGCCCCAAGCCGTTTCTAGTAGCTATAAACACTTCGTTTGTACCGTTTGTTCTAAGCACTGTTATAAGCTCGTCGGACTCCTTAAAGCTTAACGCTAAAAGTCCCCCTTTTCTAATGCGTGAAAACTGCGACATTGCTGTCTTTTTCGCAAGCCCTTGCTTTGTGACCATCATAATGTATTCGTTTTCAGAAAACTCACGAACAGGAATTACGGCGGCTATTTTTTCTCCCTCGCTTAAATTAAGCAAGTTTACAATTGCAAGCCCTTTTGCAACACGCCCAGCCTCTGGAATTTCGTATGCCTTTATGCAATACACTTTTCCAAGGCTTGTGAAGAAAAGAATGTAGTCGTGGGTGCTTGCTATGAACAAGCTTTTTACAACGTCTTCTTCCCTTGTTTGCATACCCATTATGCCACGTCCGCCCCTGTTTTGGCTTTTGTACGTAGAAAGCGGCAGACGCTTTATGTAGTCCATAAACGAAAGCGTAACGACTGATGTTTCCTCGTCTATTAAGTCTTCATAATCAATTTCGCCTTGGTCAACTTCAATTTGGGTTCTGCGTGTGTCACCGTACTTTGTAAGGATAATAGAAAGCTCCTCACGTATTACGGCGTAAAGCCTTGTTTCGTCTGCCAAAATTGCGTTTAGTTCTTTTATTAGTTCTTTAATTTCATTGTACTCGTTTTCAATTTTGTCACGCTCAAGCCCTGTAAGGCTTCTGAAACGCATGTCAACGATTGCGGCTGTTTGCTCGTCTGAGAGACCAAAACGCTCTGTAAGACGTTGTCTTGCCGTTTGCGTGTCTTTTGAGCTTCTTATTATGTTAAGCACTTCATCAATGTTATCAAGTGCAATTAAGTAGCCTTCTAAAATGTGGGCACGTTTTTCAGCCTTTGCAAGCTCGTACCTTGTACGGCGGATGACAACTTCCTTTTGATGCTCTAAGTAGTGAACTAAAATTTCTTTCAGGTTAAGCACTTTCGGCTTGTTGTCAACAAGCGCAAGCATGTTAATTCCAAAACTTTCCTGCATTTGGGAAAACTTATAAAGCTGGTTTAAAATTACGTTTGCATTTGCGTCTCTTTTAAGCTCTATGACAACACGAACGCCGTTTCTGTCGGATTCGTCACGAATGTCTGAAATTCCTTCAATTTTCTTTTCGCTTACTAACAAACCAATTTTTTCAACCATTCGTGCTTTGTTAACTTGGTATGGAAGCTCTGTTACAACAATCATGCTTCTGCCGTTTTTCATTGTTTCAATTTCTGCTACGGCACGGACGGTTACTTTGCCACGCCCTGTTAAGTACGCTTCTTTAATTCCGCTTGTGCCAAGAATTTTTGCACCTGTTGGGAAGTCTGGCCCTTTTATAACTTGCAAAAGCTCTTTTATGTCGGTATCACGATTTTCAAGCGTGTAGTTGTCCATTATTTTGAAAATTCCTTCGATAACCTCTTTTAGGTTGTGCGGCGGAATGTTTGTTGCCATGCCTACTGCAATGCCTGACGAGCCGTTTACCAAAAGGTTTGGAAAGCGTGCAGGAAGAACCGTAGGCTCTGTTAATTCTTCGTCATAGTTTGGCGCAAAGTCTACTGTGTCTTTTTCTATGTCACGAAGCATTTCAACCGCCATACGGCTAAGCCTAGCTTCTGTATAACGCTGTGCTGCTGCACCGTCGCCGTCCATAGAGCCAAAGTTTCCGTGGCCGTCTACAAGCAAGTACCTTGTAGAAAAGTCTTGCGCCATGCGCACCATAGCATCGTAAATAGAGGAATCACCGTGAGGGTGATATTTACCCATTGTGTCACCGACTATACGTGCAGACTTTTTGTAGCCTTTTGTTGGGTCAAGGTTAAGCTCATTCATTGAGTGCAAAATGCGCCTGTGAACTGGCTTTAAGCCGTCACGCACGTCTGGAAGCGCACGGGCGGCTATAACGCTCATTGCGTAGTTTATATATGAATTACGCATTTCGTCTTCCAGTTTTATTGGTAAAATTTTGTCTGTTTGGTTTTCGTTTGATTGCATTTTAATTCTCCTTAGCTTGTTAAAGGCTTATAATGTCCTTCCAATTTGAAACAAAACCCATTGAAGCTTGAACATCTGATAAACTAACTGTTTTTAAGTCATTTGTTAATTTTTCAAATTCTAAGTTTAATTCATTTACAAAAGTATCAAAATCTTTTTCACCAACTATTAATTTAAATATCACTACAATAGCAAATACATCATTTATTCCCATTTTGTAGCTTCCGCTCTTGTCTTTTGGAATTTTTAATGTATTAAAACCCTTTATGCTATTTGTATGTAAAGCATCTTTGAATCGTATGTTGTAAAATCTTTCATCATGAGCACATTTGTTTCTTGCAATACAAAGCATTTTCATGTACCTATCAAGCTTATCGAAAGGTATGTTAAACCGCTTTGCAATGTTAATTTTATCGGAATCTTTTAAACTAGAGTACAACCTTGATACAGAACCAAATGACAAAACATTTACAAGAACCCACAGCGGAACATAACCATACTTTGTTATGTAATGTACTATCATAGAGTTGTTATTTTTAAACTGACTTGCAATCGTTTGATGAATTTCACCTATTAGCTTTGTAACGTTTTGCAAATTATTTCTGTTAAAATTATCTAGCTTTAAGTAGTTGTCATGTCCGTATTGTGCTGAAAATTCATATGACAAGGCGCTTTTAAATTTGTTTTCAATTATCAAAATATACTTTAAAAACAAAAATCTGATTTCCCTGTCAAAATCATATAGTGCCTTTAACTCAAAAAAATCTGTGCCGTTTTTTACAACATCACTTTTTTTTAAGTTAGATGCTTCCTTGTCGATAAACAAATCCTTATACCCATTAAACAAATTGTAGTAGTTTTCTTGTTCTATAACACTGATAATTTTGCTTGATGAACTTTCATCATTTATACTAAAACCCTTGTTTTTCAAAATATCCACTAGCTTTCTATATTTCTTAAACTCTTTGTTTAGCATATGACCCCTCAATTCTACAAGTTTGCCACATAATTCAAAATTCCAAAAAAAAGACCCCGGGCCCGAAGGACACCGGAGTACGATCTAACATATTAAATTATATCGACTTATTATTACACTATACCTACCGCACACATGTGTGGTACAAATACAGTATACATAATAATTGTTTATGTGTCAATAATTTTGTTATGCTAGTTTATTTTATGCACCTTCGCACAATTTATACACTATATTAATTTATTTATATATCCAAGTTAGTAACATACTGAGCATACTCATTTATAAACTCACGCCGTGGCTCAACCTTGTCACCCATAAGCTGTGTAAAAATTTCATCTGCAAGAATGGCGTCCTCCATATCAACCTTCAAAAGAATACGCTTGTCTGGGTCCATTGTTGTTTCCCAAAGCTGAACGGCGTCCATTTCACCCAAACCTTTGTAACGTTGAATCGGCTTTATGCCGTCACGTCCAATTTCCTCAAGAATTTTTGCAAGCTCGGCGTCGCTGTAGGCGTAGTATTCGTTTTTGCCCTTTTCCACTTTGTAGAGCGGCGGCTGGGCAATGTAAACCATGCCTTCTTCGATAAGCTGAACCATGTATCTATATAAAAACGTAAGAAGAAGCGTTCTAATGTGCGCTCCGTCTACGTCGGCGTCTGTCATTAAAATAATTTTGTGGTAACGAAGCTTTGAAATGTCAAAGTCTTCGTGAATACCTGTTCCAAACGCAAGTATCATTGACTTAATTTCTTCGTTGCTTAAAATTTTGTCAAGCCTTGCTTTTTCTACGTTCATTATTTTACCACGAAGCGGAAGAATTGCTTGCGTTTTTGGGGTTCTTGCGCTTTTTGCAGAGCCGCCTGCCGAGTCACCCTCTACAATGTAAATTTCGCACTTTGAAGGGTCACGTTCGGAGCAATCGGCAAGCTTCCCAGGAAGCCGTCCGCTTTCCAAAACAGACTTACGGCGAACAAGCTCTCTTGCTTTTTTGGCTGCATCTCTTGCACGTGCTGCCAAAACACCTTTTTCAAGAATTGTTTTTGCAACAGTTGGGTTTTCTTCCAAGAAGTACGCAAGCTGCTCACAAATTACCGATTCTACAGCTACTCTTGCTTCCGAGTTTCCAAGCTTTGCTTTTGTTTGGCTTTCAAACTGCGGGTCGGCAATTTTCACGCTAATTACAGCGGTCAGCCCCTCACGAACGTCGTCACCCGAAAGGTTTTTGTCGCTTTCTTTTAGAATGTTAAACTTTCTGCCGTAGTCGTTTATAGTTTTTGTAAGCCCTGTACGAAAGCCTTGAACGTGCATACCGCCGTCTGTTGTGTTTATGTTGTTTACAAAGGAGTATGTAGTTTCGTAGTAGTCTTCGCTGTGCTGCATTGAAAGCTCGACATAAACACCTTCACGGCTGCCCTCGGCGTAAAACACTTTGTCGTAAATTGCAGTTTTATTTTTGTTTATATGCTCGACAAATTCCTTTATGCCGCCTTCGTAGTGGAACGAGCGTTCCTTTTTTTCTTCTCCACGGTCGTCTATTATTGTAATTTTTAAACCTTTAGTTAAAAAGGCTGTTTCTTGAAGCCTTTGCTTTAGTGTGTCAAAGCTAAACTCTAATTCTTCAAAAATTTGGTGGTCTGGTTTAAAGTAAACGTAAGTACCGCTTTCAATGTCTGTTTCGCCCACTACTTCAAGGGGCTTCATCACGTTTCCACGGCTGTACGTTTGCTCGTAAATTTTGCCCTCGTTAAAAATGCGTACAGTAAGTTCTTCTGAAAGTGCGTTTACAACAGAAGCACCAACACCGTGCAAACCGCCCGAAACTTTGTAGCCGCCAGAGCCAAACTTACCGCCAGCGTGAAGCACCGTAAAAACAACCTCAACAGCAGGAATGCCACGCTGTGGCTGAATTCCAATTGGTATGCCCCTTCCGTCGTCAAGAACCGAAATGCAGTTATCTTTATGAATTGTAACTACGATATTTTTGCAGACACCTGCCAACGCTTCGTCAACTGCGTTATCGACTATTTCGTAAACCAAGTGGTGAAGCCCTCGGCTTGACGTTGTGCCGATATACATTCCTGGGCGTTTTCTTACAGCTTCCAAACCTTCCAGAACCTGTATTTGGTTTTCGTTGTATTCCTGTTTCACTGTTGTCACGTTTTTTTACCCCTTTTATATCATATCTTTGTAGGACGTTGGCTAATGCTTAAAAGATTTAAGACCTTGGGGCTCTGCCCCAAACCCCGCCACTTTTGAAAAAGTGGACAAAACTTTTGTTTTTTGATTCAGCACATTGTCCCTACACTATCCTTACACTATCCTTGCGCTATCCTTTTAATTTTCTATTATGCCGTTTGATACGAAAAACACTTTTACACTGTTGCACTTTTTTTCAATTTCTGAATAGCTGCCTGTGCAGGTGATAAGTGTTTGAACACCGCTTATGCCTTCTAAAAGAAAGCTTTGTCTGTCCAAGTCCAGTTCCGACATTACGTCGTCTAAAAGAAGAACAGGCGTGTCGTGTTTTCGGCTTTTAATAATTTCTATTTCGGCTAGTTTTGTTGAAAGCGCCGCTGTGCGCTGTTGCCCTTGCGAGCCGAAAGCTTTGCTGTCTATGTTGTTTATAAAAAACAAAATGTCGTCTTTGTGTATGCCAAGTGTTGTGCTGCCGCACAGCACGTCACGCTCGAAACTTTTTGTTAGCTTTTCCATGAACTGCTCTTTGGTGACACTTTGTTTGTAAACTATGTGTAGGTGTTCTTTACCCTTTGTTATTTTACCATGAATTTCGCTTGCAAGCTCGTTTAATTTTTCAATAAAATCAAAACGGTAGTCAATAATTTTTATTCCGTGGGAAACTAGTTGTTCGTCCCAAACAAAAAGCGTTTCTTTGTGACTTCTATTTGTACGAATTTGTTTTAAAAGGTTATTGCGTTCGTTTAAAACTTTGTGGTATTGCTTTAGTTCGTAGTAATAAACCGAGCTTAGCTGGCAAAGTTCCATGTCTAAAAAGCGGCGGCGTGCGTGCGGACCGTGCTTTATTAGCTGAAGGTCCTCTGGCGAAAACATAACACAAAGCAAATGACCGAAAAGGTCTCCCATTTTTTTAATGGCAAGACCATTTATAGCTACACCTTTTTTGCCGTCCTTTTGAATGTGCACGTCAATTTTATCGGAAACATTTGTTTCGTGTTCGGAAACAAAAAGCCGAATGTGGGCGTCGGAATTGCCGAACATAACGAGTTCCTTGCTGACGTTTGTTCGGTGTGAGCGACCCATTCCGCAAAAATAAATTGCTTCTAAAAGATTTGTTTTGCCTTGGGCATTTGCACCGCAAAAGATATTCACACTTTTAGTAAGGTTTATTTTTTGCTCATTGTAGTTTCTAAACGATTTTAGTGTTACGTTGTTGACGTACATATTAGTCTATTACCATTACAGGCGGTTGACCTTTTAAGCAAACAGTGTCACCTGGGCGAATTTTTTTGCCTCGTTCTGTGGCTACTTGGCCGTTTACTGTTACTAGTCCTTCCGAGATAATAAACTTTGCGTCAGAGCCTTGGCCCACTAAGTTAGCTAGTTTTAAAAGCTGGCTTAGTTTGATGTATTCCGTTTTTATTTTTACTTCCTGCATATGTTTACCTCTTGTGGAGTATTGACATTTTTTTGCATTTTTAAACTGTTCCTTTTTTCAGAAAGACCTTTGGGAGGTTTTAAAGATTAAGACCTTGGAGGCGCTGCCCCCAAACCACCGCAAGGGGCTTGCCCCTTGACCCGTTTTTTTGTGGAGAGGTTTGTCTTTCTGATTGGGTGGTTATCTTACTCTTAGTTACCTTACTCTTAGTGGTAGGACTAGGTATCTGCTTTGTTCGTCCTCTACACCTTTTATTACGCATGGGCTTAATGCTGTGGATAAAGAAAGCGTTACCAACTCGTCGTCAATTGCACGCAAGGCGTCCAAAAGATATTTTGGGTTAAACGCAATGTCTAGCGACAAGCCTTCGCATTTTAACGGCATCTCGTCCTTCGCTGTGCCCATTTCTGTGTTACAGGTAACTGACATACCCTCTGGCTTAATTGAAAGCTTTACGGGGCTTTTCTTGGCTTCTCTGCCTGTAATAAGAGCGACACGCTCAATGCTTCTTAAAAACGCTTGACGGTCTACTGTAATTACTGTTGTAAAATCTGACAAGAAAATTTGGTCATATTTTATATATTCTCCGTCTAAAAGGCGTGACACAATTGTGCAGTTTTCAAGCTCGAAAAGCACGTGTCTATCAGTAAAATATACCAAAATGTCTGTTTCGCTGTCTGCTTGGATTATTTTGGTAATTTCGTGAAGCGTTTTTGCTGGTATTACAGATTTTATTCTATGAATATTTTCTGTATTCTTTTCAGTGTCCAAGTTATCCACAGCGTATGAAATTCTAAAGCCATCTACAGCAACAAGGCTTATTTCACCGTTTTTAACTTCTACTAATTCGCCTGTCAAAATTGGCTTTGTTTCATCAATTGCTACTGAAAAAATGGTTTTTCTTACCATTTCTTTGAATTTTCCACCTGTTAAAGTTAATCGTTCGCTGCGTTCAACTTCTGGAAGGTGTGGAAATTCCTCGCCTGGTGTGCCTAAAATTTTAAATTCACAGTTACCACTTTTTATTAACGTTACGTTGTTATCAGAAGCATGAATGTGGACTTCGTCGTCGGGCAAGCGGCGCACTATTTCTGAAAAAACTTTTGCTTCAAGTGCAATTGAACCATTTTCTGTTACATTTGCTTCAATTTTTTCCGTTTTTATGCCTATTTCAAGGTCGTTGCTCATTAAAGTAAGTGAGTCGTCCTCGGCTGTTAGTAGTATACACTCCAAAATTTGCAGTGTCGTTCTTGAAGAAACTGCTTTTAGAACTATATTTATGTTGTTCAAAAGGGCGTCCTTTTGACATGTTAGTTGCATATGTAACAATCCTTTCTTTTATACCTTTGGGCTGGGCTAAAAACATTGGGGGCTCTGCCCCCAAACCCCCGCAAGGGGCAAGCCCCTTGACCCGTTTTTGGGGGAGGGGTTTTGTTTTGCGCTTGCGGTCGGTGCATCCTTTGGTTTTTCTTTTGCACATGCGGTGTTGTTAATAACTTTATATATTTATATATTATTTTTTAGTAGTAGTAGTAGTAGGGGGTGTTGAAAAGTGGAAAACTGGTTTTTGTGTTGAAAACTCAACGGTTTTTAAAATGAAAACTATGTTGAATTCGTGTTTAAAACTGATTGAGTTTTCAACAGTGTACACAGGTGGCGAAAAAGTGAAAAGTTGTCCACATGTGTATAAACATGTTATCAACAGGTTAGTTATCCACAAAACCCCTAGTTTATGTCAGTTTTTTGGCATAATTATTCGCCCTTTATTTTTCGCTCCAGCTCTATAAGCGTGTCTCTAAATTTTGAGTCCTTTTCAATGTCCTCGGTAATTTTGTCGCAGCCGTGAATAACCGTGCTGTGGTCACGGCCGCCAAACGCAAGCCCAATTTTTGGCAGCGACAAGTCGAGAATTTTTCTTGTCAAATACATTGCAATTTGCCTTGGAACTACTATGTTTTGGTTGCGTTTTTTGCTGCAAATGTCTTCTTTGGACACGTTAAAGTGGGCGCTTACAATGTCTTGGATTACGTCTACTGTAATGCCTCGGCGTTCAGTTTCCCTTATTAAGTCTTTTAAAGATTTTTCGGCAAGCTCTATTGTAATTTCAGTTTTGCTTAGCTTTGCGTAGGCGTGAACTTTGTTAAGTGCGCCCTCCAAATCTCTTATATTAGAAGCAATGCTTTTTGCAATAAATTTTGTAACTTCTTTTGACACAACAAGCCCGTCAAGCTCGGCCTTTTTTTCCAAAATTGCTGTTCTTGTTTCAAAGTCGGGCACGGTAATGTCTACCAAAAGGCCGCAGCCAAACCTTGAGCGAAGCCTGTCTTCAAGCGTTTTAATTTCTTTTGGGGGCTGGTCGCTTGTAATTACAATTTGTTTGTTTGCATCATAAAGCGTGTTAAACGTGTGGAAAAATTCCTCCTGCGTTCCTTCTTTTTCGGACAAAAACTGAATGTCGTCAATTAAAAGCACGTCAATTTCACGGTATTTGTTTCTAAAGCTTTGGTTTGTACGGTCTTTAATTGAGTTTATAAGCTCATTTGTAAAAGTTTCTGAAGAAACGTACAAAACCTTAGTATTTGGGCTTTGTTCAAGAACATAATTTCCCATTGAATGCATTAGGTGCGTTTTGCCAAGCCCAACACCGCCGTAAAGGAAAAGCGGGTTATATGTAGTTTGGCCAGGCGCTTCGGCAACAGCCACAGAAGCAGCATAAGCAAGCTCGTTGCTTTTGCCACGAACGAAAGTTTCAAACACATATTTTGGGTTTAAGTTTGACTTAAAAGCAAGCTCGGCTGTGGAAACTTTTTGCGTTGTAGCTGAGGTTGTGTCTTTTTGAAGCTCTTCCTCGGAAACAATTTTCACCTCTACATGCCTTTCTGTTACAGCACGAAGGCTTTCAGTAATTTCAAAAAGGTACCGCTGCTCGATTGTCGTTTTGTAGAACGTAATTTTTGTTTTTAAAATTATAATTGTGTCGTCCATGTAAAACGGCTCAAGCGTTTTAATCCACGTGTCGAAAACAACTTCGGTGAAGTTTTTTTCCATTAGTTTAAGCGCTTCGTACCAATATCTCTTTAGTTCGTCGTTCATAAAATCCCCCCTATAAAGAAGCAGGCTTTGTTTATTTTAATTACTCAAAAATGTCAATTAATATCTTTTCCACTTTTTTGATGCTGTTAAAAAAGGAAATGATATAAACATATGTTGATAACTTCTATCAACAGCGGCTAAATAAAGGATATTGGCTGTAAAAATTAGGTTGCTGACAAAAATGCCGAAAGTTATTCACAATTTTGTCAACACCCTGTGTATAAGTTCAGTAAATAGCATAATATCCACAAAAATTGAAGCTGCAATAACATATTATAACAAAAAACTTTTCCACATGCAAGTTTCATAAGCTGTGGAAATTTAATGAAGTTTATTTTTAGTTTTTTGATTACAGTTATTACATAAATTTTACTTTAATTACAGTTAGTTAACAATTATGTAATATATTTCAAAAGTGGTTTGTAAAAACAAACAGGTGCATAACTAATTATTCGTTTTTTTAGATAGTGGTCTTATAAAATGCTTAATAATTCTGCGATATATATTCACAATTTTAATGTTCACTTTTTTTACATATTGTGATAGAATTATAATATTAAAAATAAGCTGTGTTTTTTTAAATCTTTCTACAGAAATTCCACTTTTTACGTATAGTAATTTTGAACTGCTATACAGGTTGTTTGAAATATTTTTAAATGCTTTTAATTTGCATTGATATTTGCAATAATTGACTTAAAAAAAACTAAAAGAAGGAATGAGAATGAAGAAAATAAGCAGGAAAATCGGACTTACAATTATGGTGTGCTGCTTGGTAATTATTTTTATATTTGGCGGCATGAGCATTTTTAGAGGGGTAACAATTGTTCGGAATGCTGCTGAAGAAAAACTTCTTTGGATGTCAAAAAAATATGCTGCTACGTTTAGCCAAGAGCTTCTTGTTATAGAAGATAAGCTTGACGAAATTGAAGTTTTCATGCGTGAAACTATAGACATAGAGGCTTTGAAAAACGACAGTACATATTTGGCTCGTTACGAAGAAGAGCTTGCACCTTTTGTAAAAGATTTTGCTGAAAAAAGAACAAAAAGCATTGCCGCATGGGTTTACTTTGACCCAAGCTTATCGGACACGCCCCACGACGTTTACTATGTAGACGGTGACGGTGACGGCGCAGCCGACAGGCAAAATTACATTCCTTTTAGTTATTATGACCAAATTCCTTTGCCAGACGACGACAAATATTGGTGGTATGGCCCTATTGAAAAAGATGGTACGTTTTGGACAAACCCATATGAGTGGACACTTGCAAACAACGAAGTAATAAAAGTTGTTTCGTGTGCCAAGCCTTTATATATTGAAGATGTTTTTGTTGGCGTTTACGGAACTTATTATAGGTTTGACAAAATTATTAAAGACATAGAAAGTATAACAGTTTACGAAAGTGGCTTTGCTTCTTTGTATAACGAAAAATTTGACGTTGTTATTCACCCAATATTTAAAGCTGGAAACAGAAACACAAGCGACAACTTGGAAACAGTTGATGAAGGTGTTTTCAAAGATATTGTCGAACAAATAAAACATAGTGACAGCGGTGTGTTTCCTTACAATGACAGGGGGGAAAGTGGGCTTTTTGCCTACAGCAAACTTGCAAACGGTTGGGTTTTTGCTTTAACTCCGCCTGAGTCACAAGTTTATTCTGAAATGGTTGTTTTAATTTATCAAATTGCTGCTTTAGTCGTTTTTGTTATTTTGCTTTCTTTGTTAGTTGCTTTTATTATGGGCAGGTCAATAGCAAAACCAATTTTAACGGTGGTTGAAGCTACACAAAAAATTGGCGTTGGTGACTTTTCTGCAAAAATTGATGTTGACACTAAAGATGAAATTAAAACAGTTGCAGATTCAATAAATTTAATGGTTGGAAACATAAAGTCTTTGCAAGACGAGCTTACTAAAATTGCTTATTTTGACAAAGTTACAGGTACGTTTAACAGAGCAGGCTTTGAAGAAAGGGCACTTGAGCTTATAGATAAATATTCAACAAACTATGCGTACATAATTTTGGACGTAAGTATGTTTACGTTTATCAATGAGTCGTTTGGGCACGAGCAGGGCGACTTGCTTTTGAAACATATAGCGACAGTTTTAAAAGAAGAAGTAACAAAGGACGAAGTTTTTGCTAGGTATGGTGGCGACAAGTTTCATTTGCTTTTTACTTTTATTAACAAGTATACACTTGAAAAGCGGCTTGAATATATTGCTTTTAAAATTGCCAAATTCCGCTTTGAAGCAAAGCCTTCATACAAAACCGTTGTAAATTTTGGTGTTTACGCTTTGGAAAATAAAACATTAAACATTCTTGAAATTGGCGACAAGGCAAAAATTGCTCTTACAAAAAATAGGGGAAGCTTGTCTAAAAAGCATGTGTTCTTCTTTAACGAAAAAATTAAAAATGAAATTTCTTGGGAACAGGAAATTGAAAACAACATGGAATTTGCGCTTAAAGATGGCCAGTTTAAGCTTTACTTGTTGCCAAAGCACAGCATTTGGGACGGCTCTGTTTTGGGCACAGAAGCTTTAGTTAGGTGGCAAAGCCCGAAAAAAGGCGTTTTAAACCCAAGCGAGTTTATTCATATTTTTGAGAGAAACGGATTTATTGCAGACCTTGACATGTACATTTTTGAATGCGTCTGTAAAAAGTTAAGCGACATGCTTAAATTTAACCAAAACCCAATGCCGATTGCTATAAACCAATCAGCGCAATACATTTTTAGCACAGAATATATTACAAAAATGCTGAGCGTTTTGGCAAAGTACAACGTTCCAAGCCACCTTATAGAGCTTGAAATTAAAGAACGTTCGTTTGCCGACCACAAAGGAGAGATGATGCGCCTTACAAGCCAGCTTAGAATGCTTGGGTTTAAGGTGACTATAGACAATTTCGGAGAAGGTTTTTCAACGCTTAACATTCTTTCAGACCTTTCGGTTGATACTATAAAGCTTGACAAAAGCTTCTTTAGCAAAGAATCGTTTGATGAAAAAGGAAAGAAAGTTCTTAACACTGTAATAGACTTGGCTCACAGCCTTGGAATTGAACCGACTGCGAAGGGCGTTGAAACCCCAGAACATTTTGAGTTTTTAAAACAAACAAAGTGTACAAAGGCACAGGGGTACTATTTTTCTACACCAATTCATATTGATATTTTTGAAAAAGGTACAAAGCTGTAGGGGATTGGGCTTTGAAAGTAAGCATAAAAAATTGCTGCCGAATTGGCAGCTTTTTTATGCCTATAAAACCAGCAAATGACTATTGTTATATAACAATACCAGAGTTATAATGATAGTCGTCATATAACATTAAAATCAGCCTAATACGATGGCTTATTTTCCGTATAACTTCGTTGTTGTCAGTTTTGAAGTTAAATAACTATAAAACAAAAGCAAAGAAACAATCGTATATTAAACGTGAGTTAATAAAAATCAAAAGTTTTGTCCACTTTTTCAAAAGTGGCGGGGGTTGGGGCAGCGCCCCAAGGTCTTACTCTTTTTTTAAAAAAGGAACGGTGACAGATGAACATAGGCTTGGACGTAGGCTCAACCACGATAAAATGTGTTGTCCTTTCAGAAAATGGTAATGTCTTATACAAAAGCTACGAGCGCCACTTTTCACAAATTCGTGAAAAAGCAAAAGAGCTTTTACACACTATAAATTTAGAGTTTCCGCTGGAACAATCATTTAACGTTTCAATAACAGGCTCGGCTGGAATGGGGCTTGCAGAAAGCCTAAACATTCCTTTTGTGCAAGAGGTTTACGCCGCACGAACAGCCGTTAAACACCGCTTGCCAAAGACAGATGTGGTTATAGAGCTTGGCGGCGAGGACGCAAAAATTCTTTTTTTAACAGACGGCTTAGAGGTGCGAATGAACGGCTCGTGTGCTGGCGGCACAGGTGCGTTTATAGACCAAATGGCAACACTAATTAACAAAACACCTACAGAAATGAACGAGCTTGCAAAAAGCTATGACAAAATTTACACAATAGCTTCACGCTGTGGCGTTTTTGCAAAGACTGACATTCAGCCGCTGTTAAACCAAGGTGCGGCAAAAAACAACGTTTGTGCAAGCATTTTTTACGCCGTTGTAAACCAAACAGTTTCGGGGCTTGCACAAGGCAGGGAAATAAAAGGAAATATCGTTTACTTGGGCGGACCTCTTTCCTTTCTTTCGGAATTAAGGCGTAGCTTTGACAAAACGCTAAACACAGAGGGCGTTTGCCCAGACGATGCAATTTACTACGTAGCACTTGGCGCAGCTTTGTCACAACAAGGCGGCGAGCGCACTATAAACGAGCTTCTTGAAAAACTGGACGGCTTACACACACAAGGCAGCTACGAAAAAGGCAATCCGCTTTTCCGCACACAAGCAGAGTATGACGAGTTTGCTTTGCGCCATAAAAAAGCTTCTGTTAGGCTTGAAAACATGGAAAGTTTTTCTGGCAACGCTTACGTAGGAATTGATGCAGGTTCTACAACGGCAAAGCTTGTTTTAGCCGACGAGGACGGCAACATTATTTTTTATAAATACATGCAAAACAACGGAAACCCTATTCCGCTTTTAAAGGAATCTTTGGAAGAAATTTACAGGAGATACCCAAAAATAAACATAGTTTCGTCCGCCTCAACAGGCTATGGCGAGGAACTTATAAAAAGCGCATTCAACCTTGACTATGGCTTAGTTGAAACGGTTGCACACTACACAGCCGCCAAAGCTTTTTTACCAGAGGTTGACTTTATAATTGACATTGGCGGACAGGACATTAAGTGCTTTAAAATAAAAAACGGCGCAATTGACAACATTTTTTTAAACGAAGCGTGTTCGTCTGGCTGTGGCTCATTTTTGCAAACGTTTGCGGCGGCTCTTGGCGTTGACATTGAAAGCTTTTCAAAGCTGGGGCTTTTTGCCGAAGCACCTGTTGACCTTGGTTCACGCTGTACCGTTTTTATGAACTCGTCTGTTAAACAGTCGCAAAAAGACGGCGCAACGCTAGAAAGTATTTCGGCAGGTCTTTCCATTAGTGTTGTTAAAAACGCACTGTACAAAGTTATTCGTGCGGCAACGGCTGACGACTTGGGCGAACACATAGTTGTTCAAGGCGGAACGTTTTTGAACGACGCTGTTTTGCGTGCGTTTGAGCTTGAAATTAAAAGAGACGTTTACCGCCCAAACATTGCAGGGCTTATGGGTGCATACGGTGCATCGCTTTACGCAAAGGAAAAAGCGAAGAAGGAAAGCAAAACAAAAAGCAGTATAGTTTCAAAACAACAGCTTGATGAATTTGAACATACAGTAAATGCTGTAACATGTAAGCTTTGCGGAAATAGCTGTAGGCTTACAGTAAACAGCTTTAACGGCGGCAGAAAGTTTATTGGTGGCAACAGGTGCGAAAAGCCTGTAAAAGGAAAGGGCATAGGCGAAGGGTTAAACATTTACGACTACAAGCGAGAGCTTTTGAAAAGCTACAAGCCTATTTCCGGAAAGCGTGGGAAAATTGGGCTTCCGCTTGCTTTAAACATGTATGAGCTTTTGCCGTTTTGGCACACGTTTTTTACTAGCCTTGGGTTTTCTGTAGTTACTTCTTCTTTTTCAAGCCGTAAGCTATATTTAATGGGGCAGCACACAATTCCTTCTGACACTGTTTGTTTCCCGGCAAAGCTTGTGCATGGGCATATAGAGCAGCTTTTGCGTGAAGAAGTTTCGTGCATTTTTTACCCTTGCATGTCGTACAATTTGGACGAGGGAATTTCCGACAACCATTACAATTGCCCAGTAGTTGCTTATTACCCAGAGGTAATTACTGCAAACGTGCCACAAATTAAACAAGTTAAATTTATTTATGACTACATAGGTATTCACAGGGAAAAAGATTTTGTCAAAAAGATTCATGCAATTTTGAACAGAGAATTTTCCGACATAGGCGGCATAGGAATTAAAGAAATTAAAACAGCAGTTGACAACGCTTTTTCTGAACACCATAATTACATTGGAAAAATAAGGAAGTATTCCGAGCAAATTATAAACCGAGCCAGAGAAATGAACATTCCGATAATTGTTCTTGCTGGGCGGCCATACCATGTTGACCCAGAAATTAGCCACGGCATTGACAAGCTAATTGGCGAAAGTGGGGCGGCAGTTGTAAGCGAAGACGCTCTTGACTTTAGTGGACAAAAAACAAAGCGTGGCGTTTTAAACCAGTGGACGTACCATGCACGGCTGTATGCAATGGCAGAGCATGTAAAAACGCAAGCCGACATGAACCTTGTTCAGTTGGTTTCGTTTGGGTGTGGAGTTGACTCAATTACAACAGACGAAGTTAGGAAAATTTTAGAGGACAATGGGAAAATTTATACTCAAATTAAAATAGATGAAATTACAAATTTAGGGGCTGTCAAAATTCGGCTTAGAAGCCTTTTTGCGGCAACTTCTTAACGACAGAGGTGGACAATGGAAGCAGTTACATTCACAAAGGAAATGAAAAAAGATTATACAATTTTAATTCCAGCAATGGCAGACATTCATTTTGATTTGCTGAAAAATGTTTTCAGTCTGCACGGCTACAACGTTTTTGTGCTTGCAAACGAGGGCGAAGCGGTTGTTTCTGCTGGCTTAAAATATGTTCACAACGACACGTGTTACCCTGCGCTTTTGGTTATTGGGCAAATTATTGATGCGTTGCAAAGCGGCAAGCACGACTTGTCTAAAACGGCGGTAATGATGACCCAAACAGGTGGTGGTTGTCGTGCTTCAAATTACATTCACTTGCTTAGGAAGGCGTTGGCAAAAGCTGGGTTTTCACACGTTCCTGTAATTTCTTTAAACATATCGGGGCTTGAAAAAAACAGCGGCTTTAAGCTTACTTTGCCAATGCTTAGAAAAGCACTTGCCACAATTACATACGGCGACATGCTTATGCTTTTAAAAAACCAAACGATGCCGTATGAAAACGCAAAAGGCGAAAGCGAAAAGCTTGTGTCACGCTGGGTTAACGAGCTGACGGAGCAGTTTTCAAAAAAGCGAGGGTTTAACCAAAAGGACGTTAGGGAAAACTTACATAAAATAATTGAATCGTTTAAGCAAATTGAAACGACTTACTCGGAAAAAACAAAAGTTGGTATTGTCGGGGAAATATATGTAAAGTATTCTGCGCTTGCAAACAACGGCTTGGAAAAGTTTTTGGCTGGGGAAAACTGCGAAGTTATGGTTCCTGGGCTAATGGGGTTTGTGCTTTACACAGTTGACGCTACATTGGAGGACATAAAGCTTTACGGCGGAAGCAAAATTAAAAAGCTTGTTTTTGGCATTGCCATGAAATATCTTTTAAAGTTTGAAACGCTTGCACTTGAAGCTTTGGAAAAGGTGAAAGGCTTTAAACCGCCGCTTCCTTTTTATGAGCTTAAAGCTCTTGCTGACGGAATTATTGGAACAGGAAACAAAATGGGGGAGGGCTGGCTTTTAACTGCTGAAATGGTGGAGCTTGTGCGCCACGGCTTTGAAAACATAGTTTGCGCCCAGCCTTTTGGCTGTTTGCCAAACCACATTGCCGGCAAAGGCATGATTAGAAAAATTAAAGAAGTGTACGAAAACGCAAACATTGTGCCGATAGACTATGACCCAGGGGCTACAAAAGTTAACCAAGAAAATAGAATTAAGCTTATGCTTGCGGTTTCTAGGGACAGGGATAATTTTGGGGCTGCTGATGATTCACGGTTGTTTGATGAAGTGGGGTTTGTTGGGCAGGTTTGTAGTTTGAATGTTTAAGAATCTGACCTCAAAATCCAATCAACCGCTTTGACGGTCTTGCCGCTTCATGCTTCTTCAGCGGCTTGATATTTGGGTAGGTTCTAAAAAAAGGGGAGGATAAAATGGCTTACACAACAATTGATGAGTACATTGCAATGTACCCAGAAGAAATTGCACAAATTTTAACAAAGCTTAGAAAAGTAATAAAGGAAGCAGCACCCGAAAGCGTTGAAAAAATAAGCTATCAAATGCCGGCGTTTCATTTACACGGCAACCTTGTTTATTTTGGTGTGTTCAAAAACCATATTGGTTTTTTCCCTACGCCTAGCGGCGTTGAAGCTTTTAAGGACAGGTTGTCGGACTATAAGATGTCTAAAGGGACTATTCAGTTTCCATTTGACAAGGCAATTCCGTATGATTTGGTTGCGGAAATTGTTAGGTTTAGGGTTTTGGAGAATTTGGGGAATGTGAAACAGAGTAAAAAGTAAAATGGAATTGGTATAAGGATATGAATTAGGGCGTGTTTGGTAAATTGCTTAGTGCGGATTTACAAAACACACCCTAAGCTAATGTACTTTTCACATATCCTACTCCTAATCATATTTTACTGTTAAAATAATCTTTTGAAACTTGTAATTGTTTTTTTAAAATTAAATGCCACAGGTTTCCGTTTATTTCACCTGTACCCATTGAAACTTTAGTTTGTCTAACGTTACCGTTTTCATCCTGTTTTCTATAAAAATAATGGTCTGTATTTTTCTTGTAAAACTCCCACTCGTCGTTTTCACAAAACCTTTTTAAATCTTTCCAGCTTGGCAATTGACGCACGCCCCAATCTTTTTGACATCACTCAAAACCAGTGCCTTAACAACGAATGGAATGTGTGACTTTCTGTTAGGCGCTGACGACCAGTACGTGAAGTTAGAATAAAATTCCTCTGCATAATCTAAAATAGAACTTGCCAATTGTGAAATAGCTTCTTCTTCTGTAGGTGCGTTCTCTACTAAGTCTATTTCATTTAGTGATAAGGTTACTGAACCATCATCTTCAACAAAGCTTTCCGCATTAAACGAAAATGAAGATAAAAGCTCGGCAATAAAATTTTTATCAGAAAGAAACAAATAGTCACGAGTGCGTTTAATAAATTGCGGTTTTTCACGAATTGCGGATTCTGCAACTTGGCTCCAATTGTTGCGTGCCTCTGTTGCACTGATTGTAAGCATATCATTCATCTCCTTTACACCTCCATAATATATTAATATGTACGTAATGTCAATTATGTACATTTATTATGCCATAAATTCTTTATTATATACCAAAACAAAAATAGTGAAGAAAAGCCAAACTTATTGGACAATTCTTCACTATTATTTTGTGTGGCAATGTAATTAAATTTACTACTTAACCTGTAAAGCCGCAACCTCTCTAGCCTTAGCAAGTGCCTCATCTAACCTATTAATATCCTTACAACCGCCAGCCTGCGCCATAGAAGGCTTTCCGCCGCCACGTCCGCCAAGAACAGCCGAAGTTTCCTTCACAATGTTCCCGGCGTGTATTCCTTTTTTAACTACGTCGTCAGTAGCCATTACAATTAAACCAACGCTGCCCTCAACGACACTTGCAAGAACAACAAGCCCAGAGTGAAGCTTGTCTTTTATTTTGTCGCCAAGCTCACGAAGCCTGCTTACGTCAAGCTGGTCTACCACGGCAACAATAGTTGGTATTCCCTCAATTTCTTCTTTTTGCGCCATAAGCTCGTCCACTATGCCGCCTGCAATTTTTGATTTAAGCGTTTTAAGCTCGGCATGTAGCTCGTTTGCTTGGTTTACGTAATATTGCATTTTTTGAACGACATCACTTGGCATTGCTTTAACAACTTCTGAAACAAGGTTTATTTTGTTTTCCATTTCCTTGTAATATTGAAGTGCGCCCCTGCCTGTAACCGCTTCAATGCGGCGAACTCCAGCAGCAACGCCTGTTTCTGAAATAATGTTAAACGAACCAATTTTTGCGGTGTTGTCCACGTGTGTTCCGCCACAAAGCTCTGTGCTGTAGCCGTGTACGTCTACAACACGCACAACGTCCCCGTATTTTTCGCCGAACAGTGCCATTGCGCCCATTTTGCGTGCTTCGTCAATCGACTTTTCGCAAACGTTTACGTCTATACATTCAAGTATTTTTTCATTTATACTATCCTCGATAATTTCAAGGTCATTTCTGCTAATTGGTGAAAAGTGTGTAAAGTCAAACCTAAGCTTGTTTCCGTCTACTCTTGAACCCGACTGTTCAACGTGAGTTCCCAAAAAGTCACGAAGCGCCTTGTGCAAAAGGTGCGTAGCTGTGTGGTTTCTGCAAACGTCAAGCCTGTCCTTTGAAGAAACAATAGTGTTTGCGCTTTGACCGCTTTTAACTACACCTTCTGTAACAGTTCCCACGTGTGCAAACCTGTTGCCGACTGCAACGACACAGTCTTTCACTTGAACAACGCCTGTTTCGGTTTTAATTAAACCAACGTCACCGCATTGTCCGCCACGTTCTGCGTAAAAGCTTGTTTTGTCAAGGATTATTGAAACGTCTGCACCTTCGGAAGCTTCGTCTTTAATTTCGTTGTCGCTTATAACGGCCAAAATCTTTGCGTCGTCACAAAGTGTTGAAGCGTATCCAACAAATTCAGTTGCAGCAAGCGAAACAGGAAGCTTGTGGTAAACTGTAGCTTCAGCACCCATGTAAGTAGATTCTTCACGTGCTGCCCTTGCACGCTCTCTTTGTGCACGCATTTCTTCTTCAAAAGAAGCTTCATCTATTGTAATGCCTTCTTCTGCCAAAACTTCACGCATTATGTCAAGCGGCAAGCCGTAAGTGTCGTAAAGGCGGAAAGCTTCTGTTCCCCACATAACATTGCTAAAGTCAGATTTAAGCTTGTCAATGTATGCTCGCAAAATTAACATTGCTTGCGAAAGTGTTTCAACAAAGCGGCGTTCCTCAACCGAAATTATTTTTTTAATGTAGTCGGCTTTTTCTGCAAGCTCTGGGTACGCACTTTTTGAAACTGAAATAACAACGTCTGCAAGGTTTGAAAGGAACAAGCCTTTTATGCCAAGCTGTTTGCCGTGGCGCATTGCACGCCTTAAAAGCCTGCGGAAAATATAGCCACGTCCGTCACTTGCTGGCACAATTCCGTCTGCCGTCATAAACGTAAGCGAACGTATATGGTCTGTTATAATGCGGATATGAACGTCTTTGTCTTTGTTTTCGTTGTACGCAACAGAAGCAATTTTGCACACTTCGTCACGTATAACTTTAATTGTGTCTACGTCGAATATGCTGTTAACGCCTTGCATAACGCAAGCTATGCGCTCTAGCCCCATGCCTGTGTCAATGTTTTTTTGTGCAAGCTGTGTGTATGTGCCATCTTCATTTTTGTTAAACTGTGTGAACACCAAGTTCCAAACTTCCATGTAACGCTCACAGTCACAACCTGCTTTGCAAGTTTCTTTTCCGCAGCCGTATTCTTCACCTTTGTCAAAATAAATTTCCGAGCAAGGACCGCATGGGCCAACGCCAACTTCCCAAAAGTTGTCTTCTTTGCCTAAACGAACAATTTTTTCTTTTGGTAAGCCAACTTTTTCATGCCAAATGTTGTAAGCTTCGTCGTCCTCGTGGTAAACCGTAACAGAAAGCTTTTCAACAGGAATTTCCATTACCTCAATGAAAAATTCCCACGACCAAGGAATAATTTCTTCTTTAAAATAATCGCCAAACGAAAAGTTGCCTAGCATTTCAAAAAAAGTGCCGTGGCGTGTTGTGCAACCAACTATGTCTAAGTCAATTGTGCGGATACACTTTTGGCATGTAGTAACACGCTTTGAAGGCGGCGTTTCTTGCCCTGTGAAATAAGGTTTAAAGGGGGCCATGCCCGAGTTTATTAAAAGCAGGCTTTTGTCGTTTTGAGGAACAAGCGAAAAGCTGTTCATTCTATAATGGCTTTTTTGTTCAAAAAAAGCTAAATACTTTTCACGAATTTCGTTAAGTGAAAGGTTTTTCATGGTTTTACCTCCTTGAAAATAGTTTTATTTTAAATGGTGTGCTTTAAATCGCTAATAATACTATTAATTAGGTAATTATAGTTAATTAAGAAGTTTATGTCAATGCTTTGGAAAAAGGCAAACATCTCAAATAATTATTTCCATTAATTCCAATTTTTACTAATAATTTATTGCAGGGTAAAAAAAATCATGCTATAATCGAAAAAAATATATCAAATTTTGCTCACGCACAATTGTGCAAATTTATACAAATTTGTACTTTATTTTGCATTTTTATTTAAAAACTATCCATTTATTTCTAGTTGTTTAATGGTGTAAGCCATAAAAAAGCTTGCAATCACTTAATATTATAGTACTAGACTTTTTTTGTAAAAATTTGTAGACAATATATTTGGGGTAATAGTTTATGTTCAAACTTAAATCGGCTGACGGAACAAACAACATTTGCGGAAAAAACTTGACAAAGATACGTAAGTCGCAAAAGTTATCTCAGCGCAAGCTGGCAATTAAAATGCAAGTAGTTGGTTATGACGTGGATAACCACTTTATTAGAAGGATAGAAAACGGAGAACGTTTTGTTACAGACATTGAGCTTTTGGCTCTGGCACATGTACTTGGCGTTCAGTTGAACGAACTCATTGCGGAGGACGAGGAAGTTATAAAGGAGGAAAAAACATAGCCAGAAGCAATTTTTTAAGCCATGTTACACGTTGGGTTTTTCCTAGTCGTTGCTGTGTGTGTGGGCATGTTTTGCAAATTGGCTATGCTTTTTTGGTTTGCGAAAGTTGTCAAAACAGCTTAAATCATTTATATAAAAACTATTGCTTTTCATGCGGTCGCTCTTTTCTGCCACTATCTCTAAACCAAAATTCACATTTCTTAAAGGAGAGTGTTTGTTCAAAATG
Organism: uncultured Defluviitaleaceae bacterium; assembly: GCA_964492715.1. GTDB lineage: Bacteria > Bacillota > Clostridia > Lachnospirales > WRBF01 > CAZBLK01. The sequence continues at coordinate 27,516 of CAZBLK010000017.1, read as the reverse complement.
TATGGACAAGCACTTTTATTTTTCAAACAGAGTTTCTACTTTTGCTTACGAAGGTGCTATGAAAAGTGCAATTTATGCCTTTAAATACGGAAAGCAAGCTTACCGTGCAAAGGGGCTTGCATCTTTAATGGCAAATTTTTTGGTGCAAAACTCCGAGCAAATTTCAATAGATATAAAAAAAATTGACTGTATAATTCCTGTACCTGTGCACAGGCTAAAAAAAATTTCCCGTGGGTTTAACCAAGCAGAGCTTTTGGCTGTGTCGCTTGGCAAAATTTTTGACATTCCTGTTTACAATGACATGGTAATTAGAGTAAAAAACACACCGCCGCAAGCTAAAGTTTCTGCACAGGAACGAGAATTAAACGTACATAACGCTTTTGCCATTAAAAAAGTTAAAAAAGAATGTAAAGATTTTTTAATTGTTGACGATATATATACTACAGGAGCAACTGTTAACGAAGTTGCAAGGACGCTTGCGTTGTACGCTAATGCAGAAAACATTGCTTGTTTTACGCTTACGGCTACAGCTTTTGTCACGGATGATAAAACAGTTTCAAGTTCAGATTTATATGTTTGAACTTATTTTGAGTTTTAAAGGCAGGTGCGAAAATGGATTTTCGGATTAATGGCTTAATCAAGGTTTATGAAGGCCAAAATGTTTCGAGCCAAAAGTTTAACAGAGCAAAAGTAAAGGAATCCGAAGCAATTAAAAAAGAAGATGTAGTTGCCATTTCCGACGAAGCCAACGACTTTGGTAAAATTATGAAGGCGTTGTCGTCTGCGCCAGACGTTCGTGAGGAAAAGGTAAACGCTATTAAAACAAAAATTGAAAACGGCACGTATGACGTTTCTTCAAACGATGTTGCCAAAAAAATTGTCGGTAGGTTTTTTATGTAATTTTCTATTTACTTTTAAAAAGCAGGTGATTTTTTGGCAGGGTTAATTATGGAATTGGTTTCGGCTATAAACGCTGAATGTGACAACCTTTCAGACTTGGTAGGTTTGTCGGAAGAAAAAACAGACGCACTAATTAAAAACGACGTTAAAGAGCTTGCAAAGCTAACAGAGCTTGAACAAATTTTAACAAGCAGGCACCAAAGGCTTTCCAGGGCGACAGTTGGCGTTTTAAACGACATTGCAATGGTTTTAAACCTAGATGCTGATGGGCTTACGCTTAAAGCCGTTGCAGAGGCCGTTAAAAGCACACCCGACGCCCCGGCTCTTTTTGAAGCAGTTGAAAAAATTGCAGAAATTGCAGACAGGCTTAAAGCTTTAAATGAAAAGAACACACTGCTTTTGCAACATTCGGTAGATTTTGTTGAGTTTTCTATGAACGTTATAAGAACGGCAGGAAATTCTTTGCACTCTGGCGAGGACGAAGACGAAAATGTAAATTCGTTTTTTAACAGCAGCTTTGATGCAAAGCAATGAAAATAAAAGTTTTGTCCACTTTTTCAAAAGTGGCTTGGTTTGGGGCAGCACCCCAAGGTTTTGAACTTACAGTGATATCAGATAGAACGGATTCTATTTTAAATATAAAATAACAAGGACGTATAAACCAACAGCAAGGAGGTTTATGAATTGGCTGGCATTTCAAGTTTGGGCGTAGCTGTAAGCGGAATGAACGCTGCACAGGCAGGCCTTTACGTAACAGGTCACAACATGTCAAACGTAGCAACGGCTGGGTTTTCAAGGCAGCAAGTTATGCAGCACGACTTTATGTCGCTTAACATTGGCAGGTCGGGTAACGGAATGATGCAAGTTGGTTTGGGCGTTGACATAACAGCAATTAGGCAAGTGCGTGACAAGTTTTTGGACGAATCTTACAGAAGTGAAGTAAAACGTGCAGCGTATTATGATGTAAAAATTAGCGCAGGCAGGGAAATAGAAACTATTATCGGGGAGCTTGAGGGCGACTATAGAACACAAAAAATTATTCAAGACATGAAAGACGCTTTAAACGAGCTTACGCTTTATTTGCCGGGTATCGAAACTAGGGGCAACTTTATAAACACTGCTGTTACTTTTATTACAAAGGCAAACAACATTGGTCAGCGTCTTGCAGAATATCAATACAACTTGGACGAACAAGTGCGTGACACAGTTTACCAAGTAAACGCTTTGGTTGAAGAAGTTAGGCTCTGCAACAAAATAATTGCCGAAGCTCAAGCTTCCGGAGACAGACCAAACGACTATTTAGACAAAAGAAACCTTGCACTTGACAAGCTTGCTTCTATAGTTGACATTACGGCTACAACAAGGCTTGACGGAATGGTTGACATTATGTGCGAGGGCAAAGAGCTTTTAGTTTCAAACATTGCAAGCAAGCTTGGGCTTAGGTACACTTCAAAGGACTATCCTTTTGTTGAGCCTGTTTTCACACAGTCCGACAAAATTCTTTCCTATAGCAGCACTGCTGAGCCTTTGTACAACTTGGTAGGCAAAGTAAACGCTGAAAACAACAACGACGCTGGTAAGCTTAAAGGGCTTTTGGTTACTAGGGGTTATTACCCAGCAAATTATACTTCTATTAGTGGGGTTCCGCCAAAGAACACAGTTTGGCCGGCAGCACCTACCGCACCTGCTCAAGCAGGTTATAATTTTCCTGCTGATATTGGTTTGTACAACGCAGACTACATGGCGTATCAAGAGGAATTAAAGAAGTTTAATGCTTACACAGCTTTTGAAAATAAATATGGTCCAGATGACGGCACGCCAAACTCTGGCTCTAAAAACGTGCAGTTTCAAAAGGACGTTTTTAACTCGAACTATTCGTTTATACCACGAGTTCAGAAGGAATTTGATGAACTCGTTCATAATATTGTTGAAATGATAAATGAAGCGGTTGCGCCAACTAAACCGCCGTTTGTTGTTACAGATGCAGGTGACGTAATTAACAATACGCCAATGGTTGACCAAGGGCTTTTAAATGGTGGGCCTGTAAATAATAATTTGGTTAAAAACCCTTTTTATACAGGGCCGTATGCTCTTGACAAACAAACACAAGGCATTGAAGTATTTTCTAGGAAATATGCGTTAAACCGCTTTGACCCAGTTACAGGCGAATACATTCCAGAAGACCCAGCAGACTTTTCTTCGCTTTATACAGCCGGTTACATTGTTATAAACCCCGAGTTTTCTACAGCAGACGGCTACACAAAGCTTTGCCTTTCACGCTCTGGTGACGTGGAAGACACGGCTGTTGTTAAAGAGCTTTTAAATACATGGGACAAAAACTTTTTGGGCAGAACTGGGCACAGCGTTGACAAGGCGTACAAAGAGTTTGTAACAAACATAGCTACTGAAACTCGTGAAGCAAGCACATACTACGACTCGCAAATGAAAATTGTTAATAAAACGGAAAACATGCGCCAAGCAATGTCGGGCGTTGCGCTTGATGAAGAAATGACAAATATGATGAAATATCAGCACGCCTACAATTCTTCGGCAAGAATTTTAAACGTCATTGACGGAATGCTTGACACAATTGTAAACAGAACAGGGCGCACTGGGCTGTAAAAGCAGTGTTTAAAAATGGGTCAAGGGGCTACCCCTTGCGGGGTTTTAGGGGCAGAGCCCCTAAGGTCTTAATCTTTAAATGTTTAATCTTTTAAATGTTTAACAGCCATAATCTGGGTTTAAATTGTGGCATTTGAAAAGGAAGTGAATTTATGCGTTCCTCATTTTTTGAGTTTAACGTTGCTATAACAGGGCTTTTTACATCTAAAGGCGCTTTAAACACTGTTTCGCACAACATGGCAAACGCTGCTACAAAAGGGTATTCAAAGCAGTATGCCGAAATTCGTGCGTCGTGGCCTATTGCACTTTACAACGGCAAAGGCATGGTTGGAACAGGCTCTGAAATTTATGGCGTTGGTCAGCTTAGAAGCTTTTATTTAGATAAAAAATATTGGTCGGAAACGCCTATTCAAGGTGAATACAGCGTTAAAAACACTCAGCTTGATATGGTTGAAAGGACGTTTAACGAACTGTCTGGTTTAGGGCTTGCTGGTGCATTTGACAAGTTTTTCACCACGCTTTCAGACCTTTCGACAACAGCAAACGACGCTACTTACCGTGTAAACACAATTCAGTCTGCAAGCTCGCTTGCTAAGTTTATAAACAACACAGCCGAATCACTTAAAAACCAACAGGCAGACCTTAACTCCGAGGTCAAAACTATGGTTGAAATTATAAACAGCTTGGGGCAGCAAATTGTTACACTAAACAAACAAATTACAAACTATGAGCTTGACGGCTCTCGTGCAAACGACCTTAGAGACGAGCGTGCAAGGCTTGTAGACACGCTTTCTTCTTACGTAAACGTTCAAGTAACCGAGGAAGAAGTGAACGAGGACTTCAAGCTTGGCAAATACCCTGACCCTGAAGACAGGGGCAAAAGCGAAAAACGCTTTAGTGTAAGCATAAACGGCTACGAGTTTGTAAACCATTTTGGGCTTAACACGCTTCGTGTTCAGGAACGTGATATAAAAGTAAACCCAATGGACGTTGGTGGGCTTTACGACATTTATTTTAACAGCACAAACACGAAGTTTGACATTTATCACCCATATTTTCAGGGGCAGCTTCGTGGGCTTATAGACATGCGTGACGGAAACAACGGTAACATTGGCAGGGCTAACTCAATAGTCTATGACCCATTAATTGACCCACTAAAAATTACAGCACCACTTAACCCACAATATAAAACCGATTTTCCAACTACAGGCGGAAGGCTTGTTTTTATTGACAAAAAAGGAACACGAACAGAGGTTGACTACACAAGCTATAACCCAGCAACAGGTGAGTTTAGGTTTGAACAAGGCACAAGGCTTCCGTGGAACCTTAATGATACGACAGATGTTGATTTTAGAATTGAAGTTGGCGTAACAGACAACTACAAAGGCATACCGCATTATATGAACAAGTTAAACGAATTGGTGCGTACTGTTGCAAAGGCGTTTAACGATGGCGACCAAAGGGGCGGTTTTATGGGCCACCTTAACGGTTATGATATAAGCGAAGCTGGAAAGCAAGGCGTGCTTACAAACTTGTTGTTTTTCTCAAACGGTGTAAACAATTCTGTTATTCGTGACGGTAATGGTAACTTTACAATTGACTACACGGCAATTACAGCCGATAACTTCCAAATAAACCCGTTGCTTGTTGGGCGGCCAGAGCTTCTTGCAGCAGCAAAAGACGGCACGGCTGGCGTAAGCGACAACCGCATTACGCACGAGTTTGCTAAAATTAGGCAGTACACAGGGCTTTTCAAAGAAGGTAAGCTTTCAGACTATGTTGTTGGTATTTCGCTTGAAATTGGTATTGATGCAAAGCAGGCAAACAATTTTAAGGTAAACTACAAGGACGTTATAGAAACAATTGATAACCAAAGAAAATCAGTTTCTGGCGTTGATATTGACGAAGAAATGATTGATATGGAAAGGTTTCAGCAACTTTTTGTTGCGTCCTCAAAGCTTATAAATGTAATTAACGAAATTTATGATGTTCTTATAAACCAAGTCGGCAGGTAGAACTTATAGCAAGGTAAAAGAGGTGAAACAAAGTGCGTATAACACACCCAATGGTGTCTAGCCAAATGCTTATGAACATAAACCGCAACATGCGCAGGCTTGACTCTTTGTATAGACAAGAATCAACAGGCAAGCTAATTCAATATCCGTCGGAAAACCCAATTCTTGCAGGGCGTGCTTTGAAGTTCCGCACAGCTTTGTCGGACACAGAGCAGTACCAAAGGAACGTAAAGCAAGGGCTTTCTTGGATGGAAGTAACAAACGGCTCGTTTATTAACATTCAAAACACTATTCTTGAAAGGCTTAAAGAGCTTTCTACTGTAGGCGCAAGTGACGCAAGCGGCACATGGGAAGACAGGCAAAAGATGGCTACTGAGATTCAAGGGCTTATAGGGCAGCTTGCCGCTGAAATGAACGTTACTTACGCTGGGCGCTACGTTTTTTCAGGGCTTAGAACGGATATGCCACCAGTTTTTCAAACTACAGACAATGCGCTTACTTACCAAATTAACCAGTATTTTAAAGCTGCTGATATTGAAAAGACTAAGGCTTTGCAGAAGATTTATTCGGCAGATATTGTGAATGTTGGTAAAGGGGCTGCTATTACTAATGTTACTGATGGTGCTGGCAACCCTGTAACAGTAACCACTAAAAAAATGGACGAACCTGATGCGTACATTCCTCAAGCTGGCGAAGTTAATTATATTGCTGAAACTGGCGAGGTTATTATTGGTGAAGGTGTAGACACTACAGCTCCAAATTTTGAAGTTACTTACACTGGTGGTGATAACGCTTCTCCAAAAACTACTTTCAATACAACATTAGTTGACTCAACAGAGCCAATTTTATCAAATGTTACGTTGTTGAAGCTACCGTATAAAAACATTCCGTTAGCTTCAATAACACTGGGCAAGTATGACAGTACAGCTGGAGGTAGACCGCCGTCTAATGCACCTATAACTACAGGTGGGGGAGTTACGGCGTACCCATTAACTATACCGCCTGCATTACCAATTGGCAACATAGTGCAAAAATCATTAAACGACACAGATGCCTACAAGCCAGCACCAAACACAATTAATTATATTCCAGAAACTGGCGAGCTTGTTTTGTCTGACGAAATGTTACAAGAAATTTCGTCGTACAGCCAAAGCCAAAGCCTTGTTATTAACTACACTAAAACAGGCTTTGCAGAAAACGAGCCAAACCCAATTGTTTACTTTGACTGCACAAACAAAACAGTAGGTTCACCATTTAACGGCAATTCCTACACAATGGACGGACAGCAGCTAGAGTTTGAATTTGGCGCAAACACAAAAATACCAATAAACGTTTTGGCAAAAGACGTTTACACCTCAACAATGTATGCCGACTTGGTTAACTTTGCCGATTTTGTAAAAGGCGTAAGCATTTCGGACGAAAAGAAGCTTGTTGATAAGTATAAATTCGCTTATCCTCTTGCGACAGGTGAAGAAATAAACACAATGGTGCAAGAGCAGCTTACTAGGGAGAAAAAGCTTTTAGAAACAGCTTTGCACGATAGGTTTAAAAACATGATAGACATGGCACAAGGTTACATGAACAATTCTTCCTTCCAAGAAACTGACCTTGGCGTAAGAATGAACAGGCTTGAACTAATATCAGACCGTTTGCAGCAGGACAAAGACACATACAAAGAGCTTCTTTCCGACAACGAGGACGCCGACTTCATGGAAATTCTTATGGAGCTTTCTTCTGCTGAAAGTGTGTACATGGCTTCGCTTAAAACAGGCGCAAACATTTTGAAAATGACTCTTGCAGATTATATTTAATTTAGCTTAGTTATAGATTAAGCGGCTTCCGAAACGGTAAGCCGCTTTAATAAATATAGTTTAGAAAACAACCAAAGAAGGGGTGCTTTATGAAGCTTAACACAAGGCAGTTCGGTGAAATAGAGGTTGACGACGCTACAATAATTACTTTTAAAAGCGGCTTGCCAGGTTTTCAGGACTTGAAGCGCTTTACAATAATAAAAATGGACGATAATAACGACGGCACGTTTTGTTGGTTGCAATCAGTGGACAACGGTGACGTTACTTTTGTTTTGATGGACGTTTTTGAAGTTATCGAAGGGTACAACCCACTTGTTGAAACTGAGCATTTGGCAGAGCTTGGCGAGTTTGACGAAAACAACTTGCTTGTGCTAAACATTGTAAACGTCCGTGACAACGTAAAAAACATGACAGTAAACTTAAAAGCACCTATTGTTATAAACACAAAAACACTTTTGGGTTGCCAAATAATTGTAAACAACGAAGAATATTCGGTTAAGCACAGAGTGTTTCCTGAGCCTGCTATAGAAGACGAAAAGGCAGGTGAGGCGTAAGTGCTTGCACTAACAAGGAAAAAGGGCGAGTCAATAATAATTGGTGACGACATTGAAGTGGTTGTGCTTGGCGCAACAGGTGACCAAGTAAAGCTTGGCATTGTCGCCCCTAGAAGCGTACCTGTTCATAGAAAAGAAGTTTACGAGCAAATTCAGCTTGAAAACATGGAGGCACTTGGCAGCGCCGAAGCTATTAAAAATTTGGGCGTTACGCCTAGTGTTTGATTTTGGGGCGGTTTGCCGCCCCTTTATTTGTGTCTATTCGTTTGCTTCATACCAGCTTCTAAATTTTCTTGTAAGAAGATATACTGTTGTACACGAGCACCAGTTAGAAAATGTCTTACCAGAATGTAACTTATGCCATTCATGCCCACGTTGAGCCAATTCTTCTGCATTTATAATGTTACCTTTGCTATCGAGCAGGTTACAGGCATTTTGCAAAACAGCTTTAGACTTTAAATATGTAATGCCAAGAGCACGTGTTAGCTCTTGAATGATGGTGCTGCTGCTTTTATTTTTTGTAATAGAGTCTTTAGAGAAATAAAGTAGGAAAAAATATTCAAGCTCTATGTTTGAAAAAGCGCAATTTAAGCCGTGTCTCTTTGCCTTAGCAATTGCTTCGTCAAAACATGGAAAATTGTCTTTATCAAATACAACCCAAACCTCGTTATACTTATCTTTTTTTGTAATAGCTTCATTAACAAGCGTTAATGGGGCGGCACGGCTGCCGTGTTTAAAATTGAAAAGCTTAATATCAACGTTACTTAGCCTTTTACCATACTTGTGCTTGAATGAATTAAAGTAAATATCTTCTGTCAACCCAGAGTATATAACTAAAATTTTGTTATTAATAATCTTATTCTCTTTCGGCCTTGCATATTTGCTCTTGTTCTTGCTGCTCACAAAAAGCTTCACCGTCCTCTGTGTTCAGTAAAAAATCTTCTAGCTTTGGAATTGCACCAAAATAACCTAACAAATATTGCTTTAGCAGTTTGCTGTCTTTTCTTACACCCTTAAACTCTGAAAGGGAGTAAAGCTGACTAACCCCAAAACTATCTTTTTCTGTAAAGTAAACTTGGTCACGCCTAATTTGCTCATCAAGCAGCAAAACAGAGTGTGTTACGCAAATAAGCTGTGCATTATTGGGGTTTTTGTCAATTGAATTAAACAACATAACAAGGTATTTTACAAGTGACGGGTGCAAACGTGCCTCAAATTCATCAATTATTATTGTTCCGCCAGTTTCAAGTGCGTTTAAAATTGGGTACGCTAACTCGAAAAGCCTGTTTGTTCCACCAGATTCGTACAGCATATCTCTTTCAAGAGTACCAATTTTCTCCCAATTCTCATTATAAAAATTTTGAGTATATTTGGGCTCTATAATCAAAACATCAGGGTCATCATCTTTTAAGTCAAAGCTTAGCATATTTGGATTAGCAAGCTTTAAAAGGTTTAACATGTTTTGCTTGCGCTTTGGAATATATATTGTTAATAGAAGGTTGTTAGCTAACATGCTGTTAGCCTCGTCAGATTCAAACACTGCAAGATTATTAAACCATTTAACAACGTTCATTGCATTAGTGTTGTTGCCAGCACTTGCCCAGTAAAGAAAAAGTGTGTCACGCCTTGTATTTTGTTTTAAGTGCTTTACGTTATCCATGTCGCTGCTTAAATTAATGTCAGAAAAGTTTGGGCTTGTTCTGCTATAAACCATTTTGCGCCTTTTCAGCTTTACATATAAATATTCTTTTACAATTTCACCGTTTAGAATTTCAAAACCATATTCATAATTTTTTGCGTCATAAATGAAACTTATCTCAAAGCCAGTTGGTTGTAGGCTTGCACTTTTTTGGTAAGCAAAGCTTGGGCATCTAGCTAAAAAAGTTTCTTGCTGCCTTACATCAGAAAGTACAACATACGACATGTACCTAATAGCTTCAAAAAAGTTAGATTTTCCGCTTCCGTTTGCGCCAAAAACGAGGGCATTTTTCAAAAGCTCTCCGTGGGTGGTGGAGAAAGTGTTAATTTTTGAATATTGACTGTCTGCTTCGTTTGCTAACATTGAAAAAACATTTTCATTACGAAATGAAGCAAAATTTTTATATGAAAACCCAACTAGCATAATTCACCGCCTCGTAGTACATTATTCTGTTATTATACTAATTATTAGCCGATAATTCAATTGTTAACCACGGTATTTGCATAAAAAACGCAAGTATCATATTTAACCCTTGCCCTTATCCCGACAAACCCCAACAAACCCACACTCCCCACACTTTGGCCCACGAGCAACGCAAACTTTGCGCCCATGCGCAATTACTTGTTGGTTAAACTTAATCCAGCTTTCTTTAGGCAAAACTTTCATTAAATCAAATTCAACTTTTTCAGGGTCTGTGTTTTCTGTAAGCCCAAGCCTTTTTGAAATGCGCTTTACATGCGTGTCTACAACAACGCTTGGAATGTGGAAAATGTGCCCACGTACAACGTTTGCAGTTTTGCGCCCCACGCCTGCAAGCGACGTTAAGTCTTCTATGGAGGAAGGCAAAACGCCGCCAAAGTGTGTCGCAAGCCGCTGTGTGCAAGCAATAATGTTTTTTGCCTTGTTGTGAAAAAAGCCGGTTGGGCGAATGTCATTTTCAAGCTGTTGCAAATTTGCTGTTGCAAACGCTTCAATCGTTGTGTATTTTTTAAACAATTCTTCTGTAACTTGGTTTACTCTGTCGTCTGTGCATTGCGCCGACAAAATTGTCGCTATTAAAAGCTGCCAGTCCTCGTTGTAGTTCAAGTAGCACTTGTCCTCTTGTGGGTAAAACTCATCAAGGAGAGCAAGTATTTTTTTTACCTTTTGTTTCATGTCACCCTCCCAACAAAACCTGTGTAATAATTAAACAAAACAAAACATTCTTCGTTTAAAACAACGCCTTTATCTGCAAAGGCAAACACGTCTATGCTAAACTTTTGAAAGTTGCTGTTTTTCATTAGCTGCCTGCTTGTAACGTCTTTTGCTGCACCCTTAAAATACTTTGCCCTGTTTTCTGCGCTGCTGTAAAACGCATAAGCAAATTCTGTCTGCTCTTTAGTTACTTCACCGCAAAGCCAAGCAGGAATGGACTTTACGTTTTCAGAGCGAAGCAAATCAAAAAGCATTAACTGCCGCACAATTTCCAAATCAATTTGTATGTCAATTCGTAAATCCGCTTTAAGCCATTTGCAAAACTCATAAAGCATTTCATAAAGCACAAGCTTTTTTAGAGAAATCATATGAAGCTGTTTTTCTTCCCAAAACTTTGAAACACTTTCATAAAAATCAAACGGTGTGTCAAAAAACTTTTCAATGTAACTAACAGTTGTGACAAAGCAGTTCGAGTTGTAAAAAAGTTCCAGAATTTCCTCCAAAGCTTTAAGGTGCAAAAGCTCCTTATGTGAAATATAGTTTGTGTACAAAACCTCATAATCGGCATTTTCCTTGCACACAATGCCATGCTTGCTGGCTTCTGCCCTAAGTGGCGAACCTTTCAAAAGCTTTAAAAAACCAAGCTGAATCATTTCAGCTTTAACAGCGTACACGTCGTTAAACGACTTTTTAAAAGAAGTAAACCCTTCATACGGAAGCCCTGCAATTAAGTCCACATGCTGATGAATGTTTCCAAAGCTTTTTACAAGCCGAACGTTTTCTAACACCTTTTCCGTGTTAGTTTTTCGGCGTATTGCACAAAGCGTTTGCTCGTTTGTTGACTGAATGCCAATTTCAAATTGGAAAAGCCCTTTTCTAGCTGTTTTAAGAAGTGACAACATGTCAGCATCAAGCAAGTCGGCGGCAATTTCAAAATGAAAGTTTGTTACACAGTTTCCATTATCGTTTTCAATTAAAAAACGCCAAATGCTCATTGCTTGCGTCTTATTACAATTAAACGTGCGGTCAATAAACTTAACTTGCTTTACGCCGCTTTTAATGAAAAATGCAAGGTCGCTTTGTACACGCTCAAACGACAAAAACCGAACTTTGTCTTTGTCGGCAGCCGAAAGGCAGTAGCTACAACTAAACGGACAGCCACGAGAGCTTTCGTAATAAATTATTTGGCTGTTGTATTCCAGCAAATCGTCAGCGTAAGCAAAAGGAATTTCGTCAAGTGAAATGGGTGGGGTAGGTTTGTTAACAAAAACATCTCCGCTTTCGGTATACATTATTCCGTCAATAGAAGAAAGCGGTATGCTGTTAGTGTAGTAATGTTCTAGCAGCATTTTAAACGGCTTCTCCCCTTCGCCAATTACAGCAACGTCAATTCCGTGTTTTACCATTTCGTCTTTAAACTCGTCTGTTATTTCAGGGCCACCAACAACGATTTTTACATCCGGCAAAACCTTTTTCAGCACAGAAATAATTGACAAGGTCATGGAAATGTTCCATATATAACACGAAAAAGCTATTACATCAGCCTTTAGCTTAAAAAGCTCTGACGCAACAAGCCCCTCACGCATGTTAATTGTAAATTCTTTTATTAAAATGTCAAACGGCAAGTCACTGCAAAACGCCTTTAAGCTTTTTAGTGCAAGCGAGCGGTGAATAAACTTTGCATTTAACGTTGTTAAAACAACTTTTCCCATATAAAACTCCTAAACAAGCATAATAGCCCGTACTTCTGAATACACATTTTATAAGAAACTTGACAAGGGGTATAGCACAATGAGCAAAAAAGGTATTATAAGCGGCGCTATAATTTTAACTATAGCAGGAATTATAACTCGTATTTTGGGGTTTGTCTACCGCATATATATGTCAAACATAATTGGCGCAGAAGGCATGGGGCTTTACCAGCTTATAATGCCAATTTATACGTTGGCGTGGAGCATTGCTTGCTCTGGCTTTACAACAACTGTTTCAAAGCTTGTTGCGTCAGAGCGTGCAAAGGGCGAGTACGGAAACATTCGGCGTGTGCTAAAGCAGTCGGTTGTAATTTCTGGGGCAATTGGTATTGTGCTTTCAGCACTCATTTATTCACTTGCCGAGCCAGCCGCCGTACTCATTTTTAAAGACACTCGTACAGTTCTTTCGCTTCAAATTCTTGCGTTTGCAATTCCTTTTATGGCTTTTGGAAGCGTAATAAGAGGGTACTTTTTTGGCTTGCAGGAAACTTTAGTTCCTGCCATAAACCAAGTTTTTGAACAGGTTGTAAGAATGGCTGTTGTGTTTCTTTTGGCAGGGTACTTTATTCCGCTTGGGCTGGAGTTTGCGTGTGGGCTTGCAGTTTTAGGCATTGTTGCAGAAGAAGTTGTTTCGCTTATTTACATAGTATTTGCATACAAGCGGTTTAAGCTTACGGACTATGTAGACAAAAAGCCTTCGCTTTCAAGGTTTCAGTCGTTGTCACTCATTTTGACAATGGCACTTCCGCTTACAGCAACAAGGGTTATTGGCTCGTTTTTAGGTACGCTTGAAAACATTTTAATTCCTGGGAGGCTTCAGCAATTTGGCATGACAGGCAAAGAAGCTATAAGCGTTTTTGGGCAAATATCTGGCATGGCCATGCCGTTAATTTTCTTTCCGTCGGCGTTTTTGCTTTCGCTTTCAATTTCACTGGTGCCTGCTGTGTCGGAAGCTTCGGCTGTTAAAAACCACGCCAGAATAAAGTACACCGCTGCAAAGTCGCTTTTGTTTGCGGCAGTTATTGGCTTTTTTGCGGCAGCAATTTTTGTTGCATACGGAAAAGAGCTTGGAATGGCAATTTACAACCAAAACATTGGCGAAATGCTACTTCTGCTTGGCATAATGTGTCCGTTTATGTACATGCAGGTGGTGCTTTCCGGAATTTTAAACGGCTTAGGCTTTCAAGTTTTCATTTTTAGGAACAGCCTTATTTCCTCGGTAATAAACATTTTCTTTATTTACTTCCTTGTTCCGAAATACGGAATTAACGCTTTTATTTTGGGTTGGTTTGCAAGTTTAATTGTCGTTTGTGCGCTTGAAATTAACAAGCTTAAAGACTCGGTAGAGCTTAACTTTGAGTTTGCAAATTGGTTTTTTAAGCCAATTATTTCAGCGGCGGCGGCTACGCTTTTTGTAAGAGTGTTGTCAAACCGCTTCATTTTCTCTGCACTCGGTACAACTTGGGGGCTTGCGGCTTCAATTACACTTATTGGCTTAATTTATATGGTGTTTATTGTGCTTACTGGGTGTATACATTCTGATGATATTCAAGAGGTTTTAAAGTTTAAGAAAAAATCTACATAAATTTGCAGTTTTGTATAATACTACAAATAAAGGAAAAAAGAAAAGAGGAAATAGTTTGAAGCTTACACCGTACATTTTATTAAATGGAAACTGCAAGGAAGCACTGGCATTTTATGAAAAGGCACTTAATGGCGAAATTTTAAAGCAACAAACTTTTGGTGAAGCACCAAGCGGCGACCTGCAAAAACTTGAAGAAGCGAAAGACTTAATTCTTCATGGGTTGCTTGAATTTGACGGTGGGCGAATTATGTTTTCCGACGCTTACCCAAGCGAGCCTGCACCGACAGAAAGTTTTATTTCGCTTGCAATAAGCTTGTACTCTGTTGAACAAGTGAAAAACGTTTTTAATGCGCTAAAAGAAGGAGGCTCTGTTTTGATAGAGCTTTCTGAAACTTTTTGGACAAAATGCTACGGTATGGTAGTGGATAAGTTTGGAATACAATGGCAGATAGACTATGAAGAAAAAGAGTAGAAACAAAAAAGCTGTATCACAATTTAAGTTGTGATACAGCACTTTTTAATTAAGCTGCTTTGTTAAATGCTTTTGTTAAAGCCGAAACTTTAGCAACTGCTTTAATTCTGCCTTCAACCTTTGGTTCTTTGTAAGCTGGGCTTTTTATGTAGTCTGTTACAAGTTCTTCAAGTGCGCCAAACTCAGTTTCTGTTTTAACGCTTTTTAAAGTTGTGTACTCGTCGCCGCCAACAGCCGTAAAGTCGTTAGTTGCAAGAAGAAGCTTTGTTGTGTTGTCTGCAAAGTCAACACTTTTGCCGTTTACCAAAATTTCTGTAACCCTTGAACCAACTGGTTTTGATTGGTCATATGTAAAAGTGAAGCCAGAAATATGTGGGAAACGACCGTCTGCAGATGGTGCTTTTGAAACGCCGTTTTCAAGCATTTCCTTCAATTGTGCAGGCGTAATGTACTTTGTAACGCCGTAGTTACCAAAAGGTAAAACTGCGATAATGTCTTTTTTAGTAATTTTGCCTTCTTTAATGTCGGCCCTAAGACCGCCGCCGTTTGTAAGGGCAATGTCTGCGCCTGTTGCATACTTCAAAGCGTCAGCAACAAGGTTTCCAAGAGCCATTTCTTGCGTTCTTACGCCTGGTGCTCTTGCAGAGCTTAAAGTTGTTGAAATGCTGCCAACTTCTACGTTAAGAACTTTTCCTTGTGCTTTGTTTATTTCTTCAATCTTTTTATCAATTTCTTCATTTGGCTTGTAAGTTGCTGCCGCAGTTTTAGCGTCAATCATTGAAGCTTTTTTAGAAATAAGCTTGTTGTTTTGGAAAGTAAGCTCTACTTTGCCAACGTTGCCTTCGTATTGACCGGCGCTTGCAATAAGAGTTTGTCCAACCATTTTGCCTTCATTAAACAAAGTGTGGCTGTGGCCGTCGATAACAACGTCAATGCTTCTTACATATGTAGCAACCTTTTCGCTTGTGTCAACACTTGATTCGTCTGTGCCCAAGTGGAAAACGCCAACAACAACTTCAGCGCCACGGTCTTTTAAAATGTCTACACATTTGTTTGCTGCTGCAACTACGTCTGTAAATTCAAGGCCTTCTACGTTTTTAGGGCTTGTTTTGTAAAGAGTTTCTGGTGTCGCCAAGCCAAAAAAACCAACGCTAATTCCATCAATAGTTTTCATTGAAGTTGCGCTTAAAATGTTTTGGCCGTCTTTTTGAACGTTTGCTGCAAGAATTTTGAATTTGGCCATTTCGCTAAGCTCTAAAAGCCTTTTGTAGCCATAGTTGAAGTCGTGGTTGCCAGGAGCTGTGTAATCGTAGCCAGCCATGTTCATAAGCTCTACTACGTCTGCACCTTGGTTTAAAGTAGCAAAAGGCAAACCGTGGAACGAGTCACCTGCGCTGATAAGAAGTGAGTTTTTCGTTTCTGCTTTAATAGTTGCGATAGTTGAAATGCCAATAACGTTGTCTGCTTTTACAAACCTTCCATGCTCGTCATTGGTGTGAAAAATAGTAATCTTCTTGCTAACTGGCTCTGCTGCAAGCACAGAAATGCTTGTAAGTGAAAAGGCCATTACAAAAGCAAGAACAATTGAGAAAAAGCGGCTCTTTTTGCTCATTTTAAAAACCTCCCTTATTTTTACCAATAGGTATTTTCAATTCAACTAAATTTTACATTATTTTTTTTTGCTCGTCAAGTTTGTTAAAAAGGTAACTACTGGTTACTAGCAACTTCAGTCCAAAGTTATGAGCACAAAAAAGGACGGCGTAAGTATGCCGCCCAAAAACTTCCTAATACTTCCTAGTACTTCATAACCGACTGCACGTTATACCCTTCCAAAAGCTTCCTGCCGCCCAGTGCCTCAAGCTCTATAAGAAAAACAATGGAAACAACTTCGCCGCCTGCCTGCTCTATAAGCTCTACCATAGCTTTGCAAGTGCCGCCTGTTGCCAAAAGGTCGTCTACAATTACAACTTTCTCACCTTTTTCAATTGCATCAACGTGCATTTCAATAGTAGCCGAGCCGTATTCTAAGGTGTACGACTTTTTAATTACTTCAAAAGGCAGCTTTCCGCTTTTTCTAACAGGCACAAAGCCTTTTGCCAAATTGTACGCTGTTGGCACGCCAAAAATAAACCCTCTTGATTCTGGCCCTACAACCTTTGCAAAGTCCAAGTCTTTTACAAAGTTGGAAACTTGGTCAACTGCTTCCTTTAAATAATCTCCGTTTTGAAGAATTGGAGTAATGTCACGAAAAAGTATTCCTTCTTCTGGAAAGTCGGGTATAGTTCTAATAACTTGCTTTAAGTCCATTCGGTTTCCCCCTAAATTGGTTGTGTATTATTATTTAATGCCAAACAAGAATTTGTCCTTTAAAAAAGGGGTCAAGGGGCAACGCCCCAAACGTTTTAGTTTTTAATTTATTTTTATTAAACCTTGTCAGCATTATAAATACAAATTCAAGTCCTTTAATTTAACTTGCACAGATACATCTCCATTATACTCGTTTATATCAATATAGTAAACAATATCTGCATATAAATTTGAAGTACGCAAAACTCCCCCCAAAACTTTGGCGGCGTCATACGGCGGAAAAATGTCTGTTATAAGCTCGGTTACATATTCAACCATGTTAAAGCAAATGCCTTTTATTTTTTTGCCGGTTTTTTCGTCCAAAAACCCAAAGATAATTGTGTTCTTCTCATGTATTATGCGTAGCTCTACTATTTTTACGCCACAAGTTGCAAAAAGTGGTTGCTTGTTGCCTTTGCCAAACGGTGCAAGGTGGTACAGCTCGCTTGCAAGCGTGTACGTTAGGTCGTCAAGCTGTAAAATGCCGTCAACATAAACCATTTCAACAAAGTGGTCGTCTGTAAGAGTGCAGTTTTCGTTTATTTGGCTTATAAAAGTGTCAAGCAGTTCATGCTTTAAAGAAAGCCCAGCCGCCATTGGGTGTCCGCCAAACCTTGTAAACAAATGCTTGCACTTAAAAAGTTCCTCAAAAATGTTGTACCCTTCAATGGAACGTGCAGAGCCTTTTATTAAGCCAGCATCACCGCTTTTTGTAAGTACAATTGTTGGGCGGTAAACTCTTTCTTTAATTCTGCCTGCAACTATGCCTGCAATGCTTTCGTGCAAAAGCTCGTCGTATAAAACAACAACTTTTTCAAGCGGATTTTGCGAAAGAAGTTCATACGCACGTTCTACGCCCTCGTTTGTCAAAGCTTTGCGCTCCTCGTTAAGTTCTACCAAAGTTTGTGCAAGCTTTTCTGCTTCTTCGGTGTCGTCTGTTATAAAAAGCTTTACAGCCAAGTCGGCACGTTGAAGCCGCCCCATTGCATTTATGCAAGGCCCTAAAACAAAACCTACGGCAAAGCCTGTAACTTCCTTGTCGTCATAGCCACGTTCTTTCATAAGCGCATAAAGCCCTTTGTTTAGCTGCTTGTTTTTGTTTAGCACGTCCAAACCGTTTTTGGCTATAATGCGGTTTTCTTCCAAAAGGTCTACTACGTCGCAAAACGTGGGTAGCATTGCAAGCGCCAAAAGCTCGTCGTGCTCGGAAAAGTCTGCGCCAAAGTGTTCGTTTATTTCTTTTGCAAGTTTAAACACAATTCCGCCTGTGCAAAGCATTTTAAAAGGATATTCACAGTCTCTTTGCTTTGGGTTTATAATTGCGTCGGCGTTTGGAACAATGTCTTCTTTTTGGTGGTTGCTGTCTTCGGCAAACGCTGGCTCGTGGTGGTCAATTATAATTACCGAAAGCCCAAGCTCCTTTGCGTATTCAACTTCATCAATTGCCGAAATGCCGTTGTCGCACGTAATAACAACTTGTGCGCCGTTTTCTGCAAGTGTTTTTATGGCGTTTTTGTTTAGGCCGTAGCCGTCATGCTCTCTGTGTGGTATGTAAAAGGACAAATTGTTTGTAAACTTTTTAAGCGTTTTATACAAAATTGCTGTGCTTGTTACGCCGTCCACGTCGTAGTCGCCATAAATGACTATGTGCTTTTCCTCAGAAATAAACGTTTCTAAAAGGGAAAGTGTTTTTTCCAAGTCTTTCATTCCGCAACTGCCGCTTGTTCCTTTGGTGTTTAGTAAAAAGCTTAAATCTGGGTTTAAAAATTTAATTGCTGTGTTTTTTGTTCGTATGCCTCGGTTTACCATAACTTGTGCTGTAACTTTGCCTATGCCAAGTGTTTTTGACATAAGCTCTATGTTTGCTTCAAGCTGTTTCAAAGTCCATGCTGACATGTAATGTTTTTCTCCTTATATGTTACCCAAAAAGTGGGAATAATTTTAAACATAGTGTTTTTTTGGGGATATACCAAGCAAATGTTAAAAAGGAAAGACCTTAGGGGCGCTGCCCCTAAAACCCCGCAAGGGGCTAGCCCCTTGACCCTATTTTTTAAGTGCGTACTATTTCATTTTATAACAAAACATGACTAAAATCAAACTTTGACATAGGTAAATTGTAATAGTATAATAAACTATACTATTTTGGATACTGAAGAAACGGAGAATTACTTAAATGAAAATCAAAATGTTTTCAAAAATTACCAATGCTTTAATTACAACGTTTTTATTAACAAGCTTTAGCATTAGTACATTTAACATAAACGTTTCAGCAGCAGAAATTAATAATGACGAGCCAACAGTTGTGGCGCAGTCTGCCGTTTTGATGGACGCAAAAACAGGCATTGTCATTTTTGAAAAAGATATGGACGAAAAACAATATCCTGCAAGTATAACCAAAGTAATGACAGCACTTCTTGCAATTCAAAGAAGCAAACTTTCAGAGCGTGTTTCGTTTTCACACGAGGCTGTTTTTACAATTCCTTACGGTAGCAGCCACATTGCAATGGACGAGGGCGAAACTCTTTCTATGGAAGAAGCACTTTATGGGCTTATGCTTCCTTCTGCAAACGAAGTTGCAAACGCAATTGCCGAGCATGTTTCGGGCAGTGTGGAGAACTTTTCTAAGCTAATGACAGAAACAGCAAAAAGCCTTGGCGCAAAAAACACAAACTTCAAAAACCCAAACGGGCTTCACAACGAAAACCACTTTACAACGGCGTATGACATGGCGCTTATAATGAGAGAGGCTGTTAAGTTGCCTTTTTTTGTAGAGGTTATAGGCACAAGGCGGTACGACATTCCGCCAACAGAAAAACAGCCCGAAGTACGTGTAATGCACAACTCTAATAAAATGATTATGCAAGGCGAATACTTTAATGAAGACGTAGTGGGCGGCAAAACAGGCTTTACAAACGAAGCAATGCACACACTTGCAACATATGGAAAGCGTGACGAAATGGAGCTTGTCGTTGTTACACTGCATGACGAAAAAAACAAAATTTATACAGACACAACAGAACTTTTGAACTATGGCTTTTCACAGTTTAAAAATGTAACCGTTTACGACAAGGAAACTCTTTTGGCTGACGTTCAAAAAACAGAAGCAAAAACGATTGACGGCGAAGCGGTTTCATTGATGCTTGCGGACGAAGCAAAAAGCAAGCTTGTTATGAACTTGCCAAAGGCTGTTGAAGGCAAGCTTAAAAACGAAGTAAGCTTTATCAACGACATCAAAGCACCGCTTGAAAAAGGGGCGGTAGTTGGCACGGTTACTGTTAGCTACGGTGACATTAAACTTGCTACTGTTGATGTTTTGTCTGCTGAAGAAGTTGAAGTTTCTGACGAAGCAAAAAAGGAAGCAAAAAAAGCGGCTAAAAAGGAAGCTGAGGAAGAAGTGGCTTCAGAAAAAAAAGACTTAGGCTTTTCGCCGTTTTTTACATTGACGCTTGTCAGCATTTTGCTTGTTCTTTATGCCGTAAGGGATTATAGGGCGGCTAAATATAAATTAAGATATAAATATGGAAAAAGGGGATAACTTATGCTTAGTACAAATGCAAGTGAACTTAAAAAAGCTTTATCACAGCTTAATTGCAGAAAGTTTAACATGTTAATTGGAGTAGATGGCTTTGTTGACCAAATTATACAAGTTGTTGGCTCAAGACGTGACGTAAACAATTACGAAAGTATTCAAACGATAAAAGAATTTAGCGAAAGGCTTGGGCGTGCAGCAGGTTTAAGCACAAATGTAGAGCTTGTGGCTGTTCAAACAAAGCTTGGCGGAAACGGACCAATTTATGCAAACGCTCTTTTAAACTACGACAACGAAGTTTCTTACTTTGGTTGCTTGGGCAAGCCAAAGGTACACCCTGTTTTTTCTGAAATGACTATGCGCTGTAAAAACGTGTACTCAATTGCAGAGCCCGGGTATTCCGACGCTTTAGAGTTTATGGACGGAAAGCTTATTTTTGGCAAGCACGAGTCGCTTAAAGAAGTAACTTGGGAAGCCGTGCGTGATGCGCTTGGCGGAGCAGAAAAAATGGCAGAATTAATAAGCAATTGCGACCTTTTTGGCTTGGAAAACTGGACTATGCTTCCGTACATGAGCCAAATTTGGCAAGGTTTAATTGACGAGGTTTTCCCAAAGCTTACACTTTATAAGAAGCCTTATGCGTTTTTTGACATTGCCGACCCAGAAAAAAGAGTTAAAGAGGACATTTTGCACGCTCTTACACTTATTTCTAAATTTGAGGAAAAGTTTAGGGCAGTTCTTGGGCTTAACGAGAAGGAACTTTTTGAAATTGCCGAAGTTTATGACATTCCTGTAGATAATTCGCTTCCACGCTACGAGCTTTTGAAAACTACAGCCGAAGCTGTTTACGAAAAGCTTAAAATTTATGCGCTTGTTGTTCACCCAACAAAGGAAGCACTTGCTGTTGTTGAAGGTGAATTTTTCTACACAGAAGGGCCTTTCTGTGAAAAGCCTGTGCTTACAACTGGGGCAGGGGACAACTTTAACGCTGGCTTTTGCTACGGGCTTGTTTTGGGGCTTTCGCCTTTGCTTGCGCTTACTATGGGCGTTTGCACTTCGGGGTATTATGTTAGAAATGCTAAAAGCCCTAGCTTTGATGAGGTTGTTGGGTTTTTGGGCAGTTTATAGAATGAAAAAACCCTCGCTTGGGCGGGGGTTTTTCTGCTTTATTTAACATCTTAAACATTGTTGAAAAAAATCATCATCAAGAATTGCCTTCGCTAAATATATATTCACCATTTTTAAATAATGCAGGGGTAACGCCATTGTCTATTACGCCGTCAAGGTTTCGCCCATCGCTGTCTAAGACTGCTGTAAAATCGTTATCAGATTTTCTAAGGATAAGTACATGTGAAGTACCATCATTAGCAATCAAGTCATAAGCCAGCCAATTTATATCCATTCCGTCTACGATTGGGTTACTTGAAACAGCGACAGTTTCATAGGTAATGTTGATTTGTTCAAGCTTATTTTCCAGATATTTTGTTTGTTTGCTGCTTGCACCTGTGGCTTCTTGTAATGCTGATTTTTCATATGTACATGAAGAGAAAGTAAAAACCATAGACATTACGGCAAAAAGATAAATGTTTTTCCTCATACTCATTCTCCTTTAAAATGCAGAACTCAAAAAGCCATAAGTTTTTTGGTATTCAAGCATTCTTATGTTAAACTGCACCTATCATTACAGTGTAATTTTATTACATTATGCAGTGGTGCGCAAGTGTTTTTGCCCATAAAAAAAGGCGGTATATCCGCCAAATGTAGAAAGTTTATAAATTATAAACCTAAACCCTATAAACCAATTCTCCCAGCGTAACCTCCGCCAAGCCATTAGTTAAATTCCTTGCAAAATCAACAAATTCATCACACGACGCATTTTGAATGGAAAGACAAAACGTAACGTCTTCCATGTAAGTTGTGTCGTCAATGTAATAGTTCCCTTTTTGCAGTTCATACTGAATTTTTTGTGCAAGAGTGTACGGAACACACAAAGAAACTTGCCTATGAAGCCGCATTTCAACAATACCTGCGGCGTTTAGCCCTAGTTTTGCGCTTTGCGAATAGGCACGAACAAGTCCACCAGCACCCAAAAGCGTTCCGCCAAAATACCTTGTAACAACGATAATTGCGTTTTTTACGCCACTTGATGTAAGAACCGACAAAACAGGCTGTCCTGCTGTTCCGCCCGGCTCTCCATCATCAGAAAAGCGAATAATGTCGTTTTCAATTACATAGGCAAAAACGTTGTGTGCGGCGTCTTTGTTGGCTTTTCTTATTGTTTCAAGAAAACTAAGTGCTTCCTGTTCTGTTTTAGCAGGCGACACGTTTGCAATAAATTGCGACTTCTTTTCGACAATTTCTGCCGTTCCACGCCCTGCAACTGTTAAGTAAGCTTCTTTCATAAAAACCTCTTAAAGCATAGACCAGGTGTAAATAAATGAGCGGTTAATCAAGCATTTATGCTAAATTTCCATGTCGTCCAAAATATCTAAAAGTGTAACAGGCGTAACAGCGCCGCTTCGCAAAATGTTTGCAATGCTCATTGCAACTTCGGGGTCGTGCGTTATACCGTTAGCTTCTTCGTATTCTGCCAAAACATAATCATCGCCATTTTTGTAAAATGCCCCAATGCCTACGCCGTATGTTATTTTTTGACGCTTGTGGCTGTACACCTTTTTGGTCAAGTAATATTTAAGCAGTAAATCTCTCTCTGCGCCCATCAAGCTGTCAACATCTGCCGTAGCTACCATTTGCTTGTAACTCATATTACCACTCTCTCTCAAAGTATGTATTATAGTGGTTGGCTGGGAGGCCAACACACTTTTATAGCAGTTACATCATTTTCTTATATTTAATTTAGAAAATGTAAAAATGCTATATCGCTGGTCGGCGATTTCATTTTTGGTTTAATGTGTAATAATTTTTATAATTTTATTTCACCAAAAACGAATAATGGTTAAGCTATAGCAATTCCATTGACATATTAATTAGACAATATCAATTAATCAAAACCAATTAGACAATGTCAATTAAAACGTAATTGGAAATTAAGCTTTACCATTAATATTATATACATACTTATAGAATCAAGCAATTAAATACAATCAACAAACTTCGACAGTAAATGCTAAAGAAAACGCTTATTTTTCCCCTTTTTTTGACATTAAACTGAAAATTGTTTAAGCCTATTAAACATTTCCTCGTTTGCGTAAAGCTCAAGAAAAACGCCTTTTTCGGTGTGCTCCTCGTTTAAAATGTCACATGAGCCGTGAATTTTTGCAAGCATATTGCCTTGAGAATACGGTAGAACAATCGCAAGCTTGCGTTTTGATGCGGCAAGCACACGCTCAATTGCTTCTGTAACCTTTTCTACTCCTGCCCCAGTTAAAGCAGAAATTGAAACGGTGTAAGCGGCGTTTTTGTCATGTGGCAAAGGAAGCACAACGTCCTTGTCTGTTTTGTTAAACACCGTAACAATTGGTTTTTCAAGGCAGCCAAGCTCGGAAAGTGTTTTGTAAACTACGTCCATTTGTTCGTCACGTCCGTTGCTGCTTGCATCAACTACATGCACAAGCACGTCTGCGTGTGAAAGCTCGGCAAGCGTTGCACGAAACGCCTTTATAAGCGTGTGCGGAAGCTTGTTTATAAACCCTACAGTGTCAGAAAAAACAACCTCAGAGCCACTTTCAAGTGCAAGCCTGCGTGAAGTAGTGTCAAGGGTTGCAAACAGCTTGTTTTCAGAAAGAACACCTGCTCCTGTAAGCGTGTTCATAAGTGTAGATTTGCCAGCGTTTGTGTAGCCCACCATAGAAACAACAGGAGTTTTACTTTTTTCACGCTTTTCCCTAAGCACGCTTCTGTGAAGCGAAACTTCTTCAAGCTTGCGTGAAAGCTCGGTTATTTGGTCACGAATTTTCCTTCGGTCAACCTCCAGCTTTTTTTCGCCAGGGCCTCTTGTGCCAATGCCGCCGCCAAGGCGTGAAAGGTCGCTTCGTGCGCCTACAAGGTGCGAAAGGTTGTACTTTAACTGTGCAAGCTCTACTTGTGCTTTTGCTTCGGCAGAGCCTGCATTTTTTGCAAATATGTCAAGTATAACCATTGTTCTGTCCATTATTTTTGTGTTAAGAATTTTTTCCATGTTTTTGTGTTGGGCTGGTGTAAGCTCGTCGTCAGCAACAATGCCTGTTGCATTTGTAAGCGAAACAAGGTCTTTAAGCTCGTCAAGCTTGCCAGTGCCAAAGTAATGCCCTGGGTGTGTTTTTTCACGCTTTTGTGTAAGCCGCCCAACTGTAAGCGCACCGCATGTGTCTATCAGCTCGTTTAATTCGTCAAGGCTTGCTTCTATGTCAACGCCTTTTTGCTCGTCTTTATCAATGCCAATTAAAACTACACGCTCTTGTTCGGTTTTTGTGTCGTGCATAATTTTCCTCCGTGTTATAGCAAGTCCACTTTTTAACGATGTTGGCAGGGAGAGCCTAGGAAATGTCGCCTAAAAACAGATATGCTAGGGGTTTTTGTTTATGATAGTATTGTTTGGGGTGTTTGTCAAATGTATGTATGGTCGGTGGAAAAACCTATGGGAGTAATTAGCTTATGTTAGATTTTTAAAATACCGTTACAAGATTATAATTTTTTTGTTCTATATTAAATATTTGTTCTATATTAAATGTTGTAAGCATATACAAGTTCAATAATACTAATTTTTTTAATATGGAGGTTGTTGGGCATGGTTGGACAATGGAAAGTATTTGAGCAGCAAGCATGTGATTTGCCAGAAAAAGCGGCTACAGCTTTTGGTGCAGTTTATGGGGAGGAAAGGTTAGGCTTTGAAATTAAACCAGTGCTTTATTGCGGCGAACAGCTAGTTAGCGGACATAACTATATGTTTATTTGCGAAGTCACACAAGTAACTAACCCACCAAAAAGAAAACTGCTTCAAGTTGTTATTTATGAAACGCTTGATGGGGAATACTATGAAACTTATTGCAGTGAATTTATTGAAGGTATAGTAGAAGAAGCTGAATCAGCCGAAGAAGAAACTGAATCAGTTGAAGAAGAAGCTGAATCAGTTGAAGAAGAAGCTGAATCAGCCGAAGAAGAAACTGAATCAGTTGAAGAAGAAACTGAATCAGCCGAAGAAGAAACTGATGAAGAAGAAACTGAATCAGCCGAAGAAGAAACTGAATCAGTTGAAGAAGAAGCTGAATCAGTCGAAGAAGAAGCTGAACCAGTTGAAGAAGAATACGAATCAGCTGAAAAAGCTGTAGCAGACGTTGATGACCCAACTGAATAAGCGGTTAAAGTTTTTCATTTATTTGACATAAAGTTAGGTGAAGCCTTTGATAGTTTGCCAAAGTGGCAGCTTTTGGCTGGCATACATAGACATAAGCGACCAAAAAGAAGCTATTTGAAGCAAACTTCTTCACATAGCTTCTTTTTTGTTGTAGTCGAACTTATTAATTAACTTCTCTGTTGTTGTTTTTTTTATTCCTAACGTTACCTTTGACACAATTTGTAATTAATTGTATAATCAAATAAAACACTTTTAAGGTGGTTTACTATGGGTTTTTTTAAGGGCTTAAAAAAGCGTGGTGCTTTTTTTGTGACATGCTGTGTTGTTTCTATTTCTTGTTTTTGTTTTTCAGAGCTTGCGCAAATAGAAGCATTTGGTTATATAGATATAAATTCTGTTACTAGGCTTGACATTTCTAAAGGGAAAATTTCAGGGCAAAAAGTAAATTATTCTCTGCAAATCCCTGAAATTTGGATTAGGTACATGATTGCAGAAAGGGAAGACGTGCGTACAAACGAAGGCGTGCTTGAAAAAATTACCTTTAGCTATTACGCCAGCGACAATGTTTCTAAGCCAGTGCCTTTGTTTAGCTTTTATGTGTACGACAAAAATTATTGGAACGAAAAGTCGGCACTTCGTAAAATTTTGCGCACCGAGGACAACGTTTTTGCAGTTTCTGCAACTGGCTACAACCCTTTTACAAACAGCTTGGACAAGGCGGTTTTTGGCAAGTTTTTAAAAGATGTTTCAAACGAAGACTATATGCGCAAATTAATTGTGCTTCCTAATGGAACAAAAATAATTGAAAACAACGTCGTTACAGTTATGGGTGCTGCTATGACACAAAAAAGCATTTTGGGCGACGACGGCTTTGTGTACATTCCTGTAAAGGACGTTTGTGAGGCGTTAAGTTACAGGGTTGGGTGGCTTGAAAAGCAAAAGCTTGTGTCAATTGCAAGGGACGATTTTTATTATCTTTTAATGACACCACTTTCTGTAAAAAGCCAAAACTTTGAAGCAAAAATTGTAAACGACCGTGCTTATGTATCAACAAAGTTTGTTATGCAAATTTTAAAAGTTAATGTTGAAATTGATGAAAATTTGAACGTTAATATAACAGAGTAGTTTTTGTATTATAAAACCCCGCCTTTGAGCGGGTTTTATAATACAGCAATTCCATTTTAAAGGACAAGCACAATTTGATGAATTATGTAATAAAATTTGGGGGTTAGGAAATGATAACTTCAAAATGGTTTATAGGCTCGCAAGGGATTGACGACGCACACTATATTCGCCGAAAAGTGTTCATTGAGGAACAAGGCGTTTCCGAAGAAGTAGAGCTTGACGGCACGGACGAGTTTGCAATGCATGTTGTTTTGTATTACATGGAGAAGCCTGTCGCAACAGGCAGAGTTTTAAAGATGAGTGATGCAAAGGACGAAATAGTAGTTGGGCGTGTAGCTGTTTTAAAAGAATACCGTGGAAAACACCTTGGCGACTTGGCCGTGCGGCTTTTAATACGCAGGGCGTTTGATGCAGGCTTCACAAAGCAAGTTATTCATTCGCAACTTAGTGCAAAAAGCTTTTATGAAAAGCTGGGCTTTGTTGCAGTAGGTGGGGAGTACGAGGAAGCAGGAATTCCACACATAAACATGGAACGCTCAGGCGACATTTTAGGCGATTGTTGCAAAGAGAATAAATAATATTAAACGATATATAACAAAAGTTTTGTCCACTTTTTCAAA
>CAZBLK010000016.1:0-62811 GCA_964492715.1 uncultured Defluviitaleaceae bacterium | reverse complement strand
GGGGGAGAGAACCTTTTTTCGCCGTTTGAAAAAAGGTTCTCTCCCCCAAGGTCTTAATGTCCTCGACGCCAAGGTCTTTACAGCAAAGAGTTTGTATCTCTAGCAATTACCAATTCTTCGTTAGTAGGCATAATAATTGCCTTAGTAGCAGAATCATCTGTTGAAATTACAACAGCTTTTCCTCTGCAATTGTTCTTTTCATTGTCTACTGTAATTCCCAAGTAGCCCAAGTATTTGCAAATTTCTGCACGAGCATCAACACTGTTTTCGCCAAGCCCTGCTGTAAAAACAACAGCGTCTACACCGTTCATAGCAGCGGCATACTCACCGACATATTTAGCCACACGGTAGTAGAACAATTCAAGCGCAACTTTTGCACGCTCGTTGCCAGCAGCTTCTGCGTTTTCGATGTCTCTAAAGTCGCTTGAAACGCCAGAAACGCCAAGAACACCAGACTTTTTGTTTAATATGTTTTCAACTTCTTTAGCTGAAATGCCTTCTTTTTCCATAATAAACGAAAGGCAAGCAGCGTCAATGTCGCCCGAACGTGTACCCATTGCAAGCCCTTCAAGCGGCGTAAAGCCCATTGATGTGTCTACAGATTTGCCGCCGTCTACAGCACAAACACTTGCGCCGTTTCCAAGGTGGCAAGTGATAATTTTCAAGCTTTCAAGCGGCTTGCCAATAAGCTTTGCAGCTTCTGTGCTTACGTACTTGTGGCTTGTGCCGTGGAAACCGTATTTACGGATTTTATATTTGTCGTAAAGCTCGTAAGGTATAGCGTAAAGGTACGCTTTTTCTGGCATTGTTTGGTGGAAAGCAGTGTCAAACACAGCAACTTGCGGTACGCCTGGCATAAGCTTTTCGCACGCACGAATACCAATTAGGTTTGGTGGGTTGTGAAGCGGTGCAAGTTCGCTGCAAACTTCAATTGCCTTAATAACCTCGTCAGTAATTACAACAGAGTCCGAGAAATATTCGCCGCCGTGCACTACACGGTGACCAACAGCGTTAACCTCTTTAATGTCTGCAATTACGCCGTGTTCCTTGCTTAACAA
Source organism: uncultured Defluviitaleaceae bacterium (assembly GCA_964492715.1). GTDB lineage: Bacteria > Bacillota > Clostridia > Lachnospirales > WRBF01 > CAZBLK01. Next base: position 61,753 of record CAZBLK010000016.1, on the reverse strand, counting down.
AGCATCAAGCACCATTTGCACAGCGTCTGTATGGTCCTTCATGTCTTTTACAATTTCAAATTTGTCTTTGCCTGTAGGCTCGTGTTTAAGCTTAGAGTCTGCAATTCCAATTCTTTCGCAAAATCCTTTTGCTAAAACAACTTCACCGTTCATGTCAATAAGCTGATATTTAAGCGATGAGCTTCCGCAGTTTAAAACCAACACCTTCATTTGTAAACCCCTCCGTAAAATTTAACATATATCGGAAAATATTCCGTTTATTTCTCTATTAGTATAAGCTATACACCATCAAATAACAACATAAAAATAAGCATTGTAAAAAGCGTGTCGTCACGCCGTGAAAAAGGGTTGCTTAAATGCTGTTTATTTAAAGCTTCCGCTGTTTGCGAACAACTTAGTGCCTGCATATTTTTTAAAAAGCCTTCGGGTATGTCGGAGAAATCGTCATAGCTGTTTGTAAAGTCCATATAAAATCCCCCTCTATAAGCTTATATGCAGGACGGCTTGGGCTTATTACACTATATACTTTCCAAAACCTCGCACCCAAAATTACGCCCAAAGTCAAATGCGCCTTCAAGGTCGCTTTCTGATGGGTTAAAGCACACTTTAAACCCCTCAAGCGGAGTGCGGAAACGAAGTTGTTTAAGCCTGTCCATTACGTTGCCTACAGCTTCGCCGCTCCAGCCAAATGAGCCAAACGCACCAGCAAGCTTGCCTTTGTGAATTATTGGGTTAAGCTCTGTTAAAACACCCCAAATTGGCGGTAAAGTGTCGCCTACAATTGTTGGCGTTCCAAAAAGCACGCCTGCGGCTTGAGAAATTTCGTTAAGCACAACTTCCTTGTCGGACTTTATTAAGTCAAAAAGTAAAACATCAATGTCACCCGAAGCTTTAATTCCTTCAGCAATTTTTTCCGCAAGCTTTTTTGTGTAGCCGTATGACGTTACATATGGAATTACAACGCTTGGTTTGCTGCGCTTTTGCACAGTAGCCCATTGCCTGTAAAGCTCCATATATTTTTGTGGGTCTTTTCTAATAATTGGGCCGTGACCGTTGCAAATTGTTTCAATGTCAAGGTCTTTAATTTTGTTAAGCGCTTCAAGCACAAAAGGTTTGAAAGGCCCCATTATCATGTCAAAGTAATATTTGTAGGCGTCCATAAAGTCGCCTTCGATTTTGTCGTTAAACAAACGGTCGTCACAGTAGTGGCAGCCGAACGAGTCGCATGTAAAAATTGTTTTTTCTTCTGCAATGTATGTGTACATTGTGTCTGGCCAGTGAAGGAAAGGTGCAACAATAAATTGAAGCGTTTTTCCGCCAATGTTAAGAGTGTCGCCGTTTTTCACCGCAAGCGACTTAAATTCCATGTTTGCAATGTTTTTTAGAAATTTAATGCACGTAGCCGTTCCAACAATTACAACGTCGGGGTTTACTGTTAAAAGCTTTGCAATTACGCCAGCGTGGTCCGGCTCGGCGTGGCTAACAACGATGTAGTCAATTTTAGCTGGGTCTGTAGTGCTTGAAACTCGCTCAATAAACTGGTGGTAAAACGTTTCCTTTGACATTTCAAACAAAACTGTCTTGTCAGTTCCTTTAACTATATATGAGTTGTACGTTGTGCCGTAATCTGTGTGCATTACAATGTCAAATGTTCTAATGTGGTAGTCAAGTGCGCCTACCCAAAAAATATCTTTTCTTACTTCTACTGCGTTGTACATAAACATCTCCTTGTTATATAACTTTCTGTTAATCTTCAACAGCATCAAAAAATCCAATTGCTATAAGCACGATAACAGGGCCAATTATAAGCCCCAAAAAGCCGAAAAGCTTTAAACCAATATAAATTGCCATAAGCGTAATTATTGGGTGAATACCAAGCTGTGTGCCAAGCACCTTAGGCTCCATAAACTGCCGTGTCAAAACCCCTGCAATGTAAAGCACCAAAAGCGAAACTGCTCTGCCATAGTTTGCAGAAAGTATACTTACAGCCATCCAAGGCCAAAGCACAATTCCGCTTCCAAAAATGGGGAGTGCGTCAACAAACGCAATAATTATACCAACAAACAAAGCGTATGGGTAGCCAATTAAAAGCAAGCCCAAAATCATAATTGTTGCTATCATGCTCATAATAATAAGCTGTGCTTTAACATACCCGTTTAGCGCATGAAACAAGCTTTTTTCAATTATACGAAGCTTGTCACGCACAATTTTCGGCAGTCTTTCTTTTAAAGCATTTCCAATTTGCTCTTTGTCCTTTATAAAGAAAAAGGTTGATATTAGGCAAAGCATTACGCCCATTATAACCCCAGGAATTGTTTTTATTATTCCTTTAGAGCCTTCCTTAACGCCAGATGAAACAGTGTCTGTAGCAAACTTTGTTACAGTGTCGCCAAATGTATCGATAGTTCCTTGTATACTGTCTGGCATTAGGCTAAACATGTAGTCATATTTGCTTCTAAGTTTGGAAACGGCATTTGTAACTTGTGTAACGTATTCAGGAAGTGCCTTTGCATACTCCCCAGCCTGTGTAATAAGCTTTTGTACAAGAAAGTTGCCCAAAAATCCAATTACAAAAATTAAAAGCAGAATGGAAACAAACGCCGCCAAGCCCCTTTTAAACTTAAAGCGCACACAAAAAAACCTAACAACAGGCTCTAGCATTGCCGCAAACAAAAACCCAACGGCAAACGGTGCGACGTACCCAAAAACATATTTCACAAACACATAAACAAACAGCAAAAAGGCAAACAGCGCAAGCACCTTGTCAATTTCTGCTTTGTTCTCTCTGTAAAAAGCAAGCATTACACCATCTCCGCAATTTTTGGACATTATTATTATACTATAATTATTGCCTGTTTTACAAGATTTTACAAGTGCGGAGTTTGAAAAATATGTTAGAGGTATTTTTCTCATTCCGCATAAAAATTATTTGTAAATTTTAATTTAAAACTATCGTTACATTTCTGGCTGGGCGTAAGGAAGAAATTCTGAAAGCTTGTCTTTGTTTTGCAAAACAATCCATTTCTTAAAAGCGGAATATTCGTTTACTCTGCTTAAAAGTTTAATTATTCTCTGTTTTCCAGCTTCCTTATCTTTCGTTTGAAGTTTACTATATTTAATAAGCTCATTTCTAAAAGATGAAATACTTTCGTCCAGCTCCCTTGTTAAATTATCAGTTGATAAACTTCTTAAAGCTGTGTTTTTCATATTAAAAGTTTCCTCAATAAGCTGTGCTGTCATAGCCACCTTTTCATCATCGTTTATCATTGGTGTAATAGCGACGCTTCTGTCAACTGCACTATAATTGTATGACATGCAATTAACAACATCTTCTTTTGTGCAATCCAAAACTTTGTTGTCATACTTGTTGTTATTTTTCACACTGTTACAATGGCTGCATGCTAAAAATAAATTCTCCCAGTTATATTCTAAGTTTTTGTCCAAATGTTTTGGAACGAGGTGTTCAACATTTGGTGCCGTAAAAACATTACTTTCACATATGTAGCACTTGTCAAAAAAATCAGCCCTAAGTTGCTTTACAACATCTTCATCAGTATAGCTTTTCCTTTTTTCAAGTGAAGCAGGGGGAGTTTGATACCTAAAAACCTTAAACACGGCTATTCAAACTCCTTCCCAAACTTAATTTCAGTATATTCGGAAGCAAAAGTCTTGTTCAAAAAGTCGGGAACTTCGTCAAGAATTTGCTCTAGCTTTACAAGCTCTGTTTCCTGCATAGGTGTTCGGTCTTTTATCTTTACAAGCTCTTTGTACCGCAAAAAATATTCTTCAAGCTTTAAAGAAGTTTCTTTTACTTGATAATAAGCATCTACTGCACCAACATAGCCATATTTGTAAAGTTGTTCACCGCTAACCGGCACTTGCCGCTCTAAGTCAAAAACTACAGCGTTGCGGTCGCTGGTAATTACAAATGGTGAATGTGTTGTTACAATAAACTGAATTTTAGGAAACACCGTTGTTAAAAATGGTAAAATTTGCTTTTGCATTTCAAGGTGTAAGTGTGTTTCTATTTCATCTATGAGTACAACACCTTGAACGTTTAATGCTCCTTTTTTTTCGGTACGCATTAAAAGGTCTACAACAATTTCCAAAATTGCGGCGTAACCGTCAGAAAGTTGGGAAAAATTAAATGGCTCATGCCCTGCTTGTATTATGTTAAACTCTAGGTTGTCTATGTCGAAATCAAGTAATAGGGTGCTGTCGTTATAAATTTTTTGCAGTAGATTTTCAAAAATTTTAAACCACTGCTCAATTTGGTTTGCTTTTTCTATTTCGCCTTTACGAGCATACATAGCTTCTTTTGATTTTAAAGCTTTCATGTACTCGATAAATTCAGAACTTGGTCTTTCATTAATGGTATAGGTGTTTTTTATTTCAATGTCTTTTATATGTTTTTGCCACTCTACCTTGTACAAACGCTTTGCTTGATAGAACCCTAATATAAAGTTGCCTTCTGAATAGCTTTCAACAACATCATTTATATCACCGATATTAAATATGACACCATTGTAAAACCTTGAATACTCTTCTTTGAAAAAGTTTAAATTACTAGCACACCGTATTCTATCGCTTGGTAATAGATTTTTGAGCAATTCATTTTCGTAGTATACAATCTTTTCGATTATGCTTAAATTAAAATTAATGTCACCTTCAGTAAACATTTTAAAATAATTAGCTACAGCATTAAGCACGCTAGTCTTTCCACTACCATTAGCCCCAGTAATAATAAGATTTTTTCTTACATGATTATCAATTTCTATATTAACATCACTTAAATGCCGAACCTTTTCAATAAAAATACTCTTTATAAATATATCTCTCATAAACTACCTCCAAGCTTGCAAGTTTCCTACATTCATCAACCATATACACTAAAAGTATACCACACCTAATTATTTCCAACAACATAAAACTTAAAACAAACCCAAACCTCAAACCAAATTTTCCGTCGAACTCTGCCACAAAATAAACTGTCCACGCAACAAAAAACTCCAAATAACGCACAAAAATAATGGTATTATTTTCCATATATAGCAATTCCGCAAAAATGTTTAAAATGCGAATTGCAGCGGTTGCTATTTTTAAAACATATAGCAATCCGCCACATTATACAAAGGAGGAATAGAAAACTATGGCACACTTCGAGTTCCCAACGAATATAAAGCAAATCGGAAGCATAGGTGACGGCATAAGAATTTATGTGGAAGACTATGTCTATACATATTTGCACCAATATTCTGAGGCAGGCGGCTATTCGGAGCGGCTTGCAATTTTGGTTGGGCGGCACATGGTAATTGACAACCAAAAAATTCTTTTCATAAGCGGCGCATTACAGGCACAGGGGACGAAGCTTGAAAAAGGCATTATGACGTTTACAGAAGAAACGTGGGACAAGTGTAAAGCTGACATTAAAAAATATTTCAAAGGGTTAGAGGTTGTTGGCTGGACACAGTCACAGCCTGGCTATGGAACGTTTTTAAACGCAAGCTACGCAAATTATCACATGAAAAGCTTTACAAACCAAAACCAAGTTCTTTTTGTTATAGACCCAATAGAAAAGCTTAACGCCTTTTACAGCATGGACGAAGCCGCACAGTCGCTTAAAGAGGCAAGGGGCTACTTTATATACTACGACAAAAACCACAACATGCACGAATATATGCTTGACCACAAAGTTGTGCTGGAAAAAACAAAAGGCGTAAAAGAGCAAGATGCACCGCTTGACCCAGACGAAGAAGCAGTTGAAGAAACACCGCTTGCGCTTTTAATGAGCAAGGCGAAGCGTAACAGGAAAACTGCTCAAGCAGAGCGAGCAGAGCTTTACCACAGCAAGCGAGCGCCAAGCGAAAACCGCAAAACGGTAAACATGCTTGTTTCGCTTTCGGCAGTGCTTCTTTTGATAAGCTTTATTATGGGCGCAGGGCTAATTCAAAGCGACGGGCGCATAAGCTCGTTGGAAAGCCAGCTTACACAGCTAAACACGGCATACCGTGACCTTTTGGTGCAAGTGCGTGACAACAACACAACTGCTGTATTTGCGTCGCAAGACTCGCAAGTTACAAAGGACAATGCACAGTTAATAAACGACAACGGAAACCTTTTGCTTGCACAGTCTTCTGAACAACCAACGCAGCCGCCTGCACAAACTGTTTCAACGCCGCCAGCGGCTACCCCAAAGCCAACCCAAAGCGCAACAATGCCACCTGCACCCCAAACGCCTAAACCTGTACAAACCGTAACACCTACGCAAAACGCAAATTTAAGCTTTAACAACGTGCCAGACACTTACACTGTAGAGGAAGGGGACAGCCTAGGTTACATAAGCTTTAAGTTTTACGGAACGTACAACATGGTAGAAAAAATAATGGAAGTAAACGGCTTGTCAAATGCCGACACAATATTTTTTGGAAAAGTTTTAAAGCTTCCGAAATAAGCTTTAAGAATTTAAGCTTTTTTAAAAATGAGTAACAAAACACTCTTGACTTTTACCATATTTACCATATAATGGTAAATATGGTAAATTAATAGAAGAACAAGAGGTGCTTCTAATGGTAAAACAAAAGTTAAAAGAAGAAAACACTTTTTCTGCAGATGCTCTAGCCCACGAAATTAAAAATTCACTTGCACTTATAAAAGCAACAGTTGACTACCTACAGCTAACCGACGAAGCATCAAGCCACTTAAAAAGCTACAACGTAATTAAAAACGAAATAAAAAAGGCGGCGGCAATTTTGCAAGACATTGTTAGCCCCCAAAAGAGTGAGCTTGATATAAACGAAAGGACAAGCCTTGCAAGCATTATATCCGAAGTTGTTTCTGACTATGAAACAGCTTTAAGCGGTTGCATTACTTTTTCAGTTCAAATAAACGTTGCATCACACGGTGACATTGTGCTTTGTGACAAAGAAGCGCTCAAAGTTGTTTTTAGAAATATAATTAAAAATTCTATCGAAGCTATGGACGGCTTTGGCGAAATTAGCATTAGCTACACATTTAACGAAAGCACTATTACAGCAATCATAGAAGATACTGGTTGTGGGCTTTCCGACTATGCCGTTAGAATGCTTAAAAGCGGTGAACGGTTTACTACAAAGGAAAACGGAAGTGGCATTGGTGTAGGCGTGTGCAAAAAAATTGTTGAGGCGCATGGTGGGACGTACCACATTGATACTAGGGCGGCTTTGGGCTGTGTTGTTATTGTAAGCTTGCCACGTGTTAAGGTGTGAAGCTGTGTACATAATAAAATGCCAATCATGGGTGAGTAAAAAGCTTTTAAAAGGCAAGACCTTAGGGGCGCTGCCCCTTGACCCCATTTTTTAGTGCTGTTTTCAAACTTGATTGGCATATGTTTTTATAGGTTTAAAGGTTTATAGCTTTAAGTCACCTTCTTTAATTAGCCCTTTTTTCTTTAGTAGGAAGTAAACACCAAAGCTTAAAACGGCAGGGAGCAAAACATGAAGAAAAGCAATTCTTGCAAAAACAGTTGCATCGCCGCCCATTACGCTAATAGTTGTAATTTGACCAACAAGCCCCGAAGTTCCCATTCCTGCACCAACAGCGTTTGTTTCCATTTTAAAAACAGTAGTGGAAAGCAAGCCGCCTACAGCCCCAGCGATAGTTGGCGGAAGCCAAACAATTGGATTTTTAATTATGTTTGGAACTTGAAGCATTGACGTGCCAATGCCTTGCGCAATTAGCCCTTGAAGCTTGTTTTCCTTGTAGCTGATTACGGCAAACCCAACCATTTGGGCGCAGCAGCCAGCCAAAGCCGCACCAGCCGCCAAACCACTTATGTTTATGGAAATGCAAAGCGCCGCCGATGAAATTGGCAGTGTTAAAATCATTCCAATAACTGCACCCAAAATAATGCCCATTGGTATAGGCTGCAAAAGTGTAACTTGGTTTATAAACTGCCCAACCGCGGCCATAGCACTTGATATTATCGGTGAAATGTAAAAACCAACAATACCGCCAAGTGTAACAACGACAATTGGCACAACAAGAATGTCAAACTTAGTTTTCCCTTCAATAAACTTTCCAGCTTCAATTGCACAAAGTGCCGAAATAAAAGCACCAGAAGGCTCGCCAATACCAACCAAAATTTCAGGCGAAAGCTTAACCATGCCAGCACCAATTGCGCCAGCAACAGCCGCCGAAATAAGCGTAAAGGGCTTTACACCTCTAGCCTGTGCAACGCCTATTCCTATGCAAGGCCCCATTAAATATTGTGCTATTTGCCCAATGTTTACAAGCAAAGGAACGTTTAGAAAAACTCCAATTTGCTTTACAATTACCCCAACAATTAAAGAAGCAAAAAGCCCCTTTGCCATTCCGTCAAAAACTTTCATTAAATACTGCCGTACAGTCATGTTCTTCCCTCCTAGAAAAACCCTGCCAAAGGCAGGGCTCCAAACTATAGTTATATAGTTATATAGTCATAACTATAACACTCCAATTCCAAGCTCTTTAAGCTGTGCGTCGTCAACTATAGAAGGTGCGTTTGTCATTGGGCAAGAGGCGTTGTTTACTTTAGGGAAAGCAACAACGTCACGGATATATTCTGTTCCAAGCATAAGCATAACAATTCTGTCAAGCCCAAAAGCTACGCCCCCATGCGGCGGCACGCCATATTGGAAAGCATCAAGCAAAAAGCCAAACCTTTCATAAGCTTCTTCCTTTTCAAAGCCGAGTACGCTAAACATTTTTTCTTGCACGTCACGCCTGTAAATACGGATACTTCCGCTTCCAAGCTCGTAGCCGTTAAGCACCAAGTCGTAGCATTTTGCACGAGTTTCTTTTGGGTTTGTTTCCAAAAGCTCAAGGTCTTCGTCCATTGGTGAGGTAAATGGGTGGTGCTTTGCATAAAACCTGTTGTCTTCCTCGGACCATTCAAGAAGCGGAAATTCTGTAATCCAAAGGAAATTGAAATCGCCGTGCTTTGTAAGCGAAAGGCGTTTGCCAAGCTCGTTTCTGACAGCAGCAAGCGCATCAAAAACAACTTCGTCTTTGTCGGCGCAAAGCAAAATTAAGTCGCCGTTTCCTGCGCCAAAAGCATTTTTAATTTCGTCAAGTTTTGCGTTGTCCATAAATTTTGAAAGGCTCGTTTTGTATTCGCCTGTTTCTGTAATTGTAATCCAAGCCAGCCCTTTTGCTTTGTAGTTTTTCGCAAGGTCTACAAGAGAGTCAATTTGCTTTCTTGGGAAGCTTCCACAGCCTACAGCGTTTATTCCACGCACAGAACCACCGTTTGCCACAGTGTCCGTAAACGCATTAAAGCCGCAATCAGAAACAAGTGACGAAACGTTTACAAGCTCAAGATTAAAGCGTGTGTCTGGCTTGTCTGTTCCAAAACGTTCCATAGATTCTTTGTAAGTTATGCGTGGGAAAGGTGTTTCTAGCTCAACACCGACAACTTCCTTAAACACGCTTTTCATTAAACGTTCGTTTACTTCTAAAATATCATCTATGTCAACGAAAGAAAGCTCCATGTCAATTTGCGTAAATTCTGGTTGACGGTCTGCACGCAAGTCTTCGTCACGGAAGCACTTTGTAATTTGGAAATATTTATCAAACCCAGAAACCATCAAAAGTTGCTTGAAAATTTGTGGCGATTGCGGCAAGGCGTAAAAGTGTCCAGGGAAAGTTCTGCTTGGAACAAGGTAGTCTCTTGCGCCTTCAGGTGTGCTTTTTGTAAGAACTGGCGTTTCAACCTCTATAAACCCTTCGTTTGAAAGGAAGTTACGCACAGCAAGAGCAGTTTTGTGGCGGAGCATAAAGTTGTGCTGCAACTCTGGGCGGCGCAAGTCTAAATAACGGTATTTCAAGCGAAGGTCGTTTGCAACGCCTGTGTCAGCAACTTGAAAAGGAGGAACAGCCGCTTCCGAAAGAAGGCGAAGCTCATTAACCTCAATTTCAATTTTCCCTGTTTTCATGTTTGGGTTTACGTCTTTTTCAGTTCTTGCACAAACAACACCTGTTACGCCAATTACAAACTCTCCACGGAGGGATTCAGCCTTTTTAAAAATTTCCTCAGAAACTTTATCACCGTCTACAATCACTTGAACAAGCCCTGTTCTGTCCCTAAGCGCAATAAAAATTAGTTTGCCAAGGTCACGGCGTTTGTTTATAAAACCCATTACGGTTACTGTTTTGCCAATCATTGTTTCGTTTACATCTGTGCAGTAATGGCTGCGTTTCATTCCTGCCATTGATTCGCTCATGCTAGTTCCTCCATTTTAATTCATTTATTCTATACAATATAACCCAAATTTTTTAGCTTGTCTAGGGCTTTTGTTTTTTTTGGCACAGCAAACTAATAAGCACGGAAAGCTTTTGTTGAATATTTCATTAAACAATGATACACTCACTTTATATAAAGATATAAAGTAAATATTTAAAAGGAGTGATAAAATGCTTGAGCAAATAAACCAACTTCTTGACTCCACCGACAGGAAAATTGTACAGCGTGGAGAAGAATATTATAAAAGCAAAATGATAGAAGAATTAGTTCTTTCCCCAGACGGAAATTTTACGGCGCAGGTTTTCGGCTCTGAGGACGAGCCTTATAACATATTAGTTGAAAAAAACAAAAGCGGCGAAGTTTTAGGCTTTTCATGCAGTTGCCCTTACGACATGGGTGATATTTGCAAGCACCTTGTGGCTGTGTTTATTGCAATTAAAAACGGTGAATACAAAAAAGTTAAAAAAGCAAAACCCAAAGCAAAGCCAGAGCAGGACATAGCAGCTGTAATTCAAAGTGCAGATGAGGACGCATTAAAAATGTTTGTACATCAATACGCAAACACAGACACACGTTTTAAAAATGAATTGCTTGTTGCCTTTGGAAAGCCTAATATCGAAGCGGAAATGTCCGAAATAAAAGAGCTTGTGCGCACAGCCGTTCGCAGAAACACATACAGAGGTTATATAGATTACAGCGGTTGCAATTCCATGTGCAAGGATTTTGACGAAATTTTATCTTTAGCCGAAAAGCGTTTGCATCAAGGACATGCTCTAATTAGTTTTTCCATTGCACTGCATGTTCTTTTAACTAGTGTAAAGCTTGCGTCAACTGCTGATTCTAGTTCGGGTGCTTTGACTGACACTATAGACTACGCTCTAAAATTGATTGATAATTGTTGCGAAGCTTTATCAGACTACGGTAATGAAGAAGAACAGAAGTTTGCATATGACAAATGTGTAAAAGAAGCACAAAACAAAGTGTTTGAAGGCTGGGGTGAATGGAACTATGATATGCTGCGCTCTTGCACACGTTTTGTAACACATAAAAATGTAGACAAGCTGTACTCGGCGCTTGACCATTTAGCCAAGTCGTACAAAAGTTGGAACAGCTATTACATTATTGACGATAAGCTTACTCGCTTGCAAGCAATCCATAGGTTGGAGGGCGAAGAAGCGGCTGATAATTATATAGAAGAAAACATAGAAATAGACCAGTTTCGCACTATTGCTGTAAACAAAGCGTTGGGAAAAAGGGACTTTGCAACAGCCGAAAGGCTGTGCTTAGAGCGGCTTAGGCGTGAGCCAAACGAGCATGGTGTACGTGTTCGCCATGAGGAATGGCTGCAAAAACTGTTTAATGTTCATGAAATAACCGGCAATATAGAAGAACAAATAAATATTGCAGACCAGTTGCTCATGCTTAAAAATTTTTCGTACTACAACATTTTAAAGTCGCTTCTTGCTGTAAAAGGCACATGGGAACAGGAATACCCTGATTTGATAAGAAGGTGCGCCGAAGCTCTGCCGTATAACATGTATATGGAAATATTGAAAATGGAAAACGAACACAGGCTGCTTTTTGAAGAAGTTAAGAAATTCCCTGCAATGGTATTTAGATACGGAAAGCTGCTGGCGCAAAATTACCAAGCAGATATTTACAAAATATTTAAAGCGCAAATTGAAAAACAAGTCAATGAAGCGACAGACCGCAAGAAATACGCCAATGTTTGCGACAGTCTTAATATACTTTTTGAAGCTGGTGGAATTGACGAAACAGTAAGCTTAATTGCTGATTTTAGGCAGAAGTACAACCGCCGCCCAGCTATGCTTGACGAGCTTGCACGGCTTGAGCGTAAGCTTGCTAAGAAGAAGTAATATCTTTGTAAAAAGCTATACCTTGGAGTGACAGCATGAGAATAATAATATCACCTGCAAAGAAAATGAAATTTGACACGGACAGTATGCCGCACAAAAGCGAACCCCAGTTTCTAACACACGCAAAAGAGTTGCAAGCTGTTTTGAAATGTATGAACGCAAAACAACTTCAAGCTTTATGGAAGTGCAACGATTCCATTGCGGCTTTAAACGTGGAGCGGTTAAACCGCACAGACTTAACTAAGCAGCTTACGCCAGCCATATTTTCATATGAAGGAATTCAGTACCAATATTTGGCGCCAAATGTGTTTGAGGACGGGCAGTATACATATTTAAACGAACACTTGCGTATTATTTCTGGGTTTTATGGGCTGCTGCGCCCTTTTGACGGTGTAGTGGCATATCGGCTAGAGATGCAGGCAAAGTTAAAGGTTGGTGAACACAAGGACTTGTATGATTACTGGGGCAGCAAGCTTGCAAAGCAGCTTGCAAGCGAAACGGATGTAATTGTTAACCTTGCTTCAAAAGAGTATAGCAAAGCGGTAACGCCCCACTTGCCCAAAGGATTTCGTTTTATCACCTGTACTTTTGGCCAGCTAAAAGGCGACGGCTGTGTAGTAGAAAAAGCTACTATGTGCAAGATGGCACGTGGGCAAATGGTTCGGTTTTTAGCCGAACATTACGTAACAGACATAAGCGGAATTAAATCTTTTGACCAGTTTGGGTATACTTATTCAAAGGAACATTCTTCACAACATAATTTTGTTTTTATAAAGGAGAAGAAAACATGCTAGAAGTAGGAACAAAAGCACCAAACTTTACATTAAGCGACAAAGACGGCAACCTAGTTTCACTATCAGACTTTATTGGGAAAAAGGTAGTGTTATATTTTTATCCAAAGGACAACACGCCAGGCTGTACAAAGCAAGCCTGTGCCTTTGCCCAAAGCTATGATGAGTTTAAAGCAAAGGATATTATAGTAATTGGTATAAGCAAAGACAGTGCAGCATCGCATCAAAAGTTTGCAGCAAAGTTTGACTTGCCATTTATTCTTCTTTCCGACCCTGAGCTTTCTGCAATTCAAAGCTATGATGTTTGGCAAGAGAAAAAGCTTTATGGAAAAGTAAGTATGGGCGTGGTGCGCTCTACTTATATTATCGACGAAAATGGAGTTGTAGAAAAGGTAATTCCAAAGGTGAAACCAGACACTAATGCTGCTGAAATTTTGGAATATCTACGTAGTTGAACTTTATAGTCGTTTAACTTTAAAACAAAAAAAGGGTGAGGGGTGCAGTATGGGTTTAAAAGTAGGAATAATTTGTGCATGTGAAATTGAATTAGTGCCGTTTATACCACACATACAAAACAGCGTAGTTTCAGAAAAAGCAATGCTAAAAGTGCATGAGGGCACAGTTGGCGGAATAAACGTTGCGGCTTTGTTTTGCGGTGTTTGCAAAGTAAACGCTGCTTTGGCTACGCAAATTTTAATTGACGTTTATAAGGTTGATGTAATAATTAATTCTGGCTCTGCCGGAGGAATGGACACAGCTTTAAACATTTTTGACACAGTTATATCAACAGATGCCGCATACCATGATGTTCACGAAGACATTTTAACAAAGTATCACCCATATATTAAATCAGTTTACTTTGAAGCTGATAAAAAGCTTTTAGAGTTAGCAAAAAAAGCTGTAAGCAAACTTGACAATAGCTTTAAAATTTATTTTGGTAGAATGGCTACTGGCGAAAGTTTTATCGAAGATAGCTTTAGAGATGAAATTAATGAAAAGCACTCACCTCTTTCAGTTGACATGGAAACAGCAAGCATTGCTCACGTTTGCCATGTAAACAAAATACCGTTTATTGCTGTTAGGTCAATTACGGACACTGCAACACACAGTGGCGCAAAACATTTTGAAGCAAACTTTGAAAAGGCTTCTGTAATTGCAAAAGATGTAACTTTGGCGGTGCTTAGGGAAATTAATGACATTAATCAAAAGGTTTGTATAGCAATTCAAGAAAATAACGATATCGCAATTTTATAAACATGTTCACCATTTTGCGGCAAAAAAATCGTTGAAGCTCTAGATATTTTAGCCGCAAAATGAATTGGGACTATAAAAACTCAAATTGCTATATATTGTTATTTATTAGGTTTCCACTCCGACAATATACTTTTATCGGCTGCAACTTTGTTAACTATTTCACCACCAGAGCGGCAATTGTCAAAAGTGCCTTTTGAAATTTCAGCAATAACCGCATCAAGTAGTTTTTCATAGTATGCTTCTGGTGTAAGGTCTGTTGTAGTTTGGTTAAAATGTTGCTGGCTTGCGTCAGAAGCAATGCTTGCATATTCTTCTTTTACTTGTTGTATCAATTCATCTCTTTTCATAAATTAACTCCTTAAATTTAATATCGCAAATTGAATAACGATTCCGAAAATAATCGCTATAGATTTCAGCATATTTTCTGCAATTCTTTAGTTAATGTATGTAATAGTTAATGAATTATACAAGCACATAAAAATACGTAAAAAAATGGGGTCAAGTGGCCAGCTCATTGCGGGGTTTTAGGGGCAGAGCCCCTAAGGTCTTGCTTTTTACCCCATCAAACCTGCTCGTGCAAAACTTCCCACTTCTCGTACAACCCCAAAACTGCTTCCTCAAGTGAATCTCTTTCACTGCAAACATTTTTAGCCCTTGAAGCATTAGTATAAACTTCAGGCGTAGCCAAAAGCTCGTTCAGTTCATGCACCCTTTTTTCAGCTTCTGCAATTTCTTTTTCCAGTGCGGCAAGCTCGTTTTTAAGGCGGCGTTCGTCACGTGCCTGTTGCTTTTTTGCTTGTCGCTCTGCGTAAGAATCTGTTTGGGCTTGGGCAACGGTTTGTGCGTTTGTTTTGTCGGTTTCAAATTGTGCCTTTTTTTCTAAGTAATAATCATAGTTGCCCAAAAACTGGGTTATTCCGTCTTTTGAAAGCTCCAAAACTTTTGTTGCTGTGTTGTTTATAAAATATCTATCATGGGAAATGTACAAAATTGTCCCAGTATAGTCGCTTAAAGCTTGCTCTAAAATTTCCTTTGACTGCATGTCAAGGTGGTTTGTCGGCTCATCCAAAATTAAAAAGTTTGCACTTTTAAGCATAATTTTTGCAAGCGAAAGCCGCCCACGTTCGCCGCCGCTTAACGAGCTTATAGACTTAAAAACGTCGTCTGCAGTAAAGACGAAGGCCGCAAGTGCGTTCCGAATTTCAAGCGAAGTCATTGTCGGAAAAGCGTCGGAAATTTCATCAAACGGAGTTTTTGTTTCGTCAATGTCTTGGTGAGTTTGGTCGTAGTACGCCATTTGCACGTTTGTCCCAAGCTTTATTTCACCGCTGTCGGCTGCAACGCTTCCCAAGATAATTTTTATAAGCGTAGTTTTGCCAACGCCGTTTGGACCGATTATAGCTACCTTTTCACCTTTTTTAATATTAAACCCTGCGTTTTTAAAAATGCAGTTTTCACCGAATGTCTTTGAAACGCCAGTTACAAAAAGCACGTCATTTCCGCTTTGGCGTTTTGGTTCAAATGCAAACCGAATGTGCGAAGGGGCATTTTCTGGTTTATCTATTTTCTCCATTTTGTCCAAAAGCTTTTCTTTGCTTTCTGCACGCTTAATTGACTTTTCCTTATTAAAAGAGCGAAGCTGCTTTATAATTTCTTGCTGGCGCTTAATTTCCTTTTGCTGGTCGGCGTAGTGCTTCAAATCAATTTCACGCTGGTTAGCTTTTTTACGTTTAAACGTTGTGTAATTACCAGAGTAAACGGACGCCTTTTTGTTTTCTATGTCAATTACTTTTGTAACTACTTTGTCAAGGAAGTAGCGGTCGTGCGAAATTATTATTACACTACCTTTGTAATCACGCAAAAAATCCTCCAGCCATTGAATGGCGGAGATGTCAAGGTGGTTTGTAGGCTCGTCCAACAAAAGCACGTCCGGTTGTGTTAAAAGAAGCTTTCCTAAAAGAAGCCGTGTTTTCTCGCCGCCTGAAAGTGTGTCAACCAGCCTGTCCCAGTCACTCTCCAAAAAACCAAGCCCACGTAAAACACCACGCAAACGGCTTTTGTACTCGTAGCCGTTTTTCTTCTCGAAAGTTTCACATGCTTCTGTGTACTTAGCCATAGTTTTTTCAAGCTCTGCGCCGCTTTGGTGCGCCATTTGTTGTTCTAACTTGCGAATACTCTCTTCGAGCATGACAATGTCGGCAAAAACGGAAAGCATTTCATCATACACATTTTGTGTGCTAGAAACATTGGCTATTTGTGCTAAATAGCCAATACACGCACCTTTTTGCATGACAATTTCTCCGTTGTCTGCCGACTGCTCACCTGTTATTATTTTAAAAAGAGTAGTTTTTCCTGCGCCGTTTACGCCGACGATGGCGACTTTTTCGCCCTCGTCAACGCTAAACGTTACGTCTTGCAAAATTTCATTTTCGGCATACGCTTTTTGAATATTTTTACAGCTTAAAATCATTTATTAACCTGTGCCCAAGCTACGTCTCCAAACACAGGAATTTTTACTACCTTACCGCTGTAAGCTGTAAGCATAAGTAAAACCCAACATGCAAAAGACACAAACGAAATTATTGAAGCAGCTAAGCCGCCCAAAATTGGGAAAATTGATATTGCCATTTTTAAAACTGAAAGTATGCCGAACAAAATTGTAGATTGCAATGCGTGAAACCTTACAAACTTGTTATCTCTTTCCAAAACTAAGAAAATGAAACCTGAAATAAAAACACCTGCGTAGCACAAAAGCCCTGCTAAGTTTGCTTTAAGCCCAAAGGTTGCACGTTCGTTAAAAACGTTCTTATCATCCATTTTAATACCCCTCCGATTTGATAATATGTTGTATATAATATTATATACGTGGGTGTGGGGAATAGTCTGTTTTCTTTTTTAAAATTTTAAATCATCTCCATCTGATACTGCAAATAAAAAGCCCTTACACTGTCAGCCCTAATTTTTGTAATAAGTTCAAGGTTTCCCTTTTCCTCCCTATAAATGTTTGCAATTTTGACAATAGCGTCAAGCCATTCGCTGTTTGCCAAAAGCCGCTCGGCGGCGTACCAGTTCATGTAAGAGTTTTTGTTGTTTGTGTAGGTGAAAATCATAAAAGAAATTTTCCGCACAAACTCAACGTAGGAATAGTCGTACCTCCCACGCCGTATCATGTCTTTAATTGTGCTTACTGAAAGAATGCCTCTTGTTTCAAGCAGGCAAGCAATGTCCTCGGCGCAATGCCAGTGGCAAAGCGGGTTGTCATGCTGAGTGTATTCCCAAAGAAAGTAAGCACAAACCTTTGTGCAATCCATTAATTCGCTAAGCATAAAAGCACCACCTTTTGGAAAATGGAAACTGAATTACTCTAGCTTTACTCTAGCTTTCCAAGCTCGTTTGTTGCTCTTTTAAACCAAGTTGACTTTGGATACTCCGTTATAACTTTTGAAAAATAATTTTTTGCAGCCTGCGTGTCTTCTGTATCTCTTGCGCAAAGCCCCAAATAATAATATATTCCGTCCAAAACAGGCTTTTCAGCAGGCTCGCTTGCTTGTGCAAACTTTTGAGCCTTTTCAAGAGAGGTTTTTGCTTGTGCAAATTCCTTTTCATTAAATTTTGCAATACCATCTTTATACAAAGCGTCTATCGCTTCTTTAAATGAAGTGACCCTCATTTCTGCCGCCTGCTCCATTACGTCTTGCGGAATGTCTTTTAGGTCGGCTGAAAACAAAAGGTCGGCTGCGCCAATTGCATTGCCAGACGTCAAAAGCCGTGATGCAGAAGCAACAACTTGAACTTTTGCGTACAAGTTAACTTGGTTGTTCAAGCTTTCATTTTGTGCGGTTAATATGTCAATTTTTTCGGTTAGCTCTTGCTTTTCTTGCTCAAACTGATTTGAGTTTTCGTTTTTTTCTGTATAAACTTTTTCAAGGCTTTCCTTTAAGTTTTGTATTTCTGCTGTGTTTTTTTGTGTCATATCTGGAATTACAAGAAAATAAAGAATTAGCAAGGCGCATAAGCCGCCAATAACAAAGCTTGCAATTTCGTTTACAAAGTAGCCATTGCGTCCACTTCGGCGTTTTTCATAACGAGGTTTTTCCAGCACTTGACGCCGTGGCTCTTTCGGCTGTGCAGCAGCTTGAAAGCTTTGCACAGAAAGCAACTTACAGTATTCAAGCGAAACAAGATTTCCGCTGTCAGCATTTAAAGCTTGGGCGGCAACAGCCGCTGCCTTTTGGGTGTTACCTTGCATTATGTAGCAAAGCGTTAAAAGGTTCATTGCAGGGACAAGCTTTGGGCTTAAATCCAAAGCTTTTTTAAGCTGAATAATAGCCATGTCGTCATTTTTTTGGCAAATATAGTCAAACGCCTTGTTGTACATTTTTATGGCATCGTTAAGGCGCTCGTGGTCACGAGTTCTTTCTTGAACGTAGTTCAAATAAGTTTTTGCTATGTTATCAGCTTTTTGCAATGACGAGCTAATTATCCAATGCTTTAGCGCATCACCCAAAAAGCCACGCTCATATTGCACAAGCCCCAAAAGGTTTCGGGCTTGAATGTTTCCCTTGTTTAAAAGCACGCTGCGAGAAAGGCTTTCGGCTGCGCCAGAAAGGTTGCCGCTTTTTGCCATGTTCAGCGCCTTGTTGTACAAATAGTCTGAAATTTTGCACGCTTTATAAAAAAGTGCTATGTTTACGCCACAATGAGGGCATTTTAAGTGTATGCCGTCAATTTTGTTCTTACATTTAGGGCAGTCCATTTGTGCCTAGCCCCTTTCCGAATTTATACATTCATTATTTATTAGTTTTTATCAATTTGCTCCGAAATATAAGAAAGAAGGTCATAAACATCACGCATTTCGTCGTTGTACACGGCTTCTTCAACTTCTTCAACCGTTAAAATTGGCTTAAACTTTTTTAGTTCTTCTTCAAAATTAAGCATTTTAAGCCCTCCATTTAGTTTTTTTAAGCTTATCTATTTAAGCTTATCTATTTAAGCTTCTATTTTTTATCTAAAACATATGGTCTTACGTCACCCAACAAATATAGCGAGCCTATTACACAAACAAAGTCGTTTTCTCCACACAAGCTTATTGCAGTGTCCACAGCTTTTTTATAGTTGCTTTCTACAATTATATGCTTCCCAAGTTGTGCCGCAATATCCTTCATAGCTTTTGCTGGAAGTGCACGGCTGTAGCTTGCTTCTGTTAAAATTATAGTTTCAACAAATTCAAGCGCAGAAATTTCTTTTAACATTTGCGTATAATCTTTGTCGGAAGAAACGCCGAAAACTACAATTAATTTTTTATGTGTAAAATAAATTTTAGCTGTGTCAGCAAAGCTTTTAATTCCGTCAATGTTGTGCGCACCATCTATTATTATATACGGCTTTTTTGACAAAACTTCCATTCGTCCAGCCCAAAAAGCATTTTCCAAACCTTTAAACATTGCTTCGTCAGAAATTAAAACGCCAGATTCCCTAAGAGCGTGAACGCAAAGCAAAATGTGCGTGGCGTTGTACACTTGATAGCTGCCCAAAAGCCCAATTTTTACATTTTCATAATTAAAACGGCTGCAACTGGCTGAAAACTCGGTATAGTCCAAGCTCATATGTTTAATTTCGGTTTTAACTTCGTCTTCATAATAAAGCTTGGCTTCGTTTTTTTCAGCTATTTCTTTAACTACATTATACACCTCATCTTTGGCAGAATACAACACCACAGGGCAATTTTTCTTTATAATTCCAGCCTTTTCAAAGGCTATTTTTTCTAACGTTTCGCCCAAAATGTGCGTATGGTCAAAGTGAATGTGTGTTATTACTGAAAGAATGGAGCTTTCCATTACGTTTGTACAATCAAGCCTGCCGCCAAGCCCAACTTCAACTACAGCAAAGTCTACGTTTTTGCGGTTTAAATGGTTGTACATTGCAATTGTAAAAATTTCAAAGAAGGATAACTGCTCAGAGTCGCCCAAAACATCTGTGGCAGTGTCTTTAACAAGCGTAAGCTCATGCGCAAGCTCGGTGTCCGAAATTTCTTTGTTATCAATAGTGATTCTCTCGTTATACCTGGTTAAATGTGGTGATGTAAATGTGCCAACAGTGTAGCCTGCGGCAACCAAAACAGACGTAAGCATGGCACAGCTAGAGCCTTTGCCGTTTGTGCCTGCAACGTGTATTATTTTAAGTGAGTTTTGCGGGTTATTAAACGCTGAAAGAACAGCCAAAAGCGACTCCTTGTTTCTTTTTGCGTTTTTCGTATATATATTTTCTAAGTATGTCATTGACTGGTCGTAGTTCAATGCTGTATCTCCTTATTTAATCTGCATTTGTGACTTTCAGTACTCTACTATTTGATATTATATCAACAATTAAAAAATAAGTAAAATAAAAAATTGACGAAAATAGTTAAATATGGTAAATTATTTATGGTTTTTATCATAAATTATATACTACCCTGAATTAAAGTTAGACAACTGCATAAATTATAAAATAATAGGGGCTGTTTGAAAAATCCATTCTAGCGTCTTTTCGGTAAATTTTTAGAGTTGCTTCTTTGCACTTCAAAGAATTTCCTCCAAAGCCCATTAGAAGTGTTCTTTCAAGCACGCCCTAAAATTAAGAGGTAGGAAAACATGAAACCAAAGCTTAAAGTGTTTCAAGGCAGTATACTTGCACTAATAATTTTTATTACGCTTATGCTGTCAACAATTTTTGTTACAATTGCGCTTGTTCTTGCGCCGTCTGTACCAATTCCTGACGCCCCTGATGTGCGCATAAAGGGTGACTATGTGCTTATGCTTATGCAATGTATAATTGGTGTGTTTGCCATGCTTTTGCCTGGCTTTTTAAAAAAAAGGCTAAGCCTAGTTGTGCCTTCAAAAATGCTCTTGCTTTATGCAATTTTTTTGTACTGTGCAATATATTTGGGCGAGGTTAGGGCGTTTTATTACAACGTGCCGCATTGGGACACCGTTTTGCACACTTTCAGCGGTGCAATGCTTGGGGCTTTGGGCTTTTCCTTTGTAAACTTTTTAAACAAAACAGAAAACATACCTTTTAACCTAAGCCCACTTTTTGTAGCAGTTTTTACTTTTTGTTTTGCGGTTGCACTTGGTGTAATTTGGGAAGTTTATGAGTACAGCGCAGACGTAATTTTGAAAACAAACATGCAAAAGTTTGGGCTTGAAAACGGCACACCGTTTGTAGGGCAGGCGGCACTTTCTGACACAATGAAAGATTTAATTGTAGACTGTGTTGGTGCGGCAGTTATATCAATTGTTGGCTATGTGTCTTTGAAATATCGAAAAGGCTGGGTTGAAAAGTTGCAGCTTAAAATAAAGAAGAAGGTTTAAATGGGGAAAGGGGCTTACCCCTTGCGGGGGTTTTAGGGGCAGCGCCCCTAAGGTCTTGTTTTTTAAGTCTTTAAACTAACTTCTGAATCTCATAATAAAATGGCACGTTATTGGAATAACTGAAACCCAAAAACATGCCATTTTTTTGATTTGTTTTTTAGACGTATATTTTTACATATACAATACAGTTGGCTTAAAACTTGCCTGACATCATAAGAATAAGAATGAGGAGAAGCATTTGGTTGTCTCCGCCGCAAATTCCTGGGCAAAGAAGCAAAACAAACAAAAGCATAATTGTCATATTGTTGTTTTCGTTGCAAGGAGTTGGGGCACAGCCAGCACTTATATTGTTCATGTCGTGAAACCTCCCAAAAAGAAATGATATATTTTATTCTATGAGAGGTTTTTTAAAAGTTGTCTGTCCTAAAAAACCATTATTAAATTATTTTGCTGAAAAAAACTAGGGTGTATCCGATAATTATAAGTTTTGCACAAATCGAGCAGTTTTTTTGTCTGACGAGGCAGAATTTCGCAGGCATAACTAGAAGTTAGACAAGAAATTCTAACGAAGTCAGGCGGAAAAACTGCCGATTTTGTGCAAATTTTATTTGTCGGATAGACCCTAACTTACGCTTTACCTAAGCGTCCCTTTAACAGGCTTAATAACTGAAACACCCAAAGGCGGAACTACAATTGAAACACTAAATTCCTTTCCATTTACCCCATAGCTTTCAGAGTTAAGTGTTTGATAATTAATAAGCCCACTTCCGCCATACTTTAAGTCGTCACTGTTCAAAACCTCTTGATAGCTACATTTTAGCGGAACGCCAATCCTATGGGTATAAAGCGGCACAGGTGTAAAGTTGCACACAAAAATTGTTATGTCTGTTTCCTTTTCGCCTTTACGCATGAACGAAACAACGCTTCTTTCGGCGTCGTTGCAGTCTAGCCACTCGAAGCCACTTCCTTTAAAGTCGTCGTACCACATTGGTCTGTCGTTTCTGTAAAGAAGGTTTAAATCTTTAACAAATTTTTGCATTTGCCTGTGTGACTCATAGTCAAGCAAAAACCAGTCTAAGCTTCGGCGTTCGTCCCATTCTATAAACTGCCCAAACTCACTGCCCATGAATAAAAGCTTTTTCCCAGGGTGCCCAAACATAAAACCAAGCGCAACACGAAGCCCTGCAAACTTTTGCCAAGTATCGCCAGGCATTTTGTTAATAAGCGAGCGTTTGCCGTGCACTACCTCGTCATGCGAAAGCACTAGAACAAAGTTTTCTGTATAAGCGTACATCATTCCAAAAGTTAAGTTTTGGTGGTGATGTTTTCTGTACACAGAGTCAAGCGAAACGTAGCGCAAAAAGTCGTTCATCCAGCCCATGTTCCACTTTAAGTTAAAGCCCAAGCCGCCATGTTCCGCAGGGCGAGAAACCATTGGCCACGAAGTAGACTCCTCGGCTATCATCATTAAGTTTGGAAACCTTCCCAAAATTACAGAGTTTAAGTGTTTCAAAAACTCCACAGCTTCAAGGTTTTCACGTCCGCCGTACATGTTTGGCACCCAGTTGCCGGCTTCTTTTGCATAGTCAAGGTAAAGCATTGAAGCAACGGCATCTACACGGAAGCCGTCTATATGGTAGTTTTCTGCCCAGAAAATTGCGTTTCCGATAAGAAAGTTTTTAACCTCTGGTCTGCCGTAGTTAAAAATTAGCGTACCCCATTCTGGGTGTTCGCCTTGTTTTGGGTTTTCGTGCTCAAAAAGTGCTGTTCCGTCAAACCTTGCAAGCCCATGTGCGTCTTTTGGGAAGTGTGCTGGCACCCAGTCCATAATTACGCCAATGTTGTTTCTGTGGCAGCAGTCCACAAAGTACATAAATTCATGAGGGTTGCCGAACCTGCTTGTAACAGCGTAGTAACCTGTAACTTGATACCCCCAAGAGCCGTCAAACGGGTGTTCCGTAACTGGCATAAGCTCAATGTGTGTGTAGCCCATTTCTTTGACGTAAGGAATTAATTCGTCGGCAAGCTCTAAGTAGCTCATAAACCTGTCGCCGTCGTGTGACGCACGCCGCCACGAGCCTAAGTGTACCTCGTAAATGTTTAAAGGTCCGTCAAGAGGGCTTTTTGCCGAACGGGTTTTAAGCCAGTTTTCGTCGTGCCACTCAAACCCTTTTATGTCATAAACTAAAGAGCATGTTCCAGGACGAAGCTCTCCAAAGTTTCCATAAGGGTCTTGCTTTTCCAAAATTGTGTTGTTTTGTGTTTTTACTTCAAATTTATAGCGGTCGTATTTTTTTAACCCAGGAATAAAAATTTCCCAAATTCCCGAACGAGAAAGGACACGCATTTGGTGGCGTCTGCCGTCCCAGCCGTTGAAGTCGCCAATTACGCTTACACGCCTTGCATTTGGCGCCCAAACAGCAAACGCAACACCTTCTACATTATTTATTACAGTTGGATGCGCCCCAAGCTTGTCATAAATTTGATAGTGTGTGCCTTCGCCAAAAAGGTGCATGTCAAGCTCTTGCACTGTAGGCTGAAATGAATATGGGTCGTGCGTAGTATAAGTGTCGCCTGTGTAAAGTTCGACTTTAAGCTTATACATAAAAAAGTTTTGCCTGCCCTCTATGACAACCTCAAAAAAGCCGTCAGTGTGAACAAGGCTCATTTCATATGTATTGCTGTCGTCTTCGTTGTCTATTACGGTTATGCTTTTTGCTGGGGGGATAAAAGCCCTTACTGCAACGCACTTTTCACCTTTTAAAGTAATTTCGTGCATACCAAGAACATGGTGTGGGTCACCATGAGCAGAATTTATAATATTATTAAGCTCCTCTAAAACGGCTGTTGCAAACAATTTAAGCAGCTCCTTTCTTTGCGTGCTTGAGTGGGGTGTTAATTCAATCAAAAGTTGGGGGCAAGGGCTGAAAGCAAGACATTAGGAGTGATGTACCTTGAACCCTTTTTAAAAGGCTTTAACTTTTGATTCGTACTAAATATATTTATATATATATTACACCAAAAAATGGTTGTTGTATACTACACGGTACAACTTTTTTTGTGCAATTTTTATGTAGGTGGTTTGAACCTATTGTGTGATAAAAAGAAATACCCAGCGCATAAAAGCGACGCAGCGAACGTCTTTTAGTATAACGAGCAGAGAAGGAACAGTACCCAAAGAGTGTTTCAAAAGAAAGCCTTCTTTTTTCACCAACGTATATGGCAAGGAGGATTTGAAGTAGGAGGTTGACAAATAGTGTGTTTAATATAGTATATACTTAAACTAATAAATAAATTTAAAAGCATGAAAGGAAAAATCATATGGGACGACTTGAAAAATTTTCTGTAGTTTTGCCATTTAGAGAAAATAAAAGAACAGTTAGAGTATACTTACCAAAAGCATACGACACAAACTCCGAAAAGCATTTTCCTGTTCTTTACATGCACGACGGGCAAAACCTTTTTGAGGACGAAACGTCATTTGTGGGAGTTTCGTGGGGCATAAAGGACACAATGGAGGCGTTGGAAGACGAAGGCAAAACCGAAGGGTTTATAGTAGTAGGGCTTGACAACGAAGGCGCAGTAAGAACCGAAGATTACTCGCCGTGGATAAACACCGTTGGAAAAACGCAATACCCCGTTGGAACTTGTGGCGGTGACGGCGACAAATACGCAGATTATTTTGTAAACGAGCTAAAGCCGCTTATTGACAGCAAATACCGCACGTTAAAGGGAATGAAAAACATAGCAATTGCAGGCAGCTCTCTTGGCGGAGTCATTTCGGCATACATAATGGCTAAATACCCAGACATTTACGGCTATGGCGGAATTTTTTCAATTGCTTCATGGTTTTCCGAGGAAAATTTCTTGAAATATTTAAGAAGTGCAAGCATTTCACCGCAGCATAAGTATTTTATACATTCTGGAACAAACGAAACGAGTGACGAGTTTAAAAAAGAAATGCCGCAAATGTATTTGAACAACTATATTAATTATTTGAGGGTGTTGCTGGAAAAGGGCGTTCCAATTGGGAACATACACCTTGGGCTAGGGTATGGTGAAATACACCACGAAAGCTGTTGGGCGGCGCATATGAGGGAATTTCTTGGGTTTTTGTTTAATTAAATATTTGAAAGTGGCTTGTTTATATAGTTGTGGGCAGGAACTTTTTTCGCCCACAACGTTTTGTTACGCCCAAAGATAAATTCATATTAAATTCAAATTTGCAAAATTAATTAGTTGTGATATACTAAAGCACGGAAAATACGACTTAAATATATATTAAACAAACCTAATTAACAAGGAGAACAAAATGAAAGACATACCAAACCTTTTTGGCAGCATGGTTTTTAACGACGCTGTAATGCAAGCAAGGCTACCAAAGGAAACATATAAAGCACTAAAAAAGACAATTGCACAAGGCAAACGGCTGGAACTTTCTGTTGCGAACATAGTTGCAAATGCAATGAAAAACTGGGCTACAGAAAAAGGCGCAACCCACTTTACACATTGGTTTCAGCCAATGACAGGTGTAACAGCCGAAAAGCACGAAAGCTTTATTTCGCCTACGGACGGCGGACGTGTAATAATGGAATTTTCTGGAAAAGAGCTTGTCCGTGGGGAGTCCGACGCTTCAAGCTTTCCGTCGGGCGGCTTGCGTGCAACGTTTGAAGCAAGGGGTTACACCGTTTGGGACATGACTTCTTTTGCGTTTATAAAAGACAGCACACTTTGCATACCAACGGCTTTTTGTGCGTATTGCGGTGAAGCACTTGACAAAAAAACTCCGCTTCTTCGTTCTATGGAAGCTTTTAATAAGCAGGCGTTAAGAGTTTTGCGCTTGTTTGGAAACACAAAGGCGAAAAAAGTTTCTCCCACTGTTGGCTCGGAGCAGGAATATTTTCTTATTGATAAGGAAGTGTTTTTAAAACGCCCCGACCTTGTGTTTACAGGGCGCACACTTTTTGGCGCAAAGCCCCCAAAAGGGCAAGAGCTTGACGACCATTACTACGGCGCAATTAAGCCACGGGTTTCGGCGTTTATGCGTGAACTTGATGAAGAACTTTGGAAGCTTGGTGTTTTGGCAAAAACAAAGCACAACGAAGTTGCGCCAGCGCAGCACGAGCTTGCGCCAATTTATACAACGACAAACATAGCAACCGACCAAAACCAGCTTACAATGGAGCTTATGAAAAGCATAGCCGACAAGCATGGACTTTCCTGTCTTTTACATGAGAAGCCGTTTGCAGGCGTAAACGGAAGTGGCAAGCACAATAACTGGTCTTTTGCAACTGACTACGGCACAAACCTTTTAGAGCCTGGCGAAACACCACACGAAAATGCACAGTTTCTGCTGTTTTTGGTTGCTGTAATAAAAGCAGTGGACGACTATCAAGACGTTTTAAGGGTGACGGTAGCAAGCGCAGGCAACGACCACAGGCTTGGTGCAAACGAAGCACCACCAGCTATTGTTTCAATGTTTTTGGGTGATGAGCTTGCAGAAATTCTTGAAGCAATAGAAAACGGAATGGAATATTTGGGCAAAGAAAAAATGCAAATGGAAATTGGCGTGACGGCACTTCCGCATTTTCCGCAAGACACAACTGATAGAAACAGGACATCGCCTTTTGCTTTTACAGGAAACAAGTTCGAGTTTCGTATGCTTGGCTCAAAGTTTTCAATTGGGGGCCCAAACATTGTGCTAAACACAATTGTTGCAGAAACACTTGGCGAATTTGCCGACTGCTTGGAAGCAAGCAGCGACTTTAAGCACGACCTTGCAAAGCTTATTAAACAAACAATTAAGAAGCATAAGCGAATTATTTTTAACGGAAACAATTATTCTGAAGAATGGCTGCAAGAAGCAAACGACAGAGGGCTTTTAAACCTAAGAACAACTGTTGATGCGCTTCCTACATTTGTTTTGAAAAAGAATGTTGACGTTTTTGTAAAGCACGGTGTTTTTACAGAAGCAGAAATGTTTTCACGCTATGAAATTTTGCTTGAAGACTATTGCAAAACGATAAATATTGAAGCGTTAACTTTTATCGATATAGTTAAAAAACATATTATACCTTCATGTATAGCTTATGAAAGTGAAATTGCTAAGCTTGCGCTTCGCAAACGAGAGCTGAAAATTTCTGACAAAATTGAGGAGCGGCTTTTGAAAAAGCTTTCTGCCCTAACCGAAATTTTGTTTGAAAGGCTTGAAACGCTTGAAAACTCAATGTCACAAGCAAAACCAGCAGAAACACTTGCGCTGGCTACGTTTTACAGGGACATTGTTCTTTGCAACATGTCTAATGTGCGTGCTGTTGTTGACGAGCTAGAGGCTGATGTGGCGAAAAAGCATTGGACTTTGCCTACTTATGCGGAAATGCTTTATAGTGTTAATTGAGGAAGGGAAAATTTACTAGGTAAGTTTTCGTGTAGATGTTGGGTTTGTGGAATTGGCATGGAAAACTGGAATGGAAAACTAAAAAACAACTTTACACCCCAAGTTTAAAATGATATAATGTAACTAACAAAAAGGAGAGTGCGTGAACACTCTCCCAGCATACCATTAAGAGGTATGGCTAAACTAAAAATAAGTTTAAAAGAAATAAGCCGACACCTTCCTAAGTATTAATGGGCGGCTTGTTTTTTGCATTTATGTACATTACGTAAATAGATATGTGGCGTTAATGTTTCACAAAACGAAACATTAACGCCACATATAAACAGCAGAAAATATTCGGCACTAAACTGAATAAAATATTATAATGTTTAGTGCCGAATATATAGATATTGCAAAAAGAATAAAATACAACATCTCATATAATGACATAGGCTTCACCACCTTTCGGAGTTCAGCCAACAAAAAAACCGCCTTTTGACATGCCAATTTGAAAATAGCATACTTATTTGGCAAAGTCAACTTAATGTAATTCCATTTTCATTATAATGGTTTTTTATTTTTTCGTCGAACTCACGTCATTTAGAAGTTTTAGGATAAATTATTTTTGTTTCCGATTTGTCCTCCAAAAAAATTTGAGATACAACATTTAAATCACTGTCGCTTATGCTAATCGAAAATCTACCATTTTTTTTATTACTTCTCACTAAAGAGCCCTTTATTTTTATATAAAGATTAGAATTATCGACTCGGTAAGTATAACTGTCAAAAGAGATGGCACTTGAAAGTATTTCACCTTCTATTATTAAGTCTCCTTTATTATTGTTTAAAGAGACCTTCTCAATTTGCACTTCTTTAGTTGTTAAAACTCTGCTAGAGAAAAACAAATATAGAGATGTAATGATTACTATAACCACTATGCAAGTTAAGATTATTTTGAAATTAATAAATACCCCTCCTTTAGTCGCCTTTTCACTACTAGAGTAGTTTTGTATAAAACAGTAACGAAAAATGCTAAGGTGCAAAAATAAGTAAGCAATACACTTCTTAGCTTAATGATGGGTTGCATTACTGTTTTATCTGAAATCTACTATAAACGTATATTTTATTTGAGAATGAAGTTATTTATCATATAAACTAATAGTTTGTTGCTCTCTTAGACTATCATATTAGTATGGAGACGTAAATACATTTTTTAAAAGTTATATTATGCTTTTTGTACTCAAACTACTTGCAAACTACTGCAAAAAAATGTTGCACCGCCTAAAAGTCTGTGTTATAATACAAAAGTTGTATAAGCCTTGGGCTTTTTGCAGTAAGAGCCGTCAAAGAACGTCTCGACTAATTTAAAGAGGTGAACAAAATGAGAGAAGGTATCCACCCTAAATATTATGAAGCAAAGGTAAAGTGCGGTTGCGGCAACGAGTTTGTTGTTGGTTCAACTAAGCCTGAAATCCATGTCGAAGTTTGCTCCAAGTGCCACCCGTTCTACACCGGCAGCCAAAAGCTTTTGCTTGAAGCAGGCGGTAGGGTTGAGAAATTTAAGAAGAAATATAAAATGAATTAATTATTTAGCTTTTTACGGTGTTTTCAAATTTTTTTGAAAGCGCCGTTTTTATTTAGGCGGAAAATTGGAATTATCGCAATTTGAATATACAGTTCAACATTTTGCGTAAAAAATCGTTGAAGCATTCGATATTTTTGCACCAAATTGGTGACTGCAAAAACTCAATTGCTGTATACATTACTATTCACCCACAGACGTAACCTTTTAACAAATTTAGCATATATTGCACTATGTAAACTTTTTAGGGGGTATACGAATGTATTATAATAACGGCATTATAAATGATGACATAATAAACAGCATTGAAGAACTTGTTATGGATTTTTTAATGTACAGAAAACAAAAAAAAGGCAGGTCAATGTATTCTAGGCACGCATACAGCCAGTCAGCTTCGCAGGCGTATGGCAAAGTTCCGTACTCGGCATTAAGTGTTGACGACATGCTTATTTCCGACATGCTAGACGCAGAAGATTATAATGTGCCGCAAATTGGTATGCCCAACGCTTCTTTAAACTATAAAGATGAAACAAACTTTTTTAACGACAGCATGGACTATGAAAATAATTTTTTTGACTTTGAAAACACCTTAGGCTATGAAAACGAAAGCGAAATGATAGAAAACTGTGAAGAAGACTTTGACGCAGGAAATAACTGTAAAAATCATAATGAAAGAAACCAGAAAAATTTAACTACACCTTCAGGTGAAAGAGAGCTTGAGTATATAAAGTATGTTTTTACGGAAACAAACAAGGTGCTTTACCCTTTTGTTGTATCTGTAATAAACGAATATCAATACACAAACAGCCCAATTTACGATGAATATGTAGACAAAGAAACGATACAGCAAATTGTTGACCAAGTTATAGACATGGCATTAAGTTCTGTTCCAGAGCTTGAAACAATCCAACCATCTGAAGACAACAACTACTGGAGCATTTACCGCATACTTAGGTCTGCTGTAGAATCACTTGTTCTTTTTAGGTTGTTTGTTGTGCGTAGGGAAAGAAACGAGCCGATATATTGACATAAGGTACACGCAAACTTAAAATATTACTTAATTTTTTAAAAATGGCTTTGGGTGAGAGAATTTTTTTACAAATAAATTGAAAAAGGTTCTCTCGCCCAAACAACCTTCTTTTTTATAAATAAAAAAGACACTTTGCTTAGAAAATAAAACTTTTCCCCACAAAATGCCTGCAAATATTAAACACGTCTAAAACCATCGCCAAACTTTTCATACCCAACAACAAATGTTTGAATGCCTGCAACATAAGGAGCAATTGAATAAAGAGGGTAAAAAACAGCTATTCCTTCATTTGTTAAATAATAATTTTTTTCGTCAAAATATTTAATAATGTTTTGAAGTAAGTTTTCAAAATACATAACTTCGCCGTTTTTTTGGCGTTCACTTGCTTGAAGCATTACGTTTGAAATGATAATTGAACGGTAGTTAAAAAAAGGTGTGAAAAGCTCTTGAAGCGAAACAAGCTTTCCACGGTTCATGTCCCACGTTTCGCCTGTTTGAACGGTTGTTCCATGCGCTCCGCCAGTAAACTCGTAGTTTTCTAAAAAAAGGCTTAAAAACCTTTCGGTATTATACGAAACTGTAAATTGTAAATAGTGCACATAGTTAGTAAACAAATCGTTTGGCTGCCTAAAGCCGTATTCAGAGGAAGCTTGGCTTAAAAGTGTGCTTTGGCAGTAGCCTTCGGTTTTTGTAACTATTTTTATGTAATGGTTGTTAAATGCTATTTCTTGTTTTGTTTTTTTGTCCGAAAACTGCATAAGTTGCGGAAACTTTAGGTTTGCTTCTACCAGCAGAACACTTTTTACATACTGCATCATGTGCGTTTCATTTTCAATTATGTCCCTATATTTATCCATAATTTCAGCCCATTTCCATTTTCTTTTAAAATATGAAAACTATGTTTTAGTTGTGCTTTTCCAAGCCGTTAAAATCAAAAGTTTTGCCCACTTTTTCAAAAGTGGCGGGGTTTGGGGCAGAGCCTCAAGGTCTTATTCTTTTTAACACAAAACAACGCTTGTTTTAATATATTATAAGTACATGTTAAACGTCCAAACGGATTGGAGTGAACAGCCATATGGCAAACGTCTTAAAGCTAAAATCCATTTCCATGAACTTCCACGAAGATGAGCAAGAAACAGCCGCTATAAAAGATGTCAGCTTTGGTGTAAAGAGCGGCGAGTTTGTAAGCATAGTAGGGCCAAGTGGTTGCGGAAAAACAACGCTTCTTTCAATTATATCGGGGCTTTTAAAGCCGTCACAAGGCGAAGTTTTAATAAACAGCAAAAACGGTGAAACGTCTATAGGCTATATGCTTCAAAAGGACCATTTGCTTGAATGGCGCACAATTTTGCAAAACGTTCTTTTAGGCTTAGAAATTAAAAACACTTTAACAGAAGAAAACATTAATTACGCAAGCAATTTGTTAGACAAGTACGGCTTAAAAGACTTTAAGGAATACCACCCAAGCAAGCTTTCGGGCGGTATGCGCCAGCGTGCCGCACTAATACGCACACTTGCCGTAAAGCCAGATATTTTGCTTTTAGACGAGCCGTTTTCAAGCCTCGACTACCAAACACGGCTTTATGTGTCCGACGAAATTTGGGGAATAATCCGCAGAGAAAACAAAACTGCAATTTTAGTAACACACGATATTTCAGAAGCTGTCTCAATGTCCGACAGAGTTGTAGTTTTAACAAAACGTCCTTCAAGTGTTTACGCAATCCATGAAATTAAACTTACATGCGAAGGCGAACGTTCCCCAATGAAAGCAAGGGAAGCTCCAGAGTTTAGGCACTACTTCAACACAATTTGGAAGGAGCTTGATGTGCATGATTAAAAAACCAACGGCTCATTCTAAAGAGCATATGGAATATTTAAAAAATAAACGCAGGCGTGCCACCCTTATTACGGCAACGCAAGTTTTTATTTTTGTTCTCTTTTTCGGCATTTGGGAAGTGGCTGCCAACATGAAATGGATAGACCCTTTTATTTTCAGCCAGCCAACACGCATTGCAAAAACTTTTGCACAAATGGTTTTGGACAAAACCTTGTTTGTCCACATTGGTGTAACACTTGGGGAAACTATTGTAGGCTTTTTGTTAAGCACTGTCTTGGGTACGCTTATAAGCATTTTCCTTTGGTGGAACAGCTTTTTTGAAAAGGTGCTAAGCCCGTATCTTGTAGTTTTAAACAGCTTGCCAAAAACGGCTCTTGCACCAATTATAATTGTATGGCTTGGCAACAACGTAAATGCTGTAATTGCAACTGCCGTAATGACCTCGATAATTGTAACTATATTAACAGTTTTAACAGGGTTTTACACAGTTAGCCGTGAAAAGCTAAAGCTTGTTCAAACTTTTGGCGGAACAAAAAAGCAAGCACTTTTTAAAGTTGTTTTGCCAGCCTCTGTTCCAACAATTGTTAACGCACTTAAAATTAACATTGGGCTTTCGTTTGTTGGTGTAATTGTTGGAGAGTTTTTGGTTGCAAAAGCAGGGCTTGGGTACTTAATTGTTTATGGCAGCCAAATTTTTATCTGTGTCTACATACAGATACTTTTTGCTGTTATTTAATTGATTAATTTTTACACTTATACTCTGGTAAAAATCAAAATAAATCTCTAAATGTTCATGGAAAACAACGATTTTAACAATATGCTTTATCAGCTTGGCAACGTTTGTTAAGTCAATAGAAAAGCCATTCAAGGTATCTCTTATATCATCTAACCTAGTATTAATATCGTTCATTTGAGTTTCTTTTTCGATAAGTATTATGTCTTTTTCGGTTACTGTGCTAAGCTTATTATCCAAAGCTGCAACTTTTCTTTTATAGTCTTCATCGGAAATTACACCGTCTAACAGCTTATCAAGCAAAAGTTCCTTTTGACGAATAATTTTAGACTTTTCCTCTGCAAGCTTCATTTTGTCCTTTTCAATATTGCCATTACTCAAAACGTCCTTTAGTATAAGCATAGCATGGTCAATAATAATTTGCTTTCTGTCACCAAAAATATCATTTGCTATATTAATTAGAAGCTTTTCTAAGTCTGCTTCGTGCAAATGAATATTGTCGCAACCGCTGCCCTCATTCTTAACCTTCAATTTATCCTGCTTGTTAATATTAGCTTTGCTAATGCTTTTTCTACCACGTTTAACATACTCACTGCATGACCAATCGACTATTATTTCTTCTTTGTTTTTGTATCGCCTCCTGTACCTTCTCCAATAAACCTGACCACATTCACCACAAAATATTTTGCTTGACAAATTATAGTGCCCAAGTTTTTTACCAATTTTCTTTGTTGTAAAATCATCTGCATGGATTTCTGCCGCCCTGCTATCCATAATTTTATTTGCTTCTTCCCAAATTTCTTTTGTCACAATAGCTGGCACAGCATTTTCGTGTATTATCCATTCGTCTTGAGGAACATGAAGCATCTTTTTTGTGTTAAAATCAAAATGACGTTTGTTCATAACAACAGTACCTTTATATAAAGGGTTTCTCAAAATTTTCCTTATAGTTATTTCAGCAAATTGTTTGCCTGTACGACTTTTAATTCCTCTATTGCTTAACTCTTTGCTGATTGAACGACTGCCATATCCACTAATACACAAATTATAAATTAGTTTAACTATTTCTGCCTCGCCCTCATTAATTACAACCTGTTTATTGACTTTATCATAACCCCATGTAGCAGAAGTAATTAATATGGATTGTCCTTTAATCTGTCTATTTTTGTGTGCATTATTAATTTTTTTACTTAAATCCCTACTATATTCCTCGGCTAAAATTGCTTTAATTCCAGTTATTAGTGCATCATCAGGAGTATAGTATTTATTTTCTAAATAAAAATATAGCTTTTTATTATGTGAAACTAATAAATCAATAAAAAAGTACCATTCTTTGACATTTCTCATTAGCCTATCTTGGGATTTTATAACGATAACATCAAATTTATTCTTACTTATGTCATTGAGCAATCTATTATACTCATTACGCATTTTAGAAGTAGTTCCAGTCTTGCCTTCATCAACGTATTTATCTTCCAAAATCCAACCCATAGACTGTATACACTTTTCAGCTTCTTCTATTTGGACTTCTAAAGCGTTTATTTGACTTTCTTCTTCTGTAGATACTCTACAATAATATACAGCTTTCATAAATTCACCTCTTATCTTGAATTATACCATATATAAAAAAATAAGACATCTTTTTAAAGACGCCTTTTGCACCTATGTATTGTTTATCTATATTTGGCTAAGTGCCTTTAAATATTCATCTTTAGTTATTTTACCTTTGTCATATAATAGTTTAAATAGATATTCAATTTCAATGCGTTCTATATTTTCATTTTTTTTATTTATAAATATCTCTCCCCCTAACAATTTTAATTTATTAATATGAAATTTAAGATGTTTGTTGTATGTACAATGGTAAGTTTTTGCATAATAAAAAGAGGCACTGTATTTTACATACAGCACCTATATTCAAGTGTGTACACCCCCCGTACACACTAATACCTATTCTCATCATTAAAAGCAATCGACTTAAATATCAATTTCCTATAATAATAATTATCATTTAATATATCCTCAATATCAGAATATAGTTGAAGCTCAAACCCTATATCTCTATTCCAATTAAATAGCTTAATGAGTTCCTCTGAAATTAAATCCACTCTCGAATCACCAGAAGGTGCTTTGATATGTTTTACATTTGAAATAACCATAATAACAAGATAATAGTTTTTGTATAACTCATTTTTGGCTATAGAAGGGTAGTCAATCTTTAAGCCTATGTAAGTTTCTGCAATTTCGGGTTTCCACTTAACCATGATTTCTGGGAAAATGTTCTTGCCAATTAAGTCATCGGCGTACTGAACATCTGCATTGTCAATAAGCCTAAATATTTCTTCGTTATTTGCTATTAATGACATAAATTTATTTTTTAGTTTTGTAGTAGTTAGATTCTTATTATTCATTTTAAAGGATTTCCTTTCTCAAGTTCAATTCTTTCTAACTCTGCTGCAACATTAACGGAATACGGTGATTTCTCAATGATAGTACGTTTTGATATGGCTCCCATGCTATATTGGAGTTTTAGTTCTTTTAACATTGATTGAGTGTCAATCGGTTTATTTAAAGAGAATTCAAAGTCTAAAGTATCAAAATCTTCATCAGAGAATGTAATGCCATTCTTTTCAAGTAGTTTTCTCATATAATCAAAGCGTTTGAAAAATCCTTGTTTTAATACTTGGACAGTCTGTTTTGCTTTATTATCTGTATTATTTAATAGTAATTGGAGAGAAATTGAAGAAACGTTACTGATGTTCGACTGCCCTACCACGCTTGACGGAATACAGGCTATTGTAAAAAGTTCTTGTATTAAATTATCAAGCAGTAACTTTATACTTGCATGGTCTAGCATAGCACTAGCGTATTGAAATGAGCCTCCGTCCTCGCATGAAATGACACTACCGACAACATCTTTAGGAATACTTGAATCCAATCTTTGACCACTCAAAACTCCAATAGGCGACAAACTTAGACATTCGCAAGCGTCAAAACATTTTGATAATAATTCCTCTATTTTATTCATTATGGGTATTAAGTCATTCAAAAAGCTATCTCCATAATAATTATAAGCTGATTTATCCATAGCCGCATAATGAATAGGTAAACCACTTAAATTTATTTTAGTATCAGTTAAAATATTATCTTGGTATGTTTCAACCTTATCGGGATAATAGACAATATCGTGTATAGTGTTAGCATCTTCCCAATGTTCCAAAAAGGCTACGTAATTATAATTCTCATCATAAACAGGAAAACTATCTTCATTTGCAATTACTTTAGAACGTAGTACATTACTATTATCAATATAACAATATTCAAAAGCATTACCATATTTATACAAATCTGTTACAATTTCATAATCAACTTTATTATAACAACCCTTTTTATATACTGAATTCAATACTTTAACCATTTCTTTATTGCCGTTTATTGATATAGGATTTCCAACAACATAGGCACAATGAAAGTTTATTATGCTTTTCAAAGTGTTTAATACAATCTTTGCGACTGTAAAAGTTTCTTCCTTAAACTTAAAATCTTTACGCTGGAGAACCTTATGTATTCTTAAAAGATATTGCTTTATTTCTATTACATTACTTATTCTTATTTTATGTTCTGTTTTATCTGGTATTTCTTTAAACCAAAGAGGGCTATTTAAATCCATTATATACCTCCGTTATATATAGTTTACGCCACTTTTCAAGCCGTATAAGCTCATACAAGCTGATAAAATTCTATCATCGTGTGCATTTTTAGGGGCATTCATTTTACCACCTATAAATGTAAATACTTGCATTTCTTTTAGTAATTCTTTGGAATTAATTAAGACTCTATTTGTTTCAAATAGCTCACAAAAATTATTAATCATTAAAGGACGTGAACGTGCATCAGTAACAAATCCAACTCTTTTAACTGATTGTCCCCTTGCATCATATTCTTTATATTTGTATAAATTGGTGTATTTAAAATCATGCTTTAATTTATCAACTATAACATGCCCTGCATTTGCTTTTTCAATGACCAGTAAGGGTTTTTGAAAATATGTACCTAAATCATTTACTATCTCTGCAAAATCATAAGGTTTTATTTTGTTGCTTGCAAATTCGGCTACTTGCCTACATTCTTCATCAAAAATTTCTATTACAGAGTAATCTCTATTGCCGCCCAAACCCTCTGCGGTGTCTATCCCTGCATAGTATTTAGTATTATGTTTAGGTAGTTCATATATTGTTAGCCCCCTGTTATACCATTGTTTTAAACTAACTGGCAAATTATTAGGCAAGGGCAAAGGTTTTACTTCATGAATATTATTTAGCCTATTAAAAATTAGCTCTGGGTTAAATACATTACTTCCAGTTGTAGCAAATGCAATAGCTGAATCAGAAGGATAATCACTATTAAATGCCTGTTCGCTGGAGTTTCCAATTTTGAGCCTACGCCAAACTAATTGCTCAATCGTTACCCCTCTATTGTATAGTGATAATTCAGTTTCGTTTAGCTCATCAACGCTTGGTAATGAACCGTGCCTATTAATATAGACATCTGAAAATTCCTTATACTCATTTGCAAATTGTTCTTTTGCTGAATACCACGGAAAGAAAAACGGTTTAAATAAATTTTCACCTCTTTCAGCCGCTGAATATAGTTCATAATAATGGTTAGATGTGCCATTAGGGGTACTTTCTATCCATAATGGCGAATTTGGAGATAACGAATTTTGAATAGCCACTAATTGCTTTTCTGCATATTCATTATACAGCGAATATTCGCTTAAATGTGCAAATGCTACAGTTGCACCTCTTGCACTATCGGTGCTACTACAAGTACATATAACTATTTTTGAGCCATTAGTAAAGGATAATTCATGCTTATTATCAGATTTTAATGGTATCTTTACAGATTCTGGAATATTATAGTAAATACATTTGAGCTTATCAAAAATTATTTTTGCCGAATCCCATTTGTAGCTCATTAATAAGCATGTAACATTTGGGTTAGTTGAAGCTATATAAACGCTGTACGCCGCCGCCAATACGCTAAGCCCTTGCTGCCTTCCCTTACAAACTATCAAGAATCTTTCTCTATTTTTCATTAAATATTTTTGTTGTTCAAATAATTTGAAAGGAACTATTTTCCCTTCTTTATTTGGTATTTTACAAAAAGTTTCAATCCAAAGAATTGGGTCTGACATTATTTTTTTAAGCTTCATTTCTATTGTCAATAAAATTTTCACCTCCCGAAAATGACATTTGGCATACAAAAGGGGTACGCCCTAAAATAAGGAGTACCCCATAAAATCATGTATATTAAATTTGTTCCTCTGTGTTCTTAGCTTCATCTGTGCCAACAATCTTAATATCTGGTTTATTTTCTTTTGGTATTTTATCAATTATGGCGTTAATAAAGCCTTGTTCCGTCATCTTCATACTATCCAATTTTTCAATTATATTGTTAATCTGCTTTGGATTGATAGCCTTGCCATATTTTTTATCAAGCTTAACCAAAATATCAGTTAATGTACTGCACAATTCATCAAACTTTGAATAATTTGCAAGTTGTAAACGCTTAAATTCA
Source organism: uncultured Defluviitaleaceae bacterium (assembly GCA_964492715.1). Classification (GTDB taxonomy): domain Bacteria; phylum Bacillota; class Clostridia; order Lachnospirales; family WRBF01; genus CAZBLK01. The sequence goes on along the minus strand of CAZBLK010000016.1, from coordinate 23,086 downwards.
ATCATACTATTAATAACTTCACCGATTCTTTCAACTTCTGAATCGTATACTACTTCATCTACAAATTGGTGTATAGGCAATTTTGACGATAGTATTCTTACAATACCAGTACAACTAATAAAACTGTAAAACTCGTCAATATCATCAGGAATCTTACAGTCTGTGTAAAAGCTAATTAAATTCTGTGCTAAAGCAATTTCATAAACAAATGGGTTATAACCTGTTTCATTGTTTATTACTTGATTGACAACGCTTGTAACCAGTTTTGCATATTCGTTAAAGGGTAGACTTTCCCTATAATTTACTTCAAATTCTTCATCTCTGTAATTGTATGTAAACTTATTTGTATAAACAGGCTTTACAGCCTCAACATTCTTATTCTTCATTAATTCACATTCTCCTTATTTTCGGCATATTTATCAGTATAATACTTTTCAATAATTTCTTTCACATTATCGTCTTTATCAAAGAAATACATCTTTTTTCCGTCAATAAAATTAACACCATGTATTTTATTAAGCAAACCAGCACCAGCAATTTTATATAATAGCTCTTCTTCATCTACCCATAGATGAATTCTATTTGCCCTTTTCTTTTTAGATTTTAATTTGGTTTCTGTTGTAATTGTTTCAGCATTTATAAAAGGAGTCTTTATAATCCCTTTGCTGTTATCCTCTGTTTCAATGGTTATAACTGTTTTAGCCATATATTTTACTCTCCCATGTTCTTTATGTTATTGGTAGAATATACTTTTGAATCCTCAATATACTGCTTAAAAGCAGCATCAAATTCTTCTGAACGTCTGAAAAACCATACACGCCTATCAGGGTTATCCTTGTCTTTATCAATTCTGTATAAATTAGCAAAATAATCTTTGCATAACTTACGAGCAATTCTCATTGAGCGAACTACTTGTATTGGTGTAGGTGTGGTTTTGGCTATTTCACTTGTGGTATCATAATAATTGTATTTTTCATTCATATAGGTAAGCTCCTTTATAATTAATAAAATTTTTTTTCTTCATCTTCGTTGGCAATATCGTCATCATCAGAAAAATTAACGCCTTTTAAGATAGACAACAATTCACTTTCCTTTTCTGTAGCAAAGAATTCATTACTAAATTGGCAAAACATTTTAAATGCTGCCGTGTCCTCTTTGCTCTTTTCAAAATAAAGGTTGTATAATTCAATCATCTTATGTTGGTGTGTACGCTTCAAAACGTACTTAATACAAGCCTGTACATTACTTTCAATTTCCCAACCTTTAGCAGTTTCTTCGGTTATTCCGTCTGAAAAATATTTGTATGTATTTTTTAGTTCTTCAAATGTTTTAATATTCTTATTTGGTAGTGCATCAGGTGCGTATTTCCAACAGATATAATAGCTTTTTGCCTTGTTATTGGTCATTTCATATAACTTACTAACTATGCTTGTTTCATTTTTTACGCTTGCACCGCCACCAGGTTTACCGTCTTTATATCCCGACATTATTAAGCCTCCCCTTTTTTAGGTTTTGAAGTTTTTTTATTATTTAAATTTGGTGTATTTCCTTTTTTCCTATCGGCTTTTTTCTTGGCTTTATCCCTTGCTTTTATTCCCCTCCAGTTATAATATCCCTTACCCTTTTCAGCAAAATATTTGTATTCTGCATCTTTATTAACACGAATACCCAAAAATTCACATACATCATCAAGAGTCAATTCAAAGTTTTGTCCAGCCACAACTTTTTTAGTATCTTCATCTTTAATGCAAAAACCGCCTAAGCTGTAGCCCATGCAAGCACCTTTATATTTCATTACTATAACACCATGTCCTTTGGCGGTTGTATGTACTGACTTAGGCAAAATTTCAGCAGTTAGAAATTTGCTTCTTATTGCCATCATTGCTTTTCTGTCGAGCTTCCCCCATTTTTCATAGTATTTTTTAAATAGTTGGGTAAAATAATTAGTAATGGCTTCATCATTAAAAGAGTTGTTCTCATTCCTAAATATTTGAAAATCTTTACTCCAATGAGAACGCCAATCATTAATATACCTTTTAAGCGTTAATTTTTTGTTGCCATCTTTTCTGATAATCTGATAGAAAATAATAGCCGTTTTTTCTTCTGCACGGTTTATTGTTATATCTTTTGAGGTAACTGCAACACTCATAGTCTGTTCTGCTAAATGTTCATCAATCCATTGTTGCCCAATATCTTTTGAGATGTTGAAATATTCGCAAATATCCCAATAAGACAATTCAAATTCATGAGCATTGACTCTTTCAAAATTTTCCTGTATCGGTCTATTCTTGCCTGAAAGTTTCTTATTTTTTAGCTTTAACAGGTTCAATCCGTTCAATCCATATTTTGAAGAATGTCCTTTTTGAATTAAGTAATCTCTCTCATAAGCATAATCATTTAATGAATTTGTTACAATTTCATTCTTCACTAACCCTTTGCGAACATCTCTTATTTCTTTAAAACTTAAATTTTTATATATTTCTAAGTAATGTTTATATAAGTCGCACAAATAATTTTTAGTTTCCTCGTTGTCTGATTCAAAATCATATTGCCAACGATCATACCATTGACTTATGAAATTATCAGGTGACATACTATGTTTTAATTGAGGGGTTTTCAAAATCATAAAAATTATTGTTGCTTTCTCATTTTCTCTTTTAATTACGTTTTTCATGTGGTTTCCTCACTTTTTAATTATATTTCTGTCTATATAGACATTTTTAAACACTATAAAACAAGGCTATAGTATTTAAAAATATTTATATAAAAATATGGGTAATAATGTTCACTTCAAAAACACTACTACCTAATTATTTAATCACAGTTTGGAACATATCTTAAAAGCATAATTTATTTTAGTTGGTTTATACTCTAATCCTCGTTTGTCCTCTGAACCTTACACAAGTGTTATTTAGTTAAGTGACCAATTTAACTATCTTTGTAATAACCTATCGTGTCTTGGCTGCTGATTATACATTTTGAATAGCACTTAGCACATTAATATGTCACCACATTAACTACATTATTTCAGCATATGCAAGCCTTACACTTTTTTCTGCTTTCGCTCCGTCATATATACCTTTCGGATATATTGTGGCAATAAGGCGTTAGTACCTCCCAGCAATTTGGGGATTGTTCTCTTACTTTCGTAAGACTTCCTATAAATTGTGTTGCTATGCAGCCTCTCTATAGGTGGGCGTATTTAGTTTAAAACGCTTTTTGCAGCGTCTACCGAACGATTTACCAACCTTAGCAGTCGATTGTGTAACGGCATCATTTCCGCTTACAATCATCTTTGCTATAGCACTATAATCTTTAACAAAAGAACCGATATTTGCAATACCGTTAAACATTTTTGGTATTGACATTATCAACGTTCCTTGTATTAATGCCTGTACTAATTTGTTATCTGCTAATTGTGTTAATACCTTAATAAATTCTGTTAAAGATTTTAATGGGGCTTTTATCCACTCACTGTTTATAACTGTTTGGGATAAATCTTGAAAAGCACTTTCTAACTCTTTCTTAACTCCAGCAATAGAATTTCTGTAAACTTCGTTTTCCTTTGTTGCCGAACCCAAACTATTATTCGATTGATTGATAGCATTGTCTACATCTTGCCATTGCTGCAAAATGCTGTTTAAAACTTTTACTTGACGATTTCCACTACTTAACTCACCTAAATATTGACGTTGTTTATCTGTAAGAGTAGGGAATACCCTTGCCATGTCTGCAAGAATTTCATATGTAGAACGCAATTCGCCATTTGGCTTTTCTATGTCAATGTTTGCAATGTCTTTAAACTCTTTTGCAATTTTAGGTGCTAAACCTTCAATTGCTTCGCCGTCTTCGCCAATACCTCTAAGTCTTTGAGATATAAACACAAGCCCATTAGACACTTGCTCAATATTTCTCAATTGAGCAAATCCACCAGTCAATAGTCCTATTGTTTCATCAATACTTGTTCCTGTTTGGCTCAAAGTACCAGCGACACGCCTTAACCCGTCTGTAATGTTGTCGAATGATATTGGTGATTGGTTAGAAACGGCATTTATACGGTCAACTATTGCTAAAGCATCGGAATCTTTAATGTTAAAGCCACGCAAAACTGAAATTAATGCAGAGCTTGCTTCGGTTACGTTATTAATTCCGTCACCTATGTTAGTCATTATTAAAGCAGATTGAGCAAGTTGTAAACTCTCATTTAGTGCATAACCAGCCTTTTTAAATTCTGTTGTAGCTTCAATAATTTCCTTTCCAGTTCTACCAATAGCTTCAGCCGCATTATAGGCTTTATCAGTAAATTCTTTCAAACCTTTTGCGGTAAAATCCTGTACTTTGTTTAATTCTGTCAACGATTTATCTAATTCGGTGACATTTTCAATCATTGCTTTTACACTATTGATAGCAAGTTGAATAGCTTTAAGTATAGCTAACATACCCATCATTTTTGCAGTGCTATTAGCCAATGAAGAAGCAAAACTACCGGAAAAATCACCACCAGCAGACTTAGCTATGTTGCCTGTTTGTTTCAAAGTTTCTTGTAACCCTGCTAACGGTTTTTGAGCTTTTGAGGCTCCGTCTGCAATTCCATCAAAACTACCACTTGAATTGGTTTTGAGGTTTTGCATTAAAGAGTTCATTTGTGTTTGGAAATTTGCCATTGTTTTTTGAGTGTCCAAAGATAAAGCTATTTTTGCAGACTGTGAATTAGAAATGTTCTTGCAAATTTGCTGTAGTTGAACATCAAAATTCTTTTGAGTTGTTGACAAGTCAATACCTAAGACAATTAGATTATTGTCATTCAATGTTTTTCCCTCCAATAAAAAAAACAGACTTTTGCAAGCCTGAAATTAATCAATTATTTGTAAAGGAATCGGGATAAACAACCTCCGCCTTAATTCCAAAATAATTATCACGATTAAATTCATCAACAGCCTTTTGCAAAAATCCGCTTCCAGAGCGAAAACCAAAATAGGGAATATCCTTATGCCAACCCTTATTAACCTTGTACCCTGAATCCATCAAATACAGGGTATTAATTTGTTCTTCACCAAACAAGGAACTATGAAATACGTCATTAGAATATTTGACTATTATCCTTAAATTACCATTTGAAATTTCAACATCAACCGCATCGTCAACATAAATTGAATTTCTCATATTGTAAGTTCTGTTATACAACACAGGAGTATAGGCATTATAAAAATCGTCTATATGCTTTTGCAAAATATCCTTAAATCTTCTGGCTTCTTCTTTTAATTGTTGCTGTATGGTCTTACCATTTTTAAGTTTTAACTGTCTAAAATCAATATTAAATACCATAATATTAAGTTTTTGATTTTACTGTTTTTTCAGTATTTTTATTTTCGTTAGTTTCCTTTCCAACGTTGGCAATAGACTTTTTGTGTTCATCAAGTTTACCTGACTTTTTTAATGCATACGCTTTATTAATACCGTCCACTATTTCCTTATAGTTAAAATCAGTTAAATTTTTTTTACCATTTTCAATCATATTTATAAGTTCATTTGTCACACTACAACACGATTCAACATCACGCAATGACAAACCCCTAAATTCTCGATACTCTCTTAGTTCTTTAGCATTAAGCAATATTTTCACCACCTTAAAAAACCATTACTAAAAAATAGTGGTAAGGTTGATAAAAACCCTACCACTTATGAATAATTTAGACATCTTTGCCTATAATAACTAATCCTTTTGGATTTAATAATTTTGTGGCATAAAGAGCACTGGAAATTATTGAATTTGCAAATAACTTTGCTTCACGCTCAACTTCTACAGTAATATTCTTCTGCCAAATATAGGCAAGCGAATTCTTTTTCAATAAATAGCTTCTACAGCTCTTACTAACAGTATTATAAGTATTGTGATTTGACACTACAACAGGAATCGAACCAAATAAATAACCTATAACGCCATCTTTTACAATTCCATTATTATTTCCATTCTGGAAAGTGTAATTTGTTCCAATAAATTCAGGCATAGTCATTAGACTTGAAGCAATGCGACTGTTTACGACCAGTCCTGAATAGGTCTGAGAGTCAATGTCATCACCGAACAAACCAATAGCATCTTGTAATTCTGCATATGTAATAGAATCTGCCGCCATAGTTGGTGTTTTGTAGACGGCATCAGTATCCATTGCACTAATTAGCTCACTATCGAGCCTTTTTGCCATACTTTGAGCCACCTGCTCTGTTACTCTATCTACTAAATTTCCCACAGTTTGTATTACGTCTTTATCGTATACCCTTGCACTTTTGGAAATATGTTTCACAACGGAACGTGTATCATACATATCAATTTCTTCGGGCGTTATTGGTGTTCCCTTTATAACTTCCTCTGCCTCACTTAGAAGTGATATTTGAGGGAACACAACTGTAGAACCTGCTTGCTGTATTTCCGAAACTTCGCTGGTTGCATTATAAGCTAATTTAGCCACTCTGAGGCTAACATCCATCTTTTCATTAAGTACATTTGCAAAAATTTCGGGTACTATAATATTATTTGCCATATATTTGTAACCTCTCAATTCATCATTATTTATTTAAAAAAGTTTTTGTAAGTTCAGGATTCTTTTCCATAAACTTCACTTGTTCAGTGTAAGAAAGTTTATTAAACTTTTCTTTAGTCATTCCATTATTATTTTGGTGTCCTTTAGGTTGAAAAGCCTCTGTTTTAATACGACTATCAACAATACCATTAACCAAAGCAGAAAATTTATCAATGTCAATATCTGATTTTACATAATCTGCTAAATTGGCATCAATGTTTTTAGCCTGTAAAGTTGTTCTAAGATTAATAAGCTTTTCCTTTGCTTCAACTTCCTTTTGTTTATTTTCAAGCTCTGTTAATCGGTTTTCCAGTTCAATTTCTGCATCTGATTTTTGAACTGGCGACAACTCTTTAATTTTTGCTTGTAAATCTTTGATTTCCTTTGAATACTTACTTCTCAACTTATCTTGAGATGATTGGATCACTTTGTCAAACTCATCTTTTGTCATTGTGACAGTATTTTCAGATGTTTCTGTATTGCTTGTAGTTGTTGTATCATCAGCACCTACAGGGTTATTATTATCGTCCATTTTTATAAATGTCCTCCTTAAAAAATAGTCAACTACACAAGCCCCTTATTAGTTTCCTATGCAATTGCCTTTTATATAATAGTAGTTATTTATTTAAGTAAAAAGGCTTTTAGTTTAAGTGCAAAAGCCTAAAATCACTTACATTTTAAACGTGAGGAAGTTAAAAATGAATTACATTGTAGTACACACACAAATATAGAGGTTTATATCTCCATGTGAGGATAACAGATATATAAACGGCAATGCCGATTATAGCAAATTAACTTTTATTTGTTCCATATATGTATTAATAGCTTCAAGATGTTCGGGAAATAGTTCTTTTTTCCCTTTTAGGAACAAACTTAAAATAGGGGCTGGTATACCAAACTTACGGCATAAGAACGCCTGTGTAGTACCAGTTTCCTCAATCATATTTTTCAACTTATCTCTAACTAATGTTTGATTCACAGTTTTTCCCTTCTTTTTTAAATTTATTATTAAAAATTTTAAAAACTTTACAAAAAAGTATTGACAATCATATTTTTTTATAATATAATGAAATATTACTATTCCTTATAGCCTGTTATTTGATTGTTCAAAAACCCTTACGCCATTTGGGTTTTATTGTCGTTAAGAAAAAATAAGTGTGCATTTTTACATAAATAAAAGCGTGGCTGATAACCACGCCTTTATTTACGCTTTCTTAAAGCATTCTATAAACAATCTTGTATGTGACTTATACAGAAGACTTGTTAATATAGTGCGACAGTTGGAAAGTTTTACAACCTTGACTTTTCTCCTGTTAGAAAAACACCTAAGTAGTAGCAATAACATAGTCTCAATCTTGCTTATTTTAACTCTTTTCATTTGCAGAACAGCTTCATTTATAATGCTTTCTTTTTCTCGTCTATAGTCATTGTAGTTAAAGTCATCAGCGTTTGCATGAGATGTGTAGCATTGTTTTAATCTTTTTTTGGTGTCTATAGCTATATCTTGCAACTTATTGACTTGTCTTCTCATAGCGACAGAAGTATCAGCAGAAATTAATAGATCCTCTAATTCTAATTTGTTAGTGTCTCGCTTGGCTCTATTAATTTTAGTGTCTATAATATCGCTTAGAAAGTCCATTGGTGTAACAAAGTCTACAAATTCACAATTCTTGTCCTGTGAGTTATGCTTAAAAAACTTAGGCTTAATTTGCTTAGGTTTTTTGTATTTTAGGAGTTTAGCCATTTGATTTTTGTATTCACCTTCATCAATCAAACCAATTTCTAATTCGTTATCCAATTCGCCAATTTTTTCTAGGTCTGATTCTTGCAATAGCATTCTTGACAACTCAACATCACTTTTTTTAATGATTTTTTCATTGATAGCAAGAAACTCATTAATTTCACCTTGTTTGCTACTTATAGCTTCTTCTTGACTTGCTAGAATTGCCTCATAGTCATGGCGATTGTTGATTTTAGATAAATACTTGTTTTTTTCATTTCTCAACTCCCTTAGTTCGTATTCTAACTCATCTAATTGTTTTTGGTTAAATACTGTTTTTGCTATTTTTGTAAGCTCATTCTTGACATTGAGGGTAAAGAACTTTTTCGCCTTGTCAATCTCAAGTTGGCTTATACTCGATAGAACACTAACACAATCGTATATAATTTGTAGTTGTTCCTCCGTTGCCCCCTTCGCCTTATAGTCCCAATAATAAGAGTTAAACAATTGGCTTAAATTTATCGTCTGCCCTATAAGGTTTTCGCCAATAATTGAATCAACCTCTGCTATATCAGCTTTATTATACAATCTTGGCTTGTCGTCATTGATTGCTTTGATTCTATTAAGGGGAGTAGGGAACTTAATACACTCTTTGGCTGCTTTTAAAATAATGTCGCTCTTAACCAATAGTATGCAATCACTATCCATATCCATACCCTGTAACCGTGATTGTATATCATTTTTGTAGGAATTTATGACACATATATTTTTGGTCAAGTTCATGTATATGTCAATTTCTTTAACACGTCTGTTTGTAAGTATACACACGTTTCCACTTGCCACGTGAGGATTCCTAAACCCTGTCACTTCCTCGCCGTCATCATACAAAGTCGTGTATATCTCGTATGGTTTATGTAGGGTATTAGTCCACTCCATGCCACAAGCATTTTTTAACATTTCAATAGGGTTAGACACAACAATGCAATAATCACCATTAACTAATAATCTGCCATTTCGCATATTCCTTTTTAAACTTTTGATTATTGTATCACGTTTATCTGTATATAATGACGTGTGCTGTATGTCTGGATTTACATTGCAAAGGTTAAACAACATTTCTTTAATATGTCAATTCTATCTCCAATGCCAATATATGCTTTGAAACTCTCAAAATCATTTTTAAGCATCTCAATTTGCTTAATGTTCGGTTGTGCAAGCTCCAACACATCATCATAACTTAGTGGGAGGGAGTTTAGCATTTGATAAGATGTTTGTTGATATTCGCCAAACTGTGAGGGCTTATCATACTTGCAAACACCAAAGTCAAAATCTATATTATCAAGCCAATATTTAAACATTGTTTCTTGCTTTGTTTCTTTCGGGCAATCTAACTTGTAAGCAAATTTTAACGCTTTTAAGCTATTTGGTGTCGTGATTAGCTTAATATCTTCAATGTTTTTTGCAAGTGTTAAGCCTTGAAGTTGTGATACACAGGTTATGTTGTTATCCTCAAACCACTGTTTAATATTGCAACTAAAGGCACAACTCTTAAAAAATTTGTTTCTTAAAAGCAAGCAGCCTTTATTCTTGTACTCGCCGACAAACTTACTTACATCAAGTAGACTTTGTCCGTCAAATATATCAGAAGTTTGTTGTTCCATGCGTTCAGTCACAACTAATTTTTTATACTTTGAATTAAACTCTGTAACGGAAGCCTTAGCAGAAAAATCACTCTGACAATCATCAATTAGGAGTACCTCATGCGGTTCTATTCGTATTGTGTTTATTAAGCCACTAAGTGTTAAAGATTCATATGACATTAAGCCTGCACAATCGCAAGGCTCATTTTCCTTAAATTCTAAATTAAGTCTACCCCAATTTTGAATGTCATCTAACATACTTTCATCAATAAATAAACTTTGATTTACTCTCGATTTACTGCTTGAACGCTTGAACAATACATAATGTACGCCGTTTAGATTAAACCCTTCTTCATAAAATTTCTTACGCACTTCATTTTGTTTTAATATCACCTTACCATAAGTATATTTAATTTCATCTATTTTATTTTTCTTATATATCTTAACTGGACTATTTAATTTTTCCCTAAAATCATTATTAAACGAAACATCAATAATTGCAGTAGTTCTTATAAATTCAGTTTCTAGCTTTTCACCATGTTCGTCAATAAATGGCTGTTTATGTACAGAGAACTTATTGGGATAATGTTTTTGAACATATCGAAGCTCCAAACTGTCGGGAAGACTGCCTTTAAAATTCAATTTTAAATCACTAAAAGTTAGATTATTTTTTTCTTGTGCAACTTGCATAAATTTACTTGCTTCTAATTGGTAAATATATACATTTGTATTTGTTGTTGTATTTGATTTACGTTTTGGCATATTTTAGTCCTCTCTCTTTTTGAATTAGTTTTTACATTCTAATAGTTTAATGTTTATATTAATTTTGCCTACAGGCGTTAAAACCTTGTCCGCAACAAATAATCAATGAAAAAACCACTCATTAATTATTTGTTGCGGATTGAAGAAAATTAACCCACTAGCCCTACGGTCTAGCGTCTTAATTTTCTTCAACGAATTTTTAATATTTTTAATTATTGAAATTTATAAATTTGAACAATTCTCAATATAATATAAGAAATTATTATAAGGAATTAATATAAGAAATTTATCGCCCTTTTTTGGTTCTTTTTTGGGCGACACGACTAATAAGTGGGTGAGCTTGCCGAACCCCTTATTAGTCGAGCAAAAAAGAACACAATTATTAATTAATGTTAACTTCTAATAGTAACTTTTTAATTACAATATAATTTTAATCAATTATTATTTTTTATTTATAGAGGACGTTTTTTGTCACCTTATTTATATAATAGAAAAGGTGACAAAAAGTGTCCTCTTTACTCATCATCATTTATGTACCCTACAATCCATTTTGTTGATTTTTGCTTATTAATGGTACTACGTTTACTGATGATAGCATATGGAAGATTACACTTATCAAATAGATTATTGAAAGTCTTAATTCCTTTATTTCTATTTTTATGTTTAGAGTCTATTTTAGACAATATAGCATTTAACTTCGGGCTTTTAGAAATAATATTCATAATACTTTCAGTAAAAGTGTTTTTCTCAAGTCTATCTTCATTATTGCAAGCATTTTCTAAGAATTGAGAAAGTTCATTAACATCAGCATCATTAACAACATCTACTATTAGATTCCTTTCATCAAATTCATATTCTTTTTTGAGCCAAGTCAACTGTTCTTTAATAAACGCATACTTATCAATGTCAAATAAAGCTATCATTTCTTGAGCAAAATCTATATCTTTTTGTAGCCTAACATGCCCAGCAGTATTAACTTTCCATTTATTATCATCATCAAGGTAAAATAAGTCAGCGTAAACCTTATTTACGTCCATATTAAACATAAGCTTAAACTTATCATTATCATTATAGTATAGTTTAAGAATATCAAGCTTAGGCTGATAAACTTCCTCAAGCCTTCCCATGAATACTTTTTTATTCATTGCCTTTATAAACAGTTTAATTTTGCGTGGGTTTCTTATATTTATCCTTAATCTACCTATTTCTTGGATAAAGGTAGTTTTATCATAAGCACAAACAACCAAGTTCTTAACGTCTGAATCAATAATGTTTACGCCATTATCAAGAACTTTCGTAGAAATTAACACCTTACAATTAAACTTACCTGTATCAACAATACTTTTAGTTTCATCATTAACAGTACCACTCTTGATAAACACTGAATCAATGCCCTGTTCATCTAAGTCTTCTTTAATTTTTTTGCCATGCCTTGAACTTGTTACAAAAACAAGCCATTTGTCTTCTGATTTATCATTGCTTAGCAAACTTACTAAATCCTTTTCGTATTTAAAATATTTTACGTCCAGATAAGAGTAGTCCGTTCCAGTAGAGTATTTGTGCAATTGATTCACGTCCATGCCCCACAAAATCCTATCACTGTCTTTAAATGATTTTTCGATTGTTGGCAAAACTTCATCAATTGTTGCGGAAATAAACAGTAAAATAGACTTTGGGAAAACGCTTCTGATAATCTTAAAGAATACTAAATTTGCTTTATTCATATACGCTGCATCTGTAAAAATAAAGTGTGCCTCGTCACAAATTATGTACTTGTAGCTATCTAGGCTATTACTTGCATCTTTTGTCAAGAAAATCCTTTGCTGTTCACCATACGCAATGGCATGATATGAGCAAATAGTAATGTTCCTGATTACTGTGATTTTTTCCAGTGCATAATAATCAATCTCGTCTGTTTCATTTCCATTGTCATCAATTACTTTTGGGATTTTTTCATCGAATTTTTTTAACAAATCCAATTTATTTTGCTGTTTAAGGGCTATTCGATTGCAGATGTAGATAATCTTTTCATCTTCTTCTAATGTGTCAACCAAGCCATTTGTGCTTTTATTGCCTGTGATAAAGAAGGTTTTTCCTGTTCCTGTCTGGGTATTTATGCAGACAACATCACCAAGCTTCCATGACTTCCAATCGTTGCCAATAACCTCGCTAACATACTTTAGATTGAGTGCTTCATTTGTTTCTAGCATTAGTGTCCTCCCTATCGTTTGGTATTCAAATAGCTTTGTACAGCTTCTTTAAGAGGAACACTGTCAACAAAATAATATACTTTTTTGCTTATGTATCTTTCGTTGTTCCGCAAGTCGAGTAGGGGGAAGCCACGTTGCATTAAGTACCTTGCTAATCTCAAGCTGTATATTGGGAAAAACATTGTTTTTGTTTTGTTTTGGGTTTTACTTTCTATAAGTATCAATTCCTTTCTATATTAGAATAATTAAAAGTTAGAACAATCAATATCAAGCTTTTTTGTGAGCACCATACATATTAGGCTTTTTGAGTGCAATTTCTTGTATTGAGCAGAATATAGTTGTATTCTCCTTCCTCAATTTTATAATGGGAGAGTAGGGCGGCAAGCACCGCCCTTAACTCCTTTAATTTGGATTTTTAATTGTGTGTTGCTTTTCTCATAGGTTAATGAAGGTGAGGGCAGTGGTTGCCGTCCCGATTCTTATTAAGAAATATTAATCTTCTATTTTCTTAATAAACACAACCATTTTTCTCACAGATGAACTATCGAAGTTCATTTCCATTTTATCGATTATGTATTCATCATCACACACCGATATAGTTTTCAACTTTTCTAGTAAGCTAATTTCCTCAATGCTCATTATTACATTGTCTCCATTCGGTGCATCTGGAAAGACTTCATATTCTGAGTCATCATTCCCATATTCGGTTATATCCTTAAATTCTACAACCAGCTTGTTATAATCAGACTCCATGATTATAAATGCCGATGTTTCATTTAAAGGAACAATCGAATTTAATTTAAATAAGCTGTTGTGACAGGTCATTCTTTCAACAACTTCATTATATAGCTCATTTTCGTTGTTGTAAGAGATTTTTCTTACTAAGATGTTGCTTGTTAAACTTTCCATATTGTTCTCCTCTCAGCTTTTAGGTAGCTCCAAACCATTGATTTTATACAAGCCACTTATCAATGTATGATATTAGCTTGCAATATTATTATAGCAACTTATAAGTTGTATGTCAAGTGAAATTTTAAATTTAATTATTTGTGTAATGTACATTGTAATCATAAAATCTGTTAACACTATATTTTACAACTGATTTGCAACTTTTGCTTGACACAATGAATTTATTGTGAAATAATGTACATTGATACAAAGGAGTGAACTTATATGTTTATAGAAAACCCAACAAACAGAATACCAGTTACTAACAGCATTAAAGAATTGATTATAAGTGAACGAGAAAAAATTAATCTTTCTGCTACACAATTAGCCAAAAACATGGAACGTCCTCAGTCTTGGATAGCACAAATTGAAAATGGACGTACTAAAACAATTAAACAGGAAGATTTAGTTTTTATTTTTGCCTCTATTTTGAATTTATCAAATGAAGAAGCAGACATTTTTTTAATGGACAAATTAGGAGTTATAGAATCAATAGAAGAAAATAGCAATGCAGTTATTGATAAGCACAAATTAAAGCAAGTTCAGAAATTCACCAAGTTCATTGATAGAAAAACTGAAACAGAATTTAAACAGCAAAAGAAATTTATTATTAGTGCATTCAATGATTTTTATGAAGAAATGCCTGATGAAGCTGTAAAAATATTACGGACTTATTGTTCAAGTATTAAATATAACTTTCCTTTTATTTTAGGCATTATGGCTATACCTTTTGCTGTGTTCAGTGACTTAAAAGATGATGTTGCCCGTGAATTTCATGAGGAATTAAGCAATTTATTCCTTAAATATGCAAATAAAGATGAACATAGGGTAAGCCGAATTAGTAAAGATGATGTTTCTGAAAGTGAGGAGGATGAGTATGTCTAAAGATAGCTTAATCAATCCTGATTTTGCTACTTCTACTGAATATGGTAAAGTTTCATTAACGAAAGAAGAATTAATAAACAAGCTTAATAAGTTTGGTAATAAGTTTTGTCGATTATTCTTAAATAGAGGTCATGTATGTAGCCTTGATTATTCCTTTATTGACAGTGCTACATTTAGTGATGATTGTGTTAGTGAGCTTGATAAAAAATATCATGGTAATAAAACACCTGAACAAAAAATACAAGCACAAGAAATGAGAAAAATTGATCAAGACTTTATAAATGATTATTATTTGGACGATTCAAAGGAAAAAGAACCCATAGAGGTATGTTTTGCTTCTATAGGTGATACAAAATGCGGTCTTTACAATCCTGTTCGCTTTAAACAAAGCTATTATTGTTCTAAACTGTGTAGGATATTTGAAAAATAATTCTTTCATAAAAAGACTCGCCCAATAAAAGGTGAGTCTTTAACATTTTATCCAAGTAAGCTTACAACAGTAACAGTCTTTTCAGCACGGCATAAATTGTTTTCATCTGCAACAATCAACTTAAATTCATTTCTTATTAGTATCTCATTTACAGCTTGGACGGATATAACATTTCGGCTTGGGTATGTAATTTTGTAATAAGCTAGTTCGGCTTGTGGGCAGTCCAACGTCCATTTAGGAGTTAGGTCAATTTCCACGCCGTCACGATTGTAAAAAGTAGCTACATATGTTCGTGGAGAACCGCCAACCTTAATAATGTCCGAACCTTCAATAGTAGCCCTAAAATTATTGGTATTATCTGTTGGTACAATTACGGAAATGGCAATCTCGTCTGTGCAAGAATGCTCTTCCCACAAGCAACTTATTGTAATAGAGGGGCTGGCAGCATGGAATGTTGCAGTGCCACTATCATCAATTGATACTATTGAACTATCTGAACTTTTCCATCTAACAGTTGGGTTTGTTGCAATCTGGTTTTCGCAAAGGGCTTTTGCCTTAAATGCCACCGTGTCACCAACATTATAAACAATAGCAGAATTGTTAATCTTAATTCTATATGTTTTCGGATATGATTGTGTTTGTTGGATATATACGTATATTAGCCCATCTTTGTATAAAAGGTTTACAATTGTAAAAGTGTGTCCTAACGCTTGGAAAGTGGAATCAATTCTTAGGTTGTGGGTTATCGCATTATCTTCAGTTATTAACTCAATATTGCCTTTTAATGTGCTAATAATTTTGTCGCTGTCTGGCGTAGGATTCAGTAAATCACCGCTATAGCAAGGAATGTATAGCTCAAACCCATTACTAATTGTACTTATATGACAATTACATTTAATAACATCACTTTTAAAATAAACTTCATTTTCTGCTGTTTCTTGATTAAGCAACAAGTAATTTTCATTTTTGTATTTTACAATTTGCCCCTGCTGTAAATCTTGGTTTGATTCGTAGAAAATTGTGATTTTGTTTTGCGTGGAATTCTTATCTGTATTTCTACGGAAAAGTACAGGGATAGTCGCCTTGCTAAAATACTTTGTGATTGATTTTCCCTCTCTTAACATTGCTTCGGTGAATTGTTCTTTTAAAGAATTAAATAGTGGTTGTTCGTTGCGTTCATTATAAAAGTTCGCAAACATATTTTGCCCCCCTTAATCTCTAAATAGATATGATATGCAGCTTTTAGTTTCAGAAGGCGTGTCGGGTACAGAAAGTATTTTTTTGTTTAAGTCGTTGATAATGTTGCGTAAGTGTTCGACCGCCTGTGACGTTGTAGAAAATTCAGTTTCAACACTTCTCATTAAATCCACATTTCTTGATACTGATTGTAACACGTCTAAAACCGATTGTAGCAAGGCTTTTTGCATTGTGTCTTTATTGTAGAGTTGTTCTGGGTCAAGTCCATTTTCTTCTAAATACATTCTGTAAATCTCATCTTTAAAATATTGTTTGTCTGCTAATTCTCGTTTTAAGCGTTCAAGTACTGTACAGGAAGAATTTGTAAATATTGGGTCATTGTCTTTATAATAGGAATTGATCATATGGTAAAACCTCCAATGTTTTATTTGTTTTTGGGTATATAAAAAGCTATCCTAAATTAGAATAGCTTGATGTTTATTGGTTATTTGGTTGTTCAAGAATTAGAATATTTACTTAAGTTTTTGAGGTATGAGTGCTATAGCAAAGATTACCATAAATGGCTGGAAGTTTTGTTATTAATCAAAACAAGCTATAAACTTCATCACTCATATCATTAATTGAATTAGTAAAATCAATGCTATAAGGGTTTATGTCTAAGTTATAACGAAAAATTAAAATTCCTTGTGTATCTTCATTTGTGCTTACTGCACAACGTTTACTCCATATCAACATTTCTATAAAACTATTACAACTGTTGTATACTTCTTTGTCAAATATATTAGCAATAGCATTAATTGACATATCAAAAAAATAAAAAGATTTTTCTTTAATATCACGCTTAAAGTTATTGTTGTAATCATTCAGTGCTGATAAATGTTTTGCTTCTATTTGTTCATATGCAAATTCAGACTTACCCAATAAACGAAAAATATAGCTAATGTTATATAAAACCTCATATTTAAAAACAAAGTTTTCGGGAGATGTAACAAATTTATCGCATTGTAAAAATAGATTGTAATTTTCTAATGCTAGTTTAATATTACCACTTAGAATATCTATTTGAGCATTTAACAAATAACAAATATGTTTCCAAACAGGGTAACTGTGAGGCACTAAATTATCAGTGTAATTATTATAATAGCTTGTAAGTTCTTTAAACAAGTCTATTATTTCTTGCAATTGTTTATTATCATATGTTTTTTTATCTTTTCTTATTTGAAAACATTTATGTAACTCTTCAAAAAGAAGAAATATTAATTTTCTCCTTATAATTTCCTCAACATATTTGACTTCACTATTTTTTAATAATTTTGGCATGTCGTATTTCACTAAATAATAAGGATTATATGGAGCATTGTCAAACAAACCTTTATAATACATATCTTTAAACGTATTCTCATATGATACAATAGAACTCATTAATTTACCCTCCAACAAACGTAGTTTTATTAAGTCATCATATCCCCAATATTACTAAAAGTCAACAGTATTGACATCTGAATTTTTTTCAGCAGAAAATTTTCGACTCAACTCCATGTGTTTTTGGTAGGTAGGGGGTTAGGGCATACTGGCATAGATGTTCCCATAAAATTACATATTATAACAATTATTGTAAAATTTCAATCTTACTGCTATATGTTGCTATAGTTCGTACTTATGTACTTATACGAACTATTATTTTAAGTAAATTAAACACTTCTTATAAATCAATTGAGTTATGCGAACTTTATCTATTGACAAATACGAACTTTTGTATTAAAATGAATTTATAAACCAAACGGAAAGGGCGAACACAAATGAATAAAAAGACTATTGCATTAACCAGAGAACAATATGACGATATAATAGACACATTAAAAACTGGTTTTGTTGGCTGTAGGGCGAATAATAGAGTAGCTACAGCATTGGTTCTTGAGGCTAATTTAGGAATTAGAATATCGGATATTTTAAACCTCAAACTGAATGATATAATCAAAGACGGTGACAGGTATAGGCTTGATATAATTGAACAAAAAACAGACAAAAAAAGGACTTTTACAGTACCTACAGAGATATACAACTATATAAAAATGTATTGCCTAGAGAATGGAATCAAGCCAAATGAAGTAATGTTTCCAGTTACAGAACGAGCCATTCAGAAGCAGTTGAAGCTTGTGTGTGATTACTTAGGACTTGAAGGAATATCTACACACAGCTTTAGAAAGTTTTTTGCTACACAAATCTATCAAAACAACGACTATAACATTGTTATGGTTCAACAGCTCCTACAACACAGCACACCAGCCGTCACGCAAAAGTATATTGGAATTCAACAAAAAGACATAGAAAACGCCTTGCAAAAGCATATTTGTTTGAAATAAGTATAGTATGTGAGTATACCATATTCGGAACAACCTCTGAATTTGTGTAGTATATTTCATATACTATACTTTTTTTGCGTTGCGTAAAAACCTTGATATTTCAACGTTTTTTACGGTACTTGTCGTCAAAATTGCATTATTGTATTATAATGAAGCAAGCTTGAATATACTTACAGAACGATATTGCACCTAACCATATGAACAGGGTAGTAATTCAAGGCTGTTTCCATACACGCACCTTATGCGGCTGTAAATTATTGTAAAATACTATCACTAAATCAAAATTAGTTAGCGTACAAAATGTACACTTAAATAACCCACTTAAATTCAGCTTAAAAATCAATTTGCCAAGCACATCAAATTTAAAACTTATCCCAAAATCAAAGGGTTTTAAGGTTTTTTACACATCTACTTTTTGTTGTGTAACTCAAAAAATCTTTCAGCGATAGCTCCTAATATATTTTGAGAGATTGAAATAATACCTATTGCATTTGTGCTTTTGCAATATTTTTCAATAAACTCATTAACAAACTCAGATGATGTTTCTTTTAAACGCATAATACTATCTAAATTTTTATATAGTAAGTGTAATTCATCAACTGTATATCCCTTAAGTGCTACATTAACATCAGACATATATACCTCCAGAGTTATTTTATTACTACTATTATCTGCAAACATATACAAATTATTAATATTATTTTGCTGGTAATAGCAAACTAACTATTAGATAATGAGGAAATTAAAATGACTTCCAATAATTGGAACGCCACACTTTAAGAAATACCGTTGTACGCCATGAACAACTTCCAAAGTTGATTAAACTAACATTTGAATTCTTTGCCGTGGTAGAGTAGTTACTTGCTGTGTTCTTTAAGGTCACTGGCGGTTACCTTGAAATTTTCAAGCTTACACTATATACGTAATGGCAGAAGCTAAAAGTGACGTTAAAATTAAATAAAATTTAAGCTTTATAATTGCTTCTGAATCAGATTAAAGGGAAGCTCCTCATGTGTCAAATTTAAAACAACATTATATTTATATGAAACTATTTACCTATGGGTATCAGACATACGTTGCTTTAAATATATACAATCAATTATTTACAGTGCATAATAAAAGACTACCCATTTTAGGCAGTCTTAGTTCTACTTGTATGATTCTGTGATTGTTTGGTTACGTAGGTCATGCAACCTTATTTGAGTAGTCAATTACAGTGACTGTGATTTCACTTGCAATAATTTTAATGCTATCTAAAATATTTTCAATATGCTTCACAACATCATTGGAAAAGTAAGTTTCCCCACACTGCGTACATTGTTCACAAGGAATATTCTTAATAACAACAATGAAATTTCCTTGTTTTTCAATATATTCTGTTGTGTTCATTTCTAAACTGCCGCCGCAAAAAGTACACATTATTTTTTCTCCCTTCTCGTTTTAAAGTCATCTTCCCAATCTGTATTATTTGGGTAATATGTAGTGATAAAGTATATATACTGTCCGTCACTACTTAATACTACGTGAATATGTTTCTGATTTACCATTCCATACATAAGGCAGCTTGGTAAAGGCTTATCATCTTCATACTGTTTTATAATTTCGCCTGTCTTTATGCACTCTATAACTTCATCAGAAGTTATTCCTCTTTCACGGATACGTTTTAATGAATGCAAAGTCCATTTAAAATTATTATCGTTACATAGTTTACGTAATTCGTCAATGTCTAATCCCAACTTATTCACCGTCCTTTGTATCTTTTACATCTTTTGTATCCTTAATGTGTTCCATAATGTTTTCAGGTTGGCAATCAAGGGCAGTGCAAATTTTGTCTATTACCTCTGTTGTTACAATATCTCCTTTAGATAACTTGGCAAGTGTAGGTGATGAAATATTTGCAACATCTAACAAAGAAGTTTTTTTCATTCCTTTTCTTGTAAGCATATCAAATAGCCTATAATACCTAATTGGCATTTCAAACCCTCCTTTTATATTAGTATACACGAATAAATTATAAGTGTCAACTAATATATATTAACGTGTGCTAAAATATCTTTTTAAAAAGTCTTGACAAATATATTAGCTTATGCTAATTTATTATTAGTGATAGCAAAATACATATTAAACATGACTAAATAATGTTTTGCCTTATACGTTCTTATTATACGGACACAAAACAAAAAGTAATAAAGGAGGGGATTCACTATAAAAAAGCTATTCAAAACCATTGCTGTATTAGGCTTTATACTTGCGTTAGGTACAGCAAGCACATCTGACTATGAACTACAAACAGGCATTATCATTATGACTGAAGCAGAATTTTATATTCGTAGTCTAATAGCTGTTTTAATGCTAATTGGCGGTAGTCTTGGTGTTAGGCTATGTAATATCAGCGAATGCAGAAAACACAGCCACATAGCATTACAGAGTGAGTATAAGTCACACAATAATACTAATATGTTAGGAGGTGTTCAAAGTGCTACAAGGTAAAACAATAAACAATTCAGCACAAATTCAACGATTCTATGGTTCTTTAAAGAGTGATGAACCAATGCAAAACCTACAACCGTTTGACATACTCTTGGAGTTCGATACAGAAACAGGAATGCTATTAGTTCTTTTATCTCAAAATGGTTTATTGCAGCCGATAAGGATTGACTTGAATTCAAACTATAACACAGGCATTTTCAAGTTTTAAACTTAAATGATAGCCTAAAACTAAAAATTATATTATAAAAAGGGGATTATATTATGAAAATATTACATACTGTTGAAGGTTACGCTTTAGAGGGAAACACAAACACTATAGGGTTTGCAAATTTGCAGCAAGTAGCTGCTTCCGTATCTTTTAATCTTGAAGCTGTTTTAATTGATGAAATTACATTTGATGAGGTTATAAACATTCCATATAATGATGTGGAATTGACTAAAGCTTTACGTGGGTTAGCCTATGAAATAGCTTCAAATACAGATTTTGTATATCCAGACTATGGAAATATCAAAACAAGTATTGCTGTTGATGTACATGGAAAAACATTTAAACCAACTTTAGTTATTGAGGTACAACCGCCACAATATACAGCAGATGAAAAAGCTGAAATACTTGCTACAGCTAACCAAAATACTTTTGATACTGATTTTAGCGAATATACTATCTGGCAAGATATTTTAGAAAGTGCAGAAGCATTCTTCCAACAAGGCGGTTGTTCAAATGGCGAAAATATCGGTATGTTTGACATTGAATTTGAACATAACGAGTTGAAAGAGTTTATGTTTTTGTGGTTACAATATTCAGCATTTGACATGACAGCAAACAAAGAACTTACGGCATAAATATAAGCACATTTTAAGCTTCTACAACGCCATTTTAGCGTTTAAAATGCAAAGGGTAGTTTTTGTATGCCTAAGTAGTTTTAAAGCGAAATATGGCGTTGTAAAAGCTGTTTTATAATAGAAAATAGGTAGTTTAAAATCGAATGGAGGAAATATTTTGAAGGAACTATTTGAAAAAATTGTAAAAGCAATGAAATACTTTTTTACTTTGCAAGCGGAAAATAATGAACAATCAGAACAGATTGAGCCTCCCGAATACAATTTGCAAGTTAGGCGTACAATTGACTTCATCTTAAGAAATTCTTTGAATTACTCATATGGTTCTAAAACAGTTAAACTCCTATGCAGTTTAAGTTACATTAAGGACTATGAAATTAAAGAACATATAAATGGTTTGAATGCTTTGTTTATAGATGAATACGTTGCTTACCCTGATTATCGTAATTTATGTATTGTACTCGAAAAAAATGATGAAGTTGTCAAGCGATTTAAAAATGGAGACTGTTGGTCACGTTGTATAAATGAAATTGTTAAAAATGTTAGTTTGGATAATGATGATAGTGATGTTGGTATTGGTGTTGATACAGTTAAGCACTCTGAATAGGGTGCTTTTTATATATTTAATGAATAAAGTATGAACTCAAATCCACATAACTCATAGTATGATTTATATGTTCAATTCATAGCACTAATGAATTGGTACTACCAATTGAAGATATAAAAAACAGACTAACACAACGGTTAATCTGTATAGAAAAGCTTTAAATATAAAATTTTACAACAAAAGTTTGAACTTTGTCTTTAGAATGATATTTATCTGTATGTAGTACATTATATTTAAAATGGATTGGGTTATGATGAGCATAATTATACTTTGTGCTTTGTCCGCTGTCATTTACCAGCTTGTTGCATTTGTTGAAAGGCGGTATTTTGACAGGTATTGAAGGTGGTTTCAAGGCTGATTTAAAGGGGCTGTTGAAAACACCAGCCCCTAAAAACAAGAAAAACGAGCCTAATGAA
>CAZBLK010000015.1:0-67102 GCA_964492715.1 uncultured Defluviitaleaceae bacterium | reverse complement strand
CTTGCGTTGGGTTGCTCTCCAGCATTGCCCTGTTTCGTCGTGCTAAAAGTATTAATAAATTTTTGGAGAATTATTTTATTTACACTAAAGAATATTCACACCCCATGGATGAAGAATAAAGCTTAGCTTTTTCTTCCCCGACTCCAGTTCTCCTTGCAGATAAACTGCCTAAAAAGCTTGACTCCTAACTTAAGTATCAAATTCTGCCTACACAGGTGTTGCGTCTATGTCAAGTGTCTGCCAGTAAAGACACGTTCGTTTCATAAACTTTTCAAATTGTCCAAAATATGGTAAACTATAGGATGAGGGGAATTGAAATGGAACAACTACGAGAAAGCTTTTCACAGATTGAAGATACAAGGCACGCAGGTTATGTTGAACATAAGCTTGCCTATGTGCTCATTTTGGTTATGGGTTCTGTGATAAGCGGAATAACGGAACTTGCGGATATGAGGTTTATTTTGCGAGTAAAATTGATTTTTACAGGTAACATTTTGGCATAGAGAAATACCCTTCTAAGCCTACCTTAAGTCGCATATTGAATATGATTGACGGTGATGCGGTTGGGCAAATAATCGTCCAAATTATGCGTGAAAACGCTGGGAATATAGGGGATATAATCGCCGTGGACGGCAAGGCTATTCGTAGCACTGGGAAAAAAGGCAAAGCTCATTATTTCTTGCAAATTCTTACAGCATACGCAACTGAAAGTGGAGTAACTCTAGGTCAATCGGCGATTTCACATGAAGATAAAACCAATGAAATTCCAGTGTTTCAATCAATGCTTGATTGCTTGGATATAAAAGGTAAAATAATAACAGCAGATGCCATACACTGTCAAAAAGACACTTGTGCTAAGATTGTCAAAGTGGGTAGTAACTACGTGTTAGGCTTAAAAGGTAACCAGAGTAACTTATCGGAAGATGTGAAATTATTTCTTGAAGATTCGATAAACGATGAAGAAACAATGACTTTTCAAACGCTTGAGAAAAATGGAGGTCGGATAGAAAAACGAGTATGCCGTGCTACTTCAAATGTGGAATGGCTTACTGATTTACCGTTATGGGCAGGACTAAAAACCGTTTTTTCAGTAACAAGAACGATAACAACAAAAGGCAAAACAACTGAAGAAGTTGGTTATTATATTTCTAATCTTGCATGCCAGCCTGAAAACTTACTTGCAGCAAGCAGGTCGCATTGGAAAATTGAAAGTATGCATTGGATGATTGACGTAATTTGGAGTGAGGATACGAGCGGGATTTTGTCCGAAAATGGCAATAAAACAGTCAATTCATTCAGAAAATTAGCACTGCTTGCGCATAAACGCTACATATCTAATCTTATTAAAAAGCCAAGCGTTAAGAGTAACGTTCTTTCTTCGCTCTTAAATGATTAAATTTTATTGCAGGTTATCAAAAGTTTATGAAACGAACGTGTTAAAATAAAATTTACTATTGACATTCTCCAAAAAATAATATATACTATCATTCGTTGACGCAACAAAAGCAACATGGACCAATAGCTCAGTTGGTTAGAGCGCTGGCCTGTCACGCCAGAGGTCGAGGGTTCGAGCCCCTTTTGGTTCGCTTTGGGAGCTTAGCTCAGCTGGGAGAGCATCTGCCTTACAAGCAGGGGGTCATAGGTTCAAGTCCTATAGTTCCCATTTTAAAGCCTGATGAATAAATCAGGCCTTTTTGTGTTTAAGATACAGACTAGTATTTTAATTGTTATGTCTTTTTGGCTGATTTTTCGTCATATTTCTTCAGACTCTCTTAGCATACCTTTTAATATGCGCAGTCGGAACTTCTAAGCCGTTGGAAAAGTTATCTAAAAATCCAACCAAAAGCAAGAGGCTTATAATTGCCATTATAGTAAAATAAAAAATCCCCCCATACGGGGGGAATTTTACCAAAACACTACTCTTCAACCTTAACAACAAAAATTTCAGTAATGCTTTCAAGCCCGTGTGCAACAACATATCTTGGAGTAAGCACACAAACTACATTGTCCTTGTTTAGACCTATAAGCTTGCCTTCAAACACCTTTTGTTTGTTTGTTGTAACACGAACAATCATTCCACGTTTAAGTGTTTGCCCATTAAACTGAACAATTTCATGTGGAAAAAGGCTGCAACATTTTTGCATAATTAAAGCAAAGTCGCTGCTTGAATATGTTAGCTCGCTTGGCATTGAAACAACAAGCTTGATTATTTTAGAAAAACTTTGTATAAGCCATGTCAAAATAAACGCAAGCACGGCGGCAAAAATAATGTCCTTTGCAGACAAATTAATTACAGACAAATCTACTGGCAAATAAAATCCTCCCATTCAATAAATAAAAGTAAAGCTTATAATATATTATACGACAATATCAACCATTGTATTGTTAAGACCAATTACATTTACGCCATCTTCAATTAAGCTTATAACAGCATCGTAAGCTTGCTTAGTAATAACTTCACCAGGTGCAATTATAGGAACGCCAGGGGGGTAAGGCTTTACAAAGCTTGCACTTACAGCCCCAATGCTTTCGCTGAATAGAACACTTTTCTTTTTGCCAAAATAAGCTTGACGTGGTGTCATTTTCATTTCTACGCAAATGTTTTGTTCTTTTTTTATTTTATCACTTATGTTATTAAAAATCAAGTGTCTGTCAATTTCGACAATCCCTTTTATAAGCCTGTCAAAGCCTTCTTTTGTGTCGGCAATGCTAGTCATGCCAATTATATGCTTTGCAAAATCAGCTTCCATCTGAACTTTAAATTCCGTCCTAAGCCTTTCCGAAATTTTGACACCAGAAATATCATTAGAATTTACGTAAAAAATAAGTTTGCCCAAGTCTGTTTTGTGTATAGAAAACTTACCTTCAAGCTCCGTGCTAAGCATGGAAATTGCGTTGTTATACTTCATTTTATTATAAAAATAATTGAGTAACTCAACATATTTTTCAAAATGCGGTGCAGGCTCGTTTAAAACTTTTGAAAACAATGCGTCAACATTTGACATAAAAATGTAAGATGGGCTTGTGCTTTGTGTAATTCGGTTTGCATACCTAAGCTTGTTCATGTCAATTAAGCTTGAATTAACGTGCAAAACAGCGGTCATTCCAAGGGCAGGCAGCGTTTTGTGCAAGCTTTGAATAACTACGTCAGCCCCAAGCCTAACGGCAGTTTGTGGAAACTCGGGTGAAAACCCAAAGTGTGCCCCATGCGCTTCGTCAACGATTAGCGGAACATTATATTTATGTGCAACGTCTGCAATTGTAGAAATGTCAGAGCAAAAGCCTTCATAAGTTGGGCTGGTTATAAAAACGGCTTTAATATCTTTGTTATTTTGCAGTGCACAGTCTACAGCAGCGGGGGTTACACCTCCGCAAATTCCATAATCAGTTACTTCTGGGTATACGTATTTAGGCACGCCACCTTGCAAAATGAGCGCATTATAAAGCGAAATGTGGCTGTTTCGTGAAACCAGTACAGTTTCGCCGTCGCCACAAGCAGCAATTATTGCAGAAATTATTGCTCCGCTGGAGCCGTTGACATGCAAAAAACTTTCACTTGCGCCATACGCTTGCGCCAGCTTTTCATTTAAACTTTTTAAAACGCCGCTTGGAGCAAACAAATTGTCTGAACCAGGAATCTCCGTTATATCATGCTCTAAAAATTTATATTGCATAAATGAGTCGTTTCTCTTATGCCCAGGCATATGAAACGGATATATGTCATTGCTTCTATATTCTTCCATAAACTCATGTAGGTTATTCATTTTAACCACTCCCAAGCTTTTTGTTTAATTATAACATTTAGTAATGAATGTTTAAATATATGTTTATAGATATGAAGTAAAAACATTTGCAAATTGTTGCTTTTTGTGGTATATTAGCTTTACTTCGGTAAACCCGAACTTAATTAAACCTTTGGAGGTAATACATAATGAAGCATATTAAAGTTGTTGCTACAAATCTTCTTAAAAACACAGTTCAGCACGGCGGTTGTGGCGAATGCCAAACTTCTTGCCAATCAGCTTGCAAAACTTCTTGCACAGTTGCAAACCAAGCTTGCGAAAACAAAGGAGCTTCAAAATGATTCATAAGTTCAAGATGAACGGCAAAGCTGTTGTGCTTGATGTAGAAAGCAGCGCCGTTTTTAACGTGGACGATTTAGTCTACGATATATTGGATTATTATGAGCATAACACACTTGATGAGATAATCGAAAAGCTAAACGGAAAGTACGAAGATGCCTCTATTAAAGAGGCATTTTTAGAGATTACGGAACTAAAGGAAAAAGGTATGCTTTTTTCCGAGGACGAATACTTTACGGCTTTAGACAACGTTTTAGGCAGAGAGCCTGTTGTAAAAGCTTTGTGCTTAAACGTTGCGCACGATTGTAACTTAAAGTGTGCTTATTGCTTTGCGGAAGAAGGAGAGTACGGCGGCAAGCGTTCTTTAATGAGCCTTGAAGTTGGCAAGCAAGCAATTGACTTTCTTATTAAAAGCTCTGGCAAACGCAAAAACCTTGAAATTGACTTTTTTGGCGGCGAGCCTTTAATGAACTTTGACGTTGTAAAGGGCGTCGTGGAATATGCACGTTCAAAGGAAGCAGAGCACAACAAAAACTTCCGTTTTACAATTACAACAAACGGCATTTTGCTGGACGAGGAAAAACAAGCGTACATTAACGAGCATATGCACAATGTTGTTTTAAGCATTGACGGACGAAAGGAAACAAACGACAAAATGCGCTTGCGCTATTCTGGCGATGGCTGCTACGACAATATTGTTCCTAAATTCCAGCGTTTGGCAGAAAGCCGCAACCAAACAAACTATTACGTAAGAGGAACATTTACAAGCAAAAATGTTGACTTTGCGCAAGATGTTTTACATTTGGCAGACCTTGGCTTTAAGCAAGTTTCGGTAGAGCCTGTAGTTGCCGAAAGCGACAAGGATTACGCAATTAAGACAGAAGATGTTGCTGTTCTTTGTGAGCAATACGAGGTTTTGGCTGCCGAAATGGATAAGCGGAAAAACACTGATTCGGACTTTAACTTTTTTCATTTTTCACTTGACTTAATGAACGGGCCATGCGTTGCAAAGCGTCTAATTGGTTGTGGTGCAGGGACAGAGTATTTGGCTGTTACACCAGACGGCAGCTTGTTTGCTTGCCACCAATTTGTAGGCAACGAGGACTATAAAATGGGCACAGTTTATGAAGGTGTAACAAACAAGGAAAAGCGCAACGAGCTTTTGAACTTAACAATTTACAAAAAGCCAAAGTGTCTTTCTTGCTTTGCAAAATATTATTGCAGCGGCGGCTGTGTGGCAAACGCTGTAAACCAAAATGGCGACAATACAGTTCCGTATGACATTGGCTGTGAGCTGCAAAAAAAGCGCACAGAATGCGGGCTTATGCTTAGCTGTCAGTAATATTTTAAAAAGTATATTAACCGTAGCTGGCTTTGCAAAAATGTGCAGGCCAGCTAAAGGTGTTTTTATGTCGTTTTTTTTACAATCCTATTGACTATACCAGTTTTTAACTATATAATTTGTAGTAATTTGTAATTCTAGGCGGACAAGCTTTAAGCTTTAATAAACCGCTGTAAAAAACGTTATAGTATAGAAATTCCTTTTAAGTGGAGTTTCTATAAACAATATGACGGCAAAGGAGCTGCGTTAAATGAAATTTAAAGGTTTCATTATCTTTGTAGTAATTTTAGCTTTAGCCGCTGGTTTAAGCTACACGGCTTACTACGGGATTGGTGAAAAGAAGCTTTTTGGTGCAGAAAACATTAAGCAAGGGCTAGACTTAAAGGGCGGCGTTTCAATTGTTTATGAAACTGACATTGAAAACCCAACAAGTGAGCAAATGGACTCTGCAATAAAGCTTATTCGTGGAAGGCTTGACCGTAAAGGTTACACAGAAGCCGAAGTTGCCGCACAAGGCACACGCCGAATTAGCGTTGACATTCCTGGCGTTGAAGACGCAGAAACTGCAATTTCAGACATAGGCAAAACTGCGCTTTTAATGTTTGTTGACGAAGCAGGAGAAGTTCTTCTTACAGGCAACCAAGTTCAAGACGCATTTAAGCAAGCGTCAAGTGGGCAAAGCGGAAACGCTGGCGGCGTTGAAATTGCGCTTAAGTTTACCCCAGAAGGCTCTGTAGCTTTTGAAGAAGCAACAGGCAATAATATTGGAAAAGTTATTTACATCATGCTTGACGAAGCAATTTTAAGCGCTCCGTCTGTAAGCCAAAAAATTTCTGGCGGAAGTGCTGTAATTACAGGCAGCTTTACGCCGCAAGAAGCAGAGGAGCTTGCTGCTCTTATTCGCTCTGGCAACCTTCCTTTTAACCTTAACGTTATTTCAATGAAAAACGTAGGTGCAAGGCTTGGTTTAGAGTCACTTGACTCAAGCCTTCAAGCTGGTTTAATTGGCTTTGCACTTGTGCTTTTGTTTATGCTAATTTTCTACAGAGCGTCTGGCTTAGTTGCAGACATTGCACTTTTTGTTTTTATTTCCTTGGAAATTATTGTTTTAAGCTTTTTTGGAATTACACTTACGCTTCCAGGCATTGCAGGAATAATTCTTTCTGTTGGTATGGCTGTTGACGCCAACATTATCATTTTTGAACGTATTAAGGAAGAACTTTCTTCTGGGCGCTCGCTTCGTGCGTCTGTTGACGCTGGCTTTTCACGTGCGTTCCCTGCAATTTTAGACGGCAACGTCACAACACTTATTGCGGCTGCTGTTTTGTTCTGGCTTGGTTCAGGCCCTATTCGTGGCTTTGCACAAACTCTTTCTATAGGCATAGTTGTTTCAATGTTTACAG
The DNA here is from genome assembly GCA_964492715.1 of uncultured Defluviitaleaceae bacterium. Taxonomy (GTDB): domain Bacteria; phylum Bacillota; class Clostridia; order Lachnospirales; family WRBF01; genus CAZBLK01. The sequence goes on along the minus strand of CAZBLK010000015.1, from coordinate 60,275 downwards.
CTTTAGTTATTTCTAGGCTTCTTCTTAAAAGTCTTACTTCGCTAGGCTTAACAAACCCTGCACTTTATGCCGCTAAAAAAGTGGGACAGGAGGGTGCTAACTAATGAGAATTGTTGAAAACAGAATTAAATATATAGTTTTTTCGCTTTTAATAATTGCTACTGGCTTAGTTTTTATGGCTATAAACGCTTCTTCTGGAAATGGTGCGTTTAACCTTGACGTTGACTTCACAGGTGGCACTGCAATTAACTTTGATGTTGGAACTGAATTTAGTAATGACGATATTCTTCAAATTATTAAGGAAAACACCGAGCTTACTTCTGCACAAATTCAAAAAATTGTTGGGACTAACGAAGTTAGCATTAAAATTAAAAACATCGACCAAGAAACAAGAATTAAGCTTATTGATGCTTTTAAGGCTAAGTACGGTGAACAAGTTGCTGGCGGCGAAATTAGAGATATAAGCCCCACTGTTAGCTCTGAAATGCAAAAGTCGGCTGTGCTTGCGTTTGTTGTTGCATCGGTTGCTATTCTTTTGTATGTTTCTTTAAGGTTTAGAGATTTACGTACAGGCGGAAGTGCAATTATTGCACTTGTGCATGACGGCTTAATTGTAATTGCAGCTTACGCAATTTTACGTATTCCTGTAAACAATGCGTTTATTGCTGCCATACTTACAGTTTTGGGTTATTCCATAAACGCTACAATCGTTGTTTTTGACAGAGTGCGTGAAAACAAGCGTATTGCAAGAAAGCGTGACAATGCCGAGCTTATTAACATTAGTGTAAAGCAAACTTTAACACGTTCAATTTACACTTCGCTAACTACGCTTATTACAATTTCTGCACTTTATATTATGGGTGTAAGCTCTATCCGTGACTTTGCGCTTCCAATAATAATTGGTATCATTTGCGGAACGTATTCTTCTGTATGCTTGGCTGGCTCTACGTGGTTTATGCTTAGTGAGAAGAAAGCTAGATAGTTTCTTTTATTAACTTTCTAATTAACTGACTTTTTAATTAACCGACTTTAAAAACCTTTTTGTGTGAATAATGTCTAACTCACTTTCACATAAAAAGGTTTTTTCATAAATAATGTTCATTAAGTTTCAGCAATTTTGGTTACAATAAAACAAAAGTATTTTTTAAAAAGTATTGCATGAAAGAAAATTTTGGGTTAAAATAAGTTAATTGATTTGTGACAGAATTATGGCATAGTGTATTCTTTTTAACTAGTTTAGGGATACTAAAGTTTATTGATGTTTTATATATAGTTTTTGGTTTGTTTATGCTATTAAAGGCATAAAACTCAAATTGTTTTTAAATAAAACTTGCATTTTGATGAAATTCAAGCTGCGGTTTGGGGGAATTTTTATGAGGCTTATTGGAATTAACAACATTAAACCAAATGAAAAACTGAGTATGACAGTTTTTAATCAGGACGGTGCAGTGCTTTTGCCTGCAAACACTGTAATTACAGGTTCATACATAGAGCGGCTTAAAAATATTGGCATAAACATGCTTTATATTCAAGACGACTATTTTGAAGACGTTGTTGTTAAGCCTTCACTTTCTGATGATACTAAGCGTAGTGTTCTTGAAGCAATTAATAATGCCTATGCTGCTATTGCAAAAAATAAACCCATAAACAGCATTGCTATTATGAAATCTGTTGACAATATAGTTGATGAAATTGGGCTTAATTTAAAAGAGCCACTTAATATTATAAATATGTTTGCGATAAAAGATGCTAGGTGTCACCATGCTGTAAATGTTGCCACAATTGTGGCTGCTATTGCAACAAACTATTATTACGACCAAGAAAACTCTGGCACTGTAATAAAAGAACTTATTACTGCTGCGTTGCTTCACGACTTGTTCTTAAACGACATGAAGGACGACGCAAAAGACTATGACCATTGCGAAAAGGTGTATAAGTTTTTAAAGTCTGTGCCTAATATTTCTACTAAAACTTATATAAGCTGCTACCAGCACCACGAACGGTTTGATGGAAGTGGCCACCCAAGCAGGCTTATGCTTGACAAAATTTTTGTAGGCGCAAGAATGATTGCAGTTGCAGACACATACGACAACCTTGTAAATGGGTTTGCTGGGCAAAAGCCTATGAGAGAACATGAAGCATATGAATATGTAAATGCTGTTTCAGGCTCTGTTTTAGACCCTGTTATGGTTAAGCATTTTAACAATTCTGTTGCTATTTACCCAAGCGGTGCAACTGTTCTTTTAAGCAACGGTTACAACGCTGTCGTCACTTCACAAACTAGTATGCCTTCACGCCCAGTAGTTAGGCTTTCTATGCCAAAGCGTGAAGATTGCTTGCTTTTTGACCTTACTAGAGATAAAACTCTATTTATCGAACAAGTTATTTATTAAACGATGGGCTGATTACAACTATTGTGTCAGCCCATTGTTTTTTATTAGTCTAAAAAAGTTTGGGAACGAAATGTCTACACACTCTGCGCCTTGAATTACTGTTTCGCCGTCAGCCAATAGTGAAGCAATAGCTAGGCTCATTGCTATTCTATGGTCGTTGTGAGAATTTACAACTGCGCCTTTTATCGGCTTATCGTGGTTGCCTTTTATAGTAAGTCCGTCTTCTGTTTCATTTATATCAATACCCATTTTTTGAAGCTCGGTAGCAATTGCTGAAATTCGGTTTGATTCTTTCTTCCTCAACTCATCTGCATCTTTTATAGTTGTCGTGCCGTCAGCAAAAGCGGCAGCTACAGCTAGAACTGGTATTTCATCAATTAACTTTGGAATTATGTCACCGCCAATTTCCATTTTAGAAAGCCGTGAGGAACATACCTCAATGTTTCCCACAAGCTCCCCACAAACAATTTTTTTGTCATGTATTTTAATGTATCCCCCAGCTTCTGTTAGAACATCAATTATTTTTGCTCGTGTTTCGTTCAGCAAAACATTTTCCATATAAATATGTGAGTTTGGCACAATTAATGCTGCAACTATAAAAAACGCCGCCGCTGAAATGTCGGCAGGAATTGAAATTTTCCTTGCAGAAAGTGACTTTTTCGGGTTACATAAAATTTTGTGCCCTTCTTTTTTTATGTCAGCTCCAAAAAGGTTTAACATAATTTCTGTGTGGTCACGTGAAGCAACTGGCTCAACAATTGTGGTTGCACCGTCTGCATTTAGCGCAGCAAAAAGAATGGCCGACTTAACTTGTGCGGACGGAATGGGAAGGGTGTAGTTAATTCCAGAAAGCTTGCTTCCGACTATAGTAATTGGCGCTTTGCCGTTTGTACCACTTATTTTAGCACCCATTAGCGAAAGAGGTGTAATAATTCTTTCCATAGGGCGTTTACAAATTGACTCGTCACCTGTAATTTCGCATGAAAAAGCTTGTGCCTGATTTGCCAAAATTCCGCTTAAAAGCCTTATAGTCGTGCCACTGTTTCCAACGTTAAGCACACCATTAGGCTTTTGAAAACCATTTAACCCTTTGCCAAAAACTTTTGCAATGCCATTAGATATTTCAACGTTTACACCAAGCTGTCTCAAACAATTTATTGTGGAAATGCAGTCGTCGCCAGTTGAAAAGCCCGAAATTTCGGTTATGCCGTTTGCTATTGCACCAATCATAAGGGCACGATGCGTTATGGACTTGTCTCCTATTAGTTCAAACTTTCCGTGCAGTCCACTTTGCGCTTTTTTTACTTTAACATTCATATTTCAATGCCCCTTTTTGATAAACAACATTACAATTATATTATACATTAAACTGGTAGTCAATAAAATTGTTAAAAATTTATCAGTCATAGTAAACAATTAATAATTTACTTTTTGTGAAAGTTTTACAAAATAATTTCTTTTACAAAATAAAAAAAGGGAAATATGCTTATAAGGAGAATTGTATAATAAGAGTAATTGTGAAGTTGACTTATTTCACTTTCCTAGTCTCTGTGAAATAATTTGCTTATATAAGTTCAAACCAAACAATTTCGTGCCGCTGTAATTACAGCCGCACTATTTTAAAAAGTTGAGGAGGCAAAACAATGAAATGCTATTCGGCTAATGAAATTCGCAACGTTGCAATTTTGGGACACAGTGGGTGCGGTAAAACAACAATTGTTGAAGCTGCTCTTTTTAGTGCTGGCGTAACAAGCCGTCAAGGCAGGGTTGAGGACGGCAACACCGTAAGCGATTATGATTCAGAAGAAATAAGAAGAAAAGTTTCTATCGGTGCATCAATTGTTCCTATAGAGTGGCTTAACAATAAAATAAACTTTATTGACACACCAGGCTATTTTGACTTTGTAGGCGAAGTTAAGCAAGCACTTTGTGCGGCTGATTTAGCACTCATTGTTGTTTCTGCAAAGTCTGGCGTTGAAGTTGGAACGGAAAAAGCGTGGGAATATGCCGAAGAAATGGGTATTCCAAAAATGTTTTTTGTAAACGAAATGGACGACGAAAACGCAGACTTCAACAAAGTAGTAGACGAGCTTAAAGCAAAATTTGGAAAGAGCATTGCTCCAATGCAAATTCCTTTTAAGGAAAACGGAAAGTTTAATGGTTTTGTTAATGTAATTAAGAACGAAGGCAGAAAATATGTAGGCGGCAAGACTGAAAACTGTGACGTCCCTGCGGACTTAACTGACGCTGTTGCTGACATGCGTATTATGATAGAAGAAGCCGTTGCAGAAACTGATGACGCTCTTATGGAAAAGTTTTTTAACGATGAGCGTTTCAGCGTTGACGAAATTAAAGAGGGTATAAAAAAGGGTATGTTTGCTTGCGAAGTTTCGCCTGTTGTTTGCGGCGCTGCAACAATGAACATTGGTGTACGTGGCGCAATGGACACAATTGTAAACTACTTGCCGTCAACTGATGTTATGCACGAAGCGAAAAAAGCTAAAGACTTAAAGAACGGCAACGAAATTGAAGTTAAGTGCAATGAAGCTGAGTCACCTTCTGTTTTCATTTTTAAAACAATTGCTGACCCTTATGTTGGTAGGTTAAGCATTTTCCGTGTAAATTCAGGCGTTTTAAAAAAGGATACGCCTTTATATAACCCACGCCAAGACTTTGTTGAAAAGGCTGGGCATTTGTATGTTTTACGTGGCAAAGAGCAAATTGAAGTAACAGAGCTTAAAGCAGGCGACATTGGCGCAATTGCTAAGCTTCAAAGTGTTGCAACAGGTGATACTCTTTGTGCAAAGGAAAAGCCGGTTGAGTTTGGCGGAATAAACTTCCCAGAGTCACTTATGTCTATGGCTATAATTGCTAAGGGCAAGGGTGACGAGGATAAAATTAGCCAAGCAATTTCTAAACTGTTGGAAGAAGACAAAACTTTGAAATTTGAAGTTAACGCCGAAACTAAACAGTCGGTAATTTCTGGCGTTGGCGACAACCAGCTTGATGTGCTTGTGAACAAGCTTAAATCACGTTATAAGCTTGATGTCGAGCTTGTTTCGCCAATTGTACCTTACCGTGAAATGATTAAGGCAAAAGTTAGAGTTCAAGGAAAATACAAAAAGCAATCTGGTGGTCACGGGCAGTATGGCGACGTACATATGGAATTTGAGCCTTCTGGTGATATGTCTGTTCCTTACGTATTTGAAGAAAAAATATTTGGCGGTTCTGTTCCACGTCAATACTTCCCAGCGGTTGAAAAGGGCGTTCAAGAGTGCTGTAAAGCTGGCCCTCTTGCCGGCTACCCAGTTGTTGGTATAAAGACAATTCTTGTTGACGGCTCGTACCACCCTGTTGACTCGTCGGAAATGGCGTTTAAAATGGCGGCTACACAAGCTTTTAAAGAGGCATTTACAAAGGCTAAGCCTGCAATTTTAGAGCCAATTGCTAAAGTTGCTGTCACTGTTCCAGATGACTACACTGGTGACATTATGGGCGACATGAACAAAAGGCGTGGGCGCATTTTGGGAATGGATAAGGTTGGAACCAAACAAGTTATTTCTGCCGAAGTTCCTTTGGCTGAAATGTTTAAATATGCTACAGATTTGCGCTCGATGACGCAGGGTAGGGGAAGCTTTACATACAAGTTTGAAAGGTATGATGAAGCGCCTAACGACGTGCAAAACAAGGTTATTGAGGCACGCAAGAAGGAACTGGAGAAGGAAGGCAAATAAGTTTAAGCATATAAGCGAAGAAAAGCAAGCTGTAGTGACTGCTGTATAAATTGCTGTGCTTAATACCATTGGATTGTCAGAACTAAAGCAGAAGACACTTAAAACATAACGTTAACATAAAGCAATACCTTATTCATTTAAGAATTTGGTATTGCTTTTTTATTGCCAATTAAGGCTTGATAATTTTTGCAAAATGCTGTATAAATATAGTATTGGTTTTGTAGGGGCTGTTTTAAAAATCCATTTTAGCGTCTTTTCGGTAAATTTTCCGAATTGCTTCGTCAGCAAAAACCTTACGTACCTTTGGGCACGTGCGGTTTTCGCTTCCTCGCACTTCAAAAAATTTTCTCAAAAATCCACTAAAAGCTATTTTTAAAACAGACCCTAGAAATGGAGGGATACTATGGAGCAATTAAGCCAAATTAAGCAAATACTGTTACAAGCTGAATCGTTTGAAAACTCTAAAAATTATTACTTTGAAAACCACTTTTGCCAGCGACAGGGCGAAAATGTAAAGGTAAAGCTTCAGTATACCCTAAAAACAGACAACTCTGACAAAATTGTAAAGTTTGGGCATTGTGAGCATTGCAATACAGTTTTTTACCATGAAGATTTTGATAGCAAAAGCTTTTAGACTTAATATAAAAAGGGAGTTTTAGTATGGATAGCGCATTAACTAACACAGCTAATTTTATTCATAGTTATATAAATGAGGATTTAAAGGGCGAGTTGAACAAAATTCACACACGCTTCCCACCAGAGCCAAACGGCTATTTACACATTGGGCACGCAAAAAGCATTTGCTTTAACTTTGGTGTGGCAAAGCATTACGGTGGAATGTGCAATTTGCGCTTTGACGACACAAACCCAGCAAAAGAGGACGTCGAGTATGTTAATTCAATAATTGACGACATTAAATGGCTTGGGTTTGACTGGGAAGACAGGCTTTATTACGCATCAGATTATTTTGAGCAAATTTATGGGTTTGCTGTTGAGCTTATTAAAAAGGGCAAGGCGTTTGTTTGCGACTTGTCGGCTGAACAAATGCGTGAATACCGTGGCACGCTTAATTCCCCAGGAAAAGACAGCCCGTACAGAAACCGTTCTGTAGAAGAAAACCTTGACCTTTTCGAGCGAATGAGAAATGGTGAATTTACAGACGGCACACGTACACTTCGTGCAAAAATTGACATGGCGTCGCCAAACATTAACATGCGTGACCCTGTAATTTACCGTATAGCACACCTGCACCACCACAACACAGGTGACAAATGGTGCATTTACCCAATGTACGACTTTGCGCACCCTCTTGAAGATGCTATTGAAAAAATTACACATTCAATTTGCACACTTGAGTTTGAGGACCACAGACCTTTTTATGACTGGACAATAAATAACCTTGATTTTGAAGTTAGGCCAAGGCAAATTGAGTTTGCAAAGTTGCAACTTACAAACACAATTATGGGCAAGCGTTACCTTCGCCAATTGGTAGAAAACGGCGAAGTTGACGGCTGGGACGACCCACGAATGATTACAATTGCTGGAATGCGCCGCCGTGGCTATACTCCAGAAGCAGTTCGTGATTTTTGCGAAAGAATTGGCTTGTCAAAGGCAAACAGCGTTGTAGACTTTGCATTTTTGGAACATTGCGTCCGTGAAGATTTAAAGGAAAAGGCAAAAGTTGTTATGGCTGTGCTTGACCCAATTAAAGTTGTTATAACAAACTATCCAGACGACGTGGAGGAGCTTCTTCCTGTAGAAAACAACCCAGAAAACCCAGAAATGGGCGAAAGACTTGTTCCTTTTTCAAAGGAGCTTTACATTGAGCGCACCGACTTTATGGAAAATGCTCCTAGCAAGTTTTTCCGCCTTACAGTTGGAAAGGAAGTTCGGTTAAAGGGCGCATACTTTGTAAAGTGTGAAGAAGTTGTAAAGGACGAAAGTGGAAACATTGTCGAGATTCGCTGCACATACGACCCTGAAACAAAAAGTGGCTCTGGCTTTACTGGAAGAAAAGTTAAAGGTACAATTCACTGGGTTTCAGCAAAGCATGGTGTAAAGGCAACAGCTAGGCTTTTGGAAAGCTTAATAATTGATGATGAAACGGCAGAAGCTGGGTTTGTTAAAAACCCTAATTCGCTTGTAAACATGGATTGCTGTGTTGTTGAGCCGGCGATTAAGGAAGCTACAGTCGAGGACAGGTTCCAGTTCCTTAGAAATGGGTATTTTTGCTTGGATAGTAAGTTGAGCAAAGATGGAGAGCTTGTTTTTAATAGAATTGTTGGGTTAAAGAGTAGTTATAAAGGTGATTAATAGTTTAGGGAGGTGGACTTAATGTTCATCTCCCAAGTTTTTTGTAAAAAAATTTCCAGTGGCTCTTTTTCTAAAATTAAGCAACCACAGTCTTTGTATCCCAATTTACGGTAAAAGTGTTGTGCTTCCTCCTTGGATTGTGTGGACGTTAAAACAATCTTGTACATTTAAAAATAACCTTCCCAATTAAACAAACTAGGGAAGGCTATTAAAATTATTTTTATCAAATTCAAACAACTTACTTCACAGCCTTAGCCTTTTCAGCAAGTTCAGCAAAAGCTTTTGCGTCGTTTACTGCAAGCTCTGCAAGCATCTTTCTGTTAATGTTAATGCCCGACTTTTTCAAGCCGTCCATAAGCTTGCTGTAAGAAAGGCCGTTAAGCCTAGCAGCAGCGTTAATTCTTGTAATCCAAAGGCGTCTGTATTCACGCTTAACTTGCTTTCTACCCCTAAAGGCATGAGCCATTGCACGCATAACAGACTGCTTTGCTACTCTATATTGCTTGCTTCTTGAGCCTCTGAAGCCCTTAGCAAGTTTTAAAACTTTTTTATGCTTTTTTCTGGCGTTTAATGCGCCTTTAACTCTTGACATTTAAAGTCCTCCTTATAAATAAATTTAATTACATGTAAGGCAACATACGCTTGATGCTCTTCATGTTCGTTTTATCAACAACACCACGTACACGAAGCTTGCGCTTGCGCTTTGGACTTTTCTTTGTCAAAATATGTTGCTTATTTGCTTTTGAATAACGTACCTTACCAGAAGCAGTTGCTGTAAACCTTTTCGCAGCTGCCTTTCTTGTTTTTAACTTAGGCATTTTGCGTGTCCTCCTTTAAATGTGTTGCAAACATTTAAAACAAATGTGTAAATGTGTTGCATATTTTAAATAAACGAATAAGCGGTTAAACCAAACGTTTATGATAATTAGCTTGAGCGTGGTGCAAGAAACATTGCCATGCTTTTTGTTTCCATCTTAGGTGGTTTTTCAACTACGCCATGCTCCGAAACCTTTTCGGCAAACTCGTTAAGCATTTTATATGCTACATCAGTATGTCCCAGCTCACGCCCCCTAAAGCGAACAGTAATCTTTACCTTATCGCCCTTTTCCAAAATTTCAACAGCTTTTTTGCGTTTAACCTCGATGTCATGTATGTCAATGTTGGGGGAAAGCCTAAGCTCTTTTATTTCAATATTTTTTTGTTTTTTGCGCGCTTCCTTTTCCCGCTTTTGTTGGTCAAACTTAAATTTGCTGTAGTCCATAATTTTGCATACTGGCGGCTTTGCTGTCGGCGAAATCTTCACTAAGTCGAGCTTGCGTTCATCTGCAAGTTTTTGCGCTTCTTTTGAAGAAACAATACCCAACTGAGCTCCGTCAGAATCGATAAGCCTAATTTCTTTATCACGAATTTGTTCGTTTAAAAATAACTCGGTAATGGCATAGCACCTCCTGAAAATAAAAATAAGTGGTCAGCTAGACAAGCGACCACTTTTAAACGTAACGTAAATGCAAAATAAAAATACGTTTAACCTTAAACCATAGGCGCAAGGTGAGAAGTGTCGCTTCTGCTTTCATCTAAAATATTATATATGCTGTTTGGGTTGATGTCAAGTAGGGATTACAAAATATTTTTTCATGGCAATTCCAGTTTTTAATGATATTGGCAAAGGCAAGCCAAACGCCTAGCCGTTTGGCGTTTGACCGATAGACAATGTCGATTAAAAAGGAATTGCTATAGGAGTCGGCACTTTACACCTTCTCGTTAGCACTGTCCGCTTGTTTTTAAAGCCTAGGCAAATTTTTCTGGGTTGTCCCGTTGAAGCATAAACACATTTAATAATGGCGTGTAATAATTCATAATTTTAAATTACTACACGCCATTATACATATTCCTTTATTTCACAACCAAATTAACAAGTTTACCAGGAACATAAATTTCTTTAACAATAGTAACGCCTTCAAGCTTTGCAGAAACAGCTTCCTTCGCCTTTGCCAAAACTTCGTCCTTTGAAGCATCTACTGAAACTTTAATGTTATCTCTAAGTTTACCGTTTATTTGAATTACAATTTCGTTATAGTCTGACTTCATTTTGCTTTCGTCGTACTCTGGCCAGTTCTTGGTAAACACAGAATCTGCGTTGCCAATTAAACGCCACATTTCCTCAGCAATATGCGGAACAAAAGGCGCAAGCAAAACGATAATTGTTTCAATTGTTTCTTTGTCAACGCCGCCGGCTTTTTTAACAAGCTCTACAAGCTTGTTTGTGTTTTCCATAAAGCCGCTTACAACTGTGTTAAGTGTCAAGTTGTTAAGCCTTGTTGTAATGTCATAAATAAACTTGTGTCTTAACTGTTCAAGCTCTTTTGTTGCAGGAATAAACTTATCTTTGTTTTCGTAAACAAGCTTCCACGTTTTGTTTAAATATCTGAAAACACCGTCAATTCCGCTGTCGTCCCATTCGCTGTCAAGCTCGGCTGGGCCAACGAACAACTCGTACATTCTTAAAGAGTCGCAGCCGTAGCTTTCCACCAAACCGTCTGGTGAAACTACGTTGCCTTTTGACTTACTCATTTTTGCGCCGTTTCTTGTAATCATTCCTTGGTTGAAAAGTTTCAAAAACGGCTCCTCAAAATCTACTGCTCCAATGTCAAACAAAAACTTTGTGTAAAAACGTGCATAAAGCAAGTGCAAAACGGCATGTTCTACGCCACCTACATAATAGTCAACAGGAAGCCATTTTGTAAGAGCTTCTTTGCTTGCAAGTTCATCATTATTTTTGTTGTCGGCATAACGAAGGAAGTACCACGAAGAACCAGCCCATTGTGGCATTGTGTTAGTTTCTCTTTGTGCCGCATCGCCACACTTTGGACAAGTTGTGTTTACCCATTCTTCAATTGCGGCAAGCGGAGACTCACCAGTTTCTGTAGGCTGGTACTTTTCAACGTTTGGCAAAAGAACAGGTAAGTCTTTGTCAGGAACAACAACTTTTCCGCACTTATCACAGTGAATAATTGGAATAGGCTCACCCCAATACCTTTGCCTTGAGAAAACCCAGTCACGAAGCTTGTAGTTAACCGTTCTCTTACCAATTCCCTTTTGCTCAATGTAATCTACAGCGGCATTTATAGCATCTCTAGTTTTAAGCCCGTTAAACGCAGGCGAATTAACTGCAATTCCGTCACCTGTAAAAGCTTCTTCAAGCTCTTTAAGTTCGTCGCCTTCTTTTTGAATTACTTGCACAATTGGCAGGTTAAACTTTTTCGCAAAGTCAAAGTCACGCTCGTCATGTGCAGGAACACACATAATTGCGCCTGTGCCATAATCTATAAGAACATAGTCTGAAACCCAAATTGGAACTTTTTCGCCGTTAAGCGGGTTTATACAGTAGCTTCCAGTAAACACGCCTGTTTTTTCTTTGTCTGTCATACGGTCAACAGACGACTTTGTGCTTGCGGCAAAAACATATTTATCCATTTCTTCTTTGTTTTCAGTAGTTGTAAGTTCCGAAACAAGCTCGTGTTCAGGTGCAAGCACCATAAACGTTGCGCCGTAAAGCGTGTCTGGTCTTGTTGTAAACACAGTAATTTTTTTGTCACAGTCTTCAACGCCAAAGTCAACTTCAGCACCGTAGCTTTTTCCAATCCAGTCGGACTGCATTTTTTTAACTTTTTCCGGCCAGTCAAGCTTGTCTAAATCAGACAAAAGCCTTTCTGCATATGCTGTAATTTTAAGCATCCATTGACGAAGCATTTTCTTTGTAACAGTTGCGCCGCAACGGTCGCAAACGCCGCCTGTTGCTTCCTCGTTTGCAAGCACGCACTTACAGCTTGGGCACCAGTTTAAAGGCATTTCCTTTTCATATGCAAGCCCTTGTTCATACATTTTTGCAAAAATCCATTGTGTCCATTTGTAATAGTTAGGGTCTGTCGTGTTTACTTCTCTTTCCCAGTCGTAAACGGCACTAATTTCGTGAAGCTGCCTTTTTGCGTTTGCTACGCTTTTGGCTGTGCCAACAGAAGGGTGAACCCCTGTTTTAATTGCATAGTTTTCAGCAGGAAGTCCAAATGCGTCCCAACCCATTGGGTGCAGCACTTGAAAGCCTTGTAAAATTTTATAGCGGCTTAGAACGTCGCTTAAAACGTACCCACGCCAATGCCCAACGTGCAGGCCGTCAGCCGAAGGATACGGAAACATGTCTAGGCAATAAAACTTGGGCTTATCTGAATTTTTTTCTTGAATAGGGTTTTGTTCCCAATGCTCACGCCATTTTTTTTCAATTGATTTAAAATCATACTGCATAAATGTTCCTCCTTTGTACAAAATTGCTTCCAAACATTATAACTTATTATTTATTACCTGCATATACAAATTTTCAATATTTTTGGCGAAATTTACAGAAGAAAGGTTTTGAATGCTGTCAAAACCATTTTCAGCAATTTTTTTGCTTTCGGCTTTGTGGGTTAGGGCATAATACAAAACGTCTGCCGCTTCGGTATCTTCTTCAAAATAATAGCCAGTTTCACGGTCAATTATAACATCTTCGGCACTTCTATCTTTTTTTGCAACGACAGTCACCTTTGCAGCCATTGCTTCTATATAAGTAAGCCCTTGCGTTTCTGATGTTGAAGCCGTAGCAAAAACATCACCAGTTTGATAATACTTTCCAATTGAGTCCCACGGCTTTGCGCCAACAAACGAAATGTTGTTTGACACACCAAGTGTTTTAGCCTGCTGTTTTAAGTCTTTTAGCACAGGTCCGTCACCAACAATTAAAAGCTTTGCATTTTTAAGACGTTCTAAAAGGTTTGGCATTGCGTTAATTAAAACGTCAATGCTTTTTTCTTTTGCAACTCTGCCGACAAAAACTATGACAGGGTCATTTGGGTTTATGCCAGCTTCCTTTTTAATTTCAAGGATATCTTCTTCTGTATATCTTTCTCTGCTGAAAGGCTCAAAGTTTATTCCTGTTGGAATTACAGAAATGGGCTTCCTTACGCCGTAATCTAAAAGCTTATCCTTTGTTTTCGTAACTGGCGCAATTACGGCTTTAGCCCTGTTGCAAAAAATGCGGCTGTACTTTTGCGCACCTTGTGGTGTAAGCAAATGCCCGTTTGCAATGTAATGCACGTAGTCTTCATACATTGTATGGTATGTATGCACCATTGGTATTTTAAAAAACTCGGAAACTATTTTTCCAAAAATGCCTACAGGAAACTCGGTTTGTGTATGAATTATGTCAAGGTCAAGCTTTCTAATTTTTAAAAGAAGCTTGGGTGGGTAAAGCAAAGCAACCCTATGCTGGGGCGAAAAGAAAAGCGGCATACTCGGAAGCCTAAAAACGTTAGGCGAAGGCTTTTTTACAGATGGGTCGGACACTGTAAAAATGTACACGTTGTGCCCTAGCTTTTTAAGCTCGTTTTCAAGCATTACTGTAGATGTAACAACACCATTTATTATTGGATAGTAAGTATCCGAAAAAATTGCAATGTTCATAAGGTTTGCTCCTCCATTTTCAAATGCACTTTGACTTTTCTTCAATTTGAACCAAAAGCTTATCCTTTACTTCTTTGCTCAAATTTGAAAAGTCGTCATTAGATATTTTTTTTACAAACTCTGACAGCCCTTTTCTGTCTCTTTGCTTAATATATACGTCTGTCAAAAGCAAAAAGCCTTTGCTTATGTCGCAGCCAAAGTCAATTGCATGTAAAAGCACTTTTTTAGCGTCGTCAAGCTTTGCAAACTTAACAAGCTGCTCTGCCCAGTCTATAAGTGCAACAATGTAGGAATGAAAAGTTTCTTCACCATTTGTAAACGTTTCAAGGTTAGAAACGCCAAACTCGTTTTTAATTTCTTTGTTAGTCTTGTTGTGGTTTGGGCGAATCATTTGTTTTTTGGAAAGTTTTAAAGCCTTTTGTTGCCTTTGTGCAAGCCGTTCAAACGTTTCATCATCTTTGCTATACTCTACGATAGGAAGCTTTAAAGTGTCTGGGGAAACAAAAAAAGTTTTCGGAATTTCTTTTTTTCTTGCAAAGTTTGCTTCGTCTTCTTCTTTTAAGAAATCTGACAGCTTATTTTCTTTTTTGTTATTGCCTGACATCAATTTAAACTGCAACCAAACTATAAAAGCTATCGTTAATATAAGTATGTATATATTTATGGCCGAAATAATTTGACTAATCACAACGTTCACTCCTTGGTGTACAAATGAGTATTTATTTTATAATATTATACACCATATCCTACAAATGCAAAAGGGGGCTATGAAAAAATAAAGCGGTATGTTAAAATAAGCTTTATATATGCAGACATACATTGTTAAAATTTAAACCAAATAAAATATGCAAATCAAGGTTGAAAGTGTTGTGTGGAGAATTATTTAAAAATGGGTCAAGGGGCAAGCCCCTTGCGGGGTTTTAGGGGCAGAGCCCCTAAGGTCTTAATTTTTTAATGTTTTTAAATCACCCCTTGATTGGCATAAAATATAAAACAGAAGGAGAAGTGAAATGAGAAAAGACAGAACACAAAGAAAGCGTTTTTGGGCAAGGGTTATTTCTGTAGTAATAGTTGTATCCATGCTTCTTGGCGTAATTTTGCCTTTTGTTACGCCTGTTCTTGTGCGTGCAGAAGAAGTTTCGGAAAACAGCGGCATTGAAATAACAGGCGAAATTGGGTTTGATGGAAAATACAAAGTGTATACAAACACACCAGTAAAAGTGCATGTTGTAAACAACGGCGAAAACTTTAAAGGTGAGCTTCAAATTAAAGTAAACATTGCCGACCAAGGCTACGGTGTTATTGCAGAACCAATTGTAAGAAACAACATATACGCATACCCTTTGGAGCTTCCAAAAGGTGCTTCAAAGGTTGTTGAAATGGAAACAATGCCAATTAGCATAAACAAAACCTTTGAAATTGTTTTAGTTGATGAAGCTGGAAAAACTGTTCAAACAGTAAATTTTCCAGGAAAAGCAGTTAGACCAAACACACCTATGATTGGCGTGCTTTCAGACGATTTTAACAGCTTGTCATATATAAGGCAGTTTAAGTTAAACAACTATACAGGCGAGCCAGTTGCAAAAGAGCTTGGCGAAATGCTTGTTCAACTAAATGAAAAAAATTTTCCGCTTAAAGCAAACTTGCTTCAAGCCTTTAATGCAATTGTTATAAACGACTTTGATACAAGCCTTTTGTCTATTGAAATGCGAAAAGCAATTGAAGAATGGGTAAATTCGGGCGGCAGGCTTTTCATTGGAGCAGGAGCAAACTTAAACAAGGTTTTAAAAGGGTTTAGCAGTGACTTTGTTTCTGCAACAGAAAAAGGAACGGCTTCTGTAAGCGATTTAAACACTATAAACCCAGCAATACCTTTTATAAAAGATATAAGTACACCTATAAATGTAAGCGTGCTTGATGTTAAAGACGCAACAATCCTTCACACTGCTGGTGAAACTCCGTTAATACATTCTGTCAACAGAGGTTCTGGCACAATTGTTATTTTTGGTTTTGACATAGGAAAAGAACCGATTATTTCTTTAAACAAGCAGCCACCATTTTTTCTTGAAGGTTTTTTAACTATGGCGGTTGAACAAACAATAAACAATTATGGAATGGATTATATGTACTCAAATATAGAGTACATGCTTGGAAACCTTCCTTCGTTAAACGAAGCTTCCCTGTACATCATTTTCGTAGTCGTTATATTATACGCAGTAATTGCAGGCCCTATACTTTACCTTGTGTTAAAGCGCAAAGACAAACGTGAACAAGGGTTTATTATAATTCCGGTTACAGCAGTTGTCGTTTTGGTGGCAGTGTTTTTTATAAGCAGCGGCAGCAAATACAAAAAGCCGATTGTAAATTCAATTTCAAAGCTTAGTGTGTCTGAAGGCTCTGACGCCGCAGCAGTAAAAGCAAGCGTAGGTGTAATGTCACCAAAAGGTGGGGACATTAAAGTAACATTTGATGAAAGCTTGCCAATTTCTCTTTCAAGCCAACAATACTATGACTACAAATACAGTACGTATGTAAGCGGAAATAATGAAGCCCAAGACTTAGCAAAGCTTTTGTACACCGAGCCTAACCAGCTTACTTATTTTGACAAGTCATACTGGGATATGTCCACGTTTAAAACTGACTTTAACTACGACTTAGGCGGAACGCTTGATGCTAACGTTTACTTTGAGAATGACAGGCTTAAAGGAACAATTACAAACAACACAAATCTTGATTTGCAGGACGTTATTGTAGGCTTCCAAAACATATACAGCAAATACCCTTCACTTAAAAAGGGAGAAACGATTCAGCTTGACCAAAACTTCAAAATGGAATATAAAGAAGACGAAAACGGAAACCAAATTCCTGTTGGTGGTCAAAGTATTTATGACATTTTTATAAACCAAACAAACGGCGGCGGTGACCCACTTAAAGGTATACCTGTTGAGCAACGCCGTGAGCTACAGCTAAAACAACAACTAATGCAATCGATTGCAGAAGGTAGTAGGGTTGCTTATAGTTATTCTTATCCGACTACTTATATGGGCAGCGGCGGAGTTATTATGGCGGCTCCTAGTGCAGGCCTTATGGGTAATGGTGGTGCAAGAGGGAACGGAGTAACGATATACGCTTTTAGCAACGACAACGTTCTTGATGACGGTTTGTATGTAAATAAAACACAGCCTTATATGTGCGGAACAAACATGCTTGAAATGAACCTTACTTCAAGCCTTATAAAAGAAGGCGAATTTGAGCTTCCTTTAGGAATTTTTTACCCATCGGAAATTGTGTCCGATGTTGGTTACAGCATGTACGAGCAAAGCCGCATTGATGTTTTTGAGGACGGTTTTATTCAGCTTAATTACAAGCTTGAAGACGGCATTACTTTAAGTGAAATTAAGTTTGACACAACTTCGCTTGACCCTGCCACTGAAATATTTAATGCAGTAACTAATAAATGGGAAAAGCTTGGCGAAATTAAAAATGCACAATCTTATGTGAACAGGGAAAATACAATTCAATTGAGGGTGAAAGTTGCAAAAGGAACAGTTGTTATGTGTCCGTCAATTGCTATTAAGGGAACAAAGGAAAGTAGTAAATAAGTGTAAAATTCCCTACTACCGAAAGGAGCTATTATGCTTGAACTTAGAAATTTATGCAAAAGGTACGGCAAGTTTCAAGCCGTAAAAGATTTGAGCCTTACAATTGATGACGGCAGTATTTATGGGTTTATCGGTCCAAACGGTGCAGGAAAAACTACAACATTTAAAATTATTGCAGGGCTTTTAACGGCAACTTCCGGCGAAGTTTTAATAAACGATGAACTTATGACAAAAAACCATAAAAAGCTGAACTCAAAAATTGGATACATGCCAGACTTCTTTGGTGTTTATGACAACTTAAAAGTTGACGAATATATGGACTTTTATGCAGGAACTTATTACGTTCCGTATTCCGAGCGCAAAGCTGTAATTGACAATTTGCTTGAGCTTGTTGACTTGTCGCACAAAAAAGGCGCATACGTTGACTCGCTTTCAAGGGGTATGAAGCAAAGGCTTTGCCTTGCAAGAAGCCTTGTGCATGACCCGGAAGTTTTAATTCTTGATGAGCCGGCTTCGGGGCTTGACCCACGTGCAAGGGTTGAAATGAAAGAGGTTTTAAAGCAGCTTAAAACGCTTGGCAAAACAATTATTGTAAGCTCGCACATTTTGTCGGAGCTTGCCGAGTTTTGTACAACCATAGGCATAATTAAAAACGGTAGCCTTGTTGCCTCTGGTGTAGTAAACGACATTATGCGCCAAATAAATTCTGGGCGAGTAATACACATTAAACCGCTTGAAAAAATGGAAGGCTTAGTAACTTTGCTTAGAGAAAAGCCTTTTGTAAAAGACATTATAGAAAACACCGAGGACGTGGAATTTTTGCTTGACGGCGGCGACAAAGAGCTTTCTAACCTCATTAGAGAAATTGTTCTTAAAGAAATTCCAATTATTAACGTCAAGGAAAAAGAAGGCAACCTTGAAGAAATTTTTATGCAGCTTACAGAAAATGTTGATTATAGTGAGAAAGAGGTGCAAAATGCTTAACCCTGTTTTTAGACGTGAATTAAGAACGGCTTTGCGTACATGGAAAACGCTTACAATACTTTGTGTGTACATTTTGTTGCTTACAGGTTCGGCTGCACTTTTTCTTTCATCAACGTACAGCAACATGCAGTGGAACGGTTACAGCCCAAAAAGTGCGGCTTCTTTGTATTCAAACCTTGCAAACTTTCAGCTTGGGCTAATAATTATTATTGTGCCAATTCTTGTATGTGGCACTATAAGCGGTGAGCGTGAACGCCAAACGCTTGACCTTATGCTTGTTACAAAAATGTCGCCTTTTACAATTATTATTGGCAAGCTTTTTTCGGCTCTTACTGTTGTTTTACTTATGATTGTTGCTGCATTACCCGTTTTTGGCATTGCAACTTATTATGGAAGTGTTTCGGTTTTAAACCTTTTGGCTACGTGCGGATACTCGTTGGCTGTTGCTTTTGCCGTTGGGTGCTTGTCAATTTTTTTGTCGGCGTCAATTAAAAAAACAGTTCCTGCACTTGCTATTACTTTTTTGTTAGCTGCCATTTTATGCTACGGAACAACAATTGGTACTCAGCTTTTGCAGCAGTTTGTGCGTGTGTACTATGGCGACCAACCTTTAAAACCTATTATTGGTTACAGCATTTTAGCGTTTAACCCATTTTCAGGTTTTTCTTCGGTGCTTGACCTTCAAATGGGTACTAGCGGAATTAATGATATGATTTACCAGTATTACTATTACAACCCATACAGCGGCGCAATGGCGCAAGCACCAGAAAAAATTGCTTTGCCACTTTGGGCTGCAAACCTTGGAGTAAATGCAATTTTTTCTGCGGTATTTTTGTTCCTTGGAAGCCTTGCGCTTAACCCAATTAAAAAGTCAAGGAAGTTTAAGTAAAATGTATAGTTTTAAAGTGGGAGGTGTGGCATGAAACAACTAACTAAACTTTTAACGCCGCTTAGGTACAAAATGATTTTTAGCAGGTGCGTAATGTTTGGAACAATTGGGCTTGTGGCTGGCGGCATTTTTTGCGCTTCTGTAATTACGGCTTCTAAATTCATGCTCATTGACGACATGTGGAGGCTTATTGTGCTTGGCTTTGTGGCATGTTTGCTTTTGGGCGTTTTAGTGGGGCTTGTTTACGTGCCTTCTATTTATGAGGTTGCTATGGCTGGCGACAGCCTTGGCTTTAAAGAACGTTTTGTAACTGCGCTTGAATTAAGCAGGGCAAACCAACACGACGCCATGTCCGAGCTTGCAATAAATGACGCAATTCAAACAGCAAAAAAAGCAAAGCTTACAAAAAGCTATAAAGTAAAGCCACCTAAAAAGCCGCTAATTATTCTTGGGTTTACAATTGCTATTTCTTTAGCAGTTGGTTTTATTGAAAGCCCTAAAGCCGCCGAGTTTGACAAAATTGTAAAAACTCGGCAGGAGGTTGAAAAGGAAATTAAAAAGATAGACGAAATTACAGCAAAGGAAACAAGCAAGCTTACAGAAGCGGAAGCAAAAGAGCTTGAAGCAAAGCTTGATGAGCTTAAAAAGCAGCTTAGAAAAGCTAAAAACGAAGGCGAAGCTGTTCGTGAACTTCAAAAGGTTCAAAGCGAACTTAAAAAGCTGTCAAACAATTCCGTTCCAAAAGACTTAAAGGCGCTTGGCGAAAAACTTTCGCAAAACAAAAACACAAGCAAGCTTGGTGAAAGCTTGAAGACAGGTTTAATGTCGCAAGTTGAAAAGGAGCTTGAAGCTTTTAAAGACTACCTTGAAAATGCAACAGATGAAGAACTGGAGGAATATGCAAAAGCACTTGAAGAAGCCGCAAAAGTCATTGAAGAAAACCCACAGCTTTTGCAAGCAATGGAACAGCTTGTGCAGTCACTTCAAAGCCGTGATATGTCAAGCATTAATTCAAAGCTTGGGCAATTGTCTGGGACGCTGAATTCAATAGCAAGCAAAAACTCTAGCTTTAGAGATGCAATAAACAAAATGAACAGCTCGCTTACAAACGCCAGTAAAGCACTTCAAGGCAACAAAGGAAAAAGTGGACAATCCAGCAATGGGCAAGGCGAAGGCGATGGAGACGGCTCTGGTGAGGGCGAAGGTTCTGGCGATGGAGACGGCTCTGGTGAAGGGTCTGGCGATGGAAACGGAACTGGCAGCGGACAAGGCGGAAACGGACAAGGCGGAAATTCAAACGGCAACCCAGGTAGCGGACGTGGCACAGGCCACGTTGAAAACGAAAATGTTTTTTCTAGGAACGCCCAAGGCTTTGGCGACTATGAAGCACAAGTAAGCGGAGCGCAAAACGAAGGCGGAACGTTTGAACAACAAGAAGTAAAAGGAATAGGAAATGCTGGCGAAGTTTTGCCTTACGACAAAGTTATTGGCAATTACAAAGACGAAGCTTTAAAATCACTTGATGAATATGACATTCCCGGCGGCATGAAGTCGCTAGTAATGGATTATTTTTCTTCGCTTGAATAGACACCTTGCGAAATTATAAACGCTGCCTTTATGGCAAATTCGACATTTCTTATTTCGCAAGAAGTCTAATAAAGAAAGGAGCAGCAAATGAACTTTCTTAATCCACTTGCTTTTATAGGTTTAATTTCAATTCCTGCAATTATAGTAATGTACTTGCTTAAACAAAAATACAAAAACCAAGTAGTGCCTAGCCTGTTTCTTTGGAAACAGGCTGTCACTATGTCTTTGTCCGAGCGTCCGTGGCAAAAGCTGCGGCGCAACCTTTTGATGCTCTTGCAAATTTTGCTTGCGCTTCTTCTTGTGTTTGCGCTTGCAAACCCTTTTGCTTTAGGAAGCGACTTTGTAGCAAGCTATGTAATAATTATTGACACGTCGGCAAGTATGCAGGCAACTGATTCTGCACCTACTCGGTTTGAAAACGCAAAATCTTTAGTTTATCAGCTTATTGACGACGCAAAAAATGGGACAGAATTTTCCGTAATTGCGGCGTCTGGAAACCCATTTTTATTGTCCGGTTATACAGACGACAAGTTAAGTGTAAAAAATAAAATTGAAAACCTTTCCGTTTCTAACGGTGGAATAGATTTGGCTGCGACAGCAGAGCTGGTTAAAATGGTTCAGTCTGGAAAAGAAACTACTGTATTTTCTTTTTCTGACAGCATGCTTGAATTTGCTGGTGTTGAAAAACAGGACTTTATAGTTGGAAAAAACAGTGACAACGTAGCAATTACACTTCTTTCTCATGTAGTTGACTCTGACAGAATTGTTACTCTTGTTAAAGTGAAAAACTTCGGCGAATCAAGAGCCGTTAACACCGTTTCGCTTTATACCGATGACATAATTTTTGATGTTGCAGAAATTACGCTTGAAGCAGGGCAGGAAAAAGACGTTTTCTTTCCATCTGTTCCTCTTGGTTCTAAGCTTTTGACAGCTAAGCTTACAAACTCGGACGTGCTTCCAATTGACGACGTAGCGTATGACGTTGTTTCAGACAGCGACAAAAAGCGAACGCTTTTAGTAACAGATAAAAATATCTTTTTGGAAAACATGCTTTCGCTTATGCCAAACCTAGAGCTTTACAAAGGCACACCTGAAAGCTTTGAAACAAGCGGATACGAGCTTTATGTTTATGATGGTTTTTTGCCGGAAGTGCTTCCAACAGACGGGCATGTACTAATTTTTAACCCGCCTGTCGGAAATTCTTTTATACAAACAAATGACGAGGTTCTAGTTTCAAACTTGTTTCAAAGTGAAAGCAGCCTTTTAAAATATGTTTCAGGAATTAATTTTTCAATTTTAAAATCGAAGGAGCTTGTTTTGCCAGACTGGGCTTCCGTTGTTGTGTCGTCCACAGAAACTCCTTTAATAATTTCTGGCGAAATTAATTCACAAAAAATTGCTGTAATGGGATTTGACTTGCACAACACAGATTTGCCGCTTAAAAAGGAATATCCAATTTTTATGTACAACTTAATGCAATACTTTGTTCCAGACACAGCGTTTTCTGCAAATGCACTTTCTGGTGACGCTGTCTCTGTTAGCTTAAACCCAAGCACAGAAAAAGCTTTAGTCGTAAGCCCTAGTGGAAAAACAACTAATTTTACAAACATTGCAAGCACACTTGTTTTTAACGAAACTAACGAAGTTGGGTTTTACGTTTTGGAGCAAACGACAAACGAGGGCAAAAAGTACGACTCTTTCCCAGTAAACGTAGTAAAAACCGAGTCGGACTTAAAGCGTACTGGCGAAGCAGAAAACGTTGGCACCGTAAAAACAGTTAAAGGTACAGCGGCTAACAAAAACTTGAAAAATTATTTTATTGCCGCAATTTTGGCGGTACTTTGTTTAGAATGGTGGGTGTTCAGCCGTGTTAATTAACTTTTCGTCACCTTACTTTTTACTTCTTATTCCAGTTTCCGTTGCGTTTACGGTGTTTTTTGCCGTTAAACGAATGAAAGGGACACGTTTTAACAGGGCGTTTTATGCAATTGTTCGGTCAATCGTGTTTACGCTTGTTATACTTGCGCTTTCTGGAACAGTTTTAAAGGAATATACTAATTTAACATCAACTGTTGCGGCTGTTGACATTTCGGCAAGCACAAAAGGAAGCACTGACGGCGTAATTGCATTTTTTAAAGAAGCATCAGAAACAGCGACCAAAGACGACATGCTTGGCGTAGTTTGCTTTGGCGAAAATGCTGTTGTTGAAGTACTTCCAAGCCAAGAAAACACGAAAGTTCCGTTTTCATCGTTTGGCTCTTTTGTGTCGGATAGCTTTACAAACATTTCGTCTGGGCTAAAGCTTGCCCATTCAATTATTGATGAGAAAACGAAAAAGCGCATTGTCCTCGTTTCTGACGGGCAAGAAAACATTGACGAAGCAATCACGCAAGCAAAGCTTTTAAAAGAGCAAGGCATTGTAGTAAACGTTTTGCCTGTTCAAAACACAATTGCGAACGAAGTTCAGCTTACAGAAATTAAAATTCCCAAGTACATTAAAAAAGACACAAGTTATGAAATAGAAATAGTAGGACATTCGCTTAAAGACACAAGCGCAAGTCTGTTAATTTATAAAAACAACACACTAATAAAAAACGTTGTAATGGACTTTAGAAAAGGTGAAAACAAGTACGTTTTAACAGATGAAACAAACACAACAGGCGGTGTAATTTACCGTGCAGAAGTTGTGCCTACAAATTCAGCCGAAGACACATTTACGCAAAACAACGTAGTCCACGGCTACAGCTACGTTGAGGGTGCACCAAACGTTCTTTTAATTGAAAGCAACGGAAGCGGCGTTGAAATTCAAAAAATGCTGTCAACTTCAAGGGTAAACGTAGTTATCGCATCACCGCAAACTGCACCAATTGAGCCGGAGCTTTTAAACATTTACGACTGCATTATTCTTGCAAACGTTTCTATCGACCAGCTTCCAGAGCAGTTTCCAGACGCTCTTGAAGCTTACGTTCGTGTGCAAGGCGGCGGCGTAATTGCAACAGGCGGCGACAATTCTTTTGCACTTGGCAACTACAACAAAACACCGCTTGAAACGCTTCTTCCTGTTGACATGGAGCTAAAGGACAAGAAAGACTTGCCAAACCTTGGAATGGTAGTTGTTATAGACCGTTCCGGAAGTATGGGGGTTGGGCAGTTTGGCGTTTCAAAGCTAGAGCTTGCAAAAGAATCTGTAATTCGCTCGGTTGAAACATTAAACGACAACGACCAGTTTGGCGTAATTGCTTTTGACGACGGTTTCATTTGGGCAAGCAAGTTTCAGCTTGTGGACGGAAACATTGGCGGCATAAAAGACAACATTGCTAAAATTCAGCTAGGTGGCGGAACTACAATTTACCCTGCGTTGCTGCAAAGCTACAATACTTTAGTTGGCGCAGACACAAAGCTTAAACACGTAATTTTGCTTACAGACGGGCAAGGTGAGGGCGCAAACTATGACAGCTTAGTTAACTCTATGGCTCAGGCAGGAATTACTCTGTCAACCGTTGCTGTTGGCGTTGACTCTGACAAAAAACTTATGGAGCATCTTGCAGAGCTTGGAAACGGACGTTATTATTTTACAGATGAATTTAGCGACCTTCCAAAAATTTTCACTAAAGAAACACAGCTTGCAGGTAAAAACTATATAAACAATGAAAGCTTTTACCCAACTGTTTCTTATTCTGGTACAATTCTTTCTGGAATATCTTCTTTACCAATGTTGCATGGTTACATTAGCACAACAGAAAAGCAGCGTGCTGATGTGTACCTTTACAGCGAAAATGACGAACCAATCCTTGCTGCTTGGCAGTACGGCTTGGGACGTTCGGCCGCTTGGACTTCGGACATGGACGGTGTTTTTTCCTCAGACTGGATTAGCACCGAGCAAGGAATAAACGTTTTTAAAAACACGTTGTCGTGGGTCATTCGCTCACAGCTTATGCAAGACATTAACATAAGCACAAAAGTTTTGGGGAACGACAGCGAAATCAATGTGTCAATTCCTTATGCAGAGGGGATTGAAGGAATTTCAGGCACAATAATTTCGCAGGACATGCAGCAGTTTGAAATTGAATTCTCTGCAACTGCTCCTGGAGAATACCGTGGCATTTTGCCAGAAAATAAGCAAGGCGCATATATTGCAAACCTTCAAATTAAAAAAACAGGCGAAACTGAAACAAATGTTTCCACCGGTGTCAGCATAAGATATTCGGACGAGTATGACATTCGCAACTTTGACAAAGGCTTAAACGTGCTAAAAAGCATAGCTTCAATTACAGGAGGGGAACTTTTAGATTCGCCAGAGCAGCTTTTTTCACCTAATCTAAACAAAACTTTTACCGAAAATAATATTAGTAATTTACTTTTGGCTTCAGCTTTGGTATTATTTATGTTAGACATTGCTATAAGACGTTTTTCTGTTGTTACACAAAAGCTGAATCAAGCTTATAATACTGCTTTTAATGGAATAAAGGCGTTTTTAGCACCTAAAAAACCAGTTAAGTCATTTACACAACAGCGTAATGTTTCTGAAAATACAAAAACACAAGTGTCCGAAACTAAGTCTGAATTAAAAACAACAGCAAAGTCGGAAACATTAGATGGCAAAAAGGTAACTAACGTAAAAACAACATCATCTCTCTTAGAAAGCAAGAAAAAACGTTCGGGTAGGTGAAAGCTGAATGAGTGATAACGATTTTTTAAATAAAGACATGGAAGATTCAGATGGCTCTGAAGATGGTTCTGAGTTGAACCAAGAGCTTGCGGAATTGTTTGGAAGCTTTGATGAAGCTGAAGGTATAGATGGCATAGATGGCATTGACGATATAGACGACATACCTTTTGAAACATCAACAGAAGATGACATTCCGCTTGATGCTGTTTCATTTGATGCTTTAAACAATGTTGTTGGTGACGGCACAAATGAACAAGAAAAGGAAGTTCAGCCTGCGCAAGAATTTGTTCCGAGTGCAGAAGATATTCAAAGCACAGAAAAAACTGATGAGCCAGTAGTAAAGCAAGAAGAAAAAAAGCCTGTTTCTGATGTTGATGTAAAACCAGCTTCAAGTATTCCAGAAGTAACGTTTAAGCAAAACACGGCACCTCCGCCAGTTCAAGACGACATTCCTGCTGACATTGCAGAGTCTATTTCTGCTAGGCTTAACTCTATGACAGCAAGCGAAGACTTTCAAAAGGACTTTGCTCGCAAAATGCGTACTACACGTGGAATGTTAAACCAAGAAACTCAAATTGACAAGATGATAGCATCGGCGCTTGCTCGTGACCTTAGCAACTCGCTTGACGACGACATTCTTGACCAACCTTTTGAGTTTGTACGTGATGTTACAGTTTACGACACTGAAGTTCGTGAAAAAATTGACATACTTCCAGACGATGCGGAAAAAGCAGCAGGTGTTCCTCAAGAACAAGAGGTTAAAAAAGACAACGCAAAGCCGCTTGAAAAATCACCAGTTTTTGAATTGTTTGATAAAATTTCTACAAAAACAAAAGTTATAATTATTTCTTCCATGAGTGCCACTGTTTTATTACTTACAATTTCACTTGTTGTTTTAATTAACATAGATAACAACAACAAAGCTATGCAGAAAAAATTTACAATAAGCCAGCCCGACTACGTTTCAAACAACCAAAACTTTATTTATTTGGGGCTTAAAACAACTTATAAAGAAGAAGACTTAGTTTTAAGCAAAATGCTTATTGACCGTTTGGCTACTGTGTTTTATTTTAACAGTGCAATTGATACTAGAGCAAACTCGTTCACGCTTTTTGACAACAACGGCAAAATGTACGGAATGGACTTGTCGTTTAACCACACGGCAGATAAGGACGGCGGAAACACAGTTTTGCGCTTTGAGCCATTGGACGAAAACGTAAAATCATTTACGCTTAATGTAATGGACACCTACACAGAGGACAAGGCAGAATTTACTTTTACTTTAGACGGAAAAGTTAAGCAAACGCCTTTAATTTATGTAAACAAATCGGTTGACCTTTTGCCCGACGTCCCAGACATTGCCGCAAAGGTTGAAAACGCCGTTTTTGCAAGCTCTGGTTCTTCCATTAATTTTTCTTTAAGGTGGAGCAACCCCGCATCAGAGGCAAGGTTTTTGGACAAAGGAGATTCAAGCTACATTACGCTTAATACACCTACAAAAACTATGCGTTCATTGCAAAGCTTTCCTTCGCAATACTACTTTGAAGATTACGACATGATTATTGGGAGAATGGACTTTGACGCATTGCCAACACTTAGCACAGACTTAAAGGTAGGCATTAAAAACTTGTTTGCTTCTTACAAGCCAAACCTTGAAGGAATTGTTGGTGCTGAAAACGGGTTAATTCCTGCGTTGGGGCTTTTTGCAAACAATGAGGAATCAAAAATTGTTATTCCAACTGGAAATTACAACGTTATTTTAGAGTGTATGTACTTTAATGGTGACAGATATGCGCTTATTTTGCACACAGAAGATGCTTTCACTGGTGAAGTTGTTGAGTCACAGCTAGAAGTTACGCTTATTGGAACAACTTCTTCTGGAATGGAAATTAAGCTAGAAGGGCAAAGCAACTCAAACGAATTTGGCACTGATGTTTACTTTTTCCCAAACCAGCTTTTAGACATGATGCAAAGTATGCCGTCAAGCAGCTTTTCGCTTGACATAAGAAACATTTTAATAAAAGTAGAAAACGCTTCAACAGAAGTTTCAAAAAGTATTATGGAGCCAAAGATTAAGCTTGACAATGAAAATGCGATAAGTGCTGTAGTCGCTGCTTTTAAAGACAGGCTTAAAATGAAGTCGCAGGAAATTACAGAAGGTGAGCTAACAGGCTTTGCCCAAGACGTGCTTAGGGACTCTGTGCTTATGCAAAACTATAACCCTGAGCAAACAAGCGAATCGCCAACATATTCTGCCCAAGTTATATCGTATGCGGCATACGACAACTCTACGCTCCTTGCCGTTGTAAGCGAAGTTTGGCACGGAGTTGATGGCGAACGTGAAATTCTTTTCAACCGCACGCACAAAGTTGTTGCGAAGCATAATGGTTTAAAATGGGTTGTTGCAAGTGATAAAATAGTACAATAAATTAGCTTGGGTTTGGCGAAGCCGAACAAGCAGCGAATCAAAGTTCGATATAACTTGCTCATTTAGCATTTATATCGAACTCACGTTAAATTATTTAAGAAATTAAGGAGGTTTAAAATGGACTACACACTAGAGTACAAATTTGATGAGCAAAAAAATTGCTGGAACGTTTCAATTACAGGCGAGGTTGACATTTTTAATTCGGGAAATATGAAAAATGAACTTTTAAGCCTAATAAATGAAAAAAACTGTGACCTTTTTATAGACTGCAAAGCACTTGAGTACATTGATTCTACGGCACTTGGGGCTTTGGTTGCAGTTGTTAAAAACGTAAAGTCATACGGCGGCGAAATTCATTTGTTACACGTTCGACCAAACCTTTTAAAGCTTTTTAAAATTACTAACCTTGACAAAGTATTTATGATAGAAGGTGAGACTCATGAATAATTCAAGCACTGAAAACGAAAACATTCAACTGACGCTGCCGATAAATCCTTCTTATGTTTCGGCAGCACGCCTAACAGCTTCATCAATTGCAAACCGTGTCGGCTTTGACATTGACGAAATAGAGGACATAAAGGCGGCTGTTTCGGAAGCTTGTACGTTTATTATTAAAAAGCTGTCAAACGGCGACTTTACTTTGCATTTCAGTGTTTCGCAAGGCGTTTTAAACATTGTGCTCTCAACAAAGGGCGAAGTTAGCCTTGTGCCAGACGAGGACGAAATGGGGCTTTTGATGATTCGTGCTTTAATGGATAAGCTGCAAATAGAAAAAAATTCCGAAAATGTAACGGTAATTACTATGGAAAAAACTCATAAAGTAATTTCATTTGAGTAGGGTTTTAACGGGCTGAAATTTTACAAATGGTTATTGTAAAATACATGGGGTGGTGGGAATATGTTAACTAATAAGCTTGAGATAACTTTCGCCAGTGAGCTTTTAAACGTTAAGTCAGTGTTGTCGGAAACGCTTTCTTTTATTACTCTTAATATCCCACGCCTGGAAAATGAAGAAGCACTTGACTTAAAGCTTATTTTTAGCGAGCTTTTGTGCAACTCTGTTTTGCATGGCAATAAAAGCGACATTAAAAAGCGTGTTAGCTTGTCTGTAAAAATTGAAGACGGAACGGTTTTTGCTTCTATATCCGACGAAGGAGAAGGCTTTGACTACAACAAAATTCTGTCGTTAAGCGAAGGTGAAGACCCTTCCGAAAGCGACCACGGTAGAGGTATTCGCCTTGTTTATGCAATGACTGACAGCTTGCTTTTTAATGAAAGCGGCAACGTAATTAATTTTGTTAAAAAGGTGAGGGCTGATGATAAAAATTCTTGTGGTTGACAATTCTGTTCAAAGCACCGACTTAATTCGCAAATGCCTAAGCCTTGAAGGGTTTGAAATTTTAACTTCCGAAAGTGGGCTTAACGCACTTGCGAAAATTGAGGTGTTTAACCCTGATTTATTAATTATGGGTGTAGAGCTGCCCGACATAAGCGGCTTTGACGTTTTAAAAAAGCTTAGGCAAAAGCCAGAAAGCGAGTACACCCTTGTTTTGCTTTTAACTCTTGAAGACACAAAAGACGTTCGGATTAGGTCTTTAGAAATTGGCGCAGATGATATAATTCAAAAAAACTTTGACTCGTCAGTTTTAACTTCAAAAGTTATGTCGCTTATTCACGTTAAAAACTTGCGTGACCAGCTTAAAGCAAAATATGTAGAGCTCGAAGAAAAAAATAATTTGCTTAATTTTCAGCTTAAAATGGCGCAGAATGTGCAAAAGGCGCTTTTGCCCGACGTTGACTTTGAATTTAACGAGTCTAAATTTTTAAGCAGATATTTGCCTGCTCTTGACATTGGCGGCGACTTTTACGACGTAATTTTACAAATTGATAAAGACTGCATTTTTGTTGCTATTGGTGATGTGTCGGGGCATGGAATTTCGGCGGCTCTTTTGACAGCTATGCTTGGCATGATGGTAAAAAACTTGTCTTCAGTTCACTCTGCACCAAACAGAATTTTGGCAGGCTTAAACACCGAGTTTTGCCGAATTTTTGAAAACAGTGACCAAGAAATGTTTGCATGTGTGTTTTTTGCAATTATTAACACCCATGAACAGAGAATTTATTTTTCAAATGCTGGGCAAGCGCTTCCAATTTATTTAAACGCTAAGGAAAGCGTTGCGTTTGAGCTAAACGTTTCGGGGCTTCCAATTGGGCTTATGCTTGACTCAAAGTATGAAGTTAAAACGATTGATTACAACAAAGGCGACATTTTGTTTTTCCACACCGATGGCTTGTCCGATACTTTTTACAAAGATAACCCAGACGACTTTTCAGCTAAGTTGAAGGAAATTCTTATAGACACGTCGTTATACGACCCTAAAGAAATTCTTGATATAATTCAGTCGGCTTTTTACAACTACAATGCAAGCGAAGCACAAAAGTACCAGCTTGATGATGTTAGCATGATAATTTGCAAGCTGTAGTAACTTATTAGGAGGCTTTAAAAATTAATGAAAATTTTAGTTACACCTGTAACTATGCTACGGGAAAACGTTTATATATATTTTGATGAAAAAACGCTTGAAGGCGTTGTAATTGACCCAGGTGGCGAACCTTCAAAAATTATTGCTAAAATTGAAGAAAACAAAATTAACGTAAAAGGAATTTTGCTTACACACGGACACCCCGACCATATAGGCGGTATTTTAAAGCTGCAAGAGCATACAGGTGCAAAGCTTTTTTTACACAAAGACGAGCCGCAAATTATCGAGCAGTACAGTTTGAAGCACGTTTATTCTTACACTGGTGAAAAAGTTAGCAAGCTTACTTATGACGTGCTTTTTGAAGACGGCTTTGAAATAAAAGTTGGCGAAAGCGTTTTAAAAGCAATACACACCCCTGGGCACACTCCTGGCGGAACATGTTTTTATGACGACAAGGAAAAGGTTTTGTTCAGCGGTGACACGCTTTTTTATGAGGAAATTGGCAGGTACGACTTGCTTCTTGGGAATGGCAGGCAGCTTTATGCTTCAATTAAAGAAAAGCTTTTTGTTTTACCAGAAGATGTAAAAGTTTACCCAGGGCATGACCGAGCTACAACTATAGGACACGAAAAAATTAACAACCCATACGTTGGTGCAAAAGGCGGTTTACAATGAATTTTATTTGTAACGGACACGCCTTTGAAAACGAAATTCAAACTATATCACAAGTTTTTTATAATAACGAAAATTTTGCAAGGGCAGAAGAAGTTTCTGATTTGGGTGTAACTGTCGTTTCTTCTTTAGACGAAGATGTTTGTAGAAGTGAGGTTTATGCAAATGGGCAGTTTTTGTCACGTGATGAAGAAACTGTTTCTGCTTCTGATGAAAAACAGCTTAAACTTGAAATAAAAACATCAATGTACCGTGCTTTAACTAAAGCAACTGGCTACACGCCACCGTGGGGCGTTCTTACTGGAATTAGACCGACAAAAATTGTGCATGACTTGTTTGATAAAGGGCTTGGTGAAGCTGAAGTTTTAGCTACAATGAAAAACAAGTACCTAGCTTCAGATGAAAAGCTGGAGCTTTGTGTAGACGTTGCAAAAAGGCAACGTCCAATTGTTTTGTCTAAAACGCAAAACAAAGTTAGCCTGTACGTTGGTATTCCGTTTTGCCCTACAAGGTGCTATTACTGCTCGTTTACTTCGTTTCCAATTTCTAAATTTGAAGATTATGTTGACACGTATTTGGACTGCTTAATAAAAGAGCTTGATGCTTGCGCCAAACTTATAAAGGAAAAGCACTTGCAAACTGTTTATATTGGCGGAGGAACGCCAACTTCTCTTGATGCAAGGCGGCTTGAACGGTTGTTGGAAGCTGTTTACAGCAGGTTTAATGTAAAATCTGCCGACGAGTTTACTGTTGAAGCAGGCAGGCCAGACACGCTAGACATGGAAAAGCTTGCTTTAATGAAGAAATATGAAGTAACAAGGCTTTCTGTAAACACTCAAACTTTAAACGACAAAACTCTTGAAAAAATTGGAAGGGGACACACAGCAGACGACTTTTTTAAAGCGTTTGACATGGCTAGAGAATGTGGGCACAAATCGATTAACGTTGACTTGATAATGGGGCTTCCAAACGAAGGCATAGAAGAAGCAACAAAAACGCTAGAGCAAGTTTTAACACTTAACCCAGAAAACCTTACAATTCACACGCTTTCTGTGAAGCGTGCGTCAAAGCTTAAAGAGGACATGCTAACAAACGCCGCCGACTTCAACCTTTATTCAGAAGTAAACGTAATGGAGAAAATTTTACAAACATCTCGCAGCCACGCACAGAAAATGGGCTTGCTGCCTTACTACATGTATAGGCAAAAAAACATGCTTGGCGGCTTTGAAAACGTTGGGTACTCAAAGGCTGGGCACGAGGGTTTGTACAACGTTCATATAATGGAAGAAACCCAAACAATTGTTGCGGCAGGCGCAGGAGCAATTACAAAAACGGTTGACCTTAAAACAAACAGAATTGAGCGAATTACTAATATGAAAGACGTTTTTGAATATATTAAAAGAATTGATGAAGTTGTTAATAAAAAAATTTTGAACTTGTAGAGTCTACTCGAAGGATAGCTTTTCCCATTTTATACCCATTTTCATTTTTGTGAAAATGGGTATTTTTTTAGACAGTTGGCAAGCAGGCAAACAAAATGGAGTGCCGCACCTAATGCGTAGCACTCCAAACATGCTCTACTTTTTAATTTTACTTTCAACAACTTCAAAAGCTTTTTTAAGTTGAACATCTTCTTCAAACGTAAGGTTTGAAATGCTTACGTCATCGTCATGTTCCATTTCCACAATATAGTCAGGTTTAATACCAACTTTGTCAATGCAAACTCCGCTTGGTGTGTAATATTTTGCAATTGTCACCTTTACGCCGCTTCCGTCAGAAAGAGGGTAAAGTGTTTGAACAAGCCCTTTGCCAAACGTTTGTGTGCCAACAAGCTCGCCTACGCCCAAGTCTTTTACAGCACCTGCTAAAACTTCTGATGCGCTTGCGCTGCTGCCGTTTACAATTAAAGCTAAAGGAACTTCAATTTGCTTTTTGTCCGAGTATGAAAATTTTGTTTTGCCGTTTTTGTCTTCGGTGTAAACTATTTTGCCTTCCGGAACAAGCTCGTCAGCAATTTTTACAACTATGTCAAGAAGACCGCCAGGGTTGTTTCTAAGGTCAATTACAAGCCCTTTCATGCCTTGGCTATTGAGGTCGTTGTAAGCTTCCATAAACTGGTCGTATGTAACCTCGTCAAAGCCTGTAATTCTTAAATAGCCAATGCTGTTTTCAAGCATTTTGTGTGCAACAGTTGGCACGTTAATAATTGCTCTTTTTAAGCTTATATCAAAAGTTCTTTCTTCGCTTTCACGATAAATTGTAACGTTTACAGACGTGCCTTCTTTGCCTTTCATCATTGTAATGGCTTCGTCAAGTGTGTCTGCATACACGTCAATGCCGTTTACCTTTGTAATAATGTCTTTTGGTTTTATTCCAGCGGCATAGGCTGGTGAGCCTTCTATTGGAGAGATTACTGTAATTCTGTTTGTTTTAGTATTTGGCGAAACGTAAATGCCAACACCTGCAAACGTACCCTCAAGGCTTTCTATAAACTTTTTTAAATAATCTTTATCCATATAAGTTGTATATGGGTCGCCAACGCCGTAAACAAAACCTGTGTACATTCCTTCTTGAAGCTGCTCAATGTCAAAATCTTCTACATAATATTTGTTTAATATGTCTAAAATTTCTGTTACCTTGTTTTCTGGGGTAAGCTTTTGCTCTACACCTTTTGCCTTGTTGTACGTTGATATAGCTGGGCCTAAGCTAAAGTTAATGACAAAAATTAAAACAGCGCCCACAGCAAAACCCGCAAAAAACGTCTTTTTGTTTTCCATTATTTATACACTCCTTAAAAGACAATCATCTCTTTAAAGTTTATTATAGCACAAAAACTATTATACATTAAAGCATGTATTTTGGGGAAATTAATTTGTATAGCAATTTGAGTTTTTATAGTCACCAAGACATTTTGTGGCAAAAATATCGAACGCTTCAACTATTTTTTGACGCAAAATGTCTTGGTGAACTGTTTTATTCAAATTGCGATAAAAGCTTTAGAAAGTTTAGACATAATGAGGAGGACTACTTATGAGTACAAATAAACCTTGGAAAAAGAACATATACACAGACTTAGCACTGGAAGCCCACGAAATTGCAAGGGGTGACAGCAGTGAGGTAAACGGCGTAAAACTTTCTGTAAACAAATTTAGAGACAACACCATTAGGCAAATTTGGGTTGAAGTGCAAAACGAAATGGGTGCAAGTGCAATTGGTAAGCCTGTTGGAAATTACATTACAATTGAAGCTGATGCAATGAAGCAAAACGACACGTTGGCACACGAAGAAATTATTAAGCTTGTGGCAAAAGCTATTGGAAGTATTCATAAATTGAAAAAAAACGGAACTGTCTTAATTGTGGGGCTAGGAAACCGAAACGTAACACCAGACTCACTTGGCCCAAAGGTGGCCGAAAGTGTACTTGTAACAAGGCATATGGTGACAGAAAATGTTTTACCTAAGGAGCTTCATAAAAATGTAAGGCAAATAGCCGCTGTTGCCCCTGGGGTTCTTGGAATTACAGGCATTGAAACAGCCGAAATTATAAAAGGTATTGTAGACAAAATAAAGCCCGACCTAGTTATTGCAATAGATGCGCTTGCGGCACGGCAAACGTCACGCATAAATGCAACTATACAAATTTCTGACACAGGAATTTCGCCAGGGGGCGGAATGGGAAACAGGCGCAAAGGGTTGAACGAAGAAACGCTTGGCACAAAGGTAATTGCAATTGGCGTTCCAACAGTAGTAGATGCTGCTACGCTTGTGAATGATACTCTTGATGTTATGCTTGGTGCTTTAATAAAGGAAGCTATTGTTGGGACAGATTTTTATAAAATGCTTGTAGAGCTTGAAGCTGACGAAAAGTATAGCTTAATTAGAGATGTGCTAAACCCTTATGAGGGGAACATGTTTGTTACGCCAAAGGAAGTGGACGATGTTGTCGAAAGGCTTTCGGGGATTATTGCAAATTCGCTTAACATTGCGCTTAATGAGGGGATTACTTGTTCGGATATTTGGAGGTATAGTTAGGTTTTGGTTGGTAAATTTTGTGTAAAATCATTGAAAATTAATAGATTCTACTCTATACTATAATAGGGTATGTCTATTAATTGTTTAATGATTAATGATTTTGAATAGGGAGATTATAGCATGAAAACATTTACTGTTTATATTGAAAGGGATAATGAAAGCGGTATGTTTGTTGGCATAGTACCAATGTTGCCCGGAGCGCACACTTTTGCCGAAACTTTAGATGAGCTTCAAGTAAAACTTTTAGAAGTTGTACAGCTTTGCTTGGAGGAAATGGATAGTGAAGAAATTAATGCTCTACCAACATTTGCAGGAATTACTCAAATTGAGGTTGCTATATGAGTAAATTAAAACTTGTTAAGGCAGTCGAGCTTGAGAAAATTTTGCTGAAATTGGGTTTTGAAAAGGTTAGGCAAAAAGGAAGTCATGTAATTTTTAAAAATATTGATGGAAGAACGACAACAGTTCCATTCCATACAGGAAAAGATTTGCCACGAGCATTGCTGAGGGCTATTTTGTCAGAGATTAATATTAGTGTTGATGATTTTAATAAGCTTTTGTGATGTTAATGGTATTAAAAATTTACTACAGGAGAATGAACATGCAAATTTCAACCGAACGCCTAAAACTAATCCCATTAAAACACAGCCAACTAAGCCTTCTTGTCAACTCAGTAGAAAAACTTGAAAAACAACTGCAATTTACATATGACGGGGAAAGTTTAGACGGCTTTATAGGAGACATCTACAAAGGTCAGCTTGAAAAATTTAACGAAGAAGACGAAAATTACATTTGGCATTCTTTTTTCCTCATTATATTAAAAAGCTCAAATGTGTGCATTGGGTCGGCTAACTTTAAAAACATTCCAGATGAAAAAAATCAAGTAGAAATTGGGTATGGAATTAGTAAAGGCTACTGGAGCAAAGGCTACATGACAGAAGCGGTTTATGCAATGGTGCAGTGGGCTTTAAAGGAAAAAGGTGTAAGTGCTGTAATTGCAAAAACGGATAAAGATAATATTGCGTCGCAGAAGGTTTTGCTAAAAGCAGGATTTGAGAAGTTTAATGAAACGGAGCAGTTTTATTACTGGAAAACTAATTGAATAAAAACACAACAAAGGCAGGAGGTTTATTCCTGTTTTTTTGTTAGTATCAAAAAGCACCTAACCATTTGCAACTTTTCCAATTTTGGCTTACAATATAAATATTAACACATTTCGGTTTTTACACAGGAGGTAATTTATGGCCTTTAAACTAAAACAAAACATGCTTTTAGGGGCGGCGTCTGCCGCAACCCAAATTGAGGGCGGTGACTTAAATCATAGCTGGAACTTTTGGTACAAGCAAGGCAAAATTAAAGATGGCTCAAACCCTGCCCGTGCAAACGACCATTACAATCTTTGGAAACAAGACTTCGACTTGATGAAGCAAATGGGCATACAAGTGTACCGCTTTGGCATAGAATGGGCAAGAATAGAGCCTTCGGACGGAAGCTTTGACAAAGAAGCTTTAGACCATTACAGGGAAATGCTTTTGTACTTAAAAAAGCTTGGCATAAAGCCACTTCTTACGCTTCATCACTTTACAAACCCCATGTGGTTTGAGGAGCAAGGTGGTTTTACCGAAGAAGCAAACATTGCTGTTTTCCTTAGGTTTGTGCGTAAAGTAATTTACGCTTTAGGCGACTTGGCTTCAGAATATATTACAATAAACGAGCCAAACGTCTACGCCTACTGGTCGTATTTTTACGGCACTTGGCCGCCAGCAGAAAAGTCACTTTTAAAGACAGCAAAAGTAATGTCTGTAATGTGTGCGTGCCATATAAAAGCGTATGAAATGATTCACAAAATGCGCAAGGAAATGGGCTTTAGCGACACAAAGGTAGGCTTTGCAAACCATTTGCGAGTTTTCGAGCCAAAGGACAGCGAAAACCTTTACCACATAGCCGCCGCAAAAACAATGGAACATGCGTTTCAAGGTGCAATTAGCGAAGCTATGCTTGTTGGAAAGTTTTCACCGCCAATTGTAAACTATGCAAGGGCAAAACGTGGTGTTTACAGCGATTTTTTGGGGATTAATTACTATTCACGCTCTACAGTGTCTGGAATTTCTGATGGCGTAAAAGAAAATGTACCGGTTAATGACTTGGGATGGGAAATTTACCCAAAAGGAATTGTGAGAACAGCCGAAAAGCTGTACAAAGTTTTAAAACGCCCAATTTACATTACAGAAAATGGAACATGCGACAATGCCGACACCTTTAGAGCAAAATACATTTATTCTCATATAAAAGAGCTTTGCAAAAGCAACTTGCCGTTTGAAAGGTATTACCACTGGTGTTTTTGCGACAACTTTGAGTGGCTGGAGGGCGAATCGGCACGGTTTGGCTTAGTTCATGTGGATTATGAAACGCAAACAAGAACTATAAAACAAAGCGGACATTTTTATTCTGAAATGATAAAAGAAAGCGGTGTAAGTAACGAGCTTTACGAAAGGTTTGTGAAAAATTGTGACAGATAAAAAAACTTCTCCAACTCATAGGGCTTGGGCTTGGTGGCACGAGCGTGTTGTATATCAAATTTACCCAAGAAGCTTCAAAGACACAAACGGAGACGGCGTGGGCGACCTTCAAGGCGTAATTCAAGAACTTGAAAACTTAAAGGACTTGGGTATTGGAATTATTTGGCTAAGCCCTGTGTACACTTCGCCAAACAAGGACAACGGCTACGACATAAGCAACTACTGCGACATAAACCCAGAATACGGCACAATGGCAGAAATGGAAGAGCTAATCGAAAAGGCAAAGAAGCTTGATATTAAGCTTGTTATGGATTTGGTAATTAACCATACTTCAACCGAACACCCTTGGTTTTTAAAAAGCCGCAAAAAGGAACAACCATACACCGACTATTACATTTGGAAACCTGCAAAAAAAGACGGCAGCCTGCCAAACAACTGGACAAGCTTTTTTGCCGAGGATTGCTGGGAGTTTGACGCTGAAAGGGGCGAATATTATCTTCACCTTTTTGCAAAGGAGCAAGCCGACTTAAATTACCAAAACCCGCTTGTGCTTGACGAAGTAAAAAAGATTATGCGTTTTTGGCTTGACAAAGGTATTGCTGGTTTTAGGTGCGACGTAATAAACATTTTGTACAAGTCGTCGCTTGAGGACGGCAAGAAAAAGCTTGTCCTTACAGGTAGTGAACACTACATTTCACAAGAAGGAATGCACGAAATTTTAAAGGAACTTCGCCGTGACGTTTTGGACTGGTACGACTGCTTTACAGTAGGGGAAACCGTTTTTGTTACACCAAAAATGGGCAAAGATTTGTGCGATAGAAAACGCCGTGAGCTTAACATGATTTTTTCTTTTGAGCATATGGAAACTGACCAGTATTTTGTAAAATGGTTTAAACGCAGCTTTAACGCCGCACGGTTTGCAAAAACAATTGCCAAATGGCAGCACGCCCTTGAATGGAACGCCATTTACTTAGAAAACCACGACCAAATAAGAAGCGTTTCACGGTTTGGGGACGACAAAAACTTTTGGCAAGAGTCGGCAAAAATGCTTGCTACAATGCTTTTTACGCTTAGAGGAACGCCGTATGTTTTCCAAGGGCAAGAAATTGGCATGACAAACTTTGACTTTGACGGAATGGAAAAGGTGATGGACGTTGAGTCGAAAAACGTTTACGAGCTTGCAAAAAAACTGCATTTTCCAGAATGGTACAGGTGGAAAATTATTCAAAAGTCGTCAAGGGACAATTGCCGCACCCCAGTGCAATGGAACGGCGAAAAAAATGCAGGGTTTACAACGGGCAAGCCTTGGATTTCTGTAAACTCTAGCTACAAAAAAATAAACATGGGTTTGCAGCTTAACGACCCAAATTCTATAAGAAGCTTTTATAAAAAGATGATAAAGCTACGTGCCGAAAGTGATGTCTTAAAGTTTGGCACGTTTAAAGAACTTTTAATTACAAACAACGTGTTTGCATACGAAAGAGAGTATAGCGGCGAAAAGCTTATTGTTGTGCTGAACTTTTCGGGCAAGCCCCAAAAAACGCCGTTTAAAGGCGAAGTAGTTTTATCAAACTACGATAAAGTTAATTTTTATGAACGTCTGCTTCCGTATGAAGGGGTAATTTTGAAATGATATATGTGGAGGGCGACATTTTTTGGCTAGACACTTTAGAAACAAGCTACATTTTTAAGGTGGGCAAGTTTTCGCACCTTGAACATGTTTATTACGGCGCAAAGCTTAAAGAGCAAGACATTTCAGCAGTGACGTTTAAAAACACAGCAATGACAGGCTCGTCTGTTTCTTATGACCAATCAGACACAGCGTACAGCCTTGACATTGTGCCGCTTGAATGGTCTGGCATTGGGTGCGGCGACTTTCGCCAAAGCCCAATTGAAGCAAAAATGCCTGATGGAACTTTTACGTGTGACTTTGTATACAAGTCGCATGAAATTGTTGAGGGCAACGTAAAGTGTGAAACGCTTCCAACGTCATACGGCGAAAAAGAGGATTGTGTGACGCTTAAAATTACTCTTGGGGAAACGTCGAATAACGTAAAGCTTGACTTGTTTTACACAGTGTACGAAAAAACAAATGTCATTACACGCCGTGCCGTTTTGCGAAATGAAAACGAACGTGCCGTTACTATCCGACGAATTATGAGCATGATGGTTGACATGCCTAACAAAGGCTACAAGCTAATTACTTTTGACGGTGGTTGGATTAAAGAAGCACACCGCCACGACCGCAAGCTGCAATACGGAATGTATGTTAACTCGTCAACAACAGGTAACTCGAGCAACCGCCACAACGCAGGGTTTTTAATTGCCGAAGAAGCCTCAACCGAGGAATACGGCGCAGTTTACGGCTTTAACCTTGTTTACAGCGGCAACCACTTTGGTGCAGCCGAGCTTGCACACAACGACTTAGTTCGTGTAATGGTCGGCATAAACCCGCACTGTTTTGAATGGGTGCTTGAAAAAGGTGAAAGGTTTGAAACGCCAGAAGCCGTAATGACGTTTAGCCAAAATGGTTTTAACGGTATGAGCCAAAATTTTCACAGCTTTGTAAACGAGCATGTTGTAAGAGGGGAATGGAAGGGTAAAGAACGCCCTGTTCTTATAAACAACTGGGAAGCACATTTTTTTAAGTTCAATGAGCGTAAGCTTTTTAGACTTGCAAAGCAAGCAAAGAAAATGGGCGTAGAGCTTTTTGTTCTTGATGATGGTTGGTTTGGCGAAAGAAACAGCGACAATGCAGGTTTGGGCGACTACAGCGTGAATAGAAAAAAACTTCCAAGCGGAATTTCGGGCTTTGCCGAAAAAGTTCGGAGTTTGGGAATGGGGTTTGGTTTGTGGTTTGAACCAGAAATGGTGAACGAAAACAGCGAGCTTTTTAAAAACAACCCAGACTTTGCTGTAAAAACCCCAAACAAAAAGCCAACACTTGGGCGTAACCAACTTGTGCTTGATTTGTGCAACGAAAAAGTGCGTGACTATATAGTGGAAAACGTAGGGAGGATTTTGGACGAAGCCAAAGTTTCATACGTAAAGTGGGACATGAACCGCCATATAAGCGACGCTTATTCTGAACACGTCAAAAGCATGGGTGAGTTTTTCCACAGGTACATTTTAGGGCTGTATGATGTTTTAAACCGAATTTTTACAAGCCGTCCGCACATTTTGTTAGAAAGCTGTTCAAGCGGCGGCAACCGTTTTGACCTAGGCATGTTGTGCTTTTCGCCGCAAATTTGGGCTTCGGACGACACCGACCCTGTGGAACGGCTGAAAATTCAAGGAGGGCTGTCGTACCTTTACCCAATTTCCACTATGGGGGCGCATGTTTCAATGGCACCTCACCAGCAAACGTTGCGTGTAACGCCACTTTCAACTAGGTTTAACGTTGCAAGCTTTGGTGCTTTGGGCTACGAGCTTGACACAAAGCATTTGACCTATGTTGAAAAAAAGGAAATTAAAGAACAGATTGAGTTTTACAAAAGGCACAGAAAAACGCTGCAATTCGGAACTTTTAGCAGGCTTCAAACCGAAAAGGACAACAAAGTAAAGTGGCAATGCGTTGAACGAGACGGAAGCAAAGCTGTTTCTGGTTTTTTTCAAACTGTTGCAACTGCAAGCGAAGGCTTTGATTATTTGTGCGTTAAAGGGCTTTTAAAAGACAAGGAATACACAATAGCTACTAAGCCGCAAAGCCTTTACATAAAGCGGTTTGGGGGGCTTGTTAAACACATTTTGCCTATAGAGCTAAACCCAGACGGTTTTATTCTACGAACAGTCGGCAAGTTTTTTTGCCTTACAG
This sequence comes from uncultured Defluviitaleaceae bacterium, assembly GCA_964492715.1. Lineage (GTDB taxonomy): Bacteria > Bacillota > Clostridia > Lachnospirales > WRBF01 > CAZBLK01. Next base: position 18,663 of record CAZBLK010000015.1, on the reverse strand, counting down.
ATTGTGTAGAGGAATACACATGTTACGGCGACATGCTGGAAGCAGGCGTGCTTTTAAACAACCAATTTATTGGAACGTATTACAACAAAAACACTAGGCTTTTGGGTGACTTTGGCTCAAATCTTTATGTTTCGGAAGAAAAGTAGCAGAGTAGGGGGCGTTTATGGACAAAGTATCAAAGCGCAACAGGTACACCTTTGGCTTGGGGACAATTGGCAGAGACATGGTTTACTCAATTGTCAGCATGTATTTGATTTTTTATTTAACGGATATTGTAAAGCTTCCAACTTCAACACTTTGGTGGATTACAGCAATTGTGCTTTTTGCCAGAATCTTTGACGCACTGAACGACCCTGTAATGGGCGTAATTGTAGACAACACTAAATCACGTTTTGGAAAGTTTAAGCCGTGGATAGCTATAGGGGCTTTTCTTTCAGGCATTTTTACTGTGCTGATTTTCACAGATTTCGGTTTTTCAGGCTCGGCGTATATAGCTGTTTTTGCAGTTGTTTATTTGGCTTGGGGCGTTAGCTTTACAGCAAACGACATTTCCTACTGGTCGCTTCTTCCATCGCTTACGCTAGACCAAAAGGAGCGTGAAAAAATTGGCTCTATAGCAAGAATTTGTGCAAACGTTGGAATGTTTTTTGTCGTTGTCGGCATTGTTCCGATAACAACTGCTTTGGGAAATGCTTTTGGAAGTATGCAAAAAGGATACTTTTTGTTTGCTATAATTTTGGCTTGCATAATGTGGCTAGGGCAGCTGATAACGCTTTTTGGTGTAAAAGAGCCAAAGAAAATAATTAAAAGCGAAGGGCACACTACGCTTTCTGGCATGGTCAACGCAATTTTTAAAAACGACCAGCTTCTTTTTACAGCAATTTCTATGGCGCTTTTTATGATTGGTTACATGACGACAACAGGCTTTGGAATTTATTTTTTTAAATATGCCTACGGCGACGAAGGAATGTATTCTGTTTTTGCCGCAATTTTAGGCGTTTCGCAAATTACGGCTTTAGTTATTTTCCCTATGTTAAGCAAGTTTATGGAACGAAAAACCATGTATGGCTTTGCAACAACACTTGTTGTTGTTGGATACATAATTTTCTTCCTTGCGCCAACACACACAATGGTTTTTATTGGCATTGCAGGTGTACTTCTTTTTGTAGGGCAAGCCTTTATTCAACTGCTTATGCTTATGTTTTTGGCGGACACGGTAGAGTATGGGCACTGGAAACTTGGCAAGCGTAACGACAGCGTTACTTTTTCTGTTCAGCCTTTTATAAACAAAATGGGTGGTGCAATTTCAAGCGGAATTGTAAGCGTTGTAGTAATAATTTCTGGCATAAAGGACGCTGAAACTGCCGCAGATGTTTCTCAAGATGGGCTTTTGATAATGAAAATGGCAATGCTTGTTTTGCCGATTGTCTGTATTTTGGCTGGGTACATTTTGTATAGAGCAAAATATCGAATTGATAGAAAAATGTATGAAAAAATTGTTGGTGAGTTGAAGGCTAGAGGCGAACTGTTATAACTTATTATCTAATTAAAACGGAGGTTATTTATGAAAACAATAGAAAAACTTGAGGCTTTAAGAAGACTAATGAAGCGTGAGGGCATCGACGCATATATAGTTCAAAGTGGTGATGCACACACAAGCGAATATGTGTGCGAGCATTGGAAGGCTAGGCAATGGGCTTCGGGCTTTACAGGTTCGACTGGTACACTTGTTGTTACACAAAAAGAGGCAGGGCTTTGGACAGACGGAAGATACTTTATTCAAGCTGAAACAGAACTTAAAGACAGCACAATTAAACTTCAAAAAATGCAAACAGAAGGGTATCCAACAGTTGAAGAATGGCTTTTTGAAAACATGGGTGAAGGTGAAGTAGTTGGTGTAGACGGGCGGACAGTCCCAGTTGCGCTTTACAAAAAATACCTTACCAACCTTAGAAAAAAGAACGTTACTCTAAAGCTTGATGTTGACCTTGTTGGTGAAATTTGGGCAGACAGACCTAAACAATCTTGGGGTAAAACGTTTGAGCATGAGCTATGCTACGCTGGAAAAAGTAGAGCTGAAAAGCTTTCCGAAGTGCGTGCCGAAATGAAAAAGGAAGCTGTAGCTTCTTATATAATTACAGCGCTTGAAGACATTGCATGGATTTACAACTACAGGGGTGGTGACATTGAGCATTTGCCTGTTTCTTTTGCGTTTAGCTTTTTAACAATGGATAAGGCGTACCTTTTTATAGACGAAACAAAGCTTGAACCTGCGCTTAAACAAAACCTTTTGGCAGACGGAGTTATTTTAAAAAGCTATGAAGAAGCAATGGATTTTTTTAAGTCTTACGACAAACCCGAAAGAATTTACTTAAACCCAAGCACTACAAACTCTTTAATAGTTAACTCGTTGTCGAAAAAGCTTGAAATTGCAGAAGGTATAGACCTTACAGCAAAGCTTAAGGCATGTAAAAACGAAGTTGAAATTAAAAACATTAGGAACAGCCAAATTAAAGACGGCGTTGCTGTTGCAAAGTTTATTAAATGGGTGAAGGAAGCTGTAAAAACAGAAAGCATTGACGAAAAAGACATTCATCAAAAGCTTATTGAGCTTCGCTCGGAGCAAGAGCTTTTTATGGGCGCAAGCTTTTCAACAATTGCCGCATACATGGCAAACGCTGCACTTGCACACTATAACCCAGAAGTTGGAGAAAGTGCAAAAATTCAGCCAAAAGGATTCCTTCTTGTTGACAGCGGCGGGCAATATCTTGACGGCACAACCGACATGACAAGAACAATTGTGGTTGGCGAAATTTCCGACAAAATGAAAAAAGACTATACGCTTGTTTTAAAGTCGCATATAAGCCTTGCTATGGCAAAGTTTCTTTACGGCACGGCAGGCGTAAACCTTGACATTTTGGCAAGGCAGCCAATGTGGGAGCATGGAATTGACTATAAGCATGGCACAGGGCACGGCATAGGGTACGTTTTAAGTGTGCATGAAGGGCCGCAATCAATTGGGCTAACTTCGCCACATGTTAAGCTTGAAAAAGGAATGCTTCTTTCAAACGAGCCTGGAATTTATAGGCAGGGCGAGTGGGGCATTAGAACAGAAAACACAGTTTTAGTTGTTGAAGACGAAGTTACACAATTTGGCACGTTTTTGAAGTTTGAAACAGTTGCTTTTTGTCCGTTTGACTTGGAGGCTGTAGACGTTTCAATGCTTAAATGCAAGGAAAAGGAATGGCTTAACAATTATCACGCACAAGTTTATGAAAAGCTTTCGCCACATATGAATGAGGAGGAACAGGCGTGGCTTAAAAATGAAACTAGGGCTGTGTAAAGAATTTGGAAAAATTTAGCGATGGACTTGGCTTCTCGCTAAAACTTTTACTTTAAAATACAAAAGATAATTAACACCATAAATGGGGCGTTTAAAGCATTTATGCAACAACGCCCCATTATTATATAAAACTTAACTTAACAAATGTATAAACAACCCAGAGCGTAGCTTTGGCTCGAACCATGTTGATTTTGGCGGCATAATTTTATCTGCATCAGCAACAGACAAAAGCTCATCAATCGAAGTTGGGAACATAGAAAACGCAACAGCCATTTCACCGCTTCCAACACGCCTTTCAAGCTCGGCAAGCCCACGTATTCCGCCAACAAAATCAATTCGCTTGTTTGTCCTTGGGTCGTCAATGTCAAAAAGCGGCGCAAGCACGTGCTTTTGCAAAATAGAAACATCAAGTGCTTCTATAGGGTCGTCTACAATTATTTCTGGTTTTGCTTCAAGCATGTACCATTTGTTGCCTATGTACATACCAAAGCTGTGCAGCTTTTCTGGTTTGCCGTTTTCTGACGGCGATATGTCAAACTTTTGGCTCAGCTTTTCCATTAATTCAGCTTGGGAAATGCCGTTTAAGTCTTTTAAAATGCGGTTGTAGTCCATAATATAAAGCTGTTCGTCTGGGAAAATTACCGAAAGGTAAAAGTTAAACTCGGCTTCTTTGTCATAGCTTGGGTTTTGCTCCCTACGCATTAGCCCAACTTTTACGGCAGAAGCATTTCTATGGTGTCCGTCTGCAATGTACAGGCTTGAAACTTTAGAAAAAGCTTCCTGTATTTTACTAATAACAGCTTCGTCATCAATTACCCATGCTTCGTGTTTTATTCCGTCTTCTGCCGTGAAGTCATATACTGCCTTTTTATCGTTAGCCCAGTTATTTATTGTTTCAACAATTTCTTTATTTGAACGGTAAGTTAAAAAAATTGGCCCTGTATTTGCGTTTGTAATGTCAACGTGGCGAATTCTGTCGGCTTCTTTGTCGGCACGTGTAAGCTCGTGCTTTTTAATTAAGCCGTTTAAATATTCGTCAATTGACGTGCAAGCAACAAGCCCTGTTTGCGAGCGTCCGTTCATCGTTAGGCGATAAATGTAGAAGCAAGGTTTTTCGTCTTGAATAAGCACTTTCTCGCCTATCATTTTGTTTAAGTTTTCGGCAGCCTTGTTGTAAACCTTTTGGTCATATAGGTCAATTGACTTATCAAGGTCAATTTCTGCTTTGTCAACATGCAAAAAAGAATAAGGGTTGCCAGCTACCATTTCCCTAGCTTCGTCGCTGTTCATTACGTCGTAGGGGAGGGCTGCCACTTTTTCAGCAAGGGCAGGCGTTGGGCGAACTCCTTTAAACGGTCTTACTACAGACATTGATGTCACTCCTTTATTATTAAAGGGCATGTGGGCAAACGCCGCACATGCCGCTGTTTTAGAACATATCCTCAATATTAAGCCACTGAAGAAGCATAGAGCGGCAACACCGTCAAAGCGGCAGTTTGCACTTTGAGTATAGGTTCTTAAATAACTCTAACTTTTACAACATTTTCAAGCTTCATAATTTGCTCACAAATTTCAGCTTTACATTCTGGAACATCAAAAACTGTGTAGCCAAAGCTGTCTCTTGTGCTGTTCGCTATAGGCTCGCACTTTAAAAGCGTTTTAAGCCTTTCAACAAGCCCTTCGCCATCGTTTTTGTACAGCACGCAAACACGCTTTCCGTCTATTTCTTTTAACTCTGTGTTTGGGTAATTTACAGAATTTTTAATGCTTCCGTTTTCAATGTATGCTTTAAGCGAAACAGCCGCCATTGCAGCACAGTTTTCTTCGGATTCTGGTGTAGATGCACCAAGGTGCGGAACTGCAACAATTCCTTTGACACCAAGCACTTCTTCCGTAGGAAAGTCAGTTACATAGCAAGAAACGTCGCCGTTTTCAAGTGCCTTTTTAATATCAGCGTTATTTACAAGCTCGCCACGAGAAAAGTTTAAAACTCGCATACCTTTTTTCATTTTTGAAATTGTGTCAGCATTAACCATGCCTTTAGTTTCAGCAGTTGCTGGAACGTGAAGCGTAATATAATCACATTCTTTATAAATTTCTTCAAGCGAAGAAACTTGCTTTAAAGCAGAAACGTTGCTCTTGTCAAGGTAAGGGTCGTAGCCCAAAACATCCATTCCAAGTGAATTAGCAGCCGCCGCAACAAGCACACCGATTGCGCCAAGCCCTACTACGCCAAGCTTTTTGCCAAGAATTTCTGGGCCAACAAAATCGCTTTTTCCGCTTTCCACAGTTTTTGCAACGCCTTCTTGCCCTTGTAGTGATTGCGCCCAAGCAATTCCTTCATAAATTTTCCTGGAAGAAAGAAGAAGCGCACAAAGCACAAGCTCTTTAACAGCGTTTGCGTTTGCTCCAGGTGTGTTGAATACAACAATGCCATGCTCGGCATATTTATCAACCGGAATGTTGTTTACACCTGCGCCAGCACGTGCAACAGCCAAAAGCGACTGCGGAACTTCCATGTCGTGCATGTTGAAGCTTCGTAATAAAATACCGTCTGGGTTTAAACAATCTGTTGAAACCTCGTAACATTTTTCGTCGAGGTGTGAAAGCCCTGACTTTGATATTTTGTTTAGCATTAAAATTTTGTTCATCTAATTTCTCACTCCTTTTATTGTATTGCTTATATTAACTATTTTCAACATCAAATTGTTTTATACATTCAACTAAAGCTTGTGCGCCTTCAAGTGGCAAACCGTTGTACATACTTGCCCTCATGCCGCCAATTGTTCTGTAGCCTTTAAGTGTAACAAGCCCTTTTGATGAACACATTTTAATAAACTTGTCGTCAAGCTCGTCATTGCCTGTGAAAAAAGGAATGTTCATAAGCGAACGGTCGTGAGGGTCGTTTACAAGAGTTTTAAAAAGCTTTGAGTTGTCAATTGCTTCATATACTATTCTCGCTTTTTCTTCATTTATTTTTTGAATTTCGGCTACGCCGCCACGCTCTTTAATCCATTCAAAAACAAGCTTTGCAAGGTAAACGCCATAGGTTGGGGGGGTGTTGTGCATAGAGCCTTTGTCGGCGTGTGTTTTGTAGTCAAGCATAGTTGGAGTGCCTTCAATTGCATGGCCAACTAAGTCGTCACGAATTAAAACAACTGTAACGCCAGCAGGGCCAATGTTTTTTTGTGCGCCTGCATAAATAATTCCAAATTTAGAAACGTCGTATACTTCTGAAAGAATAGAGCTTGACATGTCGCAAACCAAAGGAACGTTACCTGTTTCTGGGTATTCCCTAAAGCGTGTGCCGTAAATTGTGTTGTTCATTGTGTAGTGGAAGTAGTCTGCTTCTTTATCAAAAGTTGATTTGTCTAATTTAGGAACATAAGAAAAGTTTTTGTCCTCGCTTGAGGCAACGACATTAATTTGACCGAAGCGCTTTGCTTCTTTAATAGCAACAGAAGACCAGTTGCCTGTGTTTACATAGTCAGCTTTTTTATTTTTAAAAAGGTTAAACGGAATCATAGCAAATTGAAGGCTTGCACCGCCTTGAAGGAAAAGAACTTTGTAGTTTTCGGGCACGTTCATTACTTCACGAAGAAGTGCTTCTGCGCCCTCGATAATTTCGATGTAAGCTTTTGAACGGTGGCTCATTTCCATAACGGACATGCCTGTATTGTTATAGTTCAAAAACTCCTTTTGTGCCTTTTCCAAAACCTCTATAGGCAAGGCAGAAGGGCCAGCGGAAAAATTGTATACTCTATCCATAAAGTAACCTCCAATATTTTTTGTATTATTATACCATAATTATATTAATATGTACACATTAAGTTTGTAAAATTCAATGAAGTGATATCCAACAACTGTTAATAATTAGCTAAACTGTACAGTTGACTTGCCTTAATTATCTGATAAAATGTATTTACTACTAGGGTGCATTGTGAGGAGAGTTAAAATGATTAATGTACATAAATCAGAGGATATGGAAAAAAATTATCAGCTTATGGTAGAAGTAATAAAATCTATTTTAAGTTCAGAGACAGATGTTATTGCTAATCTTTCAAACGTTTCGTCCATAGTTAATGTTTATTTAGACAGGTTAAATTGGGCAGGGTTTTACATTTTAAAAGAAAACCAACTTGTGTTAGGGCCGTTTCAAGGACAGCCGGCTTGCATTAGAATAAAAGTTGGGCAAGGTGTTTGCGGAAAGGCTGTTTCACAACGCAAAACAATTGTTGTTCCAAATGTTCATGAGTTTGAAGGGCATATAGCTTGCGATTCAAAAACAAATTCTGAAATTGTTGTTCCAATTTTTAAGGGAGAAGATGTTTACGGCGTTTTGGACTTAGACAGTCCAGACTTAAACCGTTTTACCGATTTAGAAAGCAAATACTTACAGCAAGTAACTAAATTGCTAGGTGAATTTTTAACTGAAAAGATTTAACAAAAAAAGCAGAGCCGTTCACATTTGTGAAAACTCTGCTTTTTTAAAGGGATTAAACCCATAATTTATTAGTCTTGTGTAAACGCCATAAGAGCAATGTGTCTTGAACGCTTAACAGCAATTGTAAGAGCCCTTTGGTGCTTAGCACAGTTGCCGGAAATTCTTCTTGGAAGAATTTTGCTTCTTTCAGAAACGAAGCGGCGAAGCTTAGCAACGTCTTTATAATCAATCGTGTTTACTTTGTCAGCGCAAAATTGACAAACACGTTTTTTTCTGCGACCACGTCTTTTTTGAATCATTGTGCAAACCTCCTTTGTTTGAAATTAAAAAGGTAAATCCTCATCATCAATGCTTTGTGTAATTGGTGCAAAGCTGTCTGGAGTGTAGCTTGGCTCACTTTTTCCTTGCGAATAGCCGCCTTGGTTGAAACCACCTTGGTTATTATACCCACCTTGGTTGTACCCGCCACCGCCTTGGTTAAAACCTCCGCCTTGGCTTTGGCGTGATTCAAACGAAGCTCTGCTTTCAGCAAAGTCCTGCTCGTCAACGACAACTTCTGTCATAAAGCGTTTTTGCCCTGTTTGCTTGTCGTCCCAGCTGCTTACTCTAATGCTTCCGCTTACACAAATTTTTAAGCCTTTTTTAAAGTATCTTTCGGCAAACTCTGCAGCTTTGCCAAAAACTACGCAAGGTATAAAGTCTGTGTCGGGCTCGCCTTCTCTTTTGAAACGGCGGCTTACAGCTATAGTATACCTTGTTACGGCAACAGGCTCTGCACTTTGCGAATACCTTGTCTCGGGGTCACGAGCCAAATTTCCCATTAAAACAACTTTGTTCATAATAACCCCCCTCGCACTTAGTCTTCTTGTCTAATAATTAAGTAGCGAAGAACAGACTCCATAATACGCAAGCGTGACTCAAGTTCGGCAGGAGCTGAAGCATCAGCTGTAAAAGTGATAAAGCTGTAAAAACCTTCGTTGTGCTTGTCAATTTCGTAAGCAAGCCTTCTTTTGCCCCAATCGTCAACTTTGTCGATTGTGCCGCCGAAGCGTGTGATGAGCGCATTTACTTTTTCAAATTCTGCCTTTTGAGCGTCTTCTGCAAGGTTTACCTTCATAACGATTGCTAATTCGTATTTGTTCATTTGTTACACCTCCTTTTGGACTTAGGCCCCTATTACTTGATAGGAGCAAGGATACGCTGTAAAACAGCGTGAATTGCGCCTTTGGCACAAAACATTCATACAAGTTGTGATGTTATCATATTTTATTAAAAAAATCAATAGCAAAATTTGAAATTTGTTTAAAAATTTGAACATATACTTTAAATAGGGCTTGGGGGTGTTAGTTTGCACGACAGGGAAAAGGTTTTAAAAATTGCTTCGGTTTACACGGCTGTAATTTTGGGGGCAGGGTTTGCATCTGGGCAGGAGCTAATAAGCTTTTTTGTAAGGTTTGGCTTAAAGGGCTTTGTCGGAGTTTCAATAGCATGTGTAATTTTTACGTTGGTTGCATACTCTGTTTTAAATATTTGCAAAAAGGAACGAATTAATAATTATGATGAATTTATAAATTATTTGTTTGGCAAGCGTTTAGGCAAGCTTATGATGGGCGTAACGGCTGTTTTCTTTTTTGTTCTGTTTGCAACAATGCTTGCGGCGGCAGGCGCAACGGTGAAAGAAGTTTTTTCGCTTAACTTTACAGTTGGAGTAATGCTTGTTGGCTTAGTATGTGTAGTTGTTTTTATGAATGGAATTGAAGCTATAACAGAAATTAATGTAATTATTGCCCCTATAATGGTAGTAGGCGGGATTTTTATTGGAATTTACACATTTATTTTTGAAATAAAGGAAACTTTTTTGCAAAACGTTATTGCTTCTAGTAATAACTGGATAATTATGGCAATAATATATGTAGGCTACAACATAATTACTGCGGCTTCGGTGCTTGTTACGCTAAATGCGCTTGTTACTCGCAAGCGAATTGCAGTTTTTGGAAGTGTAATTAGTGGGCTGTCCATGCTTATACTTGCTGTTTCAATTATGCTTCCTTTATATTTGCGGTTTGACCAAGTTTTTGGGTTAGAAATTCCAATGCTTGGAATTTTGCATGAATATGGTGACTTAATAAGATATTTTTATTTGATAATTTTGCTTTGCGCAATTTTTACTACAGCAGTTGCAAACGGCTTTGTTTTTATTGAATGGGTAAGCGGAAAATTTGAGCGGAAGCTTGCAGTTACAATTGTTGTTACTGTTTTTGCAGTTGTTTTTTCGCACATTGGTTTTTCTGGGTTTGTAAACGTTGTTTATCCTATTTTTGGTGTTGTTGGTGTAATTCAAGTTTTTTCCATAATTGTTAAAGGGTTGAATAATTAGTTATTGCTTATAGCCCCAAAAAATAGTATCATTATTAGCTATAGATACTATATAGTCAATAACATTAAAGCTAAATGACTATAGCAATTTATGGGGTGATAGTTTGGGCTCAAAAACTGGTTTAACGATTACTTTAATAGTGATAGTTTTGGCTACAGCAGCATACATTTATTTTGACGGCAACATACCTGAAATAAAAGACATTACACTGCCAGCGCAAAAAACTGAGTTCACAAAGGGAGATGTCATACAAAAGTACAACTTTGACAGCAAAGCAACGTTTTACTCAAACAGTTCGTCCGACTTTTTTTTCGTTACGAAAAACGGAGTTAAATACATAAGTTTAAACGGAAATGCAAAATGGGACGTTGCAATTGACTTAAAAGAGCCAAAGCTTGTTGGAAACGGCGACTTTGTAGCAGTTGGCGAACTAGGTGGAAACATGATATATGTGTTTGGGAAAAACGGCGAAATTTACCGCAAGCAGTTTGAAAACAACATGATTGTTCAAAGCTTTAACATAAATAAAAGTGGGTACGTATCAGTGATTTTGCAGGACGGCGAGGAGTACAGAACAATAGTTTTTGACAGCACAGGCTTTAACATTTGGGAATGGAAGTATCAGCTTCCGAACATTTACCCAATAGCAACAGCCGTTTCTGGTGACAGCAGAATTCTGGCTTGTGCGCTTTTTAATGTGTCGGAATATTTGTCAACAAACTTAATGTACGCATACCTTGATAAAAACGAAGCAAAAGATTTTACGGACACAATTTTCTATTCAAAAAATAAGGACGAGCTTGTTGTTGGTGCACTTGGGTTTATGGGTGCTGGCTGGCACATCGCAGTTTCGGACGGCGATGTTACGGGCGCAAGCTTCGGCAGTACAAATGTCATAACAGACGAATGGGGCTTTGAGGTAAACAACAAAATAGATTTTTTTGGTTTAATAGGTGACAGGGGCTTTGCTACTGTTTTGGGAAACAGTTTAATTAACAAGCAGGGTGAAGGCGTTGGGACAATTAATTTTTACGACAACAAAGGGCAGCCAGTTGGAACTGTTGACTTAGGTAAAAAGGCAATGAGTTTTACTTCGTCAAAAGACGGCGTAATTGTTTCAACTGGAAGAACGTATTATGCCTTTAGCCCAAAAGGAAAACCGCTTTGGCAGTATGAAGCAACCGCTGATGTAAACCAAGTAATTTTTTTAAACAACACCGACACAATTTTGGTTGCCACGCCAACAGAAGCTGCTGTTTATAAAAGAAAGTAGAGGTTTTAAATGAAGTTTAATCCTTTAGATATTGCTATAATTGTTATAATAATTATGTTTATGGCATCAGGTTACAGAAATGGGCTGGTGAAATCACTTTTCAAGCTTTTTTCTACTGTTATTTCTCTAGTTCTTGCGTTTAGTTTTTACCCTGCTGTAAGCAAAGCATTGAAGCAAAACGAAAAGTTTTATAACGCTATAGTTGAAAAGGTGTCAAAGGCAGTAGATATAGAAAGTTTGGTAGAAGCAAAGCTTGCTTCACAAGCGCCGCAAAATGAACTGTTTGAAAAGCTGAAGCTGCCTGATTTTATGGTTAACAAGCTTATTTTAAACAACACACCGACAATGTACAAAATTCTAAAGGTTGATACTATTGAGGAATTTGTTGCAAGGTACGTTACCGACATTATAATAAATGTAATTGCTTTAATAATTGTTTTTGTACTTATAAGCCTTGCACTTTCTGTAATTGCAGGAAGCCTTGACATAATTGCACGGCTGCCTGTTATAAACACGTTTAACAAGTTTGGCGGTTTGGGTGTTGGGCTTGCGCAAGGAACCGTTTTCATTTGGATAGCAACAATAATTGCTATGCTTTTGCTTTCAACAGAGCAGCTTGGGCAGTTTTATTTGCTTATTAAGCAGTCAGATATTGCAAGTTTTTTTTACGACACAAATATTTTGCTGCATATGCTTTTATAGCCCAAGTTTAATTCAAGGCTTAATTCAAGGCTTAATCTGAAGTAAAGCGTTTATTTCACTTCCAAGTAAAAAAACAACTGATATTAAGTTAAGCCAAAAAATCAAAATTACAACAGAACCAATGCTTCCGTAAACTTTTGAATAGTTGGCAAAGTGTGTGATGTATACAGTAAACAGCTTTGATGACAACGCCCAAAAAACAACTGTACAAAACGCCCCAGGGAAAACACTAATATAGCTTATGCGTTTACAGCTTGCAAGCTTGTAAATTACCATTGTGTTAAGCAACAAAATAGCAAGCGAAAAAATAATTGTTGCAAAGCCGTGAATGTAGGCGTGGTAATTTGTGAACCCAAGCCAAACAAGTATTTTGTCAATTATGTTTGCGTTTACAACGATAAAAACAAGTGAAGTAACTATAGATAAAGTAAAAATAATTACAAGCCCGAAGCTTAAAAGCCGTACTCTTAAAAAGCTTCGGGTTTCTCTTTGCCCGTACGACTTGTTTACAGCACGAATTACAGAATTAAAACCAGAAGATGCGCTGTAAATTGCAATTAAAAGGCTTGTAGAAAGCAAGCCTACGTTCTTTTTGTTTATTACTTCTTCAATAAGTGAGCCTATTATGTCAAGAACTTCTTTAGGAACAGAACCATAAAAATAGTCAATAAGTTCGGTTTCGTCAATGTTGAAAAAACCTAGTATTGTAAGCAAAAAAATAATGAACGGAAACAAAGCCATTAAAAGCTTGTATGAAAGCTCGTTGGCTATTGCTATAACTTCATCTTTTTGTACTTCGTGTATAAGTGAAGAAAGAAACTTTGCAAATGTTTTCATGTGATACCTCTATTTAAAAGCAATTTTTCATGTTGAAACGTTCGTGAAAAATGATTCCTTCTATAGAAATTTTCTGTAATTGCTTTAGCTGACAAAAATGGTGCTTTCCAAATTACTAACCAATTGGAAAACACCACAAAACTATTCCCTTAAATTTAATTATATGTTCGATTGAAAAATTTATCCTCTAAAAAATTGTAATGCCAGGGTTTAAAGTTAACCAGCAAATGGTTTGAAAAGCTGGTCAAGCTTAGTTAACAGCATAAAATTACCACGTACCTTTAGCTGCCCAATCATAAAAGCTTTTTGGGCAGTGTACTTACCTTTAAGCACATCAAGCCACACGTTTCTGTCGGCAATAATTGTTATGTCTTGGTTTCCGCTTTGCCCGTCCGTATAAGTACACTCTGTGTTTAAAATGGAAATGTACCCCTCAAAAGCTTCATCACCTGTTATGTTAAGCTGAATAACAGCACTTGTTCCGTTTGAAAGCTGCGGCTGAAAGCGGTGCGGCAAACCTTGTGTTGCTTGCTTGCACGTTTTTTGCCGTGGTGCTGGGCTTTTTGGCTTTGGTCTAACAAAGTCGGAAGTAGAAAGAGGTTGGTCGTTGGCAGGCTTAGGCTCTTTAAGCTTCTTTGCAAAAAATGCTGTAAGCTCGCTAATGTCTTCCTCTTGTCGCTCGTTGAAAGCGTCAAGGTCAAGCTTTTGGTAAACTTCGGACACAGTTACTTTAGGTTTTTGCGAAACACCAGAAAGAAGAGTTAGTTCTTCTTGAGTTAAGTCGGACAAAGGGTTTTCAGAAAAGGCTAGCTGTTGCTGTTTGCTTTTAAAAACAACCCCACCTGTGTTTATGCTTGTTTGCTTTGGAATAAAAAACTTGCGGCTTTGCCCAACCATTCTGTAAAAGTCTTCCACTTGCTTTTCAATTATTTCACGGTAGCCAAGAGCTTTGTTTTCAAGGAGCGAAACAGTTGCTTCGTCCAAAGACATTTTAACGCTGTCGTATCCACCCAAGTGGTTTACTACTTTTGAAACATACTGCTGTGCAAACGTTTCGCCAGTAGATGATGTTGTAACAGCAATTAAACAGTTTTTGCCAGAAAGAACCCCATCATAATCATCTTGGCACAAATATTCCAAAAAGTTTTGCAAAACAGCCGAGGGCGCAAAAATTTCTGACGCAGTTGCAAAAACAATGCCGTTTGAATTTGAAATGCTTTGAACAATTTTGTCTACCATACCCATTTTTATGCCGTCATAAAACGGAATTTGCTCGTAAAAAAGAGCAACTTCGTCTGTTTCAACACCAAGCTCATTAAGTGTTTCTGTTATTATGGAAATAACTTGTTTAAGCCCAAAATCGTTTGTTGGCGACGAGCCGTTTACAATTGTAATTTTCATAGGTTTCCTCCGAACTAAAGCAATTTCAGAAAATAATTGCTGTATTTGCTATAACTTTAAGTTTATTTTTTAATCATTCAATATTTTCATTGTAATTTCTGCCTATAAACGGAGGCATTTCTTTGTTATATATCCATTCGTTAAAGAAATCTGTCAAATCGGCGCCGTATGTTTCCTCCGCAGTTTTTATTAAGTCTTCTTTATACGCAATTTTAAACGAATACTTTGTATAATATTGCTTCAAAAATTCATAAAATTTTTCATCGCCCATTTTAACTTTCAAACTGTAAAACATAAGCTTCGCCCTTAAATAGTGCACGTTGTGGTATTCTGCCCAAGAGCTGTATACACTTAAATCATCAGAAAGCTTTGTATTTCCTGCTTCTTTTAAATTTTCTTGAAGTGTTTCGTATTGGCTTTTCATTTCAGCGTCTAGCTGATAGTCGTCGTAAAACAAAAACTCTTGCAATAGTGAAGAAATTCCTTCGTCCAACCATGCTTCTCGTATTTGGTCGTTGCCGATTATGTTGTAAAACCATTGGTGGCAAATTTCGTGCGTTAAGCTTTTGAAAACTCTTTCACTTCTAAAGTAAGAAGAATCTATAAAAATTATTTGAGGATACTCCATTCCGGAAGGAAATGGCAAGCCAGTTTCAACAATGTCAAGCTTGTGATACGGATAAGTTCCGATTTTTTCGTTAAAAAAGCTTATGCTCTTTTCCGCAACCTCAAGCAGTGGTTGAATGTTTTTTAAGTCCGAATAATAAAACATATTAATTTCTACGCCAGATTGCCCTGTATATGTCATCTTTTTATATTTATTTCCAACACAAAACGCAAAGTCTCGCACAAGCCTAGCAGAAAATGAAGTTGTTTTGTTATTTTCTGTTTCAGTAACAACTTCGTCGCCTGTAGCAACAACTTGATACTCCTTTGGTGTAGTTATATTAACTGTAAAGTTGGCTATTTCTGTAAAAAACGGGTCGCCTGCTGGATAATATGGCTTTGTGTTAAAGCCGTTTTTGTTGTATACTGCAAGGGTGGGCACAAAATTTCCAAACCACGTAGCATAATCGTTTGCGCCTGTGTTGCTGTTTATTTTAGGAACACTTGCTTCAAATTGAAGCGTAATTTCACCAACTTCGCCTGTTGCAAGCGGTTTGTCAAAAATTACTTCCAACACAGTTTCGTTTACATTAAAAGAAACGTTTTCATTGTTGTAAGAAACGCTTAAAATGTTTATGTGTCCGTAATCTCTGCCATTTGCGTACACTTTGTTCTCATATTTTGAGAAAAACGGCACAAGCTTGCTTTGCCCAGAAAAAGCGTTTAAATAAAGGTTGAAATATGTTTTGTCAAGGTAAACATTTGTTTTATTGACAAACACAACCTTTTCTATACCAGTTACCGTTTTATTTTCTGGGTCAACCTCCAAGTTAATTGTGTATTCATTAATGGAAGGCTGTGGTGCTGGAGTTTGCAACGGTGTAAGCTCTGTTGTTTTTGGTTCGGCTGTTTCTTTTATTTCGGTTACATAAGTGCTTGGTGTTGGTGTTGTTTGTTCAAGCTTGTTTGTTTGGCAACCAGCAGCAAATGCTGGAACAACAATAAACAAAACAAAAAGCAACACAAGTTTAAATTTATTCACACTTTTAAGCTTATTCATTCATACATAACCTCCCTTAAAGGAGTATGGAAAAAAGTAGTTATAGGTTGTATAATAACATTATACAATTAAAATCTTTTTTGGGCAACAAAATTTGCATTTGCGAAATTTATAAATTAGGAAGTGCTTTAATGTCAAAAACTTTGGTTATTGCCGAAAAACCTTCTGTTGCAAGAGATATCGCTAAGGTGTTAAAATGCACAGGTAAGGGTGATGGTTTTTTATATTCGGAAAAGTTTGTTGTGTCGTGGGCTATTGGTCATTTGGTGTCGCTTGCCGAGCCAGAAGAATACGACGTTCGTTTTAAAAGGTGGACGGCTGACAGCTTGCCAATTGTTCCGCAAGAAATTAAGCTTGTTCCAATTTCAAAAACTAAAAAGCAGCTTACTATTTTGCGTAAGTTAATGAATGATAAAGAAATTTCTGAGCTTGTTTGTGCGACAGATAGCGGACGTGAGGGCGAGCTTATTTTTCGTTACATTTATAACATTTGTAAGTGTAAAAAGCCATTTAAAAGACTTTGGATTTCAAGCATGACTGACGAAGCTATTTCTAATGGGTTTAAGGGGCTAAAGGACGGAGCGGAATATGACAATTTGTACATGTCGGCAAAGTGTCGCTCAGAGGCAGACTGGCTTGTTGGGATAAACGCTTCCAGGGCTTACACAATTAAATATAACGCATTAATTTCTATTGGCAGAGTTCAAACGCCAACGCTTGCAATTTTGGTTGAAAAGCAGAAAGAAATTAACGCTTTTGTTTCAAAAGACTATTGGGAAGTTGTTGCAGATTTTTCAGAGTTTAAAGGAACTTGGTTTGACCGTGAAACAAATGAAAGCAAGCTGTTTGACTTAAACCGTGCTGAGAAAATTGTAGCAAAAGTGAAAGGACAAAGCGGAATTGTTGACAAAATAGAAAATGAAGAAAAGCGGCAAGCATCGCCTTTGCTTTATGACTTGACGGACTTGCAAAGAGATTGTAATAGAAGGTTTGGGTTTTCTGCTAAGAAAACGCTAGAAGTTGCACAGTCGCTTTATGAAAAACGAAAAGCAATTACTTACCCACGGACTGACAGCAGGTATTTGACAGAAGATATGGTTGCAAAGCTTCCAAAAGTAATGGAAAAGCTTTACGGAAAGGCTTACGATTTGTTTTTGGACTATTTAAAGTCACTTCCAAAGCTTCCAATAAACAAACGAATTGTTGACGGAAGCAAGGTTTCTGACCATCATGCAATTATTCCAACAGAAGTACGGGTTAATACGTCTTCTTTTTCTGCCGATGAATGGAAAGTTTATGACTTGGTTGTTCGTAGGTTTTTGGCAGTTTTTTACCCACAGTACGTTTACAACGTAACAAAAATTATTTCTGTAGTTTGCGGCGAAAGTTTTTTAACTAAAGGTTCTACTATAATTAAGCTTGGGTACATGGAGCTTTATAAAGATATTGATAAAGAAGCTGGGAAAAAAGGGGAAGATGAGGAGGACGTTTTGCCGAATGTATCTGAGGGGCAAGCGGTTAACGTTTCAGAAGCACACGCTGTTGCAAAAAAGACTAAGCCGCCTAAGCCTTACTCGGAAGCGACACTTCTTTCTGCAATGGAAAACGCTGGACGTTTTGTTGATGACGAAGCATTAAAGGAACAACTGAAAGAATCGGGGCTTGGAACTCCAGCAACTAGGGCGGCTATTATTGAACGTCTTTTGCAAGTTGGGTACGTTGAAAGAAAAGGCAAGTCACTAATTCCGACTGAAAAAGGAATGACTTTAATTGAAGTTGTGCCTGTGGAGTTAAAGTCTCCTGAAACAACTGGAAAATGGGAAAAAGGGCTTTCTTCAATTGCAAAAGGGAAAATGAATAATAATAAGTTTATGGAAAGCATAATAAGGTATGTTCATTTTTTGGTTGGGGCGTCTGCAAATGCTCCTTTGGACGTTGTGTTTCCTGTGGAGGAACGGAGAAAGGGCAAAGTCGGGGATAGACGTAGTGCAGCACTAGGCAAATGTCCACTTTGCGAAGATGGAGAAGTTTTTGAAAATACAAAAGCCTTTTTCTGTAGCGAATGGAAAAGTGGGTGTGGTTTTACAATTTGGAAAAATAGTTTGGAACGTAACGGAATTGTTTTAAACAGTCAAATAATTAAAAAACTGCTTAAAGGTAGTTCGATTCAAATTGAAGACAAGGGGAAGTATACTCTCGTTGTACGCTCTGGAAAGGCTGAAATTGCGGCGAATTTTTATGTTTAAGAAAAAAGTTGAAAACATTTTCAAAAAAGGTGTTGACAATCGACAAAATTCTTGATATTATATCATTCGTCGCCACGAGAGCGGCGGCGAGAACGAAACAGAGCAAACGAAACAAAAGAAACAGTACAAACAAACAGCAAGAAAAAAGTTAACGAAAAAGAAAAAAAGTAGTTGACAAGACAAGCTGAATGTGATAACATAGTGCCTACGGTTGACAGCCGTAAGTAAGAAAAAATAGCAAATAAAAACAAAAACCTTGAACATTGAAAACCGAATAAATATGAAAGAACAACCATTAAAACAAGCAAAACATGCAACAAAAATGTTTGGAAACAAACACAAAACGTCAGAAACAACTGACAGGTAAACAAACT
>CAZBLK010000014.1:0-70438 GCA_964492715.1 uncultured Defluviitaleaceae bacterium | reverse complement strand
TTTAATTCGTATCGCCTTGCTGTCGCCATTGTTCCACCCCTGTGTTTTTTTGTTCAATTTTAACACATTTTGGAAGCGTTTGTGCATTTTTTATTTACAATACACGCCCTAAGCACGTTCGTTTCATAAACTTGTTTTTGGCAATTTTATACCTGTGTGGGATTGAAAGTCATTTTTTGTTAGCTCCTACAGGTGTTTTTTGGTGCTTTGTAACACATTTGTAATTTTATGAAACGAACGTGAGGACTAAGTCAAGAGTATTGTAATTTTGTAAATTGTAGCATATACTTAATAATTATGTTGAAGCACTGTTTTTCTTATAGGTATAGAAGGAAAGCCTTATGGTAATAGTGATTGCAGGAAGCTCACTAGGATAAAAAGTATTTATAATTTGCGAAGGAGGAAAAACAATGGAGCAATATAAAATAGTAAAAATACGAGAACATCAAGAATTGATACAACAAGCTTCAAAATGGTTTCACGCAAAATGGCATATTCCACAACAAGCTTATTTTGAAAGCATGAAAAAAAGTATTGATAATGCCGCTACTGTACCTCAGTGGTATGTTGTTTTTGATAAAGAAGACATAATTGCAGGACTTGGAGTAATTGAGAACGATTTTCATAATCGTAAAGACTTATCGCCTAATGTTTGTGCTGTTTTTGTAGAACAAAATTATCGAAAACAAGGATTAGCCGGAGAAATGCTAGCTTTTGTTTGTAAGGATTTTTGCGACATGGGAATAGACACACTTTATCTTGTAACTGACCATACATCTTTTTACGAAAGGTATGGATGGGAATTTCTTTGCATGGCGCAAGGCACTGGAGAACCCGAAATGACAAGAATGTATATCCATGAATCAAAATAGCGTTATCACCTTATGGGCATAATACTTACCATTGAACCACTAAACATACGCGTTACAATATGAGTAGCAACAGCGCCACCTATCCTCATTCTCCCTTGCGAATGTCGGTTAAACTTTTAGATTCCAAAGAAAAATGTTCAAAAACCATATTACCCCCTGTTCCCAAAGGTGACTGTGCAACCATACCAACCTTTATTTCTTCACTCATAGGAATACTGCATAATCTTGCCATGATAAAATTCTTTCCATCCAACGAATAATGAACAGCAAAAACGTCATCTTTTCGTGACAAACGTAGCCATACTTCATTTTTTTCAATGTTTACGCCATTTGCATCATCTGATTTCTCGTTTGTCATAACTGTAACTACAGCTTTTGTTCCAAAATCAGTTAGTTCAAAACAAGCTTTTGCCCATTTTTTTTCATTGTCAAAGGCAAACAAAACACATGCATCATATGTAGATACAAAATCATGACTTACTTTAGCTTGCATAACAAAGTCACCTTTTTTCAATTTATAAATATACTGTGCATTTGCAGTGACTTGACCATTTTCAGGATTAACAAAAAAGTCTGTTTGTGGTAGAGCCTTAATTATTATTTTATCGTTAACTATAATAGCTTTTGCATCGTTTAATTCAAGAAAACTATTCACTTTTAACCCGCCCATTAATTAAATGATTATTATAATTGTTTTAATTATAGCTCATATTATTAATATAGTCAATTAAAAATGTTTTATAGAAATAAGACTGCCACGTTAATTAAAGTTGTTTTGCCAAAACTGGTATCCACCGATTTTACGTGCTTCGGGATATTACATATGAATTAGGGCATGTTCCCACTACCGTTCTACGCCCATCTTTTGGCTGATTTTCCGCCATAGTTCGTTAAATTTTCTTGTAATACTTCTGTATTGCTTCAAAATTTTGCCTCGTATGCCGAAAAATCAGCTCAAAATCTGGGCATTTAAGATAGTGGGAACACGCCCTAAAAGGGTATTTCTTGTTGAATACTTGTAAAAACGTGACATAGTACGCAAATAATCTGCATAGTTTTAGCTTTCAAATAAGTGTTTTTAAAGTGTACCCGAATGTCAAACACAAATTTAAAATTCTAAGAACCTGTGTTCAGTAATGGGTTGCCCAAATTTAAACCAGCGATTTTTCGCCATTCTAGGCGTGGTGGCGAAGGCATAATAGAAAAATTATGTCAAGCCGCCACAACGAAGAATGGCGGAATAATCACTTTAAAGATGGGTAACAGCTTACTGAACACAGGTTCTGACTGCCTGGTCGGAATTGATGATTGCTGGTGTTCCATATGTATCAATGGCTTGTCTTACTGCTTGTAAAACAGGCGCAGTTTCCAGTGTATCCGACAATGCAAACCAAAGATAAACCGACTGTACCAGTCAATTATGGCAGTTAAATACATATAAGGATACGAATTATTTCAAACACTATCAGCTATATCTTATAATAACTGTATTATTTTATTGACTAACTTATGTGTATTGTGACATAATGTATTTAATTCAGTAGTGTTAAAGGGTATAGTGAAGCGTAACAAAATTAGTGACGTCTAACTTATGGAACGTTTCATCTCATATGCCTTGACCAACGTTGTAAGGAGTTTTTCAGCCATAAGTATCTCAAAATTTTCAAGGCTGATGTTTAGAATAACTTTGATATATCGGTTTTACGGCTTTTTAATTCTTCTATTTGGTCATGTTTTTCAATTCTTGGCATAAATAGACACATTAGTGTATTTCCTATTAATAAATTTTTACTTTCTCACGATATAGCAATTTTAGTTTATAGTCATCATTTTACGGCAAAAATATCAAACGCTGCAACCATTTTAAACGAAAAATGATGCACAGTTTATTCAAATGGAGCTATATTCGGTAAAATGCAAATGAAAGGCTAAAACTATGAGAAAACGAATTCTTTATTTACTTATTCCATTTATTATTATTGCTTTTTCGGCTTGTACAGCAAAAGAACAAATGCCCGCAAAAATTTTGCCAAAAGACAGCCCCATTAACATAATATTTGCCACTGATATTCACTATCTTTGCCCAAGCCTTGTAGAGGATAATGCTGACTTTGCAGAGTATATGCAAAGCAGCGACGGCAAGCTAACACATTACAGCAAGGAAATTGTCAGTGCTTTTATTCGTGATATAAAACAAAAATCACCTAATTTTCTAATTTTGGGCGGAGACTTAACATTTAATGGCGAAAAAGCAAGCCATAAGGAATTGTCTTTAATGCTTGCAGAAATAAAAGATGCAGGAATACCTGTTTTGGTAATTCCAGGCAATCACGATATTAACCGACCATTTGCTTATAAATACACAAAGGACGGCAGTGAAAAAACCGATGCTGTAACATCTGATGAGTTTTGGAAGCTATACAAGGGCTTAGGTGCAGAAAATGCAGTATCTTTTGACGAGGCTTCATTAAGCTATCTTTACAATCTTTCTGAAGATTTTCAAGTTTTGATGCTTGATACAAGCAGGTATAATAACGGAGTATTTGAAGGAGGTAAGCTGGAAGACAGCACTTTAGCTTGGGTTGAAGATACCTTAAAAACCGCAAAGGATAACGGAATTACGGTGATGACCATAACCCATCATAATTTGCTTCCTCATAATCCCCTCTTTCCTTATGGATTTACGATAGAGAATTATGAACAAATTGTCAGCTTGCTTGAAAAATACGATGTTTCACTTAATTTAGGCGGTCATATCCATATGCAGCACATAGCCAAATCTGAAAGTGAAAGCGGATTATATGATATTGCCAACAACGCTCTTTCAGTGTATCCTAATTATTACGGTGAATTAAATATAAGCCCTGATAAAACAATTACTTATCAAACAAGCAAGGTTGATGTTTCAGCGTGGGCTAAAGCTGGGAATTCTTCAGATGAAAACTTACTGTCCTTTGAAGAATATTCCTTGAATTATATGAACAAATCCACTGCATCAAAATTGGAATACCTATTGTTTGAAACAGCTGTAAAAGAGGAATTACACCCAAGAATGATAAAATATGCGCAAAAAACCAACGCCGATTATTTTGCAGGATTACCATCGGCATCTAGCTTTGATGATGAAGATTATTTACTATGGGACAAAAACTGCCCAGGAGAATTTTTCACAAAGTATTTGCATAGCATACTGTTAGATAAACATAAGAATTCTACTCATATGAGCATTTCTGTCAAAAAGAAGTAAACACACTGGCACCAAGCACCTTCAAACCCGCTGTACATCATGGTTTGAAGGGCTTTACTTAAATTGATAATTTCTGTGATACAAAACATACTAATCTAAGCCACAAAGAACCTGTGTTCAGTAAGCTGTTACCCACGACAAAAATAGACACAAAGATTCTACAAAGCAGCTTTACTTGAGCATTATTTTTATTCTCTTATGTTAAGAATTTATAAGTTAATTATTATGCTCATTTGGTGAGCTTGGACGTCTATTTTCATCACTTGCAAACCAATGCCTTATACCCTTTCCCGCAAAAGGCTCATCTATGAAACGAGGAATAATATGCAAATGAGAATGAAAAACAAATTGCCCTCCGATACTTCCAATATTCCAACCTAAATTGTATCCGTTGGGGCTATACTTTTCATCAATATGCGCTTTTGCTAAGTCAATTACTTTTTTAGTGTCTAACCATTCATCGTAAGATAAATCAAAAGGGGTTTCTTTGTGAGCTTTCGGTATTATAAAACAAGAGCCTTCGATAACTTCATTTTTTGCCTCTATGCAAACAACATAATCACTCTCAAACAATATATTATAATTATTCTGGTAATCACAACAAACGCAACTTATTTTCGCCCACCTCACTAAATATAAATAATATCAATCTGTAGTTCATTTGGAGGGGGAAGCTTTTTTTATTAAGCACACTTTTGTGGGCTTATTTGCCTTGGTTTTTTCGATGGTCTAAGAATTAGTTTTCACAGCAATACTTACTTTTGTTTATATGTTCAAAGTTTAAAGATAATCATTATCTGATCCAAGTGTACTGCAAACTTACCAAAAGTACAATGTCTTAAAAAACTCTTTTTGTTGCAAAAAAAATAATCCTAACTTGGGCTGCTGTCAAATTAGGACTAAGTTTTTGTAGCAAACCCTTGAACTTTTATAAAGTGTGTAGTACAATCTTAATGAAGAAAATAATGATTATCTTACAGTTTTAAATAATTTAAATATAGTAAGCATTATTTATATAATAGGAGTATGGTATATGAGTAAACTGAAATTAAAGTCATCACTGATATTTATTTTGATCTATGTTATGTTAGCAAATATTGGGGCTATATTATCTTTAAAAGTTGGTATCAATTATGTAGGACAAATTATTATGTTTTTCACGTTTTCCGTACTTTTACTTATGTACACAAGAAAGTATGAATTGATTAAAACTATTGGATTAGCTAAAATAGGTTTTGATGATGTAAAGAAAAGCTTATTTTATTTACCATTGGCTCTCATTGCGTTAGCAAACGGTGTGTTTTTCTTTGACAAAACGATTACATTACCCGATGTCATTTTGACTTTGTTTTTTATGATCTTGGTAGCGTTTTTAGAGGAATTACTATTCAGAGGTTTTTTGTTAAAGTCTATTGAGCAAAGAAGCACTACTAAAACAGCAATTATTATATCTGGTGTAACATTCGGGTTTGGACATATTGTTAATGTTTTTAACGGATATTCAGGAATGAGCCAAATTACTCAAATTGTTCTTGCTGTTTTAATAGGGATTGTTCTTGCTGTTTTATTTGTCCATACAAAGTCTATTGTACCGGGCATCATATTTCATTTTATTTTTAATACTGCCAGTGCCCTTTCAAAGGATGTACCACCTTTATATGACTATATTAGTGTTGGTGTTATTTTGCTTATAACAGCAATCTATTTAATATATCTTTCAACAACAGCAAAGCGAATAAAATGAGCATAATATTGCGCTTATGTGTGATTTTTCTGTATATGAAAATCAGTATAATCCCGAAGTTATAGAACAGCCGTCACTTAATTTTGATAGCTGTTCTTGTCGAAAATTGTACTTAGCCCCAACTTGACAGCACCTCAAGAAAGTGCTAAACATTTTTCCACAAAAATAGATGCAAAAATTCTACAAAGCAGCTACACTTGAGAATTATTTTTATTTTTCTCATTAATCCTTATCTTTTAAGATTAACTTACTGTATCCATAACATCTTTATATATTATATTAATTGCTTCATCTAGGCTAATTTCTTTTGTAAAAATCTTTTCAGGAATAAATCCTATATAATCTTTTTCAGTCCACCAACCTTTCATTGCACCTTCACCAAAATCAGCTTCATTCGGCTTTGTTTGATGACGTAGTAGTGTTTCTTCAAAGGGAATATCATAATAATAAGCAAATATATTACATGAAAATTCTCTAACTGCGCTTTCAAATAACTCTTTATACCAAATTGAGTTCAAAATTCCTTCTAAAATAATCACTTCGCAGTGTTTTTTTCCATATTGCAACATTTTTATCATGAGCGGAACTGCCATTGTTCCCATACCGTCATTAACCCATAAAACTTCTCGCCGTATCATATCCTGTGATATTAACATTGTGTTTTGCCCGAACTTTCGTTGCAGCGCTTTCGCTAGTGCAGACTTTCCGCTTCCTGAATTGCCTCTAATGATAATCAGTTTTGACATAATAAACTTCCTCATTCTGATTTGTCGTTTATAAAGGTGGTATAAATAATCCTCCTTTAATAAAATTTACTCTCATAACTAATTCTAATCTTATTATACCATAAAAACTACAAAGGGTTAAGTTACAAAAAACATCGATAAAACATCTAAAATTACAAGCAAAATGCTGAAAATTGACAAATATCTTGATATAATTAAGGCAGAGTTTCATAAGGCTTGAGAAAATTATAGATTACTAATGGCTTGTTCTTCATAAATCCTCCATAAACTAAGTATATTCTAAGTTAACCTCAGAGATTAAGGCGGTATGAATGCCAGTTGTAAAATATACATGACTGTTGCTTAGGTTGCAACATCTGCAGCCGAAGGATAAGTGTTATATAAAAAGAAAAAGGTGAGCTTTATGTCAAAAATTAACACCATTTTAATTGTTGAAGATGAACCCAAAATATCAGAAGCTATTGACGCTTATTTGAGAAAAAGCGGATACAAAACCCTTTTGGCATATGATGGAAATAAAGCATTAGAATTATTTAAAAATAATCAACCAGATATGGTTATACTTGATTTAATGCTTCCTTTTATTTCTGGTGAAGAAATTTGTAACGAAATAAGAAAACAATCAAGAATACCAATTATTATGCTGACAGCAAAGTCCAGCGAAGATAATAAAATTAGTGGGCTTAATATGGGTGCTGATGATTATATGACAAAGCCATTTAGCCCAAGAGAGCTTGTGGCAAGAGTAAACAGTTTATTTCGCAGGTGCAACGACGGTATATCCCCTATGTTTATTGAAATGAGCTGGAATAACGGTGACTTGGCTGTAGACTTTGATTCTTATTCCGTAAAAAAACAAGGAAAACTTGTAAATTTAACCCCTAACGAGTTTAAGCTGTTTTCCGCATTAGCAAAATATCCTAATAAAACATTCACAAGAGATGAGCTTATAGAATTAGCTTTTGGTCTTGATTTTGACGGATACGACCGTACAATAGATTCGCACATTAAAAATTTGCGTTCAAAAATAGAAACTGACAGTTCAAACCCCAAATATATTCTTACAATAAGAGGCATAGGGTATAAGTTTGGGGGTAATGAGGTGAAACAATGAAATTGGGTTTAAAAGTTAGGTTGATAATTTCATATGTATTACTATCAATGTTTTTGGTATTTTCTCTTTCATCAATTGCAAATATCTTGTTAGAAAAGCATTTTCAAAGCTATGTTCAGGAGAGACAGGAAGAAAAAAATCTTGGCTTTGTACAGTCTGTTCTTGCAGAGTTTGATGTTGATAAACAGCCGAGCAAAGAATTTATGGTATCGCTTGGGCAAAGTGCATTAAGTGAGGGCATTGTGCTTATGGTAAGCGACACATTTGGGAATGAAATTTTTTGTATGAGCTGTTATGATAATGTACGCTGCGAAAATATGATTAATGCTATGGAGCAAACTATGAGAAAGCGTTATCCAAACTTTGAAGGTAGATATATTGAAAAGTCATACCCACTTTCAAAAGATGGTCAAAAGTACGGTGTAGTATCCCTTGGTTTTTACGGCCCTTTTTATTACAGCAACCATGATATTAAATTCATGAATATGTTAAACAACCTTTTTATTAAGTCTGCTTTTGTATTTCTGTTTATTGCTTTAATAGTTGGCTACATTATGGCAAGCAGAATATCTAAGCCAATAAAGGCTGTTACAATAAAGACAAACCAGATAGAAAAAGGTAATTATTCTGACAGAATCGAGCTTAAATCAAATACAGCAGAAATTGAGGGGTTGATTGGCAGCGTAAACACACTCGCAAGCACTCTTGAATTGCAGCAGCAGTTAAAAAAGAGAATGGCAAATGATTATGCACATGAATTTAGAACACCGCTTGCAGCTATTCAATCAAATTTGGAAGGTATACTTGACGGTGTTTTTGAACCTACCCCTGAACGGGTTGAAAGTGTACATGCAGAAATATTAAAGTTATCAAGAATGGTATCTGATATAGACAAAATTGTGGAAATAGAGAGCGACAGCATGGCACTTAACAAAGAGCCGTTTGACTTTTGTGTTTTACTAAAGCAAACTTTATTGACATTTGAAGCAGATTTAAAGGAAAAAAACCTCACTTTAATTGTTGAGGCAAAACCATGTAAAATTACTGCTGACAGAGATAAGATTAGCAGGGTTATAGTTAATCTTATTTCCAATGCAATTAAGTACACAGAACATGGTGGTGAAATAAGTGTTATTGCAAACGAAGGCAAAAACAACTTGCAGTTTTCAATTAGTGACACTGGCGTAGGTATTGCTGATAAAGACTTACCTCATATTTTTGAACATTTATACCGTGCAGACATTTCAAGAGCAAGAAACACAGGAGGTTCAGGAATTGGGCTTTCTGTAGTAAAAGCAATAATAAATGCTCATAACGGAAAAATTGATGTTCAAAGTGAAGTTGGGAAAGGAAGTACATTCATAGTTACTATACCCAAAAAGTAATAAAGCTTTAGTAAACGTCACAGTTGACTATAAACACTTATAAAATCTTCATACTATCTCCACAAAGCAAAGGTAATATTTCACTATACCAATTAATTCAGGTGAGATGCAGCAAAACTATTGCTATCTGATTTTTACTTGGTGAAATTCTGATATACAGGGGGTAATAAAGGTGAAAAAGTTTATTGCAATGTTTTCAGTAGCAGCAGTTATGACTGCATTGTTTGCTACTCCAGCTTATGCTCGTGGAATGGCTTCACCACGAGTAACAAATTTGAATTACACGACAGCAGCAAACGCATACTCAACAATTGATGTAGAAGCTCTTGTTTCTGCAAGAAAAACTTATCTTGACTCATTAGTTTCTCAAGGTGTTTTAACACAAGAATTAGCTGACACTTACCTAGCCAATTACCGTTCCATGCTTGAATACCGCTCTGCAAATGGCGGTTACGGTTACGGCGGTGGAAATTGTGGCGGCGGCTACGGTGGCGGAGTAGGCGGCGGTTTTTGCGGCGGCGGCGTTGGCGGCTACGGAGCTTACAGCAGAGGATACTAAAGTTTAACTACTTCACTAAAAGGGCGGTGCATCTACGCCCTACAGCAATGAAATAAGTTTAATTATATTTAGCTATATCTCCATATATTCTACACAAATTTATTATAATGTTAGTTGAAAACAAATATTTCACAAGGGATTTAATTGTTGGTATAATATCGCAATTTGAATAAACAGTTCACCATTTTGCGTCAAAAAATCGTTGAAGCGTTAACTCAACCAAAAATGACGGTGGAAGCAAAGTACAGCAGCACCGGCCGAAAGAAGGGGAAGCCAACACAACTTTCTTGCAAATTTACTTGCTGGATTGGTTGCTTATTCTTTCTTGCCTACTAAGCCTTCTTTACACATAAATTGTTAGCTTATAAATTAAGGTTTGTTTTTTTTAAATTTATTCCTTAATTTTTGGGTGGATGTATTTTTTTGCTTTTTTCAGATTTATTTTGCTTGCTTTATCGAACTCACGTTATTTATAAATTAATTGCCAATTGACGCCGTATTTATCTTGCACCCACCCGAATAGCTTAGTTGAAAGCTGGTCATATGGCATAAGATCAATTAATGATATCCCTTCATCAAGCAATTTTCGGTACGCATTGATTATTTCTTCTTCAGAATTAAAATAAACCCTCATAGATACCAATGAATTAGGAACACAGTCAACTTTCAAATCTGCTATTCCTACGTTCGTTTGATTAATCAATATTTCTCCATTATCAACCCAGTGCCTTAATTCCTCCGGAACCTTAAACTCCTCAGTATCAAACACTTCTGCAAAATTTACAATTTTGCTTGCTTTAGTATTAAAAATATCTTCATAAAATTTAATCGCATCATTTGCCTGCCCATTAAAATTTAAAAAAGGCTCTATCATTAAAAACACCTTCCAATATCAGATTTTATAAATTGCAATCCAAGCTTTGTACAACCTTATTGTACATTGATATATAGGTAGATTCAACTTTAAGATTATTTATTAATTTTGCTTTCTCTAATACCTCTGAATTAGGTACGACTATTCCACCACTTTTTTCATGTGATGTAGTAATCATAATATATCTATTTTCAGAAATAAATGATAAGTCTTCAGGCAATAGCGGTTGAACCCATTCATATAGACTATTTGCTGTATTTATGAGTACTTCTTTAGTTTCATCACAAACCTTATAATAATGTATTTTAGCAGGGAAACCTAATGTCTTTGTACCAGCCCATGACCGCTGGTATTTTGTGCTTAACTCAAACTTTTTAAGAGCTTGTAAAGTGTCAATAAGCTTATTATCCTTATTAACGTCTAATCTTTCTGCCAAAATAAAACAATCTGATAAACTGAACATTAACTCAATTAATTGACTATAAGCTGACCCGCTAGGATTACAGCAAAATTTCAAATATTGATGTTTTTGGATTAATTTATTCATCTATTTTTCACCCTCCAAATGTTTTGATGATTCATTAACTGTATGTACAATTGCCAGAAATGAATTCCCATTATAATAGTTTACACTTAAATTTTTTCCCAAAATTAATATTTTGTTTGTTCTATATCCAATTTTCAAATATTTTTCATTGGTGTTATTTTTAACACCAACAGACGAAATATTATCATACATCGAAGGGTAGTCTAACGTATTTCTCAAATTGCTTGCGCTTGAGACTATGATAAGTTTATCTTTATTTTTGTTTATAAAATCCTCTAAGTTTTTTGAATAATACTTAGAACTTAAATTAATGTTTACATACTTTATATCATTTTCTATCATAATCCTTTTATTATGTGTGCATCTGTTATTTTTCCTGTTTCATTTTCTGCGTTATAATAATAAACCTGTGCATTTGGAGCATAAAGTTTACAAAAGTCAATTAATGCGTCTCCATGTGTCTTTTTACCTGTACTATTTTGTGTTGTAAAATTTGTCTCTATTTTTCATAGGTGTTAGACAAAGAACTATCAATAACACCAAACAAAGTTGAGTTATAAACGGGACGTATACAAAGAACACTTTGGCTAAATGCTAAAATAATAATAATAGTAATTACTACTGAGGTAATAACTATAGTGAATTTTAATTGTTTAATTTTCATAAACAAAACAATTCCTTTCGTATGTACACAGGTAAAAACTAGAATAAACCATTACTTTAATTATAACATTAAAAGCGTAAAATTGTAAGGAAGCAGTGATAAATAAATTTGTATGTAACCCCTTGCAAATGTACATGCGGAGTTGCAAAAGCAAATAGCACTTCCATTCATTTAGAAAAGGTAGAAATGCTAATTGCTTGCAAATTTGTAGATTTGGAATGCCTTTATATTAGTTAAAAAGGTATTCCATAAAATGCATGGGAATTTGGCAATCGATTATAAAGATGATAATGATAGAAATAATTTACACCCCATACTCTATTCTAATCAATTTCTGACCCACTGTGCCTGAAGGTGTAGCTAAAGTATTATTTTGAATTGGCACAAAACAAGTATCTTTTGCGTTTTAGGCTTCTTTTTTTGCCCGTGTCTAACAATTTTAAAACAGATAATGCAAATTTTCATAAAACATTCAAATTAAGTGTGGAGGTTTTGTCTAAAGTTTTGTTGCTATCTTCTTTAAATGTTACAACAAGATGCAAGTCATGGATTCTATAGCCCAGTGACCTCGTATGCATTTTGCTAAAAGCCTAAAAGCAATATTATAGCAACTCCAGTTTTTAACAATATTGGCAGAGGGAAGCCAAACGACTAGCCGTTTGGCTTTTTGACCGATAGACAATGTCAATTAAAAACTGAATTGCTATATATTGATTTAGCTATATCTCCATATATTCTACACAAATTTATTATAGTGTTAGTTGATAACAAATATTTCACAAGGGATTTAATTGTTGGTATAATAATAGTTGTGGAGGTAAGATATGTCTGAAAGCATTGTTTCAAAGCAGTTATCTGTAAACGGTATGACATGCAGCGGCTGTGAAATGAAAATTGAGAGAAAACTAAAAGCCATTGATGGAGTTAAAAATGTTAACGCAAGCTATGCAAGCAGCAAAGTTAATGTTAGCTTTGATGAAAGAAAAGTAAACCTTGCAAAAATTAAGAAAACAATTTCTTCGCTTAATTATGAGGTGGTTGAAAGAAGTAGCGCAAAAAGTAAAAGTGAGACTGCAAACTATTCTCAGCTTGCAATAATAGCAATTATCATACTTGGTGCTTCTATGATTATTGACCGATTTGGCGGTTTTGCTTTTTTTAATTACTTTCCCGAAGCAAAAGCAGGAATGAGCTATGCTGCCATATTTGTAATTGGTCTTTTGACATCAGTTCACTGTATTGGTATGTGCGGTGGTATTAACCTTTCACAATGCGTTGGTGTTACAGGAGAAAACAAACTTGATAAACTACGTCCAAGTTTTTTATATAACTTAGGCCGTGTTATATCTTACACAGTAATAGGCGCAATTGTAGGCGCAATAGGCTCTATAATCAGCTTTAATGGTGTAATGCGTGGGGCGGTTGCTTTATTTGCAGGCATTTTTATGATAATCATGGGCTTAAACATGCTTAACGTATTCCCTTGGCTTAGACGATTTAATTTTAAACTGCCTAGATTTTTAACAAGCAATATAAGCGGAAAAAGTAATAGCCCATTATACATAGGGTTGCTTAATGGGCTTATGCCATGTGGACCACTTCAAGCAATGCAACTTTATGCCCTTTCTACAGGTAACGCAATTCAAGGCGCAATTTCAATGTTTTTATTTAGCCTTGGAACAACTCCGCTGATGTTTGGGTTTGGTGCTGTAAGCTCATTTTTATCTAAAAGGTTTACAGCAAAAATGATGTCAGTAAGTGCTGTTCTTGTAATAGTTCTTGGTATAGGAATGTTTAATACTGGGCTTAACATGTCTGGCTTTTTAGCAATAGGAACAGAAACCAGTGACACAAGTAATTTCGAGCCTGTTATTGTAGATGGATACCAAGTTGTTACTATTGAGGTTAGCCGAAGAAGTTATGCACCAATAACAGTAAAGAAAGATATTCCTGTTAAATTTAATTTACATGCAGAAGCAAGTAACTTGAACGGTTGCAACAACGCCATTATGATTCCTACATACGGTATTGAAATGCCGCTTGCAGCAGGGGACAACATAGTTGAGTTTACTCCAACTGAAACAGGCGTTGTTCCTTATAGCTGCTGGATGAATATGATTAGAAGCAGTATAACCGTTGTAGAATAAAAAAGGTGAAACTGTATCTCCATAAAACCTACACAATAAATTTTTATAATAATGTAGTCTAATTAAGAAAAGAGGTAATGAAATGAAAAATAAAGGAATTTTAGTAGGTATTTCAGCTTTATCTATTGCTTTCTTAGCTGGTATTACTGTAATGGGTGCAAGTGAACTTGGACTAATCGGAAATTCTACACCAAATAACCAAAGTACAGAATTTGTTGCCAATCAACAAGACAAACTTAATATATTTCAGCCCGTGGCTTTAAATCCAGACACAAATGCTTTTGAATGGTCACAGGTATCAAATTTATCTGCAACAACTTCTCAAACAGCTACAGTTAAAGAAAATGTTCAAGAAATTGTAACACAGCTTGAACCATACGGCTATCCAGCTTTAACTGTTCAAAAAGATGTTCCTGTTAAATGGACTATTGTAGCTGATGCTGCAACACTTAATTCTTGTAACAATGAAATAATTATACCTAACTATGAAATTTTGAAAACCTTAAATGTCGGCGATAATGTGATTGAATTTACTCCTACAGAGTCTGGAATAATACAATATAGCTGTTGGATGGGTATGATTAACTCTACAATTGCTGTTGTTGACGATATTAACAATTATGATGAAGCTGAAATACAAGCACAAATCGCAAATCTTCCACAAGCTGGCGGTTGCTGCTGCGGAAATTAAAATAAAAACTTAAACAAGATGGAGGCATTAGGAAAAAATGAAAGAAACACTGAAAATAAGCGGAATGACCTGTGCTGCTTGTGCTTCAAGAATTGAAAAGGTGGTTGGGAAAATTGAAGGTATAAACTCTGTTTCCGTTAACCTCGCCACTGAAAAAATGACTGTTGAAGCAAATGAAAGCAAGGTTTCCCTTCAAGATATAATTAGAAGTGTTGAAAAAGTTGGATATAAAGCAGAGCAACAGGCTTCACAAGGAGCAAGCACGCTTAAAATAATTGGCATGACTTGTGCGGCTTGTGCAACAAGAATTGAAAAAGTTGTTGGCAAAATTGACGGTGTTAAGTCTGTTTCCGTTAACCTTGCTACAGAAAGGTTAACTTGTGAAATTGATTCACAAAAAACTAATATGGCTGCGGTTAGACAGGCTGTTGAAAAAGCTGGCTATAAGTGGGCAGAGGTTGCTCAAAAGGTTTCTGTTGATGAAGATAAAATCCGCAAGGAAAAAGAAATTAAAACTTTGTGGAGAAAGTTTACAGTTGCTGCTGTTTTTACCATTCCTCTTTTATACATTGCAATGGGAACAATGATTTCATGGTTTAACGCTCCTGTGCCAAAAATTATTGAGCCGATGAATTATCCACTTAACTTTGCCTTGGTTCAAATATTTTTAACTATACCAATTATTGTTGCAGGATATCGTTTTTACACGGTAGGCTTCCGTGCAATTTGGCTTCGCTCGCCTAACATGGACAGCCTAATTGCCATAGGTACATCAGCCGCAGCAATTTACAGCCTTTATTCAACATATAAAATTTGGACGGGCGACTTGCATTATGTTGAAGGCTTATATTTTGAAACAGCAGGTGTTATTATTACTCTCATACTTCTTGGCAAATCACTTGAAGCTGTTTCAAAGGGTAAAACAAGTGAGGCTATTAAAAAACTAATGGGACTAGCTCCGAAAACAGCTATCGTAATTAAAAACAACATAGAAATAGAAACACCAATAGAAGAAGTAATGGTTGACGATATAATCCTTGTTAAGCCTGGTTCAAAAATACCGGTAGATGGCGTTGTTGTGGAAGGGACAACAGCAATTGACGAAGCAATGCTTACAGGCGAAAGTATGCCGGTTGATAAAAAGGCTGGGGACAAAGTTTATGCTGCAAGCATTAATAAAAACGGCTTAATTAAATTTAAAGCAACAAAAGTTGGAAGCGACACAGCACTTGCACAAATTATTAAGCTGGTTGAGGACGCACAAGGCTCTAAAGCACCAATTGCCCAAATGGCTGACATTGTTTCGGGTTACTTTGTGCCAATAGTGTTTGTTATTGCGGTTATAGCTTTTGCTGGTTGGCTTATTAGCGGACAATCTCTTGTTTTTTCGCTGACTATATTTATTGCCGTTTTAGTTATAGCTTGTCCATGTGCGTTGGGGCTTGCAACACCTACTGCTATAATGGTTGGAACAGGTAAAGGTGCTGAAAACGGCATACTTATTAAGGGCGGCGAAGCCCTTGAAACTACTCATAAGATTAAGACAATTGTTTTTGATAAAACAGGTACTATAACAGAAGGTAAGCCAGAAGTAACTGATGTAATTGCAACTAATGGTATTGACAAAAATAAACTTTTACAGCTTGTGGCTTCTGCTGAAAAAGGAAGCGAACACCCTCTTGGCGAAGCAATTGTAAGAGGTGCAGAAAAAGACAATTTAAGCTTACTTCCTGTAACTAATTTTGAGGCAATTACAGGCAGAGGTATTAAAGTGACAATTGATGGAGCAGAAGTGCTTGCAGGGAACTTAAAGCTAATGAACGAACAAGGCATTTCCATTGCAAGTTTGGAAAACGATTCAAACCGCCTTGCAAGCGAAGGCAAAACACCTATGTATATTGCAATTGATAAACAATTGTCTGGAATTATAGCCGTTGCAGACGTTGTTAAAGCAAGCAGTGCAAAAGCAATTAAAAGGCTTACAGAAATGGGTATTGAAGTTGCAATGATTACCGGTGATAACAAACGTACAGCAGAAGCAATTGCTAAACAAGTAGGAATTACAAGGGTGCTTTCCGAGGTTTTGCCGCAAGATAAATCTAACGAAGTTAAAAAGCTGCAAGCAGAAGGAAAAAAGGTTGCTATGGTTGGTGACGGCATAAACGATGCACCTGCTTTAGCGCAAGCTGATATAGGAATAGCAATAGGCAGCGGCACTGATGTTGCAATGGAATCGGCTGACATAGTTCTTATGCACAGTGATTTAATGGACGTTCCAACGGCAATTCAGCTTTCAAAAAGCACTATAAAAAACATAAAGCAAAATTTGTTTTGGGCTTTTGCTTACAACGTGGCAGGTATACCTGTGGCAGCAGGAGTTCTTTATTTATTCGGTGGGCCTTTACTTAACCCTGTTTTTGCTGCTGCTGCAATGTCTTTATCCTCTGTATCAGTTCTTACAAACGCACTAAGATTAAAACGCTTTAAAGCTTACAAATAAGGAGTAAAATATGAAGAAAAAATTTGTTTTATTATCACTTGCTGCAATATTAATTACATCACTTACTGCCTGTGCTCAAACAGATGTTGTTGCTACTACCGCAGTCAAGTCTTTTGATTATGTTATTGGGGCAGATTCAAATAAAATAGTTTCTGATGAAAACGAAGGATATACTTTGTTATCTCCTGATAGTAAAGAAAGTTTTAGTTTTGGAAAAAGTATATCTATAGCTTTTGAACTTGCTCCGTTTGAAAATGCAGGGCTTGATAAAACTAAATTGCCAAACTATATTTCTGTAGACGGCGAAAAGCTTATTATAAGCATGGAAAACAACAAGTTTTCAAAGGAATCAAGTGCTAATAAAGCATTTGAAAAGCTCGTAGCCAATAATAGAGAAGCCGTAGGTTATCATGCGGCACTTGACCACTATGGTGTCGCTCTTGGAAACGGTAATATGTTTGAATGGGCAAAAGATATAACTACAAATGACAAGGACATAGTTTTTGTTCTTAACCCACAGCCATTTATAGACGCAGGTGTTGATGTAGAAAATTTAGACGGCTGGGTTTTTGCAAAGGTCGAAACTATGGAAGATGGGAAGAAAATAGAGGTTGACAAATTATTGAAGCCTTATGACATAAAGTAAAGTGGGCTTGTAGGCTATATTTTTTGAACGATATTCAAAGGGCGTGTTTGGTAAATCGCTTAGTAAGGATTTTTGGACAGACTTTTCGTTATACGAGGAAGGAGAAGCTGCATTTACTCAAAGGTAAATAAGGTTTTTTCTAACGAAGCATAGAGGAAAGTCTGTCTAATTGACGTGCAAATGGATTTACAAAACACGCCCTAATTAATGCAGTTTTGCAATCGTTATAAACTATCCTCAAGGCTATATGGCAATACCAACAAACCTTTTCTTATTAAACAGTTGAAATTTACCAAAATTTGTGCTTTAATAACACTGGTTAAAGAACTATTTCTGTACTTTGGTGCTTGTTTTTACTTTGATAAAACCGACAATGGGAAACCTTAAAACAGTGCCGTTACTATATAATAAAGTGGTGAGCTTATGTGATGGTAATATACTTGGCAGTGATTGAATCGGAAATTGAAAAGCGGAAATTTGAAAGGCTTTATCATGGATACAAGCAAACTATGTATTATGTTGCTATGCGTGTTATAAAGGATAATTATGTTGCCGAAGATATTGTACACCAAGCATTTCTAAGAATTGTTAAGCAATTAGATAAGATAGATGAAAGCAACTGTCACAAAACACGCTCTTTTCTCGTTGTAATAACAGAGCATATCGCAATAGACTATTACCGAAAGCGTAAACGAGAGAATAATGTTTCTTTTGATGAAGCCGAATACTACATATATGACGAAGACTTTTCTTTGACTGCAACTGATTCTAACGAAATAATATCTTATATTGAAAAGTTACCTTTAAATTATGTAACAGTAATGAAGTTAAAATATTCTCAAGGATATAATGACAAGGAAATTGCGAGTATTCTTCATATTAGTGAGGATAATGTCCGTCAGAGAATTTCTCGTGCCAAAAGGAAGCTTTCACAATTATTAGAAGAGGTAAATAAAGTTGAGCCAAATTATAGATGATGATTTTTTATATGTGCATATGAGCAAAGCTGAAGAAAATATGATACGTAGAATACCCTCTGAAGCTGGGCTACGTCACAAATTTTCAAAAAGGTTTGAACGTAAAATGAATGCGCTCTTAAAATATGAGCGCAGAAGCCCTTTTATGCGTAGCTTTGTGCAGTATTCAAAACAAGCAGTTGCTGTTATATTGATTGCTTTATCAATTGGTTTAACGGTTACTATGAGCGTTGAAGCATACAGGGTTAGGTTTTTTGACTTTATTATTCAGGAATTGGAAGAATTAACCTCTATTGTAGTTGGGAGCGATGAAAATGCTGATAGTGATAAGTTAATCCCTAAAGAATCCCTATATATCCCAGAGGGATTTGAGGTCATTGAGCAGAAAATAAGTGAATATAAACAAATAATTACTTATGCTAATTCAAATGGGACGGAACTTGTATACATTCAACGGCTATTAACGCAAGGTGAAACTATCATAGATACAGAAGGAGCAGACATTATTGAAACGGAATTTTCAGGTTACAACATTACTATAATAGAGAACAAAGGTACGCATCAACTTTTGTGGTATGACAGTTCCTGCTCATATACCCTTATAGGTTCGATAAACAAAAACGAGCTATTAACTATGGCGAAAAATATTATTGAGAACAAATAAAAAAATTTTAAATTAAGTGTCACAGATCCCTTCTTTCATTCGTTGTAATAGCAAGACTACAATGAAAGGAGGGATTTACTATGAAGAAAGTGTTATCACTTACATTGGTATGTTTGCTGTTAATTATCGGCAGTGGCTTATCCAGCATATCAGCAAGTGCTGCAGATAGTGTTCCTGTGCCATATATGCTATACATCGCCAATTCCAGTTGCGACTTGTATATTTCATCAAGCGGTACAGCTACCGTAGATGCTACGATTGTTGGCTATCAAGGAACAACTACAAAGGTTGATATAACAGCCAACCTGCAGCAGTACAAAAATGGCAGTTGGGTCACATTGAAAACATTTACATCAACAAGTGCGACCTATCGTGCAGACTTGAGCGAAACATATAATGTAAGCACAGGATACTCGTACAGGATACAAGCTACTGTAAAGGCATACAGCGGCTCTGCAAGCGAAACTCAAACGATGACAAGCAGCGTGGCAAAATATTAAGAATATAAAAAATGAAAGTGAGGAAAAATTTATGTTTAAAAAATTATTATCATGGGCACTAGCTTT
Organism: uncultured Defluviitaleaceae bacterium; assembly: GCA_964492715.1. Classification (GTDB taxonomy): domain Bacteria; phylum Bacillota; class Clostridia; order Lachnospirales; family WRBF01; genus CAZBLK01. The sequence goes on along the minus strand of CAZBLK010000014.1, from coordinate 50,495 downwards.
TGTTATGGTTATGGGAATAGGAACAAACGCATTTGCTTCTGACGAGGCAATTGAAGGTACAGAAGCACAAGCATTAGATTATAGTGAGAAACTTGAAAATTTGACTTGGCATGATTTTAAAGATATCGAAAGCATAGAAAAGGAAGATACATATACATATACAGAGCTTGTTGAATATCTTACAAGTGCTGGATTTGCTGAAGATGAAATTAAGAATTTAATTGGACCAAGACCGAAAGAGACAAGAGCAACGGAAGTGCGATACGGTATGTTTTACTTGACAAATTACACTTATTCAAGTATTTATATTTTGGAACCAAGAATTTCTGTTGGATTAGAATATACAGTAGGCCAATCAAGTCCAAACCGTATAGTTGAAATAGGTTCTCCACATATATTTACCGGTAAAGGTGCAGCATGCAAATTTGCAGGTACAATAAATTATAAACTTACTGCCGGTAATAGTTTTTACTATCTTTTTTATGGAGATTTATATAAGGCGGGCGCAGTTAGTGCTACAGGTGGTGCAAGTGTCAATATTGGACCCGTGGGAACTATTTCATTTGAAATCAGTAGTGGAGATGGTTATATAACAAATGTTTCAAGAGATATAACATACTATTCAGCTGCGCTTCAACCATGATAAAGAGAATACTAATATGTGTTTTTGGAATATTGCTTGCGTTTGTTTTACCGCTAAATATTCTTAAAATAATTGTAAATGATTATTTAACTTATTCATCTGTCAATATAACAATTGTTTATGCTATAACTTTAGCACACATTGACTTTATAATTTTTTTAGTCTATTATATAATAAAAAATAGTACAAAAAAACCATAGAGCGTGAGACCAATTGTAAACGTGATTACTACTTACATTAAAACCCACCACCACATAGGTCGGTGGGTTTTTAATACAATAAGCTATACTTCTTCAGTTCAATATAATATTAATTAATTATTATATTTGCTGTATCCTTCATTTTTTAAAATTGCTAAAAAAAGGCAACCTGCTTTTATGCAAGTTGCCTTTTTTTGTTGCATTAACATACAGTACGTAGTGTATAAAACCAGATAGTTACTTTTACAAAGATGCTATTAGAACCTGTGTTCAGTAAGCTGTTACCCATCTTTAAGCGATTATTCCGCCATTCTTGGTTGTGGCGGCTTGACATAATTTTCATTATGCCTGCGCCACCACGCCTAGAATGGCGAAAAATCGCTGTTTTAAATCTATCCAACCCATTACTGAACATAGGTTCTTAGAAAATTCATTTTATGCCTGGCCGCTTGGAGTAGCAACAGTATTAAAAATTACCTTGGTCAATCAGCTTTCTTAAAACTGAGCTTACTTCTGCTTTTGTTGTAACACCCTTTGGGTCAAAAGCATTGTTTAGTTTGCCGCTTATAATCCCAGCTTGCTGCATAGTGCTTACAGAATTCATTGACCAAGATGCAATTTCATCAGCATCATTAAAACTTGTTGCTGGAATAACCTTTTTCAAGCTATAACCAAATTTTTCGCTGTATTTTGTAATAATAACAGCCATTTGTTCACGTGTTACAAGCTGGTTTGGTGCAAAATTGTTGTTGCCAACGCCGCTTACCAATCCATTTTCCGCAGCCCACGCAACATACCCACTGTACCAGTCGGCTTGATTCACGTCTTTAAAATTATCCTTGTTTGAATAACTCGCCAAGTCAATTCCTTCAAGCTTGCCTAAGGTAGTAACAAGCATTGCCCTTGTCATTTTGCTGTTAGGCTCAAACGTTTGTTCGTTAATTCCGCTGAACAAGTTTCGGGCAGAGGTATAAGCTATGCTTTCTTCGGCCCAATGCCCAGCCACATCTTTAAACTGCTTAGAATTGTTAATAACATCAAATGTTCCTGAGCTTGGAGTAACAAACTTTAATACATCATCTTCAACCGTGCTCTTTGACACCACAACTTGGCGCCCATTGCTGTTGTAAACAGGAACAACTGTGGCTTTATTTTTATAAGAAGAAATGTCTTCTTTTATCAATACACCTTTGCCAAGCTCAGATACCAAAACGTATTTTGAAGCATGAGCAAAGTGAAAATTAAATGTTCCGCTTGAGTTTACTAAGCCCGAACCAACATATTCAAGTTTTTTCGATGCTTCGTTGTAGTAAAGCATAAACATTTGCTTGTTGCTATAGCTTGTTCCTACATTAAAGCCCAAAACAGCTTTAAATGGGAAATTACCGCTATGTGCAAGTTCTAATTGCCGTATGTCTTTATTTTTTGCAAGTGTAGAAATACTTGCCTCATTAAACCTTTTTACTGCCATGTCAACGTTTTGGAACGATGAAACGTTTTTGTCCACAGACTTTCCGTTTATAGTCCAAAAAAATTCTCCCATTTTAAGCACAAGGTTAACGTCTTTGCCTTTTATTTCATTGATAATGCTTGCTGGGAGCTTAGTTTCATTGTTCATTTGAACAGTAACTGTGCTTCCGCTGCTTGCTTTTGAAATTTCCTGTTTAGTTTTGTTCCAGTCAAATGCACTTGTGCTTGGAGTAGAAACATTTTCCGTGTCAGTTGTGTCTGTGTCTGTGTTGCCATAACTTGGTCTGTTAGGCGTGTTGTCTGGAATATTTGCTCCTGTTGCTACAAGCTTAATGTTTACGTCATCTCTTGGCGGCGGAATAATAATGGTGCTTTGACCGTTGTAACTAAAGCTTGGGCTTGTTAATGTGTCAAATGGAACATATCCTGTTTTATAAGCCGTAACTTTATAAGTTCCGTTGGGAACATACCAGCCATATTTCCCTTGAGTATCTGTAACCATAGGGTTCACTTGAGCATAGTTTTCTGCGTCCCAAACAACCCAATTTCCGTTTTTAAGAACGTAGCATGTCATTGTGACGCCGGCTACTGGTGCATTTGTTTTGCTGTCAGTTACCACGCCGCTTGGGTCAACGAGTATTGTCGCCTCGGCTACTGTATAATGAAAATGCTTGCCGTCTTTTGTCATTACAAAAGCTTCAAGCTGTTTTAGCCCTGCGCCGTACCAGTCGGAAATTGTGGCGGTGGCAGTGCTTCCGTGCATTACACCATTGTACTCCATATCTGAAAACTTGAACTTAATGCTTTGAATGTTGCTTGCATTTTCAAAGTCAACGCTTATGTTAAAATCAGTTCCTTTTAAAAACATGTCAACCCAAGTTGAAAATGTTCTTACGCCAATAACTGGGTTAACGGCTAGGTTTTGACCATCTTTCTTTACGTTGCTAATGACAACTTGTTGGCTTCGTGAGTCAACTGTAAGAACATCTGACACAACAAGAAGCGTTTCAGTTTCTTTGTCTATTACTGCTTGAGCAACTATAGAATGAGTGCCTTCTTGCAAAATTGGCAGCTTTGCACTGTAAAAACGCCCATTTGGAAAAACAGTTGCAAGAGGTTCTCCTGTAACAGCATTTAAAATTTCTACAGGTGTTCCTTCAATGGTTTCGCCGTAAACAATTGCTTGTTCACTGTTTTTAACTGCACTTGGACCAAAAAGTGTAACCTTTTCAACTTTAATTGCAGATGAACAAAAGTCAGTCCAACTTTCTCCACCATTAAGGCTTATCAAAACTTTTATGTTTGCAACATTAGTTTTTGCATCAACAATTTTGATTATAGAATAGAACTTGCCAGAATCGCCATTTTTCAAGCTTTTTTCTGGAATAAACTTTTCATATTCGTCTTTGTGGAATACTAAACCATCTGGCAAAACAACTTTAAACTGCGGAGTTATTTCTGTTTCACCGTTGTAAACATAGTTAACCTTTAAGCTAACATGTTTTCCGTTTGATGCTGTTGTTATATCAGAAACAACTGTTCCCTCAAAGCTTTCGACCTTTTGGGTAGGGTCTATGTATGTAAGGTTTTCCGAATAAATTGTATTAAGGCTACTTACAGTAAATTCTTTTGGTGCAGATTCAAACAATGGGAACGTGCTGTTTCTTTCTTGAACGTAGTCAAGAACAAGCTTATAATCGCCTAAATTAAGCACGCTGTCAAAATTAAACCCTGTTTCACCACAAGTTGTAGAAGCTACATAATCAAATTGATTTGTTTGGCTGTTTTTCTTCCAAAGGGTGACTTGTGCCTTGTACACGCCAACGCCGTCTTTTTTAACAGAGCCTCTTAAATCTGAACCTTTATTTAAAGTAAAGTCAACACCCAAAGCACTGCTTGAAGAAATTGAAACTTCTTTTTCAGTGGTTGAATACCTTTTTTCCCACTCAGCAAGCCCAACTGTATAAGTTCCTGCCTCTACGTATGGAATTGTATATTGACCTGAATCATTTGTGTATCCTTGGTAAATCTTGCTCGAGTCTTCTTTGTTTGTTGCAACAACGCACGTCCAAGGAGCAGGCTTGCTGCCGTCAGTCAAAGAAAGTGTACCCGAAATTTTGTAGTTTTTAGAAATTGTAACCGATGCAGTTTCTGCATTTGTTCGTATTTCAACATCTACAGTTGTGCTGAAATATTCACCGCTTGCGTCCTTACCATTTACATTTACCTTGTAAATAGTTTCTGAGCCTTCAAAATATGGAAGCTTTTGAAAAACAGCAGATGATGAACCAGCACTCATCGCCTTAAACATATTAATGTTGAAATCTACGTTAGATACACTAATGTAATATTCATGTGCAGGCGGGTTAGTAACGTTAATTGTTAAAGTTGCTTCTGTTTCTGGTATGCTTGGGTTTTGATTGTGATAATAAACATTTCCGCCTCTTGCTATGTGCTTGTTAATTACAAAAAGCGAATTTCCGCCTTCTGTTAAGTCTAAGCGGTTGTACGACAAATCTAAGGTCGCAAGCCTTCTAAGCGGCGTAAGCGGCGCAATGTTTGTTACTCTATTATTTCTTAAATAAAGTGTTGATAATGACTTACCCATTGTAATAAGCGGTGAAACATCGCTTATTATGTTGTTACCTAATTCCAAATATTGCAAGTTGCTGCAACTTGAAAAATTATGCGGCAATTGTGAAATTAAGTTGCTATAAGCACCTAAATTAACAAGCGAAGTTAATTTGTCTATGCCTGTTAAGTCAGATATTTGGTTGTTGTGTACATAAAGGCTATACATATTAGTTGCATTAAACAAACTGCTTACTGAAGTTAATTCATTTTGAGACAAATCAACTGACCGCAAATTAGTTAAGCCGCTAAGTTCTGATACATCAGTTATTTTGTTTCTGTTAAGATACAAGTAGCGAAGCCCAGTTAAGCCACTCAATGCGCTGACAGAACCAATATTATTATTGCTTAGGACTAATGAAATCAATGAAGTTAAACCGCTTAATTCATCTATCGAAGTAATATTATTGCTGTCTAACTCCAAAATTGAAAGGCTTGGCAAATTATTTAACCCATTTAGTGACGAAAGCTGATTGTTGCTTAAAATTAAATACCCTAAATTATCCAAACCACTAAGTGCACTTACAGAACCAATTTGATTATATTGCAACGATAATGACTCCAACGTTGAAATTTGGTTAATGCCAGCAACCGAAGTTATATTGTTGCTGTCAAGGTAAAGCTGTTTAAGTGAAGGCAATTGAATTAAAGCTGAAATATCATCAATTTCATTACTTGACAATCTTAAAACCTGCAAGTTGGCTAGTTCGCTCAAAGGTTGTATATCCTTGATTGAGTTGTACGACAAATTCAGCGTTTGTAAACTGTTTAATAAAGTTTGTGGCACATCTTCATAACTTTGAGCACCATCAGGGTTTGACGACGAATCTTCACCACCAGCTCCAACAAGCCCCGATATGTCACTTATGTTATTGTTTCTTAGGTCCAATGTTTTAAGCCCTGTAATTGCAGACAAATCAGGAATAGCTGTAAACCTGTTATTTGCAAGAGAAAGCGTTTCAAGGCTTTGCAAGTTTCCTAGAGCAGAAAAGTCAGAAATTTCATTGTTATCCAAAGATAAACTTGTTAACATTTGCAAAGTTTCGCTTGTTATTTCTGGAAGTTCTGTAAGTGCATTCGAAGATAAGTCTAAAGCTATTAGGTTATCAAGTGTTAAAACCTCATCTATGTTGCTTATGTCGTTTTCACTTGCTTTAAGTATAAGTAATGACTGCGGTAAAGTGTTTGAATTAAACTCTGTAAGTAAATTGTTATCTATGTAAAGATACGTTAACGAGCTAATATTAGAAAAATCTGCTGAGATTATTTTGTTTCCTACTAGATATATACTAGCTAAAGATGATGGAAGCGTGTCTCTTTGTATTTGAGTAATGTTGTTTAGATAAGCGTTTAGATCCATTAATCTACTTAAATTAGCAAGCACCGAAATGTCGGACACATTATTGTCTGCTATGCTTAATGATTGCAGCTTTGTTAACTGAGATATTTCCGAAGGTAAAGATGACAAGTTGGCCCTATCTACCATCAAATCAGTCAAATTTGAAGCACCGCAAATGCCGCTTATGTCAGAAAGCTCAAGATTATAGCTTAAATAAATGCTACGCAATTCGCTTAAACCGCTCATGTCTGGCAAGCTTGCAATGTTGTTTGCAAACAAGTTTAGTGAACTTAAGTTGCTAAGGTTTGCAATTGGGCTTATGTCTGTTATGTAGTTATTGTCTAAGCCTAAATATGTAATGCCGGTGGCATATTCAAGCCCGGTTATATCACGAATAAAGTTGTTTCTCAAGTCAAGGCTTCCGCTGACAGCCCCAAGCTCTGCAACAGAAATTTCTTTATCACCGTTTGCGTCAATTGCAGGCGTGTAGTCTAAAAGTGACTGCTTTAAATACTCATCATTGAAAGTAATTATTTCATCTTCTGAAGCTGCAAAAAATGACACCCTGTTTCTAATTTGCGTTTCAGGCATTAAACCTTGCTTTACTTGAATAATGTTTTTGAGTTCGTCAAGCCAAACAAAAACTTTATCTTTGTCAAGATTTCCTGGAACAGTTGTTATACCATTTAATTCGGCTTCATCATAGCCGCCTTTTTGAGATAAATATTGAACCAACGATTTTTTTAAATATTCATCAGGCAAGGCAACTGGCTTGCTGCTGTCATCTCCGTTTGATTCACTGTTGTAAGCAAGTGTTAAGTCACTTACAAAAAGCTCCCACACATTCAAATTAAAAGGATACTTCTCAAGTTCTGCAAGAGTAACCTCCTTGTCTCTGTTTGAATCAACCGCAGGAAAGTGAAACAGGAATGATTGCTTGATAAATTCATCTGAAAAAGAAATTGTGTTGCTTTCAGATGCCTGTACATTAACACTTATAAAAAACACTGAGTTAAAAACCATTACAAGTGTTAACAAGTAATTTAATAATTTCTTCATGAAACTCCTCCTGTACTTTTAAATTGTTTTAATTATAAATATATTAAACAATATTATCAATAGGTTTTTCTGTTTATTTATAAAAATATTACACGCCCTAATATAGCAATTTTTTTAATAAAAATTGCCTATCGGTAAAAAGCTAAACGACTGGGCGTTTGGCTCATCTGCCAATATCATTAAAAAGTGGAATTGTTATAGCCAGTGTTTCCTATCTCAATGTATGAGAGCTTACAAAGTAGGTTAATAGTTTAAGCTCAAAGCAAACTGCAAACAGCGTATAACCTTTACTCCATAAGGCTTGGAGTAGGGGTTATACTCTGTTTGAGTACGGTGGGTCGTAGTGTTTTAGGGGGTAATAATAAACCGTTGTATTAGTGCCTGTTTTTAAACAAACAAAGAACCTATTTGGAAAACAATCAAAGAAATAAACCAGGCCAAAAATGTTTGAAAGAGTATTGAAAATAATGTCCACTTAACTGAATTTAACTCTCTAGCCATTACAGAAATGGCAGAAAGGCAAGGCGTGTAGAGCAGTACAAAAACCAAATAAGCATAAGTTGCAACTGGGGTAAAACTCTGCCCAATGGTCTCAATAAGAGAAGCATCCGTTCCCGCACTGTACAAAACTGCTAAAGTAGCAACAACTGCTTCCTTAGCTATTACACCAGTTAAAAGTGCAACAGAAGCTTGCCAGTTTCCAAACCCAAGAGGAGCAAATATTGGGGCTATAAAACGCCCTAAATCAGCAAACATACTAGTAGAATTATCTGCGGCAAATTCAAAATAAATGTTAAAGGTTTGGAAAAACCAAATTATGACAGACGCTATAAACATTATTGTCCCTGCACGCAATATAAAATCCTTGCTTTTATTTAACACTCTGAACACTATACTTCTAAACGATGGACGTCTGTACTTTGGTAGCTCAAGAACATTTGTTGTTAAATCATTTTTAAAAACTGTTTTGCTTAATATTAGTCCAGTAATAATAGACACAATTACTCCAAGCAAATAAAGCGAAAAAACAACTAGCCCACTTAAATTAGCAAAAATTGCTGTTGCAAAAACCGCATAAACAGGAAGCCTTGCCGAACACGACATAAATGGCGTAATCATAATTGTAAGCCTTCTGTCTTTTTCGCTTTGAAGTGAGCGTGAAGCCATTATTGCAGGAACGCTACAGCCAAACCCCATAAGCATAGGTATGAATGATTGACCTGTTAAACCTATTTTATTAAGCAAAGCTTCCATAATAAAAGCAGTTCTTGCTGTGTAGCCAAAGTCGTCTAAAATAGAAAGAAGCAAAAACAATAATACAACTTGAGGCATAAATGTTAAAACAGTACCAATGCCTACAAGTATACCATCAGTAATAAGGCTTACAAGCCAATCGGCAGTGCCCATGCTTGAAAGTGCCGCCGCCGCCATAGGGTTAATATATTCTGAAAAGGTTATATCTATCAAATCTGAAAGAGTGCTTCCAATAGACCCAAATGTAATTTGAAAAATTACAAACATTATAAACAAAAATAAAGGAACTGCATAAAACTTGTGCAAAAGAATATTGTCATACTTTTCTGTACGCTGTTCTTCTTTTGATTTAGTTCCTTTTATGTATACACCTTCAACAAGCTTCCTTGCAAAACTATGACGGTGTCGTATTATATCATCGGGTAAATTACCTTTATGGCTTGATATAACGCCGACAATATCTATTTCTAGCATTGGTGCTAAATACATATCCTGCTTTACAAGAGAATCGTCCTCCATAAGCTTAATTGCTGAAAACAGTACGTTGTTTTGTGTTATTTTTGAAAGAAGTTTTTCTATAGAAAAAATCTTTTCAGCTAATTCGGTTTTTAAAAGAACGCTGTTTGCCTTGCAATTTTCCGTTTCTTTTTTTGCAACATGAATTAACTTGTCAAGACCTTCACCCTCTTTTGCTTTAATTGGAACTACAGGAACAGAAAGCGCTTTGCTTATTGTATCAATGTCAATTCGTGAACCCGATGCCTGTATTTCGTCCATCATATTAATTGCCAGCACAACAGGGATTGAAAGCTCAATTAGTTGTGTAGTCAAGTATAGGCTACGTTCAAGGTTTGTAGCGTCAATAACATTTATAAGAGCATCTGCTTTATCTTTAAGAATTGCATTTCTTGCAATTACTTCGTCCTCTTTGTAAGGCGAAAGAGAATATATGCCTGGAAGGTCAATGATTTCAATGTTATCATCTAGCTCTTTGTAATGGCCTATCCTTTTTTCAACAGTCACACCTGCCCAGTTTCCAACTTTGGCGTTGCTTTTAGTGAGCCTGTTAAAAACAGTTGTTTTGCCACAGTTTGGGTTGCCAACCAAAAGAAATCGCATACATTTACTCCTTTGCTACAAAAATTTGACGAGCATCTTGCTGTCGTATGCTTAAATTGCCGCCGCCTACTGTTACATTTATAGAACCGTTAAAGGGAGCTTTATTTCTTACGGTTATTTTTGTGCCTTCAACAAGACCAATATCCATTAGTATTTTTCTGCTTGCACCAGAAACATCAATTTTTGTAATGATACCCGCTTCGTCCTCATTTAAGTCTAACAATGAATTTTCCATAAGTCCCCCTAATCTTCCAAAATGAATGCTTCAGCAGTGTGTCTAAGAGAATCCGCTTCGGCAGAAAATTCCGTTGCACAGGCAGCACTTTCTTCGGATATTGATAAATTTTCGGTTGTAAGTGTTGAGATGTTTTCAACATCAATGCTAATTCTTGTCATTTCTTCCACTTGTTCTTGGGCAGAGTTGCTTATTTCTGAGGCAGTGCTTCTAATGTTGTTTATGTCAGCTACAATACTTTGTAAAATTTTGGCAGTTTCATCGGCAATTTTAACACCTTGAACTACCTTAGAAGACGAATTTTCTATAAGCACCGTTGTAGTTTCCACGGCATCGCTGCTTTTTTTTGCAAGCTGACCAACTTCATCAGCAACAACTGCAAACCCTCTGCCCTTTTCACCTGCCCTTGCCGCTTCTATAGAAGCGTTTAGCGACAGTATGCTTGTCTGAAAAGCAATATCCTCAATGGTTTTAATTACATTTCGTATATCTAATGAAGACTTTCTAATTTCATATATAGCCTCAACCATTTCACGCATTTTATAGTCTACGTTCATAGCGTTTGAATGGGCATAGTCTGCATAATTTTCTGCATTTTGTGCGCTCTTTGATGTAAGTGCAAGCTTGCTGTTAATGTTGTCTATCATCTCTGTAAGTGCACCAATAGACCCCGCTTGCCTGCTTGAGGCATCAGCAAGAGACTCGCTTGATGTCATCATTTCATCTGAACCAGCAGAAATGCGAAGTGACATATTTTTAATATCACGCATTACTATGTTAAGTTTGCCGATTATCATGTTTATCGACTGCTTAATTTCTTTAAAATCGCCCACATAATCCCTTGTAATAGAAGTGCTAAGGTCGTTTGCAGCAATTTTGTTAAGAATATATGATACTTCTGAAATATAAGACTTTATAAATGAAATTGTGCTGTTGAGGGAATCCTTTATAATTGAAAAATCGCCTTCAAAGTTTCCTGTCACTTCTGTGTTCAAGTTGCCCTTCGATATTTCAGAAAGCACAATAGCAGATTCATTAATAGGTGCAATAATAACGTTAAGAAGATTATTAAGTGTTGTAATAATGGAAGCCCAGTCACCATCATATTTGTTTTCATCAGCCCTTGCAGAAAGGTTGCCATGTGCAGCAGAATAAACGAGGCTGTTAATGTCCTCGCTAATGCTTTTAAGGTTAAGGCTTAGCTTGTTAAAAGCTATGCTTGCTCGCTCTTTATCACCTGAATATGTAGGAATATAAATGTTAAAATTGCCCTGCTCAAAGTTCTGCGCACATTCAATTACTTCGTTGGTCATGTCAACATAAGAGGAGACCATCTCGTTAATACCTTCGGTTATAGACGAATAAGCACCTTCATATTTTTGGCTGTTTATTCTTGCAGACATTTCACCATCATTTTGAAGTTTAACTAGGTTATCTATGTCAAGAATTAAATCGCACAGTGTGTTTACAACCCTAGTAAGGTTTTTAGCCACCATGCCTATGTTGTTTGTAGACTGATATTTAATGCGTACAGTAAGGTTGCCTTGAGCTATTTCTTCTGCAGCATCAGCAATTTCAACTAGCGGCAAAATTATACCCCTAAGCAGTGAACGATATATAAGCATGGTAAGTTGCAACCCAACCAAAATTAATAATACAAAGGCAAGTGTTGAAATGTTTTCACTGGAGCGGTTTTCCAAAAAATGCTCATTAGAGTGATTCTTTAGTTCTAGTAATATTTTGTCAACAAGAGCAATGGTTTCTTCGCTTTTTTCTAAAGTCTCCAATTGATTTTCTTTACTTGATACAGAGCTTGAATAATCGTAAAATGTATTAATTAAAGCGATTATATCTTTGTATTCTTCTGTATTTTGCATAGCGTTCTCTTCATATGTTGTTTTTACGCTTTCAAGCAAGATTTTAAGCTGTGAAACCGTGCCACTAAACTTAGTAGCGTCGCCTTCTTCATAATGCAGCCTGTCTACTCCGTTGGCAAATTGCCCAATTAAAACAAGAGGCTCTGTAACTAGTTTAATAGATTCTTCATTTGTTTCAGCAATATCACGCATAGTAAAAATAGCAATAATTGCTACAAGGATAGTAAAACCATAAATCACCGAAAAAGCTAGTTTAAATCTAGTTGCTATTTTAATATTTTTTAGCATTTCGACTTAAAAACCACCTCTGCATATTATTTTAAAGCTAGTGTTTTGTTTTACACGCTTACACAAGGGCTTTAAGGTGTGTTCACATACAAGCTGTACCATATTTTTGCCTATAAAAATATTATTACTAATGTTAAGATTTATCTATTTTTGAGTGTAATACAATTAATACAAAATGTCAACATGGGTACGATTTTTGCTATACAAATTCTATTTAAACTTACATTAAAAGTCTTTTAAAATGGAGGTTAATAAAGAAGCATAGAATTAATACTCAACACAAGTTGAATTTGAACTGCTTTTAATATAAAATATGAACACGCCCTAATTTATTTCTTTATTTATTTTAAAAAACCATTGACACATGTGCTTAACAGTGATAATATAATTAAACAATAGTTGTGCAACTTATACAATTTAATATCCTGTTGAAATTATGAGATGTTAGGACTGACCTTTTCAAGGTTTTTCTTAGTATCTCTTTTTGTTTTTTAGAACTAAGAACTTGTTTTAATATAAAAATACAAGTTCTTAGATAAAGGAGGCGGTTTTATGTTTGATGTTGTTATAATTGGTGGAGGTATTGTTGGAAGTGCAGTTGCTTACGAGCTTTCTAAGTTTAAGCTAGAAGTGCAGGTTTTGGAAAAAGAAACCGAACTTTCATGCGGTGCGTCAAAGGCAAACAGCGGAATTGTACACGCAGGTCACGATTGCACGCCCAGAAGCCTTAAAGCAAGGTTAAATTTAGAAGGAAGCAAAATGTTTGGTAAGCTTTGCAGCGAGCTTCAAATTCCATATAAGCAAAACGGTTCACTTGTGCTTGCGTTTTCTGAAAACGAACTAAGCCTACTTGAAATGGTTTATGAAAAAGGTGTGCAGAACGGTGTTGAGGGCATTTCAATTATTAAAAAAGAGCAAGTGCTTAATCTCGAAAAAAATTTAAGTCAAAACATAACAGCCGCAGTTTATTCTCCCCTGGGAGCAATTATTTCACCATACGAGGCAACACTTGCTTTTGCTGAAAATGCCTATGCAAACGGAGTTAAATTTAGCCATGAAACAGAAGTTACACACATAGAAAAACTCGAAAATAAAAATGCAGAAAGTGATACTTGTTATAAAATTAAAACAAACAGAGGTGAATTTTTAACAAAAACTGTTGTAAATGCCGCTGGGCTTTTTGCTGATGTAATGAGCAACTTTGTGTCTGAAAAGAAATATGAAGTTTATCCACGAAAAGGTGAATACATGCTTTTTGACAAAGCTTCAGCAGGTTTTATAAACGCTACTGTTTTTCAAGTTCCAACACCAATGGGAAAAGGTGTTTTAGTCACACCAACAACACATAACAACTTAATTTTTGGCCCAAGTGCCGAAGACACAGAAGATAAGCTCGACAAGTCAACTCATGGCGAAACGCTTGAAAAAATAATGGAAACAGCCAAAAAGTCGCTTAACGCCTTTCCTCAAGGGGGTATTATAACATCATTTGTTGGCTTGAGGGCTTGCGTAAAAGGTTCTGATGACTTTATAATCGAACAACCAGAAGATGCTAAGGGCTTTGTAAATGCAATTGGCATAAACTCACCAGGGCTAAGCTCTGCCCCAGCAATTGCAAAAATGATTACAGGAATGATTGCAGAAATTTTACAGCCTGAGGAAAACAAAGGGTTCATTAAAGAGCGTAGGGCTATTACAATTTTCCGTGAACTTTCATTAGATGAACAAAACAACCTTATAAGAAAAAACAATTCATACGGCAAAATTGTATGCCGATGTGAAACAGTTACAGAAGGTGAAATTTTGGAAGCTATAAGAAGACCTCTTGGTGCAACAACAGTAGACGGTGTAAAACGCCGCACTCGTGCAGGTATGGGACGTTGCCAAGGTGGTTTTTGCAGCTCAAAGGTAATGGAAATTCTTGCTGCCGAGCACAGTACTTCTATAGAGGAAATTACAAAATTCGGCGGCAATAGCAAAATTATAGCAAAGGGGTGACTAACTTGAAAAATGTTGATGTGCTAATTATAGGCGGTGGTCCGGCTGGGCTTTCTGCCGCCATTGGGTCATACGAGGAAGGCGCTGGAAACGTTTTAATAATAGAGCGCAACCAGGAACTTGGAGGTATTCTTAACCAGTGTATACACAATGGCTTTGGGCTTCACTTTTTCAAAGAGGAGCTTACGGGCCCAGAGTACGCCCAACGTCTTATTGAAAAGGTAAATGAATACAATATTCCTTACATGCTTAAAGCAATGGTTTTAAATATTTCGTCGGACAAAGTTGTTACTGTTTTGTCAACAGATGGTGTAACCGAAATTAAGGCGAAGGCGGTTATTCTTGCAATGGGCTGCCGTGAACGCCCACGTGGCGCAATTAACATTCCGGGCGAGCGTTGTGCTGGCATTTTTGCAGCAGGAACAGCGCAAGAGCTTGTAAACATAAAAGGACATAACGTTGGAAAAGAGGTTGTCATTTTAGGCTCTGGCGACATTGGGCTTATTATGGCACGCAGAATGACGTTTGAGGGCGCAAAGGTGAAATGTGTTTTAGAACTTATGCCTTATTCAAGCGGCTTAAAAAGAAACATTGTGCAATGCCTTGACGACTACGACATTCCGTTAAAATATAGCAGTACAATTACAAACATTTTCGGCAAGGAGCGTGTTACAGGCGTTACCATTGCAAAAGTAGACGAAAACCGAAAGCCCATTAAAGAAACAGAGGAATACATTTCTTGCGACACAATTTTACTTTCAGTTGGGCTTATTCCAGAAAACGAGCTTACAAGAGGTGCAGGAATAACTTTATCGCATGTAACAGGTGGTGCTGTTGTTGACAACACAATGCAAACTGACATAGAAGGCATATTTGCGTGCGGAAATGTACTACATGTACACGACTTGGTTGATAACGTTTCAATGGAAGCGTTGGAAGCCGCAAAAAGTGCGGCAAAATATGTTCGTGGAAACAAAACAGAAAAGAAGCTTACAAAAGTTTTAGCTGAAAGCGGAGTAAGATACACCGTTCCACAGCTTATCGATAAGTCGGAACAGCCAGAAGCACTTGAAATTAAGTTCCGCTCTGACGCCGTTTATAAAAATAGCTATGTTCGTGTTTACGCTGACGGCGAGCGAGTTTTCAACCATAAAAGCCGCATAATAACCCCTGGCGAAATGGAAAAAGCAAAAATTATCGGTGACATGCTTAAAAAGGTTATGGCGGCAGAAAATGTTACAGTAAAAATTGAAGCTGTGTGAGGTAAATTTTATGTCAAACAAAAATGTAAGTAAAAAGGAATTTATTTGCATAGGTTGCCCTATGGGTTGTCCATTAACGGCTGAAATAGATGGAAATGAAATTGCAATTTCAGGAAACGCTTGCAAAATTGGAAAAGACTATGGTGTAAACGAGTGTACAAATCCACGCCGAACAATAACAACGTCAATAAGAATTTTGGACGAGCAAGGAAATTCTAAAATGGTTTCTGTGAAAACAGACAAGGACATTCCAAAAAGTATGATTTTTGACTGCATAAAAGAAATTAAAGCATACAACCACAAAAAAGGCGAAACCTTTAACGTTGGTCAGATAATTATAGAAAACATTTTAGACACAGGTGCAAACGTTGTTGCAACAAGGCAGTTAAAGTAATATAACTAAAACTGGCTAGGGCATGTTCCCACTATCTGAAATGCCCAGATTTTGAGCTGATTTTTCGGCATACGAGGCAAATTTTCGAAGTAATACAGAAGTATTACAAGAAAATTTAACGAAGTATGGCGGAAAATCAGCCAAAAGATGGGCGTTGAACGGTAGTGGGGACACGCCCTAATATAGCAATTTGAGTTTTTGTAGTAACCATTTTTGTATAAAAATATTTAACATTTTTCCATATAACAAAGGGGAAAACGGAGCAATGCCCAAAGTGGTGTTGCGGTTAATGACAACGAAGTTATATGACTATATATAAAAGGAGGAACAAACATGTCAAAGTATTTAATGGCGTTTGACCAAGGCACAACTAGCTCAAGGTGCATTTTGTTTAACGAAAGCGGCGAAATTGTCAGCGTTGCACAAAAGGAATTTACTCAAATTTTCCCAAAAGCAGGTTGGGTTGAACACAACCCAATGGAAATTTGGTCGTCACAGCTTGCCGTTGCAACAGAAGCACTTGCAAGAATTGGGGCAGGCTACACAGATATTGCAGCAATCGGCATTACAAACCAGCGTGAAACAACAATTGTTTGGGACAAAAATACTGGAAAGCCAGTTTACAATGCAATAGTTTGGCAATGCAGAAGAACGTCTGAATATTGTGATGAGTTGAAGGCAAAAGGGTTTGAACCAGTTGTAAAGGCAAAAACTGGGCTTGTAGTAGACGCCTATTTCTCTGGAACAAAAGTAAAATGGATTCTTGACAACGTAGAAGGCGCAAGAGATGAAGCAGAAAAAGGAAACCTTATTTTTGGAACAGTTGATACATGGCTTTTGTGGAATTTGACACGTGGTAAAGTTTTTGCAACAGACTATACAAACGCTTCACGTACTATGCTCTTTAACATTCATGAGCTAAAGTGGGACGAAGAAATTTTAAATGAATTAAACATTCCTGTGTCAATGCTGCCTGAAGTTAAGCCTTCAAGCTATCTTTTCGGGCATACAGACGACCATATTTTGGGTGGCCCAATTCCAATTGCAGGAATTGCAGGCGACCAACAGGCGGCACTTTTTGGGCAATGCTGCTTTGAGCCTGGCATGGTTAAAAATACATACGGTACAGGCTGCTTTATTCTTATGAACACAGGTGAAAAAGCTGTTGAGTCGAAAAATGGCTTGCTTACAACAATTGCGTGGGGTGCAGACGGTAAAGTTGAATACGCTTTAGAAGGAAGCGTTTTCGTTGCCGGTGCTGCTATCCAGTGGCTTCGTGATGGCTTGCGTATGATAGACAACGCTTCTTATTCTGAGGCTTATGCCACAAAAGTTTCCGACAGTAACGGCGTTTACGTTGTTCCTGCTTTTGTTGGGCTTGGTGCGCCTTACTGGGACCAATACGCAAGGGGAATTGTTGTTGGGCTTACACGTGGCGTAGAAAAGGAGCATTTTATCCGTGCTACGCTTGAGTCACTTGCGTATCAAAGCAACGATGTTATAAAAGCAATGGTTGCAGACAGCGGTGAAGCATTAAAGCAAATTCGTGTTGACGGCGGTGCTTGCGCAAACAACTTCCTTATGCAGTTCCAAGCCGACATTCTTAATGCAGAAGTTTGTCGCCCACAAGTAATTGAAAGCACTGCGCTTGGGGCAGTTTACCTTGCAGCACTTTGCGTTGGTTACTACGAGAGTAAGGAAGACATTGCTAAAAAGGTCAATATTTCAAAAGTGTTTAAACCTCAAATGGAGAATGACGTAAGGACGTCACTTGTTTCTGGCTGGGACGAAGCTGTTAAACGCTGTTTGGGCTGGGCGAAATAAGAACCTGTGTTCAGTAAGCTGTTACGCATCTTTAAAGCGATTATTCCGCAATTCTTCGTTGTGGTGGCTTGACGTAATTTTTCTATTATGCCTTCTCCACCACGCCTAGAACAGTATCAGCTATCAGCTAGGGCGTGTTCTCACTACCGTTCAACGCCCATCTTTTGAGCTGATTTTCCGCCATACTTCGTTAAATTTTCTTGTAATACTTCTGTATTACTTCGAAAATTTGCCTCGTATGCCGAAAAATCAGCTCAAAATCTGGGCATTTCAGATAGTGGGAACACGCCCTAGTTTTAAAGTTAAATTACAATAAAATTATACAATAGTGTTTATTTAGTACTACTCTCAAATTAAATACTTAATAATAAGCAGGGATATGTTATAATGGTAGAGGGTGAAAAAAATGAAGCGAATCATTATAACTATCAGCGCCATTTCATGCATAATATTTTAATGGCTTAGTTAACCCTTTTTCGAAATTGTCCCGGTGTTATTCCCTCGTATTTTTTAAATACTCTAATAAAGTTATTTGCGCTTGTAAACCCTATTTCCAATGCAATTGATGAAATTGATTCGTCTGTTGACGTCATAAGCTTTTTAGCTTTGGAAATTCTGTACTGATTTACAAAGTCAACAAAAAGCTCCCCTGAAACTTGCTTGAAGATAAAACTAAGGTACGGTATTGAATAATTAAGAAGGTCACTTAACGATTTAAGAGAAATATCATGTGTATAGTTGGCTTCAATATACTCAAGCATTTTACCGTAAATGACATTTGCATTGTTTGTTTCCCTATTAGCAATAATCTTAGCTACATTCTCTGTAAATTCAATAAGTGTTGCTTGCTTTTGCTCAAGGGTTTTTCCGTTTTCAAGCTTTTTATATATATTATCGTTAAAAATTGGTACATCAAAATTATCAAAGTGTGTGTTATACAAGCAAGTCAAAACTATGTTAAGAATCTTATAAAAAAACGCTGTAATTGCCTCGATAGAATAAAAGCTTCCGCTTTCTGTATCTAAAACACTAAATATTTCCTTAAAAAGCGGTTTTATAACCTCGTAATTTCCTGTTTTAATAGCATTTACAAGCTTTGATTCATGTGCTTGCTGAATAATAAGCCCAAAATGTGAATATCTCCGAACTTCATCTACATAAATAGCACAGCCACTACCCCTGAAAGCCCTGTTTTGAACAGCATACAAGGACTCTTCATAGGATTTTGCAAGATATTCAAACCCTTCGTAGCAGTTTCCTATTCCAATTGCATAATCAATATCATCATTTAACACAATTTTTAAATATTCTGCAATTGTGTTTATGTTTGCTGAAATATTGTCAATTATTTCAAAGTTTAAAATTATACTAACCGTATTTGAGTCGTGTTCAGCTATATGGCATGAAAAGTTTTCAACAGATTCAAATTGTTTGTGTAGTGTTTGTATGACAATATCTTTTAGCTTATGCACTGACTGAATTGTTATAACTACGTAGTACTTGTATCTGAAGTCATCGTTAAAATATTGCATGTTATATTCTCCAAAAAAACGTGCCGAGCCTATGTTTCCGTTAAGTGCATCGCAAAGAATTCTCTGCTTTGCCATACTATGACTTTGCTTTAACTTATTGTTTTGCTGTAATATAGACTGAATAAATGTGTTAATAAAATTAATTTCATCTATTGAAAACATGTCTTTATCTGAACATAGGTGTATATAGCTTACAAGTTCTTTAATGGGTCTGTAAATTTTTCTAATCATAAACAATGCATACAATGAGCTTATAATTAAAATAGATATTACAATAATACGGCTTGCCTTAATATAAGTAGCAAGTTTTTCTGATAGGTAGCTTATGGAAAATACGGATACAAAACTATACCTTGTCTGTTCTGAAAAGGTATAGTCAGCTTCAAACCCCATAGTACGTAACTGGCTTTTTATATCGTCTATAGGCTCGTCAATTTTTTTTGATAAAATTAATTGCTTAACTTTGCTAATAGTCTCCAAGTCCTGAAAAGAACTGTATTCTGATACTACATTGGAGTTAGGGTCAATAATTATTGTATAGCTGGGAAGCCCTTGGTTTTCATTTTTAATCAAGCTGTCAAAAAGCGTTGGCTTAACACCAATATATACACTGGCTTTTGGGTATGCTGAATAAAGCGGCAAGGGGGCAGAAAAAACAATCTCGTTTTCTTCCCTGCAACTATATCCAAATGGATAGATTTTATAAATATTATCCTCATAAACCTTTTGTATTGATGCTGGTTGCATAGCAAAGAAAAATTTATCAGTGTATTTACCGCTTTGGGTAACTACATTTTTAGATTTATGAAAATATATAGAAATATTTTGAACATATTCATTAGTAAGGTTTACTGACTTAAGCCTATTAATTATATTTTGATATGTAAGAAGCTCGTCAGAGCCCATCTCGTTTTCAAAATATGAGGCTGACAAAATGTTGTTGTCTAGGGTAAGCTGTTTTGTTATGTCATTCAAGTTTGAATACTGTTGCTCAAAAATACGTTTTACCTTTTCTAAAGAATCAACCCTCGATTTAACTACAAGGTCCTTCATTTCATTAAAAATAAAATTACTTGTAAAAATTTGAAAACCAATAACTACAATAACAATAAGCGAAAGAAAAGACAATGATAGCTTTAAAAAAAATGAGTTTCCCTTTATCCAATATATGCATTTTTTAATGTATAAAAGAAGCATGTAAATTCCCCCAAAATGATATACGGCCTTGTTCAAAACTGCATTTATGTCTAAAGCATAAACTAGTATATGGGATAGAAATAAAAGTTGTTGTGGCTTTTATTTCTATCCCTTATGTGTATATACTACCACAAAAATAAAATATATCAATTTATTTTTAATATACAATAAAATTGTTCATTGATAAAAATATTGTACACTTAGCACAAAAGTGCTTGCAAAGCCTATTTTGCTGCATTTGTATACATAAAATTAAATATCAAAAAAATGAAGATTGTCAAATATTTTTGTGCATTTTATAATACAGACAAAAATAGCGAGGTGATGAAAATGGACACTGTGGCTGCTGGCAAAAAAGTGTCTACAGAATTGTTTACCGGAAACAGGCGTTCGCTAAAACGGATAGTAAATGAAAATAAGTATCTTTATTTGATGTTTTTGCCGGTATTAATCTACTATGTTGTTTTTCGATACATTCCAATGCTTTGGACTATTATAGCCTTTAAGGATTATAATCCATACGTTGGTATTTGGGAAAGCGCATGGGTAGGATTTGATTACTTTAAGCAGTTTCTGTCTTCAAATTCTTTTTGGAGGGTAATGCGAAACACACTAATGATAGGTCTTTTTGACCTTACCATTACATTTAGTGCACCAATTATTTTTGCACTGCTTTTAAACGAAATTACAAGCCCTAAGTTTAAAAAAGCAGTGTCAACAATAGGATACATACCGCATTTTATCTCTCTTGTAGTTATTGTAAGTATATATATGCAATTTTTACAACCAAACACAGGGATATTTAACCTAGCAAGGCAAGCAGCAGGCATGGACAGTGTCTACTTTTTAACAGAGCCTAAATATTTTTGGGGATTATTTACAACAATGAATATATGGCGTGAGCTTGGCTGGAATTCAATTATATATATGGCGGCTCTAACAGGGGTTGACCCACAGTTGTACGAAGCTGCTGTTGTAGACGGTGCAGGACGTTTTAAGCAGATGATGGTTGTTACCCTTCCTGCCATTGCACCTACCATTATGGTATTGTTTATTATTAAGTCTGGTCAAATATTTAATCTTGGCTACGAAGCAATATTATTAATGTACAATTCGCAGCTATACGAAACTGCTGATGTTATAGGTACATTTGTTTACAGAACCGGTATTAGCGAAGGAAACTACAGTTACGCTACGGCAATAGGCTTGTTCCAGGCTGCTCTGGCTTTGTTCCTTGTAATTATTACAAACAAGTTTAGCAAGAAATTTACTAACAGAAGTATGTGGTAAGGGGGGGATAACAATGGTAGGAAAAAGCACACTCAGCCGTAAGATTTTTATGAGCTTTAACACGGTTATATTGCTGGCAGTAGCGGCAGCTACAATTTATCCGCTAATTTATGTATTGGCTGCATCATTTACTGGGGATTCATTCTTAATACAAGGTAAGGTAAGCATAATACCCAACGGTTTTCAAACAGATGCCTACGAAAGGTTGCTACAATACAAGCTTATTTGGCGTGCATATGCCAACACTTTGTTTTATACGGTTTCAGGTGTAGCTATAGGTATGTTTTTAACTGTACTAGGAGCATATGTATTATCTCGCAAACAGTTTTTTGGTAAAAAGTTTTTCACTATTTTTACCGCTGCAACAATCTGGTTTAACGCAGGAATGATACCAAACTATTTATTGGTAGATAAACTGAAAATTTACAATACAATTTGGGCAATGCTTTTGCCTATGGCTATAACAACATATAACATGATTGTTATGAAGACATTTTTCGAGCAAATACCTGACAGCTTGGAAGAAGCAGCAAAAATTGACGGTGCTAACGATATAGATGTACTGTTTAAAATATTTCTTCCATGCTCTATTCCGTCATTAGTTACTATAGCATTGTTCTACGCAGTGTACCATTGGAATGCTTACTTGCCTGCTATGTTATACTTAAGAGACAAAACTCTATGGCCGTTGCAGTTGGTGCTTCGTGACCTTGTTATTCTGGGCAATACGTCTGAAATGCTTGGTAGCACATCAGCGGGTAGGGAAGGTTTAAAATATGCTGCAATTGTTATTTCCATTCTGCCAATGATTATAGCTTATCCTTTTATGCAGAAATATCTCGTAAAGGGTATGATGGTTGGCGCAGAAAAGGGATAATATTTAAAAATATATTGGGAGGGAATTAGATGAAAAAGTTAGTATCTATTTTGCTTGCAGGTTGCATCTTTACAGGAATTTTAAGTGGATGCTCAAATCCAGCACAAAATCAAAATCAAACTGAAACTGCGTCTCAGCAACCAACTGAGAGCCAAACAACTGGTCAAGCCAGTACAGAACCACAGCCTGTGGACGAGTCAAAAAAATGGTATGTTTCCGATAAGCCGGTAGAAATTACAGTATTCTTTAGGGACAGAACCGACTATCCAATAGGAAACGACATGCTAACAATCAAGACAATTGAGGAAAAGACAAATATCCGCTTTAAATGGCAAACAGTGCCTTGGGATGGCTACAACGATTCATTTAACATTATGATGTCGTCACCATCTAACGTTCCTGACTTAATTATTCACACGTATTCTGGCCTTTCACCTTATGTAGAAAAGGGGGCATTTGCAGCAATAGGTGACTTAATTAATGAAGATGCACCAAATCTTCAAAAGATTTTTGATGACAACCCAAAAATAAAGAAAGACGTAACGTTTAATGATTTGAAAATATATATACTCCCTCAAATTGCAGCTATTCCAAACGAGTTAACTTACATGATTCGCAAAGACTGGCTTGATAAACTCGGCTTGCAAGAACCTAAAACTACAGAAGATTGGGTAACAGTTATGAAGGCGTTCCGTGATAATGATATGAACGGTAATGGCATAAATGACGAAATACCATACACATTTACAAATAAGTTCGCAGGTGCAAACTTATTTGAGGCTTTCGGTATTGATTCAGGTGTAAATGCTGAATTTTTCATGGAAGACGGACAAATTAAATATGGTCCTGCAGACCCACGTATGAAAGATTATTTAACATTTGCAAATATGCTTTATAATGAAAAATTGATGGACCCAGAATATTTAACTGTTGATACGCCTCTTTGGGAAAGTCGAATGACAACAAGCCAATCTGGTATTACTATAGGGTTTTCATCAAGAATAGACAGGTTTAACGCCGTTTTACAAAAAGACGACCCTAATGCACAGCTTATAGGACTTCTTCCACCAGTTGGACCTTCTGGCAAACCTCAAACAAGAAGACAGCTTGCATCTGTACGTGAAACCGGCTCAGCAGCAATTTCTGTAAACTCTAAATACAAGAAAGAAATTGTAAAAATGTTTGACTTTATTTACAGCGAAGAAGGTATGAAATTACTGAACTTTGGCTTAGAAGGTGAGACATATACAGGAAGCGGCAACGATATTAAGTACACAGATGCTATTCTCAAAAGCTCTGATGGAAAAGCACCTGCTGATATGCTTCGTAAAAACGGTATGGCTATAGACTTCCCTTATCAACAAAGTGAGGTTTATGAAAATGCGTTTATTTCTGACGAAGTAAAACGTATCCGTAAAGAATATGTTCCATACATTATTGAAGGTATGCCTAAACTTAAATTTACAAAGGAAGAGCAAGATACTATTACGCCTATTATGTCCGAAATAAATACATACAAGGACGAATGGCTTGATACTTTTGTACTTGGCAAAAAGCCAATATCCGAGTTTGATAGCTACATTGCAAAATTAAACGATATGGGTATTCAAAAGGTGCTTGACATATACAATAATGCTTTGGCAAGATACAACGCCAATTAATTACAAAAGCGGCAGGCGTTAGCCTGCTGCTTTAATTTTAGCAATAATGGAGGTTACTAATATGTCAAAGGAAAAATGGATTGATACGCTTATGGGTAAGCTTACGCTTGAGCAGAAGGTTGGACAATTAATGGTCTTTGGTTTTGCTGGACCTATTGTTACGCCATCTGTAAAGGAATTGATTACCAAATACCACGTAGGCGGTTTTAGAATTGCGCAAAAGTTTCATGGGGGCTCTGCCGAAAGTAGGGCGTTTAAAAGGGATGAGGTTCATTATTCTTTGGCTGATAAGGATACATTTGATGTTCCGTCGGACTTGCAAACAAAGAGAATTTATTGCACTCCATCAGAATATGCCCAAACTTTAAATTACTTAAGGGACTTGGCACTTGAACGCAAAGATAGCATTGGTCTACATTTTGCTTATGACCAAGAGGGTGAAGGTGCAGATTTCCTGTTCTCTCAAAGACTGTTTCCATATCCTATGGGGCTTGCAGCAACAAACGAGCCAGACATGGCTTATAAAACAGGGCTTTATGCAGGAAAACAAGCACATTCATTGGGTGCTAATATGATTCATTCACCGGTATTAGACGTTAATACCAATCCGTTAAATCCAGAGATTGGCCCACGTTCATACGGCCCTAATGCTGATATTGTTATTAAGTATGCGATAGAGTCAATGAAAGGCTATAGCGAAGCAGGAATTATTTGCACAGGAAAGCACTTTCCGGGGCGAGGTTCATCATGCGAGGATGCACACTTTTCTCTGCCAAGCATTAATATTGACAAGGAAGAACTTGTGAATGAGCATATAAGACCATTCAAGGCATTAATTGACAATGGACTTCCTGCAATTATGGCAGCGTTTACCGCATACCCAGCTTTAGGCGGAGGTAATATACCAGCAGCAACAAATAAAGAAATTATAACAAACCTATTACGTAACGAATTAAAATTCCAAGGTGTTGTAACAACAGACAATATTCAGATGCGAGGACTGCTTGATAAATACGAATTGTCTGAAGCTGTGTTACGCTGTATTGAAGCAGGTTGTGACCTTATGCTTTTCCGCAGTGAATCTCCTGCTACTGTTTATGTAATTGAAAAGGTGTTGGAGGCTGTGCGAACAGGCAGGATAAGCGAGAAGCGGCTTGATGAAAGCGTTGCTCGTATTTTAGCAATGCGCTATGACATGGGCTTGCATGTAAACGGCGGAAAAGTTGACGAGTCTGCCGCAGGTGAATTATTTAATGATAATGAAATAAAAAGCTTTGCAGCCGAGGTAGCAAAGAAAAGTACGGTTATTTTGAAAAAAGGTTCTGCTTTGCCTTTACAACCCGACAAAAAGGTGCTTTTAATCGAACAGATTCATCATTTCCATTCATTTATAAACACTACATATGTTCATGCAGGCGTTTTGTTTGAGGAAATGAGGAAGCATAGCGATAATGTTTCATCTCTGCTTATTCATGAAAAGTACACCGACGCTGACAAGCAAGCCGTATTGGAACGCTTGGATAACGAATCATTCGATACTATAGTATGTACCAGTTACTACAACTACCGTTCACATGCAACAATGTGTACACTTCTACCTGAAATTGTAAAGAGTGGGATACCTGTGGTGATTGTAAGCAATACACCATACGAAGCCTTTGGTGTGCCTTCCTATATTGAAAACGCTGTAGTAAGTTTTTGCCCATCGGGTAGGGAGAATATTGAGGCTGTAGCCCAAACGTTGTTTGGTAAAAATTCAGACGCAAAGGATTGTGTGAGATACGTATAGCTAATCAACTTTAAACTCAAGCAAATATGACGGCTTACAGTCAACACAGTTACACCATGTTGACTGTAAGGGGCGTTCTTTTAAAAGTATTTTGAAATTAGGGTGTATCCGATAATTATAAGTTTTGCACAAATCGAGCAGTTTTTTTGTCTGACGAGGCAGAATTTCGCAGGCATAACTAGAAGTTAGACAAGAAATTCTAACGAAGTCAGGCGGAAAAACTGCCGATTTTGTGCAAATTTTATTTGTCGGATAGACCCTAGTCATATAAAAAACCAACGCAACAAATAGTTTACATTACAAAGTTAGTATGCCACTTATTTATTTGAAATTTATTATAAGTAAAAATATTTTTTCAATATGATAGTGTTAAATGAAATAATTTTTAGAAAATATTGAATGTATGACTGATAACATCATGGTGCTAATTCTTCTGTACCTATATCTGTTAAAATGCCATTAACTTCCTTATAAGGCATAGAATACCTTTGTGACAAGTAACGTAGAGAGGCACCTAATTCGCCGTCTGGTCCACCGTACTGTGTAATAATAACTTTAGCAGCAGCCGGGTTTGGACGTTTAATTTTTACTGGATATTGTAATTTTTTTTCGTAGCACCACATAAATTTTACCCCCTATTCCCAAGGCCAAGGGTTGTTTACCCAAGTCCATTTGTTTGTAGACTTAACGTTTTCAGCAGTAAGCGGCCCAAAATTACATTCAAATTCGTTTTGAACTTCGTCTTTTATGCGCTTACATCTATGGTAATATTCGAGGGCGGCTTGGTCTGTTGGGTGGGTGTCAAGGTAAAGGATTGTGTCAAAAAGTGAAAGTGAAATTATTTGAAGCTTTTTCATTAATCGTTCTCTTGCAATTTGATTGTTCACTTTGTTAGCACCTCTTTCCTAAAAATGGAAGGTCAAGCTCTTTGAAAATTGTTCCTCGTTCAAAAGCAAGCTCTGGGGCGTAAATTTCCCTCCATGTTTGAACAGGAACGTATGCCATGCCAAGTGGCAAACCTTGCAGCATGTTCATTTCATGCTCTTTGCATTCCTCATGGTTGTGCCTATGCTCACAAAAGCATTCTTCTTGAAGATTTTCGCTTTGGATATTGTTGTTCGGCGAGTTGTAATTTTGCATTTTTTGTTTTTGCGTTGATGAACCGTTAAGGCGTTGACCGTACAAATCAATTACCCCTTTCTAAATAGAATTTTTGGGTTTGCTAGAAGTGAGTTTTTGTGCAAACCCTGTGTGTCTCTATAAAGATTTCTAGTACATTCTATGCCACGTCCCAAAAAATGTGTACAAAAAAATAAAACCTTGCGGCTTTAAGTCGATAGTGGTTGGTGTTCACCCACCTAGCTTTTCCCATCAAAAATAAGCAGTTAAGTGTCATCAACACTTCCTTCAATAGGCGTAAGCAACACCGTATCATCTGAGTTTGCTTTTACCTGCATAGGCATAAAAGGTTCTACGTCTTAGACGCTACATTTTTAAAAGAAATTTTCCTTTCTTTTTTATCTATTTGTATATAAATTTATTATCTATTTATATGTAAATTTACATCTAAATTTTTTGCAAGCTTAGAACCGTGTTCAATAAAAAGAGCGCTGCAAATTGAACCTTTACAATTTGTAGCGCACCAAAGCTATTTGCTTTGAATTGTAGAATTTCCTGTCAAGTAGTAGGCGTTTACTTCCTTTGCACTTTCAAGCAACTTGTCTTTTAGAGTATTAACAGCGTCAATCCAAGATATGTAACCTACTTTGCCCTTAAACTTTTCGTTACTGTTGATAAGTGATAAAACTTCTTCGTTCAAACTTTTGTACCCAATTTTTACAGGAACAAATAAAGCAGCATTTTGATGTATACAATGTTCGCTGTCAATATTTGCAGCTGAAAGAAATTTATTTATACTATCATCTGTGTTTTCGTTTTTATCAACAATATAAATTAAATGCTCTTTTAACTGCAACCAGTTTTTATCGTCGAACGAAAACTCTCCTTGTGCGTTACATTCAGGAAAGCCAATATAGCACTTTTCATTAATTACGCCACGTTCACCATCATTGCTTTTGAAATCATTGACTTTTGAAGCCTTTTCTGCATCTTTAATTGTATCTCCAACACCATAGTGCAATTCCAGTCCTTTAAGCAGCATAACTTGATTTTCCTTGCCTTCTAGTTGCTGCGACAAATTACTTCCAACTTCTTCGCATGTAAAGACAGGGTGACTGTTAGTTCCAGTGATAATCGAATATTCTATTACCCATCTCTTTTCTTGCCATATTGAAACTATGTTTTGCGCCAAGTTTTTTAGGTCATTTTCAATTGTATTGGGTACAGAATAAACATTTTTTTCTGTGCAGTCTATCTTTGAAGGAATTAACAAGACAGTAAATTCGTCACCGCCGTGGCGAAAAGGTAAAAGCTCATACCCTTGTTTATTTAAGTCTTTGTCATTGGAAAACCTTTCAACTTCATCTTTAAGCATTTTTGAAAACTGCTTTAAAATTTCGTCTCCCAAGTCGTGTGAAAATCTGTCATTAATAACTTTAAAAGCAACCAAGTCAAAATAAACAGCTAATTTATAGCAATTTCTCGTTTCATCATGCGGAGTTAAAATTTTGCAGCAATGGCTTTCTTTGCGATAATCATAAAAGAAATTTTTCTCAAAGTCGGCTGTAAATAAGTTAGTTTTTCCACAAGTAATGAAAGTGTATTTATTGTCTTTAACTTCTGTCAGTTCATCTGTTATTTTTTTTGAAACTACTTCAGCGTATTTTTTTGCACATTCCATTACTTTTTTACCCCCATTTCTTGCAAGCATTTGTACCAACAGTTAACATGAAAACTAACTTCTGTTTCTAAATTACAGCAATGCTCCAAAATTTTAAACACATCACAATCAACTTTGTTTTTATCAACAGAAATTTCAGAAAGATAAAGAACTGTTGGCTCAACTAATCTAATGCTATCAACGATGTTTTCACAATAAGGGTAAATAAAATTACCCAAATATCTTGGAAGCCCACTAACTGTTTTGTCAACCCAACTTGCAAAAGTTTCATTGTCAAACTTTCCGTTTTCACGGTTGCAGTAATACCCCAAAACGGCAGTAATGCGAAGTACAAAAGACAAATCGGACTTGGCGTTCAAGTTATTTAAAGCAAGGAAGTTGTACATTATTTGAATATACTTCTTTACATCATAATTGCCAAGTTGAATCATCATAAAATCTGCATATGCTTCATATATGGAATATCTAATTGCCTTTGCAAATTGAGTGTCAGCTAGTAACATGCAAATTACATTCCCAACTATGACATCAGTTTCATCTTCGCTTTTAACAAGCTTGTCAGAAAAGCTGTACGCACCATAAATCCATTGTATAGCACATTTATCAAGCGACATGTATTCATTTGGACTATACTTGTTTTCTGAATAATGTTTGTCAAGCTCTTCTGCAAATTTATATATATTTTCATCAGTTAATTTCGTTTTCAAGGTGTATTGTATAAACAGCAAAAGGTAGTTCCTAAGCAGCCTGTACATGCAAATATTACGTTTTTCTTTTGTTTCCATTGGGTTTGTGTAATGGTTTACTTCGTGCAAAATGTACGGCAAAATTTTGTCCAAAGAAAGGCTTGAGGCATTTGGCAAGTTAAACGAAATAAGCCTGTTTTGTCTTTCAGTAAAAGAATAATCCGAAAAATACTGGACAGAAGTAAATGTTCCCTCATTTCCAATTGTTAAAAAGACATCTGATTTTCTTTCCCTATACTCACCTTCTTTATTAATCAAAGGTGTGTCTAGCTTGTTTATTAAGTCTGCCAGCAAGTATTCTATTGAAAAGAAAAGCTTTGACAACGGGCTTATAGAATCTGCGTTGTCTATGCTTTCCAAAGCATATGTATCCATGCGCCTAATGCTTGGCAAAATCATAGAAATGTCCTGGAAGCAGCGTGAAATTGCTTGGAAAAGTGATTCTTCAGAATTACCATAGCTTAAATTTACAGTTTCATTAATTTTATTAAGTGCAGAGACAAGCACTGAATAAAGCTTTAGCCCAGAAATATACCTAAGGTCGTTGTTAAGCAAGCTTAAACAAACAACTATAGAGTTGTCTACAGTGTGCTTTATAGTGTCAGGAATATATTTTTTAACCTTTGTGTAAATGTCAAAAAGCTTGCTTTTAAGCTCATCGTTTTCTTTGTTTCGTTTTTCAAAAACTTGGCTTAGTTGATACGCAGCATTTTCAGAGCCATCGTTGTAAATTTCTGTTGGAAGCGGTAACTTAGTATTTTTAAGCAAAGTAGTGTGTGTGTTTCTAAAGTTGTTGACATAACGCTTTGAACAAATGTCTAAAAGCCCTTCTTGCCCGTCACTGCCAACAAAAACTTTTACAAAGTCTTTTTGAGACAAAGACAAAGCAACAGAAAAGTCGTGGTTTCCGAACAAAACGTTTAACCAATCTGTGGTGTCAAGCTTTGTTTTAATGCTTGCGGACAGTGAAGAAAAATAGTCGTAAATTTCTTTAACTATTGACTGGGTAACAGAGCCAAATGCAGAAAAATTAAAGACTACATTACATTCTGCTGCAGCCTGTTCTTTTTCCATTTTATCAATCGAGAAATTTGTACTAAACGCAATTAGCGACGATGAATAACAAAACATAGGTGCAGCAATAATGTTTTCATCTTCACCTGTTGGTTTGTACTCGATACCCCTTATGTAGTGCGGAACGTTTAAAAGCTCATTAATGTTGTTGTTTCGTGTAATAACAGTAATATCAAATGAACCGAGGTTACCCCAAATTTCATATTTTATATCTATATTGTTTTCAGAGCAATAGTTGTTAATTTCAGCCCCTACTACGTCTGCAACGTAATTTATAAAGTCAACTCCGCTTTTTGTTTCAGACTTAAAAACTATTTCTGGGTTAATTTTAAAAGAACAAATTGCATAAAAATCAGCAGAATTTTGGCAGTGTACCATTTCTTCTGCAAGGCTATGCTCTTTTAAATTGTTAGTAGCATTGTTTGTATTAACTTCATACAATACCATAGAGTGCGATGTAAAGCGATTGTTGTCAAAAATATTGTTATATGTAAAAACGTCGGATAGGTTTGAAATTTTTTTAACTTCAAGGCTAGCAAAAGAACCTACAACAACAAACTGCCCAGGAATGTCGCCGCTGCTGGAAAGACCATTTAACTTGAACAAATTTATTATGTACATAAACACCCCCGCCAAATAAATTTTAACACAAACAAACAAAGCCAAAGTATAACTTAATACTTGGCGATGTTTACTTCATATATTAAACTGTTTTGCTGGCTGAAACGTTAGAGTCAAGCATGTATGGCAATGCTTTATTTGCGTTTACAAACAAAGCAATTCTTGCATCACATCTTCTATAAAACCCATTAAAAAGGTTTCCTAGCATGTCATTTTTCACAATTTCCCCCAAAAGTGAGGCGCTACGTAAATTAACAACATCTTTTTCGACATGAATATTATCCAACTTTAATATTGACCGATTATTTTCCAACACCTTATAAACCTCCTATTATTTATAACGTATTTTAAGATATTCTGCGGGCAAGATTTTTGTGTAAGTTTAATGTTGGCAATGATGAGTGGGTGGTTTTACAATTTAGTTTAAATACGTCATTTGGGTTTAAATGCAAAGCACACAGGCACATAGCTCGCCCATGTAACGTAATTAAACTTTAGAACCTGTGTTCAATACTCTAGCCGCCATCTTGGCGGTCTTGACTCCGCTGTACTTCTTCAGCGTGGTAAGCACGTACATGCTTCGAGTACGCACTTACCACGCTTCATCGTACAGCGACGCCAATCCTCGCCAATACGACGACTTCGTATTGAACACAGGTTCTTAATTATATAAACTTATGATTTACATAAAACAATAATAATAAACATGTGCATAAATGTCAATAGTGAATTGCCCATTTTAGATATATTGTACAAAAAATTAACCAAAAAAACGCAACTGTTTGCCTTGGTACTTTTTAGCTATTATATTGTAATATCTTTTTTTTCATGTTATACTCTTAAAGTTCAAAATTAGACATGTAAGGCAATTTGAGTTTTCGTGGACACCATTCTGCGGTAAAATGGTTAACAACTTTATTCAAATTGCTGTAACTTTATTCAGAATTACAGCAATTCTGAAAATAATTGGTATAAGCTTCATTGTATTTACACGTTGAAACTTTAGTGAAAAATAATTCGCTTCTATCTTTATTTTCTGGAATTGCTATAGATGTAGAACTTTAAAATAAGAAAGAGGTATATTTTGAAAAACAGCAGAGAAGATATTAGAAATATAGCAATAATAGCCCATGTTGACCATGGCAAAACTACGCTTGTTGACGAACTTTTGCGTCAAAGCGGAACATTTCGTGAAAACCAAGTTGTTGCAGAGCGTGTAATGGACTCGAACGACTTAGAGCGTGAACGTGGCATAACAATTCTTTCAAAAAACACAGCAATAAACTACAAAGGAATAAAAATTAACATTATCGACACCCCTGGACATGCAGATTTTGGCGGCGAGGTTGAGCGTGTACTAAAAATGGTTGACGGCGTTGTTTTAGTTGTTGATGCGTTTGAAGGCCCAATGCCGCAAACTAAGTTTGTTTTAAAAAATTCGTTAAGCTTAAACTTGCCTGTAGTTGTTTGCATAAATAAGGTAGACAGACCAGACGCACGCCAAGAAGAAGTTGTTGATGAAGTGCTTGAGCTTTTTATGGAGCTTGAATCAACAGACGAGCAGTTGGACGCACCTTTTGTTTATGCTTCTGCAAAAAAAGGCTTTGCGTTTATTGCTGACGCAAACGAAAACGAACCAATTAACATGGAGCCGTTGTTTGAGGAAATTATAAAATATATTCCTGCGCCTGTCGGCGAAAAAGACGGCGCACTTCAAATGCTTATAACAACTCTTGATTACAACGAGTATGTTGGCAGAATTGGAATTGGCAAAGTTGAAAACGGAACAATAAATGTTAATGACGAAGTTGTTATTGTAAACGCACATGACACTGATAGTAATGCTAACTTGAAAAAAGTTAAAATAACTAAGCTTTTCGAGTTTGAAGGGCTAGAGCGTGTAAGCGTTGAGTCGGCAAGCTTTGGTTCGATTGTTGCATTAAGCGGCATTGAATCTTTAAAAATTGGCGACACAATTTGTTCTGTGGAAAACCCTGTGCCTATAGAGTTTAACAAGATTTCTGAGCCTACAATTTCTATGACTTTTTCTGTTAACGATTCTCCGTTTGCAGGAAAAGAAGGGAACTTTGTAACAAGCCGCCATTTAAGAAACCGCTTGTATAAAGAGCTTTACACTGACGTAAGCTTACGTGTGCAGGACGGGCAAACTACAGAGTCGTTTGTTGTTTTTGGACGTGGCGAACTTCACCTTTCAATTTTAATTGAAACTATGCGCCGTGAAGGGTACGAATTTGCAGTGTCGAAGCCTATGGCTTTGTTTAAAGAAATTGACGGCAAAACGTTTGAGCCTTATGAAATTGTTACTGTTGACGTACCCGAGGAATACGCTGGTGCTGTTATAGAAAAGTTAAGCAGCAGACGTGGCGAAATGACACAAATGTTCCCGCCGAAAAACGGAAACGTGCGCTTGACATTTAACATTCCATCTCGTGGACTAATGGGCTATCGTTCCGACTTTTTGACAGACACAAGAGGAACAGGCATTTTAAACGTTGAATTTGACGAGTACAAAGAGCTTAAAGGAACTATACCACAAAGACAGCAAGGTTCTTTAATTGCTTTTGCCGACGGCGAAGCTGTGCCTTACGGCCTTTACAACGCACAGGAACGTGGTGACTTGTTTATTGGTGCAGGCGTAAAAGTTTATGCTGGCATGGTTGTTGGCAGAAACTCAAAGTCTGACGACATGGAAGTAAACGTTTGCAAGCGTAAACAGCAAACAAACATGCGTTCATCTGGTGCGGACGAAGCTTTACGCTTATCACCACCTATTAATATGTCGCTTGAACAAAGCTTGCAGTTTATTTCTGATGATGAGCTTTTGGAGGTTACGCCTAAGTCTTTGAGAATTCGTAAGAAAATTCTGGATTCTGGGCTTAGAAAACGTAATAGTAGGTAAAAAATGGTATAAAAGGGATATGTGGTAATTTAGCTTCACATATCCCTTATTTTACAGGAAATTAATTATTTATCAATTTCTATGGACCAATTGCCGTATACAACAAAGTTTGGCCATGAGAAGTGGAAATCTGCTTTTTCCAAGTTCTCATCGAATGTTAAAGTCATTGAAGCAGTGTCGTCTTCTATTGTTGTTTCACATTTTGTAATTTCTTTGCTGTACTCGCCCATGTCAATAATCTTTACGCCTTTGTTATAGCCTGTGTTTAATTCAACAGTTACAACAGCTTTGTCGCTTGAAATACGTTCAATTGATTTTAATACTGCCTTTTGCTGAATTAAATCAACCTCTTTGTTAAGCTCTGCTTTGCCTTCACTTGGTATTTCAATTGTTATGCCATCTGCAACTATTTTTTCGTACCTTGTTGTTAATGCAGGGAGTTTAACTGTTAAAGGCTTGCCAGCAGCAGCTGTTGTTTCAAACATTGTTATAGGTATCCTTTTAGAATCTTTTGATTCTTCCAATGTGTATTGTTGGCTGTTTTCATCATACGCTAAAATTGGTTTTACAGTGCTACTTGTACCTGAACCTATAATACCATTGTCTTTGTTTTCAAAACGCTTTTCAAATTTAGTAAATGCAGGTTCTCCAAGCTTGCTTAAAACAAGTTCGTCATTAACAAAATCTGTAACAATTTGAACGTTTGTGTTTCCATTGTTGTCTGAAGCAGTTGCAGCAACTGTAGCTATAGGCGGATAAATTGCTTGTGTTGTTTCTTCTGTAGCTGTTTCATTTACAGGTTTAACTTTAGTTTCCGCTTCAGATTTTCCAACAAACAACGTAGAGTCTACAGCAACATTCTCTGCCTTATCCAAAGCTACATCAAAAGACTTTCCACCAACATTAAATGTAAACTCCTTAAACGGCTTAATGTTGTAGTTTTGTTCTGTTTCATTCATAAACAAAAGCAAAATTTCGTCATTGCTTTTGTTTAAAGAGTAGCCGCCAACTGAATATTTTGTGTCAGAATTTTTAGCAAAAGCAGAAATGTTAAGCAAGCTTACCTTGCTGTCTTCAAGTTTTTCTTTAGACAACAAAGTCATTTCAAGTTTACCGCTTGACACACTTACGTCTTTAAGCGTGTAGTTGTCGTCAAGCTTTAACTCACTTTGCAAAAGGTATGCGTCGCCGTCAACTACTGTTGAGTATACAACTGACTTATTGAAAAATCCTTTTAACACTTCAGAAATTTCGCTTCCGTATACAGTTGTAACTGTAAGCGAAGCGGCAACTGCGGCAGCAGCAATGTATCTTTTCTTAATGCGTGACTTATGCTTGTTTGTGTTAAGCTTATTCATAGCTTTGTCATTTATATTTTCCATATTAACGCACTCTCCTTTTTCTTTCATAAATTCGTCAATCTTTTGGTCAATCAAATCATCATCAATACTGTTTAGCAAGTTCATAATTTCCTTTTCATTCATATGACAGCGCCTCCTTAATTAGCTTTCTGCCCCTTAACAGTCTGTTATCTATGGCAGAACGTGTCAGCCCCAACGATTGCATTAGGTCGTTTATTTTTTCATTATAAAAATATCGTCGAATAAACAACTCTTTGTCTATGTTGTTAAAGTTGTTTATTATGCTAATTATACTTTCCTGCTCCTCACGTGAAATTAGCTGTGTTTCTAAATTTTCAGTGTCAACTGGCTGTACGTCTTCCAAAGTAATTGTTTGCTGTTTGGTAAGCCTTCGTTTGTAGGCAAGCGCTTTATATTTTGTTAGCATAAATAGCCATGTTTTAAAGCTTCCTTTTTCGGGGTCAAACTTTTCAATGCTGTTCCATGCTTCAAAAAATACGTCGGCTGCGCACTCCTCCATGTCTTCCTTTGTGCAGGATATGTGCAAAATGTTGTACGCAAGGTAGTAAACCTGTTTTGTATACTTGGCTACTATGTACTCGTAAGTTTTGGTGTCTTTTCTTTTTATATTTTTGGCGATTTGCAAATCAGTCAATTCCAAAAGCAATTCCTCCTTTCGCATATTACTATGCAAAAATGGGTTAGTTTCTCTTATAGAAATTTAATAAGGGAGAGAACCTTTCTCAAACTCGAAAAATGCTCTCTCCCTAAATCATAAATTTACAATTGTAAAATTCTACTCTGCTTCACATAACCGTTCATGCGTAGCGGCTTGCAAAAGCTTATAAACCGTTGCCGCAGCAGGCACGCCAATTAGCATACCAATAATTCCGCCAAGACCGCCACCAATTACAACAGCAACAAGTACAAATACCCCTGGCAAACCAATTGATGTTCCAACGACCTTTGGGTAAATTAAGCTGTTTTCAAGCTGCTGTAATATAACGACATAAACCAAAAACATGGCAGCCTTAACTGGGTCTACCATTAAAATTAGAAACGCACCTACGCCAGCGCCCAAATAAGCCCCTACAACAGGTATAAGAGCAGTTGCGCCAATGAACACGCCTACAGTCGTTGCATACGGAAACCTAAAAATAATCATTCCAAGGGTGCATAATGCCCCCAGAATTAAAGCTTCAGTGCATTGCCCAGTAATAAAGCTTGTAAAAGATTCGTGCGCTACAGAAAGAACGTAGTTAACTTTGCTTGCAAGCTCAGCTTTCATAAAAGCTTTTTGCATACGTCTAAGCTGGGAAAGAAGGTTTTCTTTCCCAATAAGCAAGTAAATTGCAAACGTAAACGAAATAAACAAGTCAAACAACCCTGATGTAAAAATGGAAATTAAATTTATTGACGAGCTGAAAATGCTGCTAATTCCCCTTGTTGTGTAGTTTACAACGCTTCTGACAATGCTTTCCCAATTAATGTTTATTGTGCTAATTTGCTCCAAGTTTATTTGCTCTGCAATAGCTGGAAAGTTTTGTTCATACTCTAAAATCCATTGGTTTACTCTGTTAATAAAGCTTGGAAAAGCCGAAGCTATAGAGCTGAACGTGTTGAAAACTTGCGGTAAAACAATGTTTACAACTAAAATTAAAACCAAAATTACTATAGTAATTGACAAAAGCAAGCTTACAGGACGCCTTGATTTTACAAGCGCACTGTTTGTTGCATTCGGAAAGTAAAGTCGTTCTATTTTCTTCATTAATATGTTTAGGACATACGCTATTACAAAACCAATAACAAGTGGCCTAGTAATTTTCCACAGGCTTGCCGCTGTCATTAAAACGTAAGAAAAGTACATTACAAAAAGTACGAGCCCCGTAATAACAAACAAATATTTAATTATTTTTTTGTCAAGCAAATGCTCTAGTGATTTGTTTTTCACAAAAGCTACCTCCATGCCATTTCATCATTTTTGTTTAACCTTGCATAAATGCTTTGCATTTTTAAATCAACTGATGCAATATTTTCAGCACATTCTAAAAGCTCTTTTTGCAAGTCTTCTTTAACATCGGAATCGGATTTATATTTTAGCTGGTGTTCAAGGCTTGCCCAAAAGTCCATTGCTATAGTGCGAATTTGAACTTCTACAGGTACACGCTTAGTTTCGTCCGACAAAAACACAGGCACAGACACAACTACATGCAAGCTTCGATATCCGTTTGGCTTTGGCGCTTTTATGTAGTCCGTTTGTTTAATTAATGTAACGTCATCTTGGCGCAGTAAAAGTTCTGCAATTTTGTAAACGTCGTTAATGTAGTGGCAAATTACACGAATACCTGCAATGTCTGTTAAATGCTCTGTTGCTAGCTCTATGCTTGCTTCGTAGCCTTGCCTGTGAAGCTTTTCCATAATGCTTTGCGGCTGTTTTAGCCTGCTTTCCATGTGGTGTATCGGAGTGTGTGAATATTTTACGTGAAATTCGTCGTCCAAAACTTCAAGCTTGGTGCTTACTTCTCTTATTGCTGCATTGTAAACTTGCTGTAGCTTTATTAGGCTTTTAATAGTTTGCACCATTGCATCGTTAGGTTTGTTTAAAAGGTGCGCCCCAAACTTAAAGTCGTCTATTTTTATTTTTGCTTTTCTTTCGAGTATCATTACTTTCCTCCAGTGTAGTTTGTTGAATTTTACTAATAAATGTAAAACATCTCATATATATTTACGATAGTTGCATAACATTTGTTGCTATATTCTTTTTTATTTTGGAGGAAAAAGCATACAAAGCTAAACAACAGCCGATTCCAAAATTGAAAACTTGGCGTTTTCACAATCAATTTCAGCCAAAGCACCGTATGGAAGTACGCACATAGGTTGGTTGTGTCCAAATGTCATGTTGTACATTACTGGAAGGCTCGTAAGGTTAAGCTCTTTTAATATTTTTAGTATTGCTTGTTTATATTCCTCGTAAAACTTGCCTTGATACGGCTTTCCAAGAATTATTCCATTGACAGCGTTAAGTATACCTATGCTGCCATAATTGCGAAGCCATATTTTCAAATAGGCTGGGTCTGGTGTGTCCTCTGAAGTTTCAAAAAAGAGTATTGAACCTTTAAACTTTTCAAGCTCTGGGAAAAGGGGAGTACCTTTTGCCATTTCAAGAACTTCTATACAGCCGCCAATAAGTCGCCCTTGTATAACACCTTTGCCCTGCAAAACCTCGTAGTCTCTGTTTTTTTGCATTGTTTTTCTTTTGCCAGAATTTTCTTCGTTCCATTCAAGCAGTTCGCCTGTCCATTCTTCCGCTGGCTTTATTTCGCCAAGAGGTTGTGTTTCAAACAATGCTTTTTTCAAATGTGTTTTTGTATACTCAAAAATTTCAACGTTTTCTGCAAGCTCTGCAAGAACAGAAACACCGTAAAAACTTGATATTCCAGCTTTCAAGCACATTAAATGTGAAGTTGTTGTGTCCGAGTAGCCAATGAATATTTTTGGGTTTTTGCGAATTACTTCAAAGTCGATGTACGGCAACATTCTAATGCTGTCGTCGCCACCTATGCAACAAAAAATTGCTTTAATTTCTGGGTCTTTAAAGGCGTTCATTAAATCTTCTGCACGCTTTTTTGGGTTTTCGTAAACAAACTGTGTGCCTTTAAGAGTGTTTTCCATTTCCACAACTACAAGCCCAAACTCCTCTTGAAGCCTCATTTTCCCAACATTGTAACGCCATAAAAGGTCTGCATCACCAGCACCGCCCCATGAAAGGCTTACTGTCGCAACCTTGTCACCTTTTTTAAGCTTTTTTGGTTTTATAAGTTCTAGCATTTTCTTAACTCCTTCTATATAATAGTAACTTATGAATTTTTTCTCTTCTCCATTGTGGCAGTTCTCTATTATTCCAGTTCTCTATTATTCCAGTCAATGGTATCATAAAATTTACAATTCGTATATGGATATACCATAATTTTTGGGACAAATTTTTTTTCATATATTTCCTTAATTATTTGTACAATATTCTTTCCAAATATCATAAAAGGTGATATAATAACTACAGTAATTTCGTTTTTATTTGTTTAAGCAATTCCGAAGGCAATTGATGTTAAGCTTTATCGTTACTTTTTGGAACTGTTATAATGATAAAAAGTGAACTTGCTGAAACTACTTGATTGTACAAGCTATAGCTAAAAAAGGAGGACACAATGAACAAAATTAAATTATTAGCTACATACATTTTGATTACTTTAAGCATGGTAGTTTTGCTGTCTGGTTGTTCAAAAGAACAGCCGCAGGAAAAGCTTGTTGTTGCAATGGAGCTTGCTTATCCGCCATTTGAAGCAAAGGACAAAGACAGCAACCCATACGGTGTAAGCGTAGACTTTGCAAAAGCTTTTGGTGAATACATAGGCAAAGAAGTAGTAATTGAAAACACGGCATGGGACGGGCTTATACCGTCGCTTCAAACAGGCAAAGCAAACATGATTGTTTCGTCAATGACAATTACTGAAAAGCGTGCAGAAAGTGTAGATTTTTCAAAGCCTTATGCAAACTCGCTGCTTGCAATTCTTGCAAACAAAGGTTCTGGAATAAACACAGTTGACGACCTTAACCAAGCCGGAAAAAAGGTTGCAGTAAAGCTTGGCTCAACAGGGCACATCTACGCTACTGAAAACCTTAAAAATGCCGAAATAATTACACTTGCTGACGAAAGTGCTTGTGTAACCGAAG
Source organism: uncultured Defluviitaleaceae bacterium (assembly GCA_964492715.1). Lineage (GTDB taxonomy): Bacteria > Bacillota > Clostridia > Lachnospirales > WRBF01 > CAZBLK01. Next base: position 10,306 of record CAZBLK010000014.1, on the reverse strand, counting down.
TTTCACAAGGCAAAGCAGACGGCTTTATTTACGACCAGCTTACAATTTATAGAAATAACCAAAAAAATGCTGACACAACAACAGCAATTTTTATTCCATTCCAAAACGTTGAGTTTTGGGGGGCGGCTGTTAAAAAAGGTGATACCGAGCTTTTAAACAAACTGAACGAGTTTATCGACAAATACAAAAAAGAAGGCGGCTTTGATGAACTTACAGAAAAGCACCTTAAAGAAGAAAAGGCGGCGTTTGACAGCTTTGGGTTTAAATGGTTTTTTGATTTAGATTAGGGAATGTAGTTATATAGGTGGTGTTAATGTTTCACAAAATGAAACATTAACACCCACTATAAACATCGGAAAATATTCGGCACTAAACTGAATAAAATATTACAATGTTTAGTGCCGAATATATAGTAAGGAGGTTATAATGAACTTTTTTGTTTTAAAACCAAATGAAAAGTATAACCCGCTAAAAGCGGCAGTAAACCTGCTGCTTTTATGCGTTTTAATAACAGCTTTTTTTTGGGTTACACTTTCTCGTGTTGGTGTAATGTTTAATTTTTCTTTTTTAAGTGAGCTTGGGCTTAAAGAAAGAATAGGGGAAGCTTTTTTGTTAACAGTTCTGATAAGCATTTCAAGCCTTGCCGTAAGCTTAATAATTGGTGTTTTCGCCGCAATAGGAAGAAGTTCAAAGATTATACTTTTACAATATTTTTCAAGCCTTTATGTAAAGTTTATTCGTGGAACGCCGCTTTTAATGCAAATTTACCTTTTCTTTTACATAGTCGGAACAGCCTTCGGCATTGAAAACCGTTTAATAGCTGGTGTTTTAATTCTTTCAATTTTTGAAGGTGCGTATATTTCTGAAATTATCCGTGGAAGCTTAATTTCAATTGACAAGTCTCAGCTTGAAGCGGCAAAAGCTGTTGGATTTACAAAAAAGCAAACAATTGTAAACGTAATTATTCCACAGCTTGTTGCAAGAACACTTCCTGCACTTACAGGGCAGTTTGCTTCAATAATTAAAGACTCGTCTCTGCTTTCCGTAATTGCAGTAATAGAGCTTACGCAATCTATGCGTGAAATTAGCGCAACAAACTTCTTGCTTTTTGAATGTTACGCTTTTTTGGGTGTTTTATACCTTTGCCTCACACTTCCAATTTCTTTTGTCAGCGAATGGCTAGAAAGGAGGTTTGTTTATGAAAATTGAAATCAGAGAACTACGTAAAAGGTTTGACACAGGTGTAGAAATTTTAAAAGGAATAAACTTTTATGACAATATAAGAACGCTTGCAATTATTGGGCCTTCTGGAGATGGAAAATCTACGCTTTTGCGTATAATTGGTGGGTTGCTTACACCTACAGAAGGAAAAGTTTTTGTTGACAACGAGGAGCTTGTTCCTGACGAAAAAATGCTCACTGGGTATCGGCGGAGAATTGGGTTTGTTTTTCAGCAGGGAGGGCTTTTCCGTCACCTTACTGCTATGCAAAACATTACTATTCCGCTTGTAAAAGTGCACGGATATTCCAAGGAACACGCCGAGGAACGTGCGACAGAGCTTTTGTCACGGTTTGGACTAATAAACGATTCGGCTAAAAGACCAGCAGAGCTTTCTGGAGGCCAGCAACAGCGCATTGCAATTGCAAGGGCTGTTGCGCCAAAACCCAAAATTCTTCTTTTGGACGAGCCAACAAGTGCGCTTGACCCAGAGTATACGACAGAAGTTTTGGACATGGTAAACGAGTTGAAGAACGAAGGCATGAACTTTATAATTGTTACTCACGAAATGGGCTTTGCAAGGCACGCTTGTGAAAAAGTTGCTTTTCTTTGCAATGGGCAGCTTATGGAATACGGCGACAGTGAGGACGTTTTTTCTCACCCAAAAACTGACGAGTTGAACAAGTTTCTTGGGAAGCTTTTAGAATGGAAAATTTAAAAATGTTTATAAAGGGGCTATAATATTTTTAGAAAGCTTACTAAAAATATTATAGCCCCTTTACATTTAGAATACAGTAATAGTCATATTAAATACTAAACTGTGCTACCATATCCGTTAAGATTTGCGACTGGCTAGAAAGCTCCTCTGCCGAAGCAGCAGTTTCCTCTGAAGCAGACGAAATTGTAGTAACAACGTCCGAAATACTTTTTACGCCGCTGTTTATGTTGCCCATAAGCTCTGTTTGCTCGCTTGTCGCAACACCAATTTCACTTATCAAGGCAGCAACGTTTTCAACATCTTCAACAATTTTATCCAAAGCTTGGGCAGTAGTTGTTGTAATATCTGAGCTTTTGTTTACTTTGCTTATGCTGTCTTCAATGTATGCAGCAGTTTCTTGAGCGGCTTCTTGGCTTTTGCTTGCAAGCGCCCTTACTTCCTCGGCAACTACGGCAAAACCTTTGCCTTTTTCGCCCGCTCTAGCAGCTTCAACAGAAGCGTTAAGCGCAAGAAGGCTTGTTTGGAATGCAATGTCATCAATAACTTTCATTATCTTAGAAATGTTTTGTGTCGATTCTCTAATGCCTTCCATAGATTCAAGCATAAGCTGCATTTCCCGGTTGCCAGCCAAAGCACTTTCCTTTGACTTCATAGAATAATCTTCTGCATTTTTTGCCTTTTGAGCAGTGTTTTGTATGCAGTCGTTAATTAAATTCATAGACTCGTTAAGGGCTTCAACCGACTGTGCCTGTTCCGAAGCACCGTCAGCAAGACTAAACGATGTATGTGAAACTTGTGAAGCACCAAAATGCACATTGTCGGCAGAATTTTTAATGCTTTTAATTGTAGCATTAAGGTTTGCAACTATATGGTTTATAGATTCTTTAATTTCCTCGTAATTACCAATGTAGTCACGGCTAATTCCTTGCGTAAGGTTGCCGTCTGCAATTCTTAAAAGTGTTTGCGAAATTTCTTCAATATAAGAGCGTGTGGTAACAACCATTCTGTCAAATGATTTCATCATGTGCCCAAAGCTACCTTTAAAATCTTTTCTTACAGCAACATTAAAATTACCTTGCGACAATTCGTCTAAAACTTTGTTTGACTCGTCAATTGGGTTTTTAATTGCGCTCATAAGTTCATTAAGCTTAGAAGAAAGTAGCTTCCAGTCTGCTTTGTAGAGCGTGGTGTCAATTTGCCTGTTTAGCTGCCCGTCAATTGCAGCTTTAATCAAGTTTTCAATTTCTTCTATAATAGACTTTAGGTTGCCTTTTGAGCGTTCAAACTTTTTGTTAAAGTTGGCTTTTTTGCCAGGCATCACTTTTAAATCTGCGTTAAAGTTGCCGCCGCCAAGTTCACTAAAAGAAGAAACAACTTCTTCCATGTCAAGCAAAATGTCATTAACAGTTTCATTTATTGAATTTACAACAACTTCGTACTCACCTTCAAAGCGTGTAGCATCTATACGTGCATCAATTTCACCAACCCTAAATGCGTTTGCCATTTTTTCTATGCTGTCGGCAATTAAACGTATAGAGTCCCTAACGGCAATAAATGAAACTGCAAGCACTCCAATTTCGTCTTTCGAGGTTACCGAAAGGTTAAAATTCAATTTACCTTTAGACAAACCGTTTGCCATTTGAATAATTTGCTTTAAAGGTTTAGAAATGCTGTTTGAAATTAAAATTGAAATAACAATTGCAAAAATTACGCAAAATAAAGCAATGAAAAAAATTGAATCAAAAGCTAATTTTTTAATTTTACTAGCTTCTTCCTTTTGCGTTTCCGCATAAGCCCGCTGCTTTTCTGAAATTTCTAGCAAGTGGTTTGCTGCTTTTGCAAAAACTGGGCTGTACTCATGGTTTAACTCATAAAGAGCATCTGAGCCGTAGTTAGATTTTATGTTTTCTACAGTTCTTTTACGAATAACCTCAGAGTGGTCAAGCGCAGTCAAAAAGCCTTTAAAATCTTCTTCTTCTTCTTTTGATGTTAACTCAATGTTTGCAATGGCATCATACGCCTTTTTTATTTCTTCATCAGCATGGTTTAAGTTAGCTGTTATTAATTCGTTGCTGTCTGAAGAAGCGGCAATGTACATATACCTTTCGGCTGAAATTATGTTGCGCCTAATAGACCAAATTGCATCATTTTTCGGCAAAAGGTGGTCGGCATAGTCTGTAACTATGTGGTTAATACTTGCCACGTTAAGTATTCCAAAGGCAGCAATTACTACAAGCAAAATTGTTAAAATAGCAAAACCTAAGCTAAGCCTTGTGCCAATTTTCATATTTTTAAGCAAATTCTTCACTCTCCAAGCAGATAATAAACTTATAGCAATTTCTTCTTAACTTACATTGACATGGGTTAATGGCAACAAAAAATTGGGCATTTGTTTTAAGCTAGAGCAACTCCAATATATAAACTATATTTAGAAATTGCTGTAGTCATTTAACTTTAAAATTGGAAAACGAGCCGTAATATTAGGCTGATTTTGAAGTTATATGACTATATATGCCCACACTGTCAAAAAGCAAAATTGCTGTATTATGGCGTGTATTTAAAAGTTTTAATTTGCAAAAGATTTAAACTACGCCCTATGTGTGCGGAATTAACCGCAAATAAAAATCAAAAGACAGATATTTAACACAAATATCATAACACTGAGCAAACATTTTACATTACGAGTTACCCTAAAATTCGTAATTATCAAACGCACCATTAAATCAGTGTACAATAAACCAATTTATAAGTCAATATTTGAAAATTATACAATTATGTCAAAGATTTATCAAAAAATCCATTACTAATTAAATAAGTAACAATTACACACAAAAGGAATCGTGCAAGCTAATTTATGTGTAATGAATTTATTTTTCTCCAAAAATATAATTAATATATCAATTACATTATTTTACATAATTGTAATATTAAATCCAGACGTGTTTTGTCCATTTTAAATTATAATGTATAAATTTTGTAAACTTACTATAAAGCACTTTATTTTATTGTTTTTATATGATAAAATATATTGGTTTAACCAAATGTAGCAATTTGAAATTTCATTTAATTATTAATAGATTGCTTTAACTACAATTTAATATATATTTTTGGCTAAATTTATGATACAATTTTAGTTGCAGCAATTCCACTTTTTAAAGATACTGGCAAAGGAAGCCAAACGTTTATACAATGTGGGTTAAAAACTGAATTGCTACATTAACATTGTAATGATGTAACACAAGGAGGCATTAGCTTGGAAAACGACTTCTCTGAACATAAAAACAAAAAAAGGCGCAAAGCCGAACAATCTGACGCTGTTAAAGTAAAAAACAAGGGGCTTATTCTTACGTTTAGAATTTTGCTTGCGGTAGTTTTGGTTTTTGGTTTTGCACTTGCCGGCGGCGTTGTCGGCGCATACTTTGGCATAATTAAAAATGTTGACAAAATTGATGACTCATTTGCAATTACACCAAACATTTTTACAACCATTTTTTACGATGCAAAAACTGGCGAAGAAATTGACAGGCTTGAAGCTGCTGAAAACCGAGAATATGTAACGATTGACAAAGTTCCTAAGCACCTTCAGAACGCCTTAGTTGCAATTGAAGACGAAAGGTTTTATGCCCATGACGGCATCGACATAAGGGGCATGTTCCGTGCGCTTTACGTCAATTTAACAGACCCTGATAGAAACGAGGGCGCAAGCACAATTACACAACAGGTAATTAAAAACAGCCGTGGAATAATTAGCAATACACTTGAAACAAAGCTTCAAGAGCAGTATCTTGCTGTAAACTATGAAAAAGATTTAATAGAAAAGCTTGGCTCAAAAGAGGCGGCAAAAAAACATATTCTTGAAGTTTACTTAAACATTATAGGTTTGCACTACAACATAAACGGTGTTCAAACTGCTGCAAATTATTACTTTGACAAAGACGTTTCAGAGCTTACGCTTTCTGAAAGTACAGTAATTGCAGGCATAACGAATTCCCCTGGCAGGTACAACCCAATAGTAAACCCAGACAACAACAACGCACGCCGCAAGAAAATTCTTGACAAAATGCTTGAGCTTGAAATGATTACTCAAAGAGAATACGATGAGGCTTTGAAAGATGACGTTTACACACGCATAAGCCAAAATGAAAGAGTTACGGAAGAACGCACCTCCTTCCACAGCTATTTTGTTGACTACACAAGCCAACAAATTTTAAAGGACTTGCAAGACAAATACACAGTTAGTACGCAAGAAGCTTCAAACTGGCTTTACAACAAAGGGCTGCAAATTTTTGTTACCCAAGACCAAGACATGCAAAAAATTATGGACGAAGCTTACCTTGATAACACGCTTTTCCCAGAAAAAATATTTGAAATTGACTTGCATTACGACTTTTCTACCAAAAACACTATAACAGGCAAAGAACAACGCTTTGAAGGAATAGAAACGCTATCAACTGAAGAAGAAGTTGAGGAGTTTATAAACACAATTAAAAACGAGAATGTAGGCTCAAACGACGTAGTTACAAGGGAAAGCTTTATGCCTGTTTTGCAGCCGCAATCTGCAATGGTTATTATCGACCAATACACAGGGCAAGTTAAAGCACTAACTGGTGGCCGTGGCCCTAAGCTTGCAAACAAAACGCTTAACCGTGCTACTGCTTCTGTTAGGCAGCCAGGCTCTGTTTTTAAAATTTTGGCTTCGTATGCCCCTGCACTTGACCTTGGGCTAATTACGCCTGCAACTGTTTATGACGACGCACCTGTTACCTTTGAGCAGTATGATAACTATACACCAAAAAACTGGAACAGCAGGTTCTTGGGAAATACAACTGTGCGTGATGGTATAATAAACTCAATGAACATTTTAGCTGTTAAAAACATTATGAACACGGGCATAGAACCAAGCTATAACTACCTTGAAAACTTTGGTTTAAGTACGCTTGTTGCTAGCGGAAGTAAGAACGATAAAGGGCCTGCTGCTCTTGCTTTGGGCGGCATAACGAATGGCGTTACACAGCTTGAAATAACAGCAGCTTTTGCTGCAATTGCAAACCAAGGCGAATATATAAAGCCTACGTTTTATACGCAAGTGCTTGACCATGACGGAAAGCCGATTCTTGAAAACAGCCCAGAGCCACGCCAAGTGCTTAAAAAGCAAACGGCGTACTTGCTTACAGACATGATGAAAGACGTAATTACCAGAGGCACAGGCGGCAGAGCAAGGTTTAAAGAAGTTAAAATGCCTGTTGCAGGAAAAACAGGCACAACAACAGACGACAAAGACTTAATGTTTGTTGGCTACACACCTTACTATACTGCTGGAATTTATTTGGGCTTCGACCAGCCTAAACCAATTAAGGCTAATGACAGCCCTCACCTTACCGTTTGGCGTACTATTATGGAGAAAATACACGCAGGGCTTAAAACGAAAGACTTTGAAAAACCAGAAGGAATAACTTCGGCTTCTGTTTGCAAAAAGTCGGGGCTTTTAGCTGTTTCGGGGCTTTGTGACAGCGACCCTCGTGGAAGCATGGTTAAATCAGAGCTTTTTGTAGCTGGGACTCAACCAACTGAAAGTTGCGACGTACACGTTTCAACATCAATTGATACTTCAACTAACATGATTGCAAATGAATTTTGCCCTCCAGAGTTGCTTGCAACTTCTGTTGGAATGGTAAAACCTGGGGTAATTGACGACGTAACCGAAGACAGACCTTATATTGTTACGTATGACGGAAGCGGTGAAGTTTGTAACGCACATGGGCCTTTTTCTACACCAGAAGAACCAGGCTCGCTTGATGATATAATAATTGACGACATGTTTTATGTTGACGAAAATGGGCAGCTTCAAATTAGAACGCCTGAGCCTAACCAAACACCGTCGTCGGCGCAAACAGAGCCTCCAGCTTTACCAGGTGTAAACGGCACAGCAATGCCAACTTATTCACCGCCGACTATGCCGCCTACTCCTACGCCAACACCAATTGTCGTTCCAGAGTATACACCAAGGGCTACAAGTGCACCAAACGCTCCAACTATGCCGCCAGCAACTGTTGCACCATCAGTTGTTGAGCCTGTTATTAGCGACCCTAGCTAAAACTTTATAGCTTATTACAATTAGCTTTTGTGGCAAAACACAAAAGCTAATTGTATGTAATTTTGTTAAACTTGATTATTCTATATTAAACTTTTTTTAAAACATAGGAGGAAAAAGAAATGTCAAAAGTAAACTTAGTAAACCACCCATTAATTCAGCACAAGCTGACACTTATCCGTGACAAAAACACGGGTGTAAAAGAATTTCGTGAAGCAATAAGCGAAATTTCAATGCTTCTTGGGTACGAAGTAACAAAAGATTTGCCGCTTGAAGAAATTGAGGTAGAAACGCCAATTGCAATTGCAAAGTCAAAGGTAATTGCAGGCAAAAAGCTTGCCATTTGCCCAATTCTTCGTGCAGGGCTTGGAATGGTTGACGGTGTTTTAAACCTTATTCCGTCGGCAAAGGTTGGGCACATTGGGCTTTACCGTGACCCAGAAACTTTGAAGCCGGTTGAATATTACTGCAAGCTTCCTTCTGACATTGTAGAGCGTGACGTGCTTCTTCTTGACCCTATGCTTGCAACAGGCGGAACTGCTGTTGCTGCAATGGAGTTTTTGAAGGAAAAGGGCGTTGAAAACATTAAGCTGATGTGCATTATAGCTTCACCTGAAAGCATTGAATATGTAACTAGTAAACAACCAGACGTTGAAATTTTCTGCGCTGCTATAGATGAAAAACTTAACGACCATGGGTACATTGTACCTGGGCTTGGTGACGCCGGAGACAGAATTTTTGGAACAAAGTAATTAACTTAAATTTTCCGGTTGTAATTTTTAAAAATAATTGACAAGATTGTCACATGCTGATATAATAAACCAGTTTTATAATATTTTTAGCCACTTTGAAATCCGTTAGCCCCGGGTTTTGAACGTATAGACAATAAAAGTAACGTTAAAGAAGAAAAGAGTTTTGAAACTTGTTTCGGGAGGTAATTAAATGAGGTCAACATATATCGTTAAGCAAGCAGATATTGACAGAAAATGGTATGTTGTAGACGCTGCTGACCATACTCTTGGTCGTTTGGCATCAGAAATAGCCAGAGTATTGCGTGGTAAAAACAAGCCAATTTTCACGCCTTATGTAGACACAGGCGACTACGTGGTTGTAATTAATGCTGATAAGGTTAAATTTACAGGCAAGAAGCTTGATCAAAAGGTTTACAGAAAACATTCAGGTTATGTATCTGGCCTTAAAGAAGCTACGCTTCGTCAAATGATGGAAAAGAAGCCAGAGGACATTATAAAGCTTGCCGTTCGTGGTATGCTCCCCAAAAATACTTTGGGTCACAATCAGCTTAAAAAGCTTCATGTTTACAGCGGTGCTGAACATCAACACGCTGCACAAAAGCCCGAGCTTTTGGAAATTAAATATTAATCTTTTTGCACATTAGCGAAATTAATTAGTATTGTATTCGGTAAGGAGGATATTATGGCAGAGGTAAGGTATTACGGTACAGGCAGAAGAAAAAGCTCTGTTGCAAGAGTTTACTTGGTTCCTGGTAACGGCAAAATTACTGTTAACAAAAGAAATATTGATGAATATTTTGGGCTTGACACACTCAAGCTTATTATTAGACAACCACTTGAGCTTACTGGCACAGTTGGAAAGTTTGACGTTTTAGTAAACGTTTTCGGCGGCGGCTTCACTGGCCAAGCTGGTGCAATTAGACACGGCATTTCTCGTGCGCTTCTTGAAGCAGACGCAGACATGCGCCCTGTTTTAAAGAAGGCAGGCTTCTTAACTCGTGACCCTCGTATGAAGGAAAGAAAGAAGTACGGCTTGAAGGGTGCAAGACGTGCTCCTCAATTCTCAAAGAGATAATTTTGATATTTTTAAAACCCCGACAAATGTTGATTTGTCGGGGTTTTTGTTGTATAAGTTTATATAAAAAAGCTCTGGTTTTTTACGGGTAACTAACAAACGTGAGTTCGACAAAAAAATAAAAAAACTACCCCAAAATGTACTAAAATATTTTTACTCAAAAAACAAAAGCAGGAGGGGTAGTTTTATGCAAGAGTTATTAATACGAATATATTATTACACAGATGAATTTGTGAAGGCTTATAACGAATACTGCCAAAGGCATTTATTAGATTTATCCAGTATAATGGTTTTTTAAATTAATAGTTCAATTAATAAATATTTTAAAACGTGATAATATTTGAATTATTTATGTAAATAACTGGAGCAAACTAAATTTCCTTGTAAGGTTGACGACTTTGTTGACTTTTTATTTAAGAAGTCTTACAATATAATGTAGGAAATATTATACA
>CAZBLK010000013.1:0-72072 GCA_964492715.1 uncultured Defluviitaleaceae bacterium | reverse complement strand
GTTGGCTTTTTGCTTGCTTCTTATCATTGGGATTTTTAACTCTTGATTCGCATTGTTGGTATGTACATATGTTTCAATGCCTTTTGCGGCGTTAAAGCTTGTACTGCCACTTGAAGCGTTAGCATGTACTGATTACTGCTTGGTTTTCGGATAAACTGCATTTATGGCTTCGCTAAGCCCTTTTAAGTTGTCGTGGCAAGTTATTAAAACATCAGAAACTCCACGTTTTTTAAGGCCGGAACAGATAGAAGTATAAAATGAAGCACCCTCATTTTCGCTTATCTAGGTTGCATAGGCGAGCAGTGCCGCACTTTTTTTGGCACGACCAGCCCAAATGCGCAGAATATCTATTTGCCGTTCATATCAATGCCCAGAACAGAGTAAACACATTTGTTAATAATTTGGCTGTCTTTGCGGCTTTTAAACACAATTCCATCAAAATGTATGATTGGATAAATATTTTCCAACGGACGATTTTGCCATTCATTTACTTCCGGTAAAATTTTATTTTTAGAAATAAGAGTTTGTGGAATTTCTGCTCCGTAAATCTCACGCAGATGGTCTTCTATATCCCTCTGACTCATACCCTTAGCGTACATCGCCATTATCTTTTGCTCAATTTCATCGGTTATGGTTTGGCGTTTTTCCAACACTTTCGGCTCAAATATTTCGTTTCGGTCACGAGGTACAGCTATTTCTGTTTCGCCGTAATCACTAATATTGGATTGGTTTTGTGATTGTAGCCATTGCGGCTGTTCCCGCTGTTTTTGCCTTCTTCACTGTGCTTTTCGTATCCTAAATGTTCGTCCATTTCAACTTCAAGCATTTGCTCGATTGTTCCAGCAAAAAGGCGCTTTAGCTTTGACTGAATATCTCTTGTAGTTTGACAATCCTGCGTTAGCAGGCTTACAAGTTCCAGTTCATTGTCCGTAAGAATGTTTTTTGATGTTTTCATCTTCATTACCTCCATCTTTTTATATGGAGATTATTGCCATTTACACGGATAGATATTCTGCCTCAAAAAGACGGTAAATCTTGTTTTAAACACCATAAAAGATTCAGTTAAAAAAGAAAATATCGCTACAGAGTTACAGCTCCATAGCTATAAGGGGTTTCAGTACACCTTACATGGGTATTTCAACCTAACTAAAGAATACGGCATTACGCCATCTATGTCAAGGCGTGGAAATTGCTATGATAATGCTTTGGCTGAAATTTTCTTTGGCATTTTGAAATCAGAGTGTATTTATCGCCAAAAATTAGAAACCTTTGACGAGGCACGTACCTTGATGTATACATCTTCTTCTACAACCACGAACGCATTCAGCATGAACGCATTCAGTTAAAAACAAAACTGACACCGTTCGAAAAACGATGTCAGTCTGCGTAATTTTGAGATATTCTTCGATAGGGTGTTTTTTCTCTGTCCGATTGTTTGGGTTCACTTCACTTTTCGTGAGGGAAGTTTTTTATTCAAATTCCTTTAAAACTTCAAGCAAAACGTCTGGTCTGTCCGTAATAATTCCATCTGCACCATTTTTAATTAAAAGCCGCATTGTTTCTGGATCGTTAATTGTCCAGTAATGAACAGCCATGTTCCTTCCATGCACCTGCTTAATTATTCCTTTGCTTGTTAGGTCAAGCTCACCAAGAACTGGAGCCTTTTCCTTTACAGGAACTTCAATAGCTGCTGCATTTTGTGGCGAAAACAAAAACGACATTTTGAGCAAGCTTTTTATTACTAAGTCTGTGGTTTCTCCCTTTGCTGTTGCTTTTGCAACGGTTGCATCTTTTTCTGTATATGCTTTGCTTATGTCGTCATAAAACGTTGCAACCAAAACATTTTCTTGTAAGTTGTACTTTTCAATTAAGCGGTAAAGCTCATCAATTGCTGGCTGCCTTGGTGCGTCAAGGTCTGCCTTTATTTCTATGTTATAAAGAGTTTTGTCGCCAAACTCTATAAACACATCTTCAAGCTTTGGAATGTTAATTTCAAGTGCAATAGCTTCGTCTTGCGACAAATCCCTGTACGGGTAGTTTCCGTCTAAGTCCTTAAAATTATAACCAAAGTTGTACTGCTGAAGCTCGTCATATGTAAGCTGGTGAACAAGCCCATCTCCGTTTGACATTTCACGAATGTTGCCTGTAGTGTTTTCACCATGGTGTGTTACCAAAATGTTGTCCTTTGTAAGCATGACGTCCATTTCAAGCACGTCCACATTTAAATCAAAAGCGTGTTTAAACGCTTTCATAGTGTTTTCTGGGTTTAATTGCTTTGCACCGCCGTGTGCCATTACAAGCACACGATTGTTTTGCTTTTTCCAAACGTTTTCTCCTGCAAATCTATTAATTGGTAAATAGTTTAAAATTACTGTTGCTGCCGCCGCACAAAAAACAATACCTGTAATAATTTTAAAAGCCTTTTTCATATACCCTCCTATTAAACTTTCTTTTTCTTAAACTTCTCGTGTGCAAGCTTATACGCCTCTAAAACAAGCGGCTTACACTTTTTAAACGTTTCTTCCGACGGATTTAATACACTAACCCACCCCATCCACGCATAAACAGGGTGTGGAATTATTTCGTCTAAAACTGTGAAGTCGAAGTTCATGTCAACTACCCCACCTGCCTGCGGACGTTTTGGTATGTCCCCAAAAAGTTCTTTAAATGTTTTTTTGCTTAGCCCAATGTTTAAGCGAAAAACACCTTCTCTGTTTAAGTTTGAAGCTTTGTCGTTGTCGCCATCTTTTTGCTTTATTGTGGCAACATAAATTCCACGTTTAAGCTTTTGCTGTGGGTTGTAAAAAATTCCGATTTCGCCCCAGCTTTCAACAAGCACAGTGTCGGGTAAGTTTGTTATGGAATACTGTATTATTTCTTTTGGGTTCATAGTGCCTCCAGCATAAATCATTTTCAAAACCATTTTAACATTAATGGTACAATAAATCTATAAAAAATATTTTGTTGTATAGCTATGTAGTAATAAGTTTAAAGGGAGCGATAAATTCTCGTCCCTTTATAAGTTTAAACATCATTTCGTTTATTTGACTGCTTCTTTGCGTTTCGCCCCTCGTTATCTGGCTCGTCACTTGCTACAGTTTGCTGACCATTTGCTTTTTGTCTGCGTACCTCTTTTGGGTCTATTTGGCTATCTTTTGCCATGTTATCAACTCCTTTTATCTATTATTAATTCAAAGCAAATATTTATTCATACAGCAATTCTGAAAATAATTAATATAAGCATCAGCATATTTTCACGTTGAATCGTTCGTAAAAAACGCTTCGCTTCTATCGTTATTTTCTGGAATTGCTTTAGTTTGACGAGAACTTAATTTGATGATATAATATTTATAATTGAATCACCAAAGGCGTTGAAAAGAGGAGTAAACAAGCTGAAATTTTACAGAGAACCCTGTAGCTGAGAAAGGGCAAAGCAAAGCTTGTTGAACATGGTCTTGGAGCTGCGCACCAAAGCTTTTGCCTAGGCTGCGACGGAAGCACCCGTTATCGTGATATGCTATCGGCTAATCATTTCTTGCCTGTAGCTGATGAGGCCTTCACTGTGAGGTGTTGGCGAATTGGGGTGGTAACACGAAGCTTTGCTCTCGTCCCCGAAATTTATTTTCGGAGAGGAGGGCTATTTTTATTTTTCAAGCTATATATAGAAATTTGGGTTTTTATAGTCACCAATCCATTTTGCGGCAAAAATATTGAACACTTCAACGATTTTTTGACGAAAATGGTGAACTGTATATTCAAATTGCGATATAATACCATTCCAAAGAAATGAGGTTTTAAAATGAAAATATTAATAGGAAGTGCATGGCCATATGCAAATGGTTCACTGCACATTGGTCATATTGCCGCCCTACTACCTGGTGATGTACTTGCAAGGTATCACCGCAGCAAAGGCGACGACGTGTATTTTGTTTCTGGCAGCGACTGTCATGGAACACCTGTTTCTATCCGTGCAAAACAGGAAAAAAAGACACCACAGGAAATTAGCAAAATTTATCATAAAGAGTTTGTACAATGCTTTCAAAAGCTTGGCTTTTCATACGATTATTACGGCTATACTTCGTCGGATGAACATAAGGAATTTGTAAAAACTTTTCATAAAGAAATGTACAATAGTGACTTTATTTATGAAAAAAGTACACCACAAGTTTATTGTGAAAGCTGTAAAACATTTTTAGCAGACAGGTTTGTTGTTGGTACTTGCCCAAATTGCGGGCAAAACGCTCGTGGCGACCAGTGTGATTTTTGCGGAAACGTGCTTGAACCAGAAAACCTTTTAGCACCAAAATGCTCTATTTGTCAGCAACCACCAACCTTTAAAGAAACTACACATTTGTTCATTGCTATATCAAAGCTTGAAAATGCTTTAAAGGAGTTTGTTAATTCCCACTTGAACTGGCGCAAAAATGCGATTGCATTTTCAAATAGGTATATAGATGAAGGGCTACGTGACAGGGCAATTACTCGTGCGCTTGACTGGGGAGTTGACGTCCCAAAAGCTGGTTACGAAGACAAAAAAATATACATTTGGGCTGAAAACGTGCTTGGCTATTTATCAATGAGCTTCATCGCTACCCAAAGCCGACATGAAAGCTTTGACGAGCTATGGGGCGAAAACGCAAAGCACTACTACGTTCACGGAAAGGATAACATTCCTTTTCACACAATAATTCTTCCAGCTCTTCTTTTAGCAAACGGAAAAAGCTGGCACTTGCCAGACGAAATAATATCTAGCGAATATTTGACACTTGAGGGCAAAAAAATATCGACAAGTCAAAATTATGCCATTTGGATAAAGGACATTGTAGATAAATATAACCCAGACTCAATTAGATATTTTTTAATTACAAACGGACCAGAAAAAAGAGATACTGATTTTTCGTGGAGAGAGTTTGTAAACAGCCACAATGGTGAGTTGCTTGGAGCATACGGAAACTTTGCAAACCGAAATTTGGCTTTTATTGCAAAATATTTTGAAGGCTTTGTTCCAAGCGGAACATTAAACAATGAAATTTCAAACAAGATTACCGAATTATACGAAAGTGCCGCCAGCAAAATTGAACAGGGCTGCTTTAAAGATGCACTTGATGAAATTTTTGAGTTTGTTCGGTATTCTAACAAATATTTTGACAGTGAAAAACCTTGGGATACAAGAAACTCTGATGTAAAAGCTTGTGAAAACACGTTGTTTAATTGCGTACAAATTGTTGCAAACCTTGCAGTTTTGCTAAATCCGTTTTTGCCATTTTCATCTTTTAAAATTTGCGAATGGCTACAGTTAAATTATGAATTGTGGAAGCCGCAGTTTGTAGAAGTCGGATATAAAATTCCCCAGCCAGAAATTCTTTTTGAAAGAATTGATAAAAAAGTTATTGATGATGAAGTTGAAAAGTTAAACTTAATTTAGGTGGTGTTTTGTTAACCCATAATTTACCAACGCCCCTAGAATATTAAAGTTTATGTTCCCCTCGTTGCGGCGAGGGGAATTTTCTTTTAGTCAGGTTACTTTGGGCTAAACAAAAGCTCTGTCAAATACTCTGTTGTGTCCTCAACAAACTTGTTAAAACAATCCAACGTTACCCAAATGTTTTTTGAGATATCTTCTTCACTTCTATTATTAAACTGCTCATGAAGAATTGAGGTTTTTATTTCCTCAACTTCTTTTTTATGAGCAACCTCATACAAACTATAGCTATTTGACTTTTCAAGCAAAGCCCAAATTTCCTCAGTATTTTTGTAGTTCAAATACATAGCGTAGTCAACACCATAAAATTCCTTGTGGTACAACCCCAATAAGTCTTGGCTTGAAACGCCTACGCTAATGTCA
The DNA here is from genome assembly GCA_964492715.1 of uncultured Defluviitaleaceae bacterium. Lineage (GTDB taxonomy): Bacteria > Bacillota > Clostridia > Lachnospirales > WRBF01 > CAZBLK01. The sequence goes on along the minus strand of CAZBLK010000013.1, from coordinate 66,227 downwards.
TTTTCAGTTTTTAGCCTAAACGGTGTCCAAATTTTAATACTGTTTTGCATATCTGTCAAAATGTGGGCTATGTAACCATATACAAAGTCTATATTTTCAGCATTTTTGCTTGTGTCCAAATACTTCATTATATTTTCAAACCACTCGTCGTTGTTTGTAATTCTCCCCCACTTTTGTTCTCCAACACAAAGGTGCGAAGCTTTTTTCATGTCACTGTCATAATTGGCACGAAAATGAACACAGTCGGGTGCTATTGACCCAAGCAAAAAGTCGCTTTTGTTTTTTATGGCATCTGTTTTGCCTGCAACCTCATATGCAATTATGAGGTGTGTCATTGGAAAAGGCATGTTTTCCCCCTACTCTTGTGTGCATAGTCAAATATGCTTTAAAATTCCTTGAATCTCATTTACTATTAATTCATAATTTATGCTGCTAAAATCTGTTACGTCTACATCTATTATTATATCACCAATGCAAAAATCGGCCATTCCTCTTTCTTTAACACCAGTTACAAAGTCGTGAAACGAAACACAAGGAACTTGTTGTTTTTCAGTCTCAACCTCTGGGTAATTAGTGTTAACAACATGACCCCTGTGCCTAAATGGTGAAGTTTCCCTCTCTGCAAACCTAGCATAAATAGCTTCTAAATCTCCAGTTAAACAAACGTTAACAGGTGTATAATTATACTTGTTTAACAGCTCCTCAATTCCTTTTACAGAAGCATTTTCAAAGTTATTTTCCAAAATAAATGGCTTTCCAATGCACATCATTTGCTCTGCAAAGTAATATAAAATTTCCATACTGCCAACACCAAGCTTAACCTTTTCATCACGAGAATTAAACCCAACAGTGTCAAACAGCTTTTCCTTTATAATATCTTTAGACATCATAGGCATAGCAAGCTTTTTGCTTAAAAAACTAGCAAACCTAGTTTTACCAGATGCTGGAACACCAGAAACTAATATACAAAACATTTCATTCATAAACTTCACCCCATAACACAATCTAAAAGCTCTGCTACGTTTCCAACGCCAAAAACCCTCATGCTTTCAGGGCGTTTAAGCCCTTTTATGTTTGCGCTTGGCAAAACGCAATGTTTAAAGCCCAGCTTTTCGGCTTCCAAAACTCTGGCTTGTGGCATAGTAACAGCACGAATTTCACCAGCAAGCCCAACCTCACCAAAAACCATTGTGTAAGGGTCTATTGCTTTGTTTTTAAAGCTTGAAGCAATTACCGAAACTACAGCCGCATCAAGAGCGGGCTCTATTATTTTCATTCCTCCAGCAATGTTTACATAGCTGTCGTAGTTGCCCAAAGCCATTTTTAATTTCTTTTCCAAAACTGCAATAAGCATAGTTACACGGTTTAGGTCAACGCCTGTTGCCATTCGCCTGGCCATGCCGTAGCCTGTTGGAGTAACCAAAGCTTGTACCTCTGCAAGAATTGGGCGTGTGCCTTCAACTGCACACGTTACAATTGAACCAGAAACGTTTATTGGCCGCCCAAAAAGCATAAATTCCGAGGGGTTTTTAATTTCTGAAAGCCCTGCTTCCTGCATTTCAAAAACACCAATTTCGTTTGTCGAGCCAAAGCGATTTTTTACAGCACGAATAATTCTATACATTTCCTTGCGTTCGCCTTCAAAGTATAAAACTGTGTCAACAATGTGCTCTAAAATTTTAGGGCCAGCAATTGCCCCTTCCTTCGTAACGTGCCCTACAATTATTATTGGTATACTCATTCCTTTTGCAATCTTCATAAAAAGCCCTGTACATTCCCTAACCTGTGAAACACTTCCGGGCGAGCTTGCAAGCCCTTCACAAAACATAGTTTGGATAGAGTCAATTATAATTAAATTTGGGGTAAGCTTTTTTATTGTTTGCTCAATAATGTCAGCGCTGGTTTCCGAAAGTATGTAAAGCTTTTCTGAAGTGACGTTAAGCCTTTCGGCACGAAGCTTAATTTGCATTGCAGATTCCTCGCCCGAAACATAAAGAACTGTATTACCGCTTAAACACACGTTTTGACAAATTTGCAAAAGAAGCGTAGACTTTCCAACCCCAGGCTCACCACCTAACAAAATTAAAGAGCCTTCTACAATTCCACCGCTTAAAACTCTGTCAAACTCTGCAATATTTGTTGGTATTCTGTCGTATGTAACGGCTTGAATTTCATTTAGAGTTGCAAGAGAAGAAACCGTCACAGTTTTTGAAGCACTGCTGTTTCCGCTGCTTGCCGAAACAACTTCCTCTGACATTGTGTTAAAGCTTTGGCAGTCGGGGCAGCGCCCTAGCCACCTAGTTGCCTTGTAACCGCATGATGCACATATAAAAACAGTTTTAACTTTTGCCATCGATATATCACCATTTGTTTTGTCATTAATACACTTTTAAAGAATACAAGCCTTGACACCTTAAATGTCAAGGCTTGGTAAAAACCAAATTATAAACCTTAATAAACTATAATAAATTAAGCCTTTTCAACTTTTACAGCTTTAGCCTTTTCGTTCAGCTCAAGGCTAAAGTTTATTTTGCCAGACAAGTTAGACTTCATGCTTCCAATACTTGAATTATCAATATATATTTTATATTCTGACTCTGGTTCAAGCTCAAGTGTTATTTGTGTGTCACTAAACCCTTCGGCATTAAATGTAAGCTCATGCTCATTCAAATTAAAATTTTTAACTAATACACCAGGAACAGCTTCAAAAAGAAGATTCCCATTTTTTTCAAGCCTTGTCAATTGGTCATGCGTTTTTATTTTATAAATATGTCCGCCAACTTCAACTTCTAACTTCTTTTTATCTTTTGTTGTATATTCACCAAAACTTAATGTATTATCTTGCTCAATATGGATAATTTCATTTCTTGCGTCCATTTAAGACCCTCCCAAATTTTTTGTACAATACTTCACTTAGTGCTGCAACCATTTCGTTTTAAAAGCGTTTGTTATTATATAGTATTATACCACACTAATCAGGAGTTTACAATTGTTAAAATAAATGTTATAATACAAAATCAACTTATAGTAATTCCACTTTTTAGCTGCACTTACCTACATAAGCCAACTAAAATGTATACTATAGCAAAGCGGCAAAAGCCGTTTGAAAACGGAGGATAAAAATGATTTGTAAAAACTGCAAAACAGCCATTGCAGAAGACGCCAAAAAGTGTATTAATTGCGGACATGATGTAAGCAAAAGTGAAAGTAAAAAGCTTGCAATTGTTTTGTCGGTCACTGTTATTGTTGTAGCTGTTGCAGCATTTTTTGCAACTGATGCTGACAAATATGTTGTAAGCTTTTTTAACGAGCAGCCCACATCATTAGCTAATAATACAAAACCAACTGAAATTAATGAAACAGAAAAACCAACAGGAGCTCCTGTAAATGAAGAAGTTATTAGTTCAAACGCTTCATTAGAAGTTCCGTCTGCAAACCCTAACTTTGAAATGCCTATAGATGATGTATGGAGTATGGTTACAAACGTTGCCGAAGCAGCCCAATATTTTTATGATACATACAGCCCCACAATTGTTTTTGTTACGCAAAACGGTTATTTGTTTAACGTTCCTGCTGATTCTTATGTAAAAACAATTGATTTTTTAGAGCTGACTGAAATGGAAGAAAAGTACGGCGATGAAGATGTACTTATTCTTTATTTAAAAACAGAAGACTTAATGCAATTTGATGAGCTTGACAAGGAGCATATAAGCAAAGATGCTTTTTCGCTGTTTGCCGCATACGAAACGCATGACGGCTTTGCTATTGCTTCTTCAAGCGGAAAGTGCGGCATTTTAACAAGAGAAAAGCTTTCTAAGCTTCTTAAAAGTTACGACGTTCGCCACGGCGACATTGTAAAGCTTGGAAAATCAAACGAGAAGTCTGAAAAAATTGAAAAAGCAATTGTTGACTACTTAAAGCTTTCAAGTGGTGTTGACGTCAGGTTTTTGTCGGCAAATGACAAGTACGCATTTGCTGTAGTTTCGCCAAAAGGAAGCCCTGACCAAATTAGGCAATTTGTTGTTGTAAACAACAGCGGCAAATGGTCTGTTGAGCTTTCCGACTTTGAGGAGCTTCAAAACTACAAAGAAATAATTACGGAAAGCTTTGCTGACTTTACAATTGCGTTGCTACCGCCTTACAGTATGTATTACCACAATAAGTATATACAAAAGGATTTTACAAACATTATTGAAATTTTGAAAAATACTGATGTTATAAGCGAAGCTGATGGTGAAGTTTCATTCGTTTCTGGCAATGTAGACTTTGCTTATTTAGAATTTGAAAGTGGCAAGAAGCTTTTGGGTAATTATTTGAGAGCAGAAAATACTTGGGACATGAATTTGGTTGAAACTTATGCCGAAGCAGAAGAACTTATGTCATCATTAAGTAGCGACCCTCCACTTTTCCTTATAAAACAATATTAAGGTGTGTATAAAACCCCTCGATTATTAATCGGGGGGTTTTCAAATGCTTACACACTTTATTTTGTCTGATAATTTATAAAAATTATTGCTCCATTTGCTTGCCCAAAAACCCAGCAGCAGTAGTTGCAAGCTTACCTTCAATTTCTCCCATCTTTTTGTCGTTAGACAAAAAAACAACAGCACCCAAAACATCACCTTCTGAAATAATTGGCGAAATAAATTCATGCTTATAACTTTCTACATCATCATCTTCAAGAATTGGTATAAACCCTTGCTCGTTCCGTGATGCAGAAATTGTTGTACGTGACGCAATTGCCTTTTCCAGAGCGGCAGAAATGTGCTTTTCCATAAAGTCTTTTTTTGCTCCGCCTGAAACAGCAATAATTTGGTCTTTGTCAACAATACACGTTATATGCCCCGAGTTTTGCGAAAGGCTTTCTGCATACTCTTTTGCAAATGCCCCAAGCTCACCTATCGGTGAATATTTTTTTAATATAATTTCGCCTTCTCTATCGGTAAAGATTTCGAGTGGGTCACCTTCTCTAATCCGTAAAGTTCTTCTTATTTCCTTGGGAATAACTACACGTCCCAAATCATCTATTCTTCTGACAATGCCTGTTGCCTTCAATGAAACTCCTCCTTAATATGTCAATTCAAGTTGTTTTCTAAGTTAATGCAGCGTTTTCATTTATAAATTCTCAAACGCTGATACGGCAATTTGAATAAACATGTTCACCATTTTGCGTCAAAAAATCGTTGAATCGCATTATTTTTTGCCCCAAAATGAATTGGTGACTATAAAAACTCAAATTGCTATACTTGCCTAATTTTGGCAAACAAGAGCAATTCCATTAAATAACGTATAACCAAATTATCTACAGCAATCCTTAAATAATCGATATAAGCATAAGCTACTTCATATTTTCACGTTGAAAGGTTCGTGAAACACAATTTGCTTCTATCATTTTTTTCTCATTACTTTCTGGAATTGCTATAGTTGCAAATTATTATTTACAGAATTACTATCGCAATTTGATAAAGATGTTCAACATTTTGCGATAAAAAATCGTTGATAAAAAATCGTTGAAGCGTTCGACATTTTTATCGCAAAATGTTGACTACAAATACTCAAATTGCTATATAGGCAGGTTATTTTAAAAAAAGTATAATGTAAAAATTATTCAGCACAAATTTTACTGTATCTATTATTTGACAATAGAAGTATTTTTATGCAAATATTTTTGACTTTAATTTTTAACATTGATTTTTGACTTTAATTAACAATTAAGTTTAAAGGAGATAGAATTCAAAAATGAAGTAATTCGCTAAACCTCTGGCTTTTTAAGAAAGAACAAAATAGCGAATAAAAATTTTCCTGTATCTATTATGCACAAAACTTTATTAATTATTGCAACAAAAAACCGCCCTGCATTATCACATAAAGCGGTTTTAAAAGTATAAAATTTACAATCCCATTTGAGCTTTAAGTGCAGCCAGTTCATCATCAACAGCTTGAAAAGAATTTCCAGAATATTTAGCTTCTAGTTCATCAACCTTATCACGTGGCCTTTCATTTAAGTCTGGCATTGCATTTGCTTCGTCTAGCATTTTGCTTGCCTTAGCTTCCATTCTGTCAAACGCCAGCATAGATGATGAACTTGAATCTATAGCGCTTGTAATTTTGTTCATTTTATCCTGTGTTTTAGCAATTGAAACTTTAGCTTTGACAGAAGATTTTCGGGACTCTAAAGCTTGAATGTCCCTTACAAGCTTGTTGTGCATTTCACGCATATTTTGAGCATTGGTCAGAGTATTTTGTAACTTGCTCTTTGTTTTCGTCCAACATGGGCTTTACTCTTTTTTCTTCGGCAATTACACTTGTAAAACAAAACATTTAAAAATTTTGCAGCCACTAGTCACTTATGTAACTAATTGCAATTTTAATGAAGTCACCGCTTTTAGGTCTTTTTTCGTCAACCATTTTAATTTTATTTTCGTTAAAAAATTTTTGAATACGTCCTTTTTCCCATGCCGATTGTATTGCATGTCTAATTGCACGCTCTACATTTGCCGCATCTGTATTGTACTCTTTGGCTACTTGTGGGTAAACCACCTTTGTAAGCCCTAAAGAAGCTTCTTCATGCGTCAAGCAAAAAACAATTGCACTTTTTAAATAAGCGTTACCTTTTAGGCTTACACTAATTCCACTTTCCAGCAAAAATCCTTCTATTGTTTTGTTCAAGTTTTTCTTTTGCGACTGTTCATTGCTTAAATTATATGTAACTTGTGTATTCTTCTTTTTGTCAAAGTAAACTTCTTCAATTCTTTTTGAAAGTGAATTAATGTCAAATGGTTTAATTATAAAAAAGTCAGCTCCTAAATCAATTGCTCTTTGCATAACATGCTCGTTGCTAACAGATGTTAGCATAATAATAATTGGCTTGTTTTTTAACCTCAATGATTTTATTTCTTCCAAAACAAAAAGACCATCTCTAAATGGAAGAACAATATCAAGGAGCAGCACTTCTGGTTCATAGATAGAAAGAAGTTCAAGTGCTCTTATGCCATCATGAGCTGCACCTGTAACTTGAAACCTGCCCCCTGTTGCTAAACTTTGTGTAACAAACTCGCATAAATCCTTGTTATCGTCTACAATTAAAACGCTAATTTGTTCGGTAATGGCTTTTGTGTGCATACTTCTCAAACCCTTTCATTTTAACTTCTTATGATAATGAACTTTATAATCACATAACTTAAACTCAGCCTATAGTAATTCCATTGTTAATCGACATTGTCTATCTTATAGACATATAACTATGTGGTTCAAAACGTCAACCTACTAGGCGTTTGGCTTCCCTCTACCAATATCGTTAAAAAGTGGAATTGATATAATACGATTGTTTTTTTCGTATAAACGCTCGCTGTACCGTATTAGGGCGTGTTCCCACTATCTAAAATACCCAGATATTGAGCTGATTTTTCGGCATACGAGGCAAATTTTCGAAGTAATACAGAAGTATTACAAGAAAATTTAACGAAGCATGGCGGAAAATCAGCCAAAAGATGGGCGTTGAACGGTAGTTGGAACACGCCCTAGCCAGTTTTAAAGTTAAATAACTATAATGGGTGTTTGCAAAACCTATAATAACTTCATTTATATAAATGCTATTTTTCAAACACGCCCTAAATCAAGAATTAATTATGTAATTATAATATAAGTTTTATAGTTGTCATATAACAGTGCTTTAAACAATTAGTGATTTATTTTCAATTCATATAGATGTGCATAATCGCACACTTTTAGCAAGACTTAGGCTAATTATACCATAATTAATTATTGATTGTTTTTTTATTTTTTTATTGTAAAACATATTGACTATAAAACATATTGAGTGTAAAATATATTGAGTGTAAAACATATTGACTATAAAACATTTTGAGTGTAAAACATTTTGAGTGTAAAATATTTTGAATGTAAAAATTTTATTGTTTAGTTTATTATAACAAACATTATCAAAATTAAAAAGAGTTAAAACCTTAAATTCTAAAAACACTAACTATTTTTTAATAATATTTCTACTTTAATTATAAACTTTATGTTGTGTGTTTAGTGTTTTAGAATATATACAATTTTGATAAAAATAAATTTTTATAGACAAATTTAGAGGTGGTTTAATGGCAAAATGCCCCAAAGATTCTGTAAGTTTAATAATACAGCTTGCAAACAGCATTATTACATATAAAATTTTATTGTTTTTTAAAAGCTCAGCTTCATGCTCTGATACTGACGAAAGCAGCATTAGCCAACGTCAGTATTCAATTCTTTTTGCAATAGGCTACAGCAAGTTAAAAACTTTGTCGGAAATTGCAAAGGCTCAAGGTCAATCCACTGGAAGCCTTTCAACTATTATAAAAAGAATGGAAGCGCATGGATTAATAAAGAAGGAATATCCTCAAATAAATGAGGACAGCCGAAAAGTTTATTTTTGTTTAACAGACAAAGGGAGTGAAATGTTAAAAGACCTTACTTCATTCATTTTATCTGAAATTGACAATTTTTACTTTTCGCTTGACACAAAAAACCGAACTGAGTTTGAAAAGGGTTTTAAACTTTTGAAAAGTCTGTCTTTAACTACTGATGAAGTAGAACCCCTTGTCAATTATGGGCAAAAATACCAACCTTTGTCTGTAGAAATTTTAGAAACAATAATTTCCACTTTAAACTGGGCTTCGGTTAATTTTTCACCTTTTTTTAACCGAAATGGCAACAAATGCCAAAGTTTAACATATAACCAGTTTAGAATACTTTGCAACCTGTATTTTTTTAATAATTCAGCAATACCTACACTTTCTCATATTCTTGGTGTTAGCCAAAGCTCACTGTCTACAGCCATTAAATCGCTGACAGAGTATGGCTATTTAAAAAAGGAACGTCCAAGAGATGGTGAAGACGCACGCAAGATTTATTTTTACATAACAGAAAAAGGAGAATATTCTGTGCAGCAAACAATGGATAAACTGTATCAAGTATTTATTAAAATATATGATACACTTACCGAAGAAGCAAAAGAAAATATGCACAAAGGCTTAGAATGTATGTATGAAGTTTTTCAAAACTTAACAACAAATTAGTTTTTTGGGAGGAATAAAATGAAACAGCAATACAAAGCAACAGCAATTATACTTGCAGCATTTCTTGTAGCGGGCTGCACCAGCAACGCAGTTGAAACAACTACAGAAAAAAAGGTTTATCCAGTTGAGGTAACGACAGTTTCAAAAACATCAATTAAAGATGAAATAGTTTATGCAGGGCGTATTTCGCCTTCGGAATCGGTTAATGTTATTAGCAAAATGGCTGGCAAAGTTTCCGAAACACTTTTTGATGTTGGCGATGTTGTAAACGAAGGCGACATTTTATTTAGGCTTGACGAAGCAGACGTAAGAAACCAAATAAAACAGCTTGAAACCCAACTTGATGTGGCGCAACTAGGCGTTAGAGCAGCTCAAAGCGGTTATGTTTCAGCTACAGGCGGTCAGTACGAATCGCAGGTTATGCAGCTTGAAGGTTCTATTGATAATTCAAAAAAGCAACTTGAAAGTGCAGAAATTGGGTTGAAAAACGCAGAGGTTACTCTTGAAAATGCAAAAAAGCAGCTTGAAAATGCAGAGAACTCATTTAACAACGCAAAAATACTTTTTGAAGCAGGCGCTTTGTCGAAAAGCGACTTTGACAAAGCAGAACTAGGCTACACACAAGCAAAATCTGGCAAGGAACAAGCTGAGCTTGCAATAAACCAAGCTACAGTTGCCTACAGCCAAGCAGAACTTGGGTTGTCGAAAGCACAAGAAAGCTACGACCTCACTGTTTCTAAAATTTCTGGGGAAAACGCCGACAAAGCTGGCGTTGGCGTAAGCCAAGCAAAAGCTTCGGAAAACTCTGTTGCTGTGCAGCTACAAATTGCATACGAAACGTTAAATGATGCAAGTGTAAAAGCACCAATAAGCGGTGTTATAAGTGCAAAAACAGCTAAAGCCGGCGAATTTACTTCTACGCAAGCTCCAGCTTTTCAAATTGTAACCACTAACACAGTTAACGTTGATGTTAAAGTTTCTGAAATAATAATTAATAAATTGAATGTTTCGGATAAAGTAGAAGTTTATATAAAATCTATAGGTAACACACCTTTTATTGGAACAATTAAAACAGTTAGCCCAGCGGCTGACCAAACAAACATGTTCCCTGTGAAAATTGAACTTAGCAACGAACAAGGGCTTATAAAGGCAGGTATGTTTGCCGAAGTTCGTTTTGTTAACGAATCGTCTGACGACGCAATTGTTGTTCCAAGAAACGTTGTTCTTTCGGACGAAACGTCTAAATACGTTTATGTAAACGATAATGGAATTGCAAAAAGAGTAAATGTAACAACAGGTATAGACAACGGCGAAATGATTGAAGTTACATCAGGCATAGATAGCACTTCGCAAGTTGTAGTTGTTGGACAGTCGTACTTAACAGACGGTGACAGTGTAAACGTTGTTTCCGAAAAGGAGGAGTAACACATGGGTATTTCAAAAGTTGCAGTAAAACGCCCTGTTACCACCTTCATGGTAATTTTAATAGCAGTTGCCTTTGGCTTTTTGTCAATTTCAAACTTACGCCTTGACATGATGCCAAACATGAACATTCCAGTAGCAATTGTTTCGACGGATTATAAAGGAACAGCTCCGTCAGAAATTGAAACTTTAATTACAATTCCACTTGAAGGTGCTTTAGGTACAGTCGCAGGCATAAAAAACGTAACAAGTACCTCGTCAAACGGCAACTCGTTAATTATTTTGGAGTTTGAGGACGGAACAGACATTGACAACGCCTCGCTTGACGTGCGTGAGCGTATCGACCTTATAAAAGGTATGTTGCCGGAAGGCGCAGGCGACCCAATAGTAATGAAAATTGACATGAACTCTATGTCGTCAATGATGATTGGTGTTTCCGGAAGCAAGTATGACTTGGTTGACCTTAAAAGGGTTGTGGACGACAAAATTTCAAACCGCTTCGAGCGTCAAGACGGTGTTGCGTCTGTAAGCATTTCCGGCGGTAAAGAAAAAGAAATTACTGTTACACTTTCACCAGAAAAGCTTCGTGGCTACGGCATTTCTGAAAGCCAAGTTATGCAGCTTATAATGTCAGAAAACAGAAACACACCAGCAGGAACAGTTAAGCAAGGCGATAAAAGCCTTCAGCTTAGAGTAGTTGGAGAATTTGCTACAATTGACGAGCTTCGTATGCTTCCGCTTACTTTACAGTCTGGCGCAACAATTTTTTTAAACGACATTGCAGAAGTTGAAGAGGTTTTCAAAGAGCCTGATAGCCTTTCATACATAAACGGCGTTCCAAGCGTTACGATTTCAATTCAAAAGCAGTCTACAGCAAACACTGTAAACGTTGCAAACGCTGTACTTCAAGAAATGAACGCAATACAAAGCGAAATGCCCGAACTTGAATTTAAAGTTATTTTAAACCCTGCCGACTTTGTAACTATGACACTTTCAACTGTTGCATCTTCTGCAATTTTCGGTGGTGTTTTGGCTGTTGTAATTTTGTTTATTTTCCTTAGGGACTTCCGCTCAACACTAATAGTTGCGGCGTCTATGCCAATTTCAATTGTCACTACATTCGTGCTTATGTATTACGCAGACATTACACTTAACGTAATGTCACTGGGTGGTCTTGCACTTGGTATCGGTATGCTCGTTGACAACTCAATAGTTGTTCTTGAAAGCATTTACCGAAAAATTGAAGAAGGGGAAAACAAAATTGATGCGGCAATTAACGGGGCACGAGAAGTTGCTCTTTCGGTTACTGCTTCAACACTTACTACTGTTGCCGTTTTCTTACCAATTACTTTTGGCGGCGGTTTAACGGCGCAAATTTTTAACCAGCTTGCGCTTACAATTGCATTCTCTCTTGCTTCTTCGCTTGTTGTTTCACTTACATTTGTTCCAATGGCGTCTTCGCTTATTTTGCGCCCTATTGAAGTGACTCAAGCAAAAAGGAAAAAGACAATTTTGTCTCTTCCGCTTGACATTTTTTCTAATTTTATTAGTTGGCTTGAGAAAGCGTATACAAGAGTTTTGGCTGTGGCAATTGAAAAAAGAAAGCGTACACTTGCAATTGTAGGTTTGTTTATTGCCGTTACTTTAGTTTCATTGCAGTTTGTTGAAATGGAGTTCATGCCTACAACTGACGAAAGTGGTGTTGCTGTAAACATTACAATGCCAAAAGGTGCTTTGCTTTCTCAAACAGAAGCTATTACTGAAAAAGCATTAGAAAAAATTAGCACCTTTGAAGAAATAACAGATATAACATATACAATTGGTTCACAATCAACAGGTAGTTTTGGAGAAAAGAGAACTGACCAAGCTACAATTGACATTAAGCTTGTTGATAAAAATGAAAGAAAAAGAAGCTCTGCCGAAGTGGCAATTGCAATGTCCGACGCTTTAAAAGACGTAGCTGGCGCAGAGTTTTCCTGTTCTGCTAGTGGTTCATCAATGGGGCAGTTTGCCGGCGGCAACTCTATAGACATTTTTGTAAAAGGCAGCGACCTTGAAACACTAGAAGGCATAGCAAACGACGTTAAAGGCATAATATCTAATATACAAGGAACTCGTGACGTAAAAACGTCGGTAGAAAGCGTGTCGCCTCAAGCAGTTATTTCAGTTGATAGGAACAAAGCTTCCTCTTATGGCTTGTCTGCAAGCAGTGTTTCGAGTATAATTAACACAGCAATTACTGGCACGGTTGCAACGACGTACAAAATTGATGGCGACGAGATTGACATACGTATAATGCAAAACAAAGACGACTTTAACTACATTAACGATGTTAATAACATTTTAATACCTACGCCTACAGGCGTAAGTATTCCGCTTTACGAGCTTGCAGAAATTGAAATTAAAGAACTTCCGACAAGCATTACACGAGAAAACCAACAAAGGTATATTTCTATTACAGGAAGCCTTGTGGGTCGTGCTTCTGGAAGCGTAGACTCAGAAATTAGAGAGGCTATGAAAGATTATAACATGCCAAGCGGATATAGCTGGGGTGTTTCTGGCCAATCTCAACAAATGGCAGAAACTTTTGGCGGTCTTGGAGTAGCACTTGTTATTGCCGTATTTTTAGTTTACATGATTATGGCGGCAGAGTTTGAGTCGCTTATATACCCATTTATAGTTATGTTTTCAATACCTGTTGCAATGACTGGCGCACTTTTAGGTCTTTGGGTTTTTGGTGCTACACTTAACATAACAAGCTTTCTTGGTCTTATAATGCTTGCAGGTATCGTTATAAACAACGCTATAGTTTTAATTGACTACACAAACCTTTTAATTCGAGAACGTGGAATGAGCGCAAAAGAAGCTGTTTTGGCAGCTGGGCCTGTGCGCTTGCGCCCAATTTTAATGTCGGTTTTAACAACTGTGCTTGGGCTTGCACCACTTATGTTTTCAACAGGGCAAGGCTCAGAGCTTATGCTTGGGCTTGCAACAGTAGTTGTTTCGGGGCTTTTGTTGTCGACACTTGTTACGCTTTTGCTTATTCCAACAATTTATATTATTGTGGATAATACTAGACAGCGTTTTAGGAAAAAAGCATAATTCTGATACTTCTTTTAGGGCGAACTTAGTTCGCCCTAAAAATCTATCTTTAGAGAGTGAATATGAAAATACTAAAAACCGTTATTATTCTATCAGTAATTTTTGTTACAATTTTAATAGGCTACAGCATTTATAAATTGTTAATAAACTATTTTCAAACACTGCCTGTTGCAGTTTCACCTACCAACATACCAGAAATGAAGGTAAAACGTGTTATAAAAACCCCCTCACCATCAGCTGCACCAACTAAAGAAAGCAACTTGTACCAAGTTTATGTTAACGAAGATTTTAAAAAAAGCTTTAAATTCTATGACGATGCGCTGGAATACGCCGATACATTTGAACATGCCTCAATTAGGCAAAACAAAAGCCGAAACGGTGAATGGCTTTGGGACAATTACCCTAAGTTTCATGTTTTTACGGGTAAAAGCAAAGGAAAGTACGAGGAGTTTAACAGTTTTACTGAGGCTTTAGCCTATGCAAAAAGTGATACACGTTCTTTTGTATATTTGCGTAAAAACAACATGCTTGTTTGGACAAATGCTTCGCACCTAATGGAAAGCCATAAAATAGAAGACGTTCCGTTAATAAGCCAGCTTCCCGAGCTTCAGCGTGGCTGTGAAGTAACTAGCCTTGCTATGCTTTTAAATTTTCATGGTGTAAGCGTTTCAAAGCTAACACTTGCCGACGAAATTGACAAAGTTGCATACCGAACGGGTAAGCTTTATGGAAACCCCCACGAAGGTTTTGTAGGCGACATTTGGAGCATGAGCAAAGACGGATACGGTGTTTACCACGAGCCCATATATAAGCTTTTGACAAAATATAAAAAAGATACTGCTTATGACATTACCGGGCTAAGTTTTGATGATATTTTGCGTTTAGTAAGTACAGACTTTCCTGTTTGGATTATTACAAACTCATCTTATAGTAAGCTTGCACGCTTTTCTGAAACGTGGAAAACAAATGATGGAGATGTGCAAATTACTTGGAATGAACATTCTGTTTTAATAACTGGATATGATGAAAAGTATATTTATTTTAATGACCCTCTTGTTGGAGAAACTCGTGCATCACGCAAAGGGTTTATTGAGGCTTGGGAGCAAATGGGCAGCCAAGCTGTAACTGTGTTTGAGTAGACTTCTTGCGAAATAAGATATTTCATAATTTGCTGTAAAGGCAGGGTTTATAATTTGGCAAGAGGTCTAATAAAAAGCTTCCCCTACCCTTTTTGTAGAGGAAGCTTTTTCATTCAATAAAATTGCTATCAATCTCATGTTCTAACCCAAGGCTTAAAGAAACCTTTTTCCCTTCTATGTACCTTAAATAAGGATAAGGGTTTACCCAAAGCTCTTTTTTTGAAAGCGAAGTTTTTGGCAAAATTCCAACGTGCAAATGAACTGGGAACTTACCCTTTGTTCCTTCCTTTTTGTCATAGCCTGAGTCACCCATAAGCCCAATTTGCTGCCCAGCAGTTATGCTGCTCCCTTCCTTTAGGTTTTCGGCAAAGCTGTCTAAATGTGCGTAGTAATAATACGTTCCGTTTTCTGTAACAATTCCAACTCGATACCCACCTAGTTCGTTCCAGCCAATGTTTTTTACGACACCGTTTGTCATGCTAACTATAGGTATTCGCCCACGAACGTTTTCCCTGTCCAAAATGTCTGTACCCTCATGCGTGCGTTCTCCGCCATACGTCCTTTCAGCACCATAGCTGTCGCCGTACATATATCCTACCGAATTTTCATATTCAAAGCCTTCTGGTATTGGAAAGTTTTTTATTTCGCTGAAAATGTTTTCAAAAAGCTGATAATATGGAGCAAGTTTTTTTGTGCTGTACTGATTTTTAATTTTTTTGTAACTAACAAAAAAACTCTGCTCAATTTCTGCAAACGAAGGTGTAACAGCTTTATTTGGAAAAAAATTGTTTTCTACCGAATAAACAGTCAAAGCCTCATAAAAATCAACATTGTATTTTGCAGAAAGTTGCTTAACGTCATTTAAAACTCGGTAAGGCACACGGAACGCCGCAACATTTTCTAACGGAACACTTACTGCTTTTTTGGGAGTTATAAAAGTGTTTTTAACAACTAAAACAAAAAGAATTACAACAAGCACAGCTGCCACGTTTAAAACAATTTGCTCTACCCTAGCAACCCTTTTTTTCATTTTAAAAGCTTGCGTCGAAAATTTGCGCCTAATATATTTGTTTCGTGAATTTGCCATAAAACAACCCCCTATTTGTAAATATATTCTTACAAAAGGGGGTTTATTCTTTTACATTAGGGGTTGCTAAAAAATACATTAAAGCATCTTTTTAGTAAACTTTTAGAATTGCTTCGTCAGCAAAAACCTTATGTACCTTTGGGTACGTGCAACTTTCGCTTCCTCCCACTTCAAAAAATTTCCTCTAAAATCCACTAAAAGCTATTTTTCATACACGTCCTATAACATATCCTCAAAATCCAAACCACTGCTTTGGCAGTCTTGCCGCTTTATGCTTCTTCAGCGGCCTAATATTTAGGCTACGTTGTTAGCTATTGAACAACTAACTCTTTAACAGAATCTGGAAGTTCGTCAAACTTTGTGCTAATGCCTATAATAAAATTAACGCTATTTTCTTGCGAAAGCTTAATAAGCTTTTCTGAAAGCTTAGCAATGTCTTCACTGTTAATAGTTTTTACAATTTTATGCAACCCATCAACAAAAATATCCGTAATGTCGCCGTCTTGTGAAAGAATGCCGCACAAGAAGCCAATAAATTCCCTATAATTGGAAATAGGGAAGCTGTTTGTTTCAACTAAACGAATGTCGTGATTAAGCTCGAACATATGTTCCCTGCTGTAATCTACAAATACCAAGTGCCCGTCAGAAGTTGCAACCGCAGAGTTTGCCATTTCAAGTAATTTTTTAGATTTTCCAAAGCCTTTTTCTCCTACGATAAACGAAACCATTATAATCGCCTCCTTTACTTTAATTATTAAATTCTATGCAAATTAGTAAATCCCTTTTTTTATTTAATTAAAAATTATTAAGTTTTATATTAAATATTATTAAAAAATTATGGGAGAAAACATTATAAAAATAAAATGCTTCCTCCCCTTCATATCAAAAGAGTATATTATAAAAAATTTAAGTTACGCTTTTAAGCACCCTTTATGTAATGTTACTAAGTCCGAAGCTAATAAGCAGTGCCTTATCAACCTTTCTCATAAGTTCGTCGTCCATGCGACAAATTTTTTCTTCTAGCCGTGCTTTGTCTATCGTCCGCACTTGTTCAAGCAAAATTACCGAGTCTTTTTCAATTGCATATTTTTTGCTCGACACTTCAATGTGCGTTGGTAGCTTTGCTTTGTTAATTTGTGAAGTTATTGCCGCACAAATTACTGTTGGGCTGTAATAGTTGCCTATGTCGTTTTGTATTATCAAAACAGGACGCACTCCACCCTGCTCCGAACCTTTTACTGGACTTAAATCAGCATAAAATACGTCACCTCGTTTAACTAACACGATTCTCACTCCCGTATATTTGTTGAGGCCTATAGCAATTCTGTTTTAATCAATATTTCTGTCGATAAAACAGCGCTGTTACGCTTATGACATTTTATGTCACTTGCTCTCTAATATATTATTCCCTCATAGTTTAAATATATACAGGAACTAAGCTTTGTTTATAAAACATTGTGTAGCAATTCCACTTTTCATTTTGAGTTTAGATTATTTTGTGTTTAGATTAAAAACGGAATCGCTATCGTTAAAACAGCTTTAACATCCAGAATAAAAATTGAGTGTTTTAATTGTTTCACCATTTTTAATGTAAACACGTGGAACACGCTTTCCAATGTTTGTTGCAATTTCATAGTTTATCGTTCCAACAAGGTTTGCAAGCTCCTCTGCTGTAATTACGTTTCCGCCCTGTTCACCTATTAAAACAACTTCATCATCTGCCGAAACTCCGTCAATTCCTGTTACGTTTACCATAAATTGGTCCATGCAAATGTTGCCGATAATCGGGGCATACTTTCCCCTTACAAGAACACGCCCTTTGTTGCTTAACGCACGCATGTACCCGTCTGCATAGCCAACAGGTATTGTCGCTACTACTGTTTCACCTTTTGTGTAATATGTTCTGCCGTATCCAACGCTTACGCCGTCTTCTAAAGTTTTAACGTAACTTATCCTTGTTTTAAGGCTCATAGCGGGCGCAAAGTCAAGCCCAGCAAAGCCCATTTCCTCTGAAGGTTTAAGCCCGTAAAGCGAAATTCCTGCTCTAACTGCGTTTGCTTTAATTTCTCTGTGTCCCAAAGCAGCGCCGCTGTTTGCAGCATGAATTGTTTCAAACGTTATGCCACGGTTTTTAAGCTGCTCAATTACGTAGCAAAACTTGTTGTACTGTTCATAAACAAAAGTTGAATTTGTTTTGTCAGCGTCAGCAAAGTGTGTATAAATTCCAGTAGCTTTAATGTTTGGAAGCTTGACAATTTGTTCAATTTCCGAAATGTCGCAATCACTTGCAAAATATCCAATTCTCCCCATGCCTGTGTCAATTTTTACATGCACTTCAGCCATTTTTCCAAGCCTAACGGCGCAATCCGACAAATGCTTTGCCATGTCAAAACGAAAAATAGTTTGAATTAAGTCATTTAAAACAACTTCGTCAAGCTTTTGCTTAGGCGTGTAGCCAAGAACTAAAATTGGCACATGAAAGTTTGCTTGCCTAAGGCTTACTCCTTCGTCGCAAATTGCAACGCCAAGGCTTTTTGCTCCATTAAAAAGCATTACCTTTGCGGCTTCCTCTGCGCCGTGCCCATAGCCATCCGCCTTTATTATTGCCATAATTTCTTCGCCGTCGCCTAAAGCTTTGCGAAGCTCTAAAACATTTTTTGCTATATTATCAAGGCTAATTTCTGCCCAAACTCTTTGGTATTCCAGCATAATTCCTCCTAAACTGCTTTAAATACAGTTTCTTCAAGCTCTATATTGTACTCAAAAGTTTTATACATTACAACAATTCGTTCACTGCCGTCTGGGTCGTAAACTACAAGCTTTACTGGCTTTAGTGTTTTGTTGTCTACCCAAAGCTTTTCTGTTGCCAAATATGGGTGGTTTCCAGGGATAACAGCTTCAAGCACAGTTGCTTTGCCGCTTCCAAAGTTGCCAACGCTTACAGAAACCTCCTGGGACTGAACGTAATTTTTAACAAAGCTCGTAACAAAAATTTCGCTTCTATCCATGTTTTCCTTTGTTGCTATAGACACTTTGCCGTTTATACGTTTGTTAAACTGTGTAATTACTGCACCGTCGGAAATTGTAATGTTTCCTGCGGCACGCTCGGGCGAAATCACTTCAACACGATATTCCCCAGACGACTTGCATTGTTGAAGCGTTTCATATGTATTTGAGTTTTTGTTTGATATGTATGTGACACTTGCTTCGCTGACATAAGTTTGCATACCAATTAACGCCTTTTGAACTTGCTCATAAGTAGACTGTTCGATAGCCTTTTCCTTAGTTTCTTCCTTTGGCTTGCAACCTGTAAAAAGCCCAAAAGCCAAGCAAACAACAAGCACGCAATATAATATGCGTTTCATTTTAACCCCTCCAATAATGGTTTGAATGTTTGTATATATGTATACTTTTATTTTTGGGGTTTTATGTACAAATTTTGTCTGATAGTCATATAACTTCAACACGGCTTTGGGTATTGCTCCTTCCACCGCCACGATATAAAAAATCTTGATTGGAATAAACAGTTCACCATTTTGCGTCAAAAAATCGTTGAAGCGTTCGATATTTTTGCCTCAAAATGGATTGGTGACTATAAAAACTCAAATTGCTATATTTGCCAGTTTTAATTTAAATTATTATAATATTTATATTAAGGGAGAAACTCTTTTTTCAAAGCGTTTCTCCCCCATAGAATATCAGTATTAAATTATTGTTGTGTTTCCTCTGCATTAACTTCTATCTTATCTACAAACTCTAAATCCACTCTCGGCTGTTCAACAAGCTTAATAGTATCTGGAAGCTCTACATGCACCAATACATTGTGAAGGCCACTGCCGTCGTCGTCATACTGTGATATGTCAACACTAAGCTTTATTCCCTCGTCCAGTAACTTGTCAAGCTCGTCGCCATATCCTTTAAGCGTTATAGTAACATAATCATCTGCAAACAAAACATCTTTCTCTGTTCCGCTAACTACAATTTGCTCTGTAGAAACTTCAAATTCCCTAGTTTCTTCTTCTTTAAGCTTTACTGTAACAACAGTTTTATACGGCGCATAGTTTTTCACGCTTAAATTTTTGTCTAAAAGAAGCGAACGTAAATCAAAAGTGTAACTTTTTGTTTCAGAAAGCCCGTCTACGTCAATTGTCTCTAAAGAAATTGACTTAACTGCTTCAATGTCAGATTCTTCACCTATAACTTCAATAAATTTAGGCTCATAATCAATTTTATCAATAGCTAGTCCTTCTTTGACTTGACCCCTAACAGTTGGCTTGTTAATTGTAATCTTTCCATATTTATTCACTTGAATAAACACTTCTGCGGAGTCGTTTTCCAACTTAACCTTGCTTGTAATATCTCTGTTAAGGTAGTCAAAAACCTCAAGTTTATTTGTTTCTTCAATATTCGACGTAGCATCAGTAAGGTTTACTGTAAGCTTAACCGCTGAAATCGTGTTTACAACACTCATAGGCCCGCTTACTACAACCGAATTTGGAGTAACATGCGGCGTAAGGTGCATGTAAGCAGAGTTTACCTCGCCCGACTTTTCAAGCGTAATAGGAAAAATCTTTTCTATGTTTTTATCCAAAATTATGTCAACATAATAAGGCGAATAGCGAACTACTTCGCAAGACGCATTCGGAAGCTCGTACTTTACGCTTAAAGGCTGCGGTTCACCCAAAATGTCAGAGCTTGAAATGTCAATAGGCTTTAAGTCCAAAAAAGCTTCAAGCCCTTCTGGGTTAATGCTCATTGAATCAATAACCGACTTTGGCGCACGAATGTATAAATCAACTTGTGTTGAAAGAAGTGCATCTCTATTTAAAAGCACATAATTGTTTTTCGTAAGCACTTCTTCATTTTGCAAGTTTAGAGGAACACGAAACCGCTTTGACATAACCGGGTTTGCTTCGTTTACAACGATAAACCACATAAGAATAGCAAGCAGTAGTGAAACAATTTTAAAAACCAAATTTTCTGAAAGCAACTTTTTTATAATTTTAATCATTTTGGGCGTCCCTCCTAAAAAGCTTTTTCTTTTTGTCGGGTTCTGCTGCCTCGTTTAATATTTTTTTAATTTCGTTTGAAGAAAGCCCACGCATAAGCTTACCACCGCTTGCCAAAGAAATTGCACCTGTTTCTTCAGAAACTACAATTGCAAAAGCGTCCGAAACTTCGCTTACACCAACAGCCGCCCTGTGCCTTGTGCCAAGCTCTCTGCCAATTTCATCTTCAGTTAGCGGAAGAATGCACGTTGCAGCAGCAATGCGATTGTTGCGAATTACAACTGCACCGTCATGCAG
Source organism: uncultured Defluviitaleaceae bacterium (assembly GCA_964492715.1). Taxonomy (GTDB): domain Bacteria; phylum Bacillota; class Clostridia; order Lachnospirales; family WRBF01; genus CAZBLK01. The sequence continues at coordinate 45,112 of CAZBLK010000013.1, read as the reverse complement.
CGGAGTTTTGTCAACAAAAATGTTTATTAGTAACTGGCTTGAAACATTTGCATCAATTGAAATGCCCGTGCTTTCATGGTCGCCTAAAGCAACGTCTTGCTCAATTAAAATTAAAGCCCCAGTACGCTCCTTTGACAAAACAACAACAGCACGCAAAACCTCCGTAACAGTTGCGGTAGTAAGCTTTGACTTTACGGCATCACTGCCCGAAAAAGGAGAAACAATTTTGCCCTTTCCAATTTGCTCCAACGCCTTACGTAGCTCAGGCTGAAACAAAACAATAATTGCCGTAAGCCCAACACCCAGTGCATTTTGAACAACCCATAAAATCGTATGTAATTTAAAAAAGTACGAAAACACACTAACAAACAAAATTACAACTATACCCTTAAACAAAGACCAAGCCCTTGTTTCCTTAAACCAAATTGTAACACGGTAAATTAAGTAAGCGACTATTAAAATATCAATAATATCTGTAAAGTTAACCGAAGAAATGCTCCATGAAGAAAGGTTCATGTCTGCAAAAATGTTTTTAATAATTTCGTTCACTTAATTTCACCTGCTCTGCTTTATAATTTGTGTTGTAAAAATCTTTCTTCTAAATAAATAATCAGTCTGTGTTTACTTCTGGCCGAATCCTTTTAGCTGGCTTTCTTTTTTGTGTCATAATTACTTTTGGCACAACTTTAACAAAGTAATAGTTGTCATCATCTTCAAACATTACACGTTCAGCCCTACGATAATCTAAAACAACTTCAAAAAACGTTACAACTACCATAACAGCACACGATAAAATTGTAAATATAATTAAAGAAAAAATATCTACACTTTTGTCAACATTTGTAAACAGAATTGCAATAACAAAGCAAGCAATGTTTACAAGCCCTCCAAGCGCAATTGACACTTGCCTTGAATAGCTAATTGACTGTCGTGAAACAGAGTAAACAACTAAAATAACCATTGCAAATATAAATGAAATAACTATCCAGTCGGTGTTACTCGTTAATGAAGCCGTAACATTTGAATAAATTTCAAAAAAAGTTTTTGGAGCTTCCATTAAGTCAAAAGCTTCTGTCGTTTGTGAGCCTGCGGAAATTAAACCTTTAACAATAGGCATAAACTGCCACAAAAAAACACCAATCGAAACTGGAATAATTGCAGTAAGCCCAAAATAAAGCCCGCTCAATATCGGCACAATATATGGCACGTTAAAGTAAAACCCGAAAAAAGTAAGTATAATTAAAATTCCCTCTTTAGGCGCAAGCCTTGAATAAAACAAAAGTATAAGAAGCAAAGCCAAAACAACTACAAAAGCAATTTCATAATATGAAGAAAGCTGAATACCAACATTTGCAATTATAAGCAAGTAAACACCATTAACTGGAAGAACTGCCGTAAACAAACCCATAAGCATAACAAAAATCAGTGAGCCTTTAAAAAAATCAAATTGCGGCAAGCTGTAACCTATGCCCCCAATTAGGCTAAAAACAAAAACCCCTGCCAAAAAACGCAAGCCGAACAAAATGGCAACCTCATACCGCTTAAAGAATTTTACTGCCTCTTCTCTTAATATTAACACTTGTTCCATCGGCAAAAGCCCCCTCATTTGTATCGTCCGACGCCTTTTTTACGTTCAGCCGCTCTAAATAGTCATAATATTTTGAAAGTCTTTTTCTTGCACGCTCATATTCCGACGTTCCTCTAATTGTCCCAATTGCTGTGTAAAAAACAACTACAGAAACTAGTATTATCCCTGTTACAGTCAAATGCTTGTTTATGTCGACCAATAAAAAATCTATTCCTACTGTATATATTTTATGCAGCCAGTATAAAAGTAGCAATACAAAAACACCTATTAATACGTAAAATCTGGTCCACATGTTGCGAATATAAATGTAGTCGTGCCGAAAATATTTTGCAAGCTTTTTGTCGTGCTTGCCCAAATGTTTGTCGTACACAGCAAGCTTTGTCATAAGAATTATTTTCTCACGGTTAGTCACCTTTTTCAAGCCCCCCTGCGTCATAATTTACACCAGCGTCCCACAAAAGCCATTCGGAAAGCCCAGCGTCGTAAACTGCCTTAATTTGCTCGGCACGTTCTTTTTCGCCATATTTAATATATTCTTTAAGCCAAGTAGCCGTAAAGTCTTGCAGCCACGGCCTAACAACTGCCCTATGCTCACCTTCTGGAATTGCAGACAACCTCTCGTTTGAAATTTCCATTGACTTTAAAATAGTTTCATACGGCTTTAGGTCGGGTACTTCTATGCCCATTGAACCGTTTGCATAATGCGATGGGTAAACCATTGGGCAAATGTAGTCAAGCACACGAGAAAGAGCAGTGTAATCTTGCCCTACAATTTTGGCATCAACGTCACTGTTAATTATTGTTCCATATACGTCGGCAGATATGTAAACGCCGTAAGGTTTTAGTGTTTCAACAGCATATGCGGCAAACTCGTTAATAATTTCTACACGTGACTTGCCCTGTGTGTCGCCGAAGTCTGCCTCGTTAAGCGACTTTGCTGTGTCAAAGCGAATGTAGTCAAACTGAATTTCATCAAAGCCAAGCTGCGCTGTTTGTGTAGCAATTTCCATTACATAATCCCAAGTAGCTTTATTATAGGGGTTAAGCCAGCCGCTTTTAAGCTTGCTACCGTCACGCCAAACAGAGCCGTCTTTGTTTTTTATGTAAAGGTCTGGAAGTTTTTCATGTGTTGCATTGTCTTTGAATGTAACAACTCTTGCTATAGTATAAATGTTGTTTTCTTTTAGCTTTTTAATGAGTTCATGTATGTCAGGAATGTTGTTGTTTGAAAGTTCAAGCTCATCAGCAATTGCAATTCCGTTTTTAAATGTAACTGCTCCGTCATCAGTTTTTACGTCAATAACCATTGCGTTAAGCTCTGTTTTGTTTATCAGCTCAATTAAAGAGTCTATGTACCCTGCCCCGGCACGGTTGCTTGAAACATAAATAGCTTTCACACTTGGCGGCTGTTTTTTGTAAAGCAAGTAGTTAATTGGTTGTGCTTCTATGTAATCTTGTGCAAGCAAAATTGGTGTAGACTCCCCTTCACCTTCTGGCTGTTCTGAAGCTTGCTCGGTTGCTTCTGCCTGCTCCAAGTCACTTTGGTTTGAAAATGTTTGCTGCGTATTGCCGCACGCTGTAAGCATTGTAAGTGTAACTAGCGCTGCAACAAAAAGCTTTTGTTTAATCTTCGGCATATGCACATTCCTTTTTGAATTCATTTTTTTACAGTGTTTTTATTATAACATAAAACAAATTATTTCGTCAAAAAAATGGTAGTTGTTTATTTGTAATTGAAAAAGTTAATTGCTGCAAGGTTTTTATAAAATGTGCTATATCATTTCAGCAACTCCAATTGTTTAAATGGTATATTTTTATTGTAAAACCAATTAAAAATATATAAATATAGTCCAATCACACTTGACACAATTAATTTATTTATGTAAAATGTAGTTAATATTTGGTGTAATACTTACGAATTAGTGTTAAAGATTACCTCGGAGCTTATTATAGGCATTAAACTATAAATTTGTTCGGATAAGTTAACGCTTTGAGAGTTTGACACTCGTAGCAATTAAATTTTCAATTGACATTGTATACTATATGCTAATATAATTGAAAGTTGGAATTGCTATAGCAAGTAAACAGACAGGGGGATTGTATGAGTAGCAATGTAATGAACATCAGTTCAGAAATTGGCAGGCTTAAAAAAGTTCTTTTGCACAGGCCAGGCAAAGAGCTTGAAAACCTTATGCCAGCATACCTTGAAAGGCTGTTATTTGATGATATTCCTTATTTAGAAATTGCACAAAAGGAGCATGACGCTTTTGCTGAAATTTTAAGGAACAACGGAGCGGAAGTTTTTTATTTGGTTGACTTGGTTGAACAGTCACTTTTTGATGAAGGTGTTAAAGACCAGTTTATTGAAGACTTTGTTTTTGAAGCTGGCATTAAAAGCAGCAGAAAAACCGAAGTTTTAAAAGAATATTTTAAGGCGTACCCTCTGCGTGAAATGATTTCTAAAATGATTGAAGGAATAAGAAAGTCGGAAATTCAATCGTTTGCAAAAATTAGCCTTACAGACTACTTGGACGACGAATATCCTTTTATTATCGACCCAATGCCAAACCTTTACTTTACACGTGACCCATTTGCTGTTATAGGCGGCGGCGTTTCTATTCACAAAATGCTTACCATTACACGAAACAGAGAAACACTTTTTGCAAAGTACATATTTGCTAACCACAAAGATTTTAAAGACAGTCCACATTGGTACGACAGAACAGAGGAATACCCTCTTGAAGGCGGCGACATTCTTGTTTTAAACAGCGAAACTGTAGCAGTCGGCATTTCAGAAAGAACCCACCCAAACGCCATTGAAGCGTTTGCCAAAAAGCTTTTGTGGGAAGGAACAGGCTTCACAAAAGTTCTAGCTATCGACATACCAAAATTTAGGACGTTTATGCACCTTGACACTGTTTTCACAATGGTTGATAAGGACAAATTTACAATTCACCCAAACATTCAAAAAGCAATTAATGTTTTTGTACTACAAAAAAACGAAGAAAAACAACTTATTATAAAGCAAGAATGCGGCGCTCTTGAAGACATTTTAAAGAAGCACCTAAACCTTGATAACGTTACGCTTATAAAGTGTGGCGGTGAAAGCGTAGTTGATGCCGCAAGGGAACAATGGAACGACGGCACAAACACACTTGCCATTGCACCTGGCGAAGTTCTTGTTTATTCAAGAAACTACGTTACAAACAAAATACTCGTAGAAAATGGTTTAAAAATTCACGTTATGCCAAGCTCAGAGCTTTCACGTGGCAGGGGCGGACCTCGCTGCATGAGTATGGGGCTTGTTCGTGAATGATATAAACACCAATCAAGAGGATTTGGATACTCTTGATTTACAACATAATATATTATTTAATTTTGGAGGACAACAAAATGGCAGTTAACCTAAAAGGAAGAAGCTTTTTAACACTTATGGACTTTACTCCGGCAGAAATTCGCTACTTGCTTGACCTTTCGCACGATTTAAAGGCAAAAAAGCGTGCAGGCATTTACAACTATGTGTTAAAGGGCAAAAATATAGTTTTGCTTTTTGAAAAGACTTCAACTAGAACAAGGTGTGCTTTTGAAGTTGCTGCGTTAGAAGAAGGCGCACACGTTACTTTCTTGGATTCTTCTAGTTCACAAATGGGTAAAAAAGAATCTTTGGAAGACTCTGCAAAAGTTCTTGGCAGGTTTTATGACGGCATAGAATATAGAGGGTACAAGCAAGAAGTTGTGGAAGATTTAGCGAAGTATTCCGGTGTTCCTGTTTGGAACGGGCTTACAGACATCGACCACCCTACTCAAATTTTAGCGGACCTTCTTACAATAGAAGAACACATTAAAAAACCGCTTAACAAAGTTAAAGTTGTTTTTGCTGGTGACATTAGAAACAACATGTCTTACGCTTGGATGTACGGCTGCGCTAAAATGGGAATGCACTATGTTGCTTTAGGGCCAAAGTCAATGGCTGACGAGCTTAACAAAGAAGTGCTTGAAAAAGTGCAAAACGTTGCAAGTGAAACAGGTGCAGTAATTGAAATTACTGACGACGTTGAAGCGGTAAAAGGCGCAGATGTTATTTACACAGATGTATGGGCTTCTATGGGCGAGGAAGACCAAATTCCAGACAGAGTTAAGCTTTTGACACCTTACAAAGTTACTATGGAGCTTCTTAAAAAGACAGGCAACGAAGACGTAAAGTTTTTGCACTGTTTGCCAGCGTTCCACGACTTTGAAACAAAAATGGCGAAAGAGTTTATTGAAAAAGGCATTGACATTAGGGAAGTAACAGACGAAGTTTTCAGAAGCAGACATTCAATTGTTTTTGACGAAGCGGAAAACAGAATGCACACAATTAAAGCTGTAATTGTAGCAACTATTTAATTTTTATTTATTATGGAGGGAAACCATGTTAACATCAAAGCAAGTTATTGAAAAAACAGATAAATACGGCGCACACAACTACAAACCAAAGGAAGTTGTTTTCGAGCGTGCCGAAGGTACAATTGCATACAACCCTGAAGGCGAAAAGTTTTTTGATATGTTAAGCGCATATTCGGCTTTAAACTTTGGGCATAGGCACCCCGAAATTATTCAAGCTGCAAAAGACCAGCTTGACAAAGTTACTTTAACTTCAAGAGCTTTCCACAACAACGTTTTGTGCGACTTTTATGAGAAGCTTTGCGCTTTAACAGGAAAAAACATGGCGTTGCCTATGAACACAGGCGCAGAAGCTGTTGAAACAGCTTTAAAAACTGCTCGCCGCTGGGCTGTTGACGTAAAAGGCATTGAAGACGGCAAACAAGAAATTGTCGTTTGCGAAAACAACTTCCACGGAAGAACAATTTCAATTGTTTCCATGAGCACAGACCCAGGGGCAAAAAGAGCTTACGGCCCTTATACTCCAGGCTTTGTTGTAATTCCTTACGGCGACTTAGAAGCTTTAAAAGCTGCTATAAACCCAAACACTTGTGCGTTTTTAATTGAGCCAATCCAAGGTGAAGCTGGCATAATTGTTCCGCCAGAAGGGTTTTTAAAGGAAGCTTTGCAAGTTTGCAAGGACAACAACGTTCTTTTCATTGCAGACGAAGTTCAAACAGGGTTTGCACGAACTGGAAAAATGTTTGCTTGCCAGCATGAAGGTATTGAGCCAGACATGTACGTTTTGGGCAAAGCTTTGGGCGGCGGTGTAATGCCAGTTTCTGCTGTTGCTGCAAACAGCGACATTTTAGGCGTTTTCGAGCCTGGCTCTCATGGTTCAACTTTCGGCGGCAACCCACTTTCATGTGCAGTTGCTGTTAAAGCTATGGAAATTCTTGTTCGTGACAATTACCCACAAATGGCAGAAGAAAAAGGCAACTACTTTATGTCAAAACTTAGAGAAATTAAAAATGATGAAATTGTTGACATTAGAGGCAAAGGGCTTTTGATTGGCGTTGAGTTTAACAGAGATGCTGCCGACTACGTTTACGAGCTTATTCACAGCGGCGTTTTGGCAAAAGAAACCCATGAAAGAACAATTCGCTTTGCTCCACCTGTAACCATTACATATGAAGAAATTGACGAAGCTATGGTTGCTATTAAAAAAGCATTGACTAATGAATAATATTTTGTTAACATTATATTAAGTTTGATAGCTTTCCCTCGCCTTTGGTGGGGGAAATTTGCTATGTGCTAATTTTTAGTTCAAGCTTATTAAAAATGAGGGGGTTTTATTTATGGGCATTATTGTGGACAACATTGGAATTATTATTTCTATTGTACTAGCATTAGTCGCTTTGCTTATTTTAGCAAGCGGATATGTTAAAGCCTCACCAGATACCGCATTTATCATTTCTGGGCTTAGAAAAAAGCCAAAAGTTTTAATTGGTAAAGCAGGAATTAAAATTCCATTTTTTGAAAAGAAAGATGAACTTAATTTACAGCTTATTCCAATTGACGTAAAAACATCAAATGCAGTGCCTACAGCAGACTACATAAACATAAAAGTTGACGCTGCTGTTAACGTAAAAATTAGTGATTCTACAGAAAAACTACAGCTTGCTGCACAAAACTTTTTGAACAAACCTGTAGAGTACATAGCACAAGTTGCTCGTGAAGTTCTTGAAGGTAACATGCGTGAGATTGTCGGCAAAATGAACTTGGAGGAAATGGTTTCCGACAGGCAAAAGTTTGCAACCCTTGTAAAAGAAAACGCAGAGCCTGATTTAGCTTCTATGGGCTTAGACATTGTAAGCTTTAACGTACAAAATTTTGTAGACAGCAACGGCGTAATTGAAAACTTGGGCGTTGACAACATTGTTAAAATACAAAAAAACGCTGCAATTTCTAAAGCAGAAAGCGAAAAGGAAATTGCAAAGGCAAGAGCCCAAGCTATGAAAGAAGCAAACGATGCACAAGTAAACGCCGAGCGTGAAATTGCAATGAAAAACACTGAGCTTGAAATTAAAAAGGCAGAGCTTAAAAAGGTTGCAGACATAAAGCAAGCAGAGGCCGATGCAGCTTATAAAATTCAAGAAGAAGAACAGCGTAAAACAATTGAAATTAGCACAGCGGAAGCAAACATTGCCAAGCAAGAAAAAGAAATTTTGCTAAAGCAAAAAGAAGCGGAAGTAATGGAAAAATCACTTGATGCACAAATAAAGAAAAGGGCAGAAGCCGACAGGTTTGCACGGCAGCAACAAGCTGATGCCGAGCTTTACGAGCGTCAAAGAGACGCCGAAGCAAAGAAATATGAAGTAGAGCAAGAAGCGCAAGCTTTAAAGTTTAAGGCAGAAGCTGACAAATTTGCAAAGGAACAAGAAGCCGAAGGTATACGTATGAAGGGTCTTGCGGAAGCAGATGCTGTAAAAGCAAAGGCGCTTGCCGAAGCAGAAGGTATTGAGAAAAAAGCCGAAGCTATGACAAAAATGGGGCGTGCCGCAATTCTCGAAATGTACTTTAACGCATTGCCTGACGTTGTTAAAAACGCAGCAGAACCTCTTTCTAAAGTTGATAGAATTACTATGTACGGCGAAGGCAATTCCGCAAAGCTTACAAAGGACATTATGAAAACTGTTACACAAGTTACAGACGGCTTGAAAGAATCTACAGGTGTTGATTTGCAGGCTGTTTTAAACAGCTTTTTAGGTTCTGGCAATGCAGTAATTCAACCAACGGAAGAACAGCAATAAATATGTAAAAATTATTCATAAATTAGACCATGCCACAGTAAAATGTTAAATATGCTATATCATTAAATGTGGAGGTTTATTTATGAAAGCAGAATCGAAAAAAACTGTCGTTACGGAGAACAAAACTTCACAAGTGTCAGCGCTTGTGTCTGGAATTGCTGCCGCTTACGCCATAACCTGCATCGTTTTTATAGGTTACTCTTTGCTAATTACATATTCATCTTTTTCTGACAGCAGTATGCCAATGGTCGTTACGCTTACTAGCCTTGCTTCTGTAATTGTTGCAGGCTTTGACGCAGCAAAGGGCGCAGAAAGCAAGGGCTGGCTTTGGGGAATAATTGCTGGGGTAATTTATGCGGTTATTTTGGCGGCTATAGGCTTTTGGGTAAACAAAGGCTTCACGTTTGATTCACGCACAATTACGCTTTTGGTTTTGTCAGTTGCTGGCGGCGGGCTTGGCGGAGTAATTGGAATTAATTTAAAGAAGTAGTTTTTACAAAATTTTAGGGGTTAAGCTTTTTGGCTTAACTCTTTTATTTTGTTGTTGACAAGTGTTTCTACATGGTGTAGAATAAATTCATACTACAACATGTAGAAAAAGGAAGTGATAAAATGAACAAAATTACATCAGCCGAAATGAGCATTATGGAAATTATTTGGAAGTCGAAAAGCCCACTTAGCGCAAAGCAAATTATGTCTGCACTTCCACAAAGCAAATGGAAAACTACAACTGTCCTTACCCTACTTTCAAGACTTGTAGAAAAAGGTTTTTTGGCAGTAGGAAAAAACGGAAGAAGCCAAACATTTTGCCAGCTAATTTCAAAAGCCGAATACAAAAAGCTTTGCACAGTAGACTTTCTTTCAGAAGTTCACCAAGGGTCGGTAAAAAACTTTTTTGCAGCGCTGTATGACGGTGGCGAGCTTACTCAAGGCGACATTGACGAACTTAAAGAATTGCTAAATTCTGGGGAGGTGTAAAATGCAGTATCTCCTTTACATGACAGCTTTAGGAAGTGTTTTTACACTGCTTTTAACTTTGTTTAAGCCAGTGCTTGTAAAAAAGTATGGCGGTGTTTGGTATTACTACTCATGGGTTTTGGTTTTGGTAGTGCTTTGCATTCCATACAAAATTGACATTTTTCAGTATTCAAAAAGAACTGTTGAACAAAATATAAGTAGTTCACCTGCCCATTATGCTGCTATAGAAATTCCAGATAAGTATTTTTCACTTGATATTTCTGAAGCACCTATTTCTACGAGCTTTACAAGTGACTCAATCGGTGCAATCGTTCCCAAAAAACTAAACGTACAAATAAAAGATGTTTTGTTAATTGCGTATTCACTAGGCTTTGTACTTATCGGCGCATACTTTTTTGTTCAATATTATGTATTTAGAAAAAGGCTACTTAACAGCACAACAGTAATTGAAGAAGCCGAAACAATTAATATTTTTACAGAAAAGTGCAGTTCAAAAGGTGTTAATAAGAAAATTAAATTGTTAAAAAGCCCAGCAGCCAGCTTTCCAATGCTAGTTGGCTTGTTTAAACCAGCAATAATTTTGCCAGAAAAGGCGTACAAAAAAGCCGACCTTGAAATGATTTTTGAACATGAGCTTACACATGTCTTCCGTGGGGACATTGCTTACAAAACGCTTGCTCTTTTTGTAAACGTTGTGCACTGGTTTAACCCAATTGTTTATTTAGCAGTAAAACAAATAAACGAAGCGTGCGAATACGCTTGCGACGAAACTGTTACTAGGACAATGGACGGAGAAGTAAAAAAAGAATATGGAAAAATGCTTATAATGCAAGTTGCCTCAAGCTTACATAAACCGCAATTTTATGTTGGGCTTGCTGAAAGCGGAAGCAGCAAAAATATTCTAAAAAGGAGGATTAGCATAATTATGAACAGTAAAAAGTATAAAAGGGTTGCAATTAGCATTGTTGCAGTAGCAATTTTAATTGTTTCAGCGAACTTTTTTGGGCTAAAATCTATTAACGCCAAAACCGCAGAACAAGTTGAAACAGAACCGCCTGAGCTGATAACTGAAATTTCGGTTGGTACGGAGCAGAGAACAAAACCCACAGAAGCCGCAGAAGAAACCGAAGCAGCTAGTTTGCAAGTTAGCGAACCTCCAGTTTTAACGGAACATAAAGATGACATAAAGTCAAACGTAGAAATTAGAAATAAACTAGATGAATATTTGGCAGAAGCAATTACAGCCGACGAAATTAAAGTTTTAAACAATTATTTGGACAATTTAAACAGCATGAAGCATAATGCTTCAATTGAAACAAGAGAGCTTACAAAAGAAGAAACGAACAGACGCTTAATTCTTTTGGACAGCTACGAGCTTGACGGTGTAAGACCAAAAACACCTCTTTCAACTACACCAGATGCAGAATTTTACCTCGACATAACAACAGACACTTATCACTACCCAGACAGACAACTTACAGACGAAGAACTTTTGCAGCACATTGACTGGGCGGCTAAAGTAAACTATGTTATAGATTTACGCAACTTGGAAAATGAAGATTTACCAAAGCCTACAGAAAAACCAGAATTAAATGTTACAAACGAAGAAGCTGTTTTAATGGCGAAGGAAGAAGTTCTAAAAGTGTTTGATGTAGACGTTTCAGGCTATGTAAGTGATGTTTATGCGACAGTATTTGTAGAACCTAAAACTGACTCAATTGCTGGCACGTTAATGCAAGTGGTGTTTAGACCATACCGAGCACGTACCATGCGTGCAAACGGCGAAAGTTTTTCTGAATATGCTGTAGGCATAAACGGAAAAAGCAAAGAGATTACATCTTGCAAAACTTCTTTAGATGGTAAAAATACAATGTCAATTACAGAGGAAGAAGCAAAAATTATTTTGGGCAACAGCAGCAAGTGGATAGACGCAGCAAAAGCGATTTTTTATGATAAAGATGTTGACCTTAGCGGTTCTTCTATTACACTGGATTTAAAAGGCAACGGGCTTGCAATAAAAAGAGTGAACGGAGAATTGAAACAAGTTCCGTATAACACAGCTTACGGTATAGTTGATGTCGTTTTTCAAGTAAACGGTACTAAAAAAACAGTATCCTTGAGCTTTCCCGACAGGGACTTTATAGGAATTAGTTATGAATAAAACTTGTTAATCCCCCTGCCTAGTGTGCAGGGGGAAACCCTACATATTATACTCAAAGCTAGTGTTGCAGCTTTTTAAGCTAAACACTAGCTGTTTGTTTTCGTAAAGCCTAAAGACTGCTTCTGCATTGTTGCTTTCCCTAATTATGTTTTTCATAATCCCGTCTTTGGGCGCAAAAAGCTTGTGACCTTCATTTTTTAAAACATCAATTACTAATTTGTGTTTGCCCTGTTTCAAAACAATTCTTTTTTCCGAATACCAAATAATTTTGACGCCCAAATAAGTTGCAAAGCGATATTCCTTTCCGCCGTAAACTACAACACAAATGCAGCCCATAAAATTTACAAAATAAAACGGAATCGTAGCAATGGAAACCATGATACTACATTTTTCCTTAAAGTCGTTGCTATGCACCCACAAATATTTTTTTGGAAATGAACGACCGCTGTCTTTTTCAATATACCCTACTCCGCCAGAAAGGTCAATTTCTTTCCCTTGCACCACAAGCTTACCACTAAGCCTGTGGTGCATACTTACAATTTCGTGCCTGCACTCCATATTAAAAAGCGAAAACGGCCCCATAATGTCATACTTAATTGGCGTAAGGTGGCTGTATTTAACTTCGCCGTAAATGTCAGGCAAGTTTATTTTAATTCCCTTTTTTGAAAACTTGCAGTTTTCAAACTTATAGTTAGCCGAAAAATCATTTGTAATAACTTGTATAAAATTGCTGTCACTTGCAATTCCTGGAATAAAACAAATTGTATACCCGTCTTTTTGATGCTTATAGTAAGTTCCGTCAAAGTACATTTAATCACCTGCTATGTTTTTTTAAAATATTCCCAAAAGCAGGTTTTTATAAACAACAACTTACTTCGCTCGTTCAGCAATTTCCTTTTTAATTCTATCCAAAATATCAGGCACAGCAATAGACCCTTCTTCGCCCTGCCTGCTTCTTACAGCAACAGTTCCGTCTGCCATTTCCTTCTCCCCTACTACTAAAATATAAGGGATTCTCTCGTTTCTAGCTTCACGAATTTTGTAACCAATTTTTTCAGCCCTAAAATCTTTTTCGGCACGAATGCCACACTTTTTAAGTGCATTATAAACGCTTTCAGCGTAGCTGTTGTACTTGTCAGAAATTGGCAAAACAATTGCTTGCACTGGCGAAATCCATGTTGGCAAGCTCCCTGCATACTTTTCAATAAGCATAGCAAGTGTACGCTCGTAACAGCCAATGCTTGTGCGGTGAATAACTATTGGGTGTTTCTTTGTGCCGTCACGGTCAACGTATGTCATGCCGAAACGTTCTCCAAGGGCAAAGTCAATTTGCGCAGTAATAATTGTATCTTCTTTACCGTGAACGTTTTTAAACAAAATGTCAAGCTTAGGGCCGTAGAAAGCCGCATCACCTTCAACCTCTTTAAAGTCAATTCCAAGCTCGTTTAACATTTTTGCCATAAGCGTTTGTGTTTCTTCCCAAACATCTTCGCCGCCAATATATTTTTCTTTATTATTAGGGTCCCATTTTGAAAACTGGTACTTAATGTCGTTTTCAATTCCAAGTGTTGTCATCATGTAATTAATTAAGTCAACAACGCCTTTAAATTCTTCCTCTAGCTGTTCCCTTGTGCAAACGAGGTGTCCTTCGGAAATTGTAAACTGGCGAACACGAATTAAACCGTGCATTTCCCCCGACGACTCATTTCTAAAAAGCGTAGATGTTTCGCCGTAGCGAATTGGCAAGTCACGGTAGCTGTGCGGCTCTGCGTTGTAAATTGTAAATTGGTATGGGCATGTCATTGGGCGAAGTGCAAAAACGTCCTCGTCTTTTTCTTCGTCGCCTAAAATGAACATACCGTCCCTGTAATGGTCCCAGTGCCCCGAAATTTTGTAAAGCTCGCTTTTTGCCATAAACGGAGTTTTTGTAAGAACGTAACCTCTGCGCTCCTCCTCGTCTTCAACAAAACGTTGTAAAACTTGAACAATTTTAGCACCCTTTGGCATAAGAAGCGGAAGCCCTTGCCCAATTACATCAGAGGTTGTAAAAAGTTTTAGCTCCCTGCCAAGCTTGTTGTGGTCACGCTTTTTTGCTTCTTCACGTTGAGTAAAATATTCTGTAAGGTCAGAAGCTTTTGGAAACGCTGTTCCATAAACACGGCTTAACATTTTGTTTTTTTCACTTCCACGCCAGTATGCGCCCGAAGAACCACCTTCTGAAAAAAGCCCAACAGCTTTTACGCCCTTTGTGCTTAAAAGGTGCGGCCCTGCACAAAGGTCTACAAAGTCGCCTTGTTTGTAAAACGAAATAATTGCGTCCTCTGGCAAATCCATAATAAGCTCTACTTTGTAAGGTTCATCATTTTCCTTGAAATAAGCAATAGCTTCATCTCTAGGCATTGTGTAACGTTCTATTTTCAAATCTTCCTTGACAATTTTTTTCATTTCTTCTTCAATTGCCTTTAATTCTTCGGCAGAAAAAGGCGTGTCTTTGTCAAAGTCATAGTAAAAGCCTTCGTCTGTTGCAGGGCCAATTGCAAGCTTTGCATTTTTGAAAACCCTTTTAACGGCTTGCGCCAAAATGTGGGAAGCCGTGTGTCTAAAAGCTTTTTTGCCTTCCTCATCATCAAAAGTAAGTATACTAAGTGTGCAGTCATTATTAAGCTCGTGGCGCAAGTCAACTATTTTTCCGTCAACAAGCCCACATGTTGCAGCCCTTGCAAGCCCTTCGCTTACGCTTTTTGCCACGTCCAAAACAGTTACGCCAGCATCAAACTGCTTTTCAACTCCGCCTTTTAGTGTTACGTTTATCATTTGTATTCTCTCCTAACTATTGAATATAAAATTTTGTCTATTTTCATAGTGTAGCTTTGCATCTTAAATTTAATATAACCATCAATGTTAATTGCTTTTTTACATTCTATTGTAGTTGCAAAGTCGTATAATAAGTTGCTTTTGTCTGCATCAAACACAGCTTCCTTCATATACTGGCAAAGCTTTGCAGAGCAGTTTGTTACGGCATTTTCCGAAAGCACTGTTTTAATAATGAAACAAACAAACTTTTCCACCGTTATTATATCCCTAAAAGTGGTGTAAGGCAACGTGAAAAAATGTTCATCACCTATTTGTCCGCTTTGTGCTGTGCCATTTAAACCACAGCTTTCCAAAAAAACTGTAACTTCTCTTTTGTACCGCCTTGTGTAAAAAGTAACATGCTGCATAAAACCACCCAATTTGAAGCGTTTATACATTTTATGCTTACAAGGTGTCCCCTTTACGTTGTCTATGCAACTATTTTTTGTATGCTAAAAGCATTCCGTCGCCTACTGGAACTATTGAAGCTTCTAAAGCGTCGTCACTGCAAGCTGTTTGCAAAAAGTCTCGCATACGCTTGTGAATTGTTCGTTGCCGCCGTGGAACAGATAGCCTGTCCTTTGCAACACGCCCACCTTGCAAAATGTCGTCTGTCAAAAGCACGCCGCCAGTTTTCAAAACACGGAGGCAATGCGGCAACATTTGAATGTACTGACCTTTTGCGGCATCAAGAAAAACAAAGTCATAAGCTTCGTCTTTAAGCGTAGGCAAAATGTCAACAGCGTCCCCTTCAAGAAGCGTTACTTTGTTTTCAATTCCAAGACGTTCAAAGTTTGCCCTTGCTTCTTTTATCATAATGTCGTAGCGGTCAATCGTTGTTATGTGCCCGTTATCTTGCAAAAACTCACACATAAGCCCAGCCGAAAAGCCTACTAAACAGCCAATTTCAAGAATTTGCTTTGGCTTTATAATGCTTAAAAGAGTTCTCAAAAAACAAACAGAATCGTTGTCTATAATTGGCATTTGCCTTTCCAGTGCATTTTTTTGAATGTCACCCAAAACACCTGTTTGCGGTTTTAGCACGCTGTTAATGTATGTTACTATTTCTTGGTTAAATATATGAACACCTTCTTGATTTTTGTTTTGTATATGGCGGTTTGGTAAATCGCTTAGTACGGACTTACAAAACACTGTCTAATACTTTTGCTTGTATTCAGCCTTTGCATTTAAGAAATCGTCATAACTGTTTGTGAAAAAGTGCTCGCCTGTTTCTTCATTCATAACTACAAAGTAAAGATATTTGTCGTCAGCAGGGTTTAAGGCAGCACGTAGGCACGACTCGCCAGGGTTTGAAATTGGTCCAACAGGAAGCCCCGTATTCAAATACGTGTTATACGGCGACTGCACTTGTAAATCTTCATCTAAAAGAAAGTCTTTTCTTTTGTCCAAAACATACAAAATTGTCGAGCACATTTGCAGGCTCATGTCTATGTCCAAGCGGTTGTAAATTACTGCTGCCGCTTTTTCACGCTCCTCAGGTACTTTTATTTCTTTTTCAATTATTGAAGCCATAGTTACAACTTGGTCAATCGTAAGCCCCATTTCTTCAGAGCGGTTACGCATTTCATAATCAAATATTTCATCAAACCTTGAAAGCATTTTGTTAATAATTTGCTCTGATGTTGCGTTTTCGGCAATTAAGTATGTGTCGGGGAAAAGGTAACCTTCCAACCTGTTTTCACGCTCTTGAACATCTTTCAAAAAGTCGTAATTAAACTTCCCGTTTGCGCACGCTTCCAAAAATTCTTCCTTTGTTACTATTTCTTTGGCTTCCAAATATTCAGCAATGTCTTTTGTTGTGTAGCCTTCTTTAATTGTTATTTTAATGTCGGTGCTTACAGCTTTTTCAGTTGTTCTAAGCGTTCTCGTCATTTCTGCTTTATCCATGTCAGTGTTTAAAATGAATGTGCCGCCTTTAAACGTTTTATTGTTTCCTTTTAGAATTGCTTCAAATGTGTAAAGAAAAGCGTTCCCTATAAGTTCATTTTCTTCTAAAATTTCAGCAACCTCCGAAATGGTTGCTCCGTCCTTAATAGTGAGCGTTACCTCACGGTACTCTGTTGACATTTTGCTAGTGTCAGTAAGCTTTGTACCGAAATTATACCCAATTAAAGTGTATTTATAAATAAAATAAACTGTAGCGGCAACTAAGGCTATGTTAAAAACAACGCTTAATATATAAGTGAATACGTTAAATACCATGCTTTTTTTCATTCAATCACCTCAATATTAGTGCAATTCATAAGCTTAAAAACTTAAAAACTGACATTTGAAAAGCTTATCTACTTTTCTACATAGCAATTCCGTTTTTAATCCACATTGTATATCATTCAAAACCCCAAACGATTAGCGGTTAGGCTTCCCTTTGCCAATATAATTAAAAAGTATAATTGCTATAGTACGATATTTTTGCATAAAATGTCTGTTTTTAGCTTTGTATAGTAAAATACATTATACTACCTTTTTTTATATTATGCAAATATGCAACTGCTTTAATTTAAGCTTTTGTTAATATTAAACTACCACAAGTAAATCGCAAAAAAACGCTATATTATTTTAACAAACAATTGATTTACTTGTAAATTTATTTTATAATAAATTTACAAGTACGTGTTAAAAAATAGCTTTTAAAGTGTTTTAATACATGTTTTAAAGAACTTACATTTCTTACAGGAGTGAAATAATGTTAAACTCAAATAATAAATATGAGAATTCGTACAAAAGTTTCCTTTACATAATCGCAATTGTTATTTTAATTGTTGCTATCACATTAAATATTTACAACTCATATGTGAAAACAAAACTCTCCGAAACGTCGTGCAACACTCTTGAAGAAATTATGCTGCAACAGGCTTACAGCTTTACGCTAGACCTTGAAGGCGAGCTTTCTGCAATGAGCGCAATTGCCGAGCTTTATCCTTTTTTGCCAGACACAGGTGAAAGCTCTGTTGATATGTTAAAAAAATTAATTCAAAAGACATCTTTTGAGTCAATTTCAGTTGTAAACACAGCTGGCGAAGGCTTTTCAAGCAACGGTAAAAGCATAAATGTTTCTGACAGAAATTATTTTAAAAATGTAATGGTTGGCGAAGTTGTTATTTCCGAGCCTGTTCAATCGAAGGTTGAGGGCGAAGGGATTGTTGTTTTAATTGCCGCCCCAATAAAACGAAATGGAAATATTGTAGGCGCACTTATTGGCTCGTATGACAAAAGCAAGCTTGAAAGGCTTTTTACAACTTCATTTAATGGAGAAGGCTATGCTTTTGTTGCTGACAACGAAGGAGATATTATTGCTTGCACACCAAACGCTAAAAGAATTACTACAGTAGACAACATTTATGAAAGCTTAAAAATGGCTAAAAAATATGAAAAAGACAGCTATGAAACGATTTTGAAAAACATTTTTGTTGGAAAAAGTGGGCACTCCAGCTTTGAACTTTTGGGACAACGCTTTTTAATGCACTACTCACCTATTAAAACAAACAACTGGTACATTTTTTCCATTGTTCCAGAAGTTTACGCTACTAAAACTTTAAAAGACATTACAGTGGGAACTATCTTGTTAACAATCTGCTACACATTGGTTGTTTTAGCTCTTGTTTACAAGTTTTACCTCAGTCAGCGTGAACACATACATGAATTGTCCCACATTGCATACATAGACCCGGTTACAGGCTACAGCAACTTTAACAAATTTAAAAATGACGCAAAAGAGCTTTTAAAGAAAAATGAAAGCAAAAATTACGCAATGGTTAAGCTTGACGTAGACCGCTTTAAGCTTGTAAATGAACTTTACGGGCATATTGACGGCGACAATGTTTTAAAGTTTATTGCCCAAGCACTTGATTCAGTAACTGACAAAAAGTACGAAACTTTTGGGCGTGTCGTTGCTGACGAATTTGTTGTACTTTTAATTTATAATGACGTATCAGAATTGCGAATGAAGCGCAAAGCATTTGAAAGCATGTTCTCCGAGCTTAGCACAAAGATTTTAAGCTCTAAGCTAGAATTCCCAACCGGAAGGTATAGAATTGGCAAAAATGAAACAGATGTAGTAGAAATTTATGAAAAAGTAAACTTTGCACATAAGCTTTCAAAGAACAGCGACAAGTCTGTTTTTGACTATGATGACAACGTTCGGGAGCTTGCTGTACGTGAAAAGGACATTGAAAACAAAATGGAGCACGCCCTTTTAAACAAGGAGTTTAAGCTTTACCTTCAAGCAAAATATTTTTTAAAAGGCGAAACTATTGCAGGAGCAGAAGCACTTGTTCGTTGGCACAACGAGGAACTTGAAACAATTTACCCAAGCATTTTTATTCCGCTTTTTGAACATAATGGCTTCATTAAAAAGCTTGATATGTACATGTTTGAGGAAGTTTGTAAAACTGTTAGGCACTGGATTGACACTGGCATTAAGCCTATAACAGTTTCAGTAAATTTCTCTAGGCTTCACCTTACAAAGGAAACGTTTGTTTCCGAGCTTTGCTATATAGCCGACAAATACTCTGTTCCAAGGCATTTTCTTGAAATAGAGCTTACAGAAACTGTAATGCTTGATAATGAAGATATTTTGGCAGACGTTTTGGAAAGGATACATAATGCTGGGTTTACGCTTTCAATGGACGACTTTGGAACAGGGTATTCTTCTTTGGGGCTTTTAAAAAACATTCCTGTTGACGTAATTAAAATTGACAGAAGCTTTTTTAGCATTACAAGGGACGTTAAGCGTGCAAAAACCGTAATTTCAAATGTTCTTTGCATGGCAAAAGAGCTTGACATTTTAACTGTGGCTGAAGGCGTTGAAACACGTGACCATATAGAACTTTTACGAGAGCTTGGGTGCGACATAGTTCAAGGCTATTACTACGCAAAGCCTATTCAAGAAGCTGAATTTACGCACATGTTTAAAAATATGGGGGAAATTAGAACGCATCATTTTAGCAGGTATCATAAATATTAATAATTTATGGAATTAATTGTTGAAAAATGTTTGTGCAGAAGTTATTATTGTATTACGAATTTCGTTGGATATAGCAATTTGAGTTTTTATAAACCAATCCATCTTGTTGCAAAAATATTGAGCTTTTCAACGATTTTTTGACGCAAAATGGATTGGTGAACATGTTTATTCAAATTGCGATACAAATACACTTCTGCTATATATACTAAGGGCTGCTTGAAAAATCCACTAAAAGATATTTTTCAAACACGCCCTACTCTTTTACATAACTTTTACATAAAGTGGTGAGTTTGGTGAAAAAGTTAAAACGTTTTTTGCTTCCTGTTTTATCGGTAATAAGTTTAATAGTAGTAATTGCGTACACAGTAGAATTTAGCGACAAAATTTATTCAAACATTGGCGAAACTATTTTTACGCATCTTACTGAAACATCAGTGAGTAGGGCAAATTCAGTTAAAACCAAACTTAATGAGCAAATTTTCAAGCTAAAAACAGTTGCCGAATTTCTTTCTGCTGCAAATGAGCTTGGGACTGATTCTCAAATAGAGCTTTTATACTCTCTGCAAGAGCATAACGGGTTTTTGCGCACTGCAATTGCTTTTCCAGATGGCAGCTTTGTTACTCACGACAGAGAAACAAGGGGCAGCGTTTCTGATAGAGAATTTTTTGTCAGGTCTATGAATGGTGAAGATTGCTTGCTTGAGCCAGGCTATTCTCTTGTAGACACGGACAAAGTTGTCTTTTTCCTTTCAGTTCCCATAATAAAAGACGAGCAAGTTTTTGGCAGCGTTCTTGCCTCTTATGAAGTTAGTATGATTGAAGAAATTCTCTCAAGTTCTTTTTTAAACGGTGCTGGAAATCTTTTCCTTTGCAAGTCAAACGGCGACAAAATTGCTGGCATTAATTATGATACAACATTTTCTTTGGGAAACAATGTTTTTAATTTTTTAGAAACAGTTAATTCAAAACAAAACGTAAAGCCGCTTGCACAAATGCGCTCTAGTATGAAGCGTGGTGTCGGAGGCACTTCAAGCATTTATAATGATAACAAACAAGTTTTTTATGTCAGCTATACACCAGTTGGAATTAACGACTGGTTTGCGTTTTCAATTGTGTCGCAAGAAACGCTTTTAAGCCAACTTTACAGCATTAGCAAAAATATTTATGACTGGGCTTTGGTTGTTTCCATTTGCATTATGGTTTTGCTTGGGTATGTCATTTATTTGTTGTTTATCAGAAATAGAAGTGTAATTACAACAACTGAAAAGCTTAAAAGCCTAGAAAACTTGTATGAAATTTTTCTTTTCCAAACTGAAAGTTCTGTTTTCGTTTACGATGATACAACAAAAAAGGTTAAATGGTCGGAAAACTGTAAAAAGGAATTTGTTTACTTAATTAAAAATATTGTTGATTTTGAAAACACTTCTTTTTTTACATATGACTCTGTTTGGTATGAAGATGTTAGCACGCTAAAAAAGCTTGAAAGTTCAATTAATTTTGAAAACAATACAGCAAGCGCAGACGTCAGAATTAAATACGATTTAGGAGCTTTTAAGTGGAGCAGAATTTCTGTTACATTTATTTATAATGAAAATAAAATTCCGATAAAAATAATAGGAAGCATTGCAAACATACACCGTGAAAAACACCAAACTGAAATGCTTAAACATAAGGCAACAAAAGACCCATTGACTGGGCTTTACAACAAGGCAACCACTGAAATACTTGTTACCGAAATTTTAGAAAGTGGCGAAAAAGACAGCGTTCATGCAATGATTTCTGCTGACATTGACCATTTTAAAAACATTAATGACAGCTTTGGGCATTTGTTTGGAGACGGTGTTTTGTCTAGCGTTGCAAACGGTATTAAAGGGCTATTCCGTTCTACTGATATTTTGGGAAGGTTTGGCGGAGACGAGTTTGTTTTGTTTATTCGTGACATTCCAAGCATGGACTTTATAAAGGAAAAAGCTGATGAATTAATTAAATACTTTGAAAAGTCGTATAGGCTTGGCGACACAGAGCACAAAATTTCTCTAAGTGTGGGCATTGCAATTTACCCAAAACATGGTGCTACATATGAGGAGCTGTATAAAAATGCTGATGAATCCTTGTATCAAGCAAAGCGTGCTGGTAAAGACATGTACTGCATTTTTGGCGAGTCTATAAATGACGAGGCATCAACTATTAACAAGGAAATTGCCAATGTAAAAAATGTTTTTGACATGTCGGATATTTATTAAGATGAATAATTATAGCTTTAGCTGACAGCTTTTAATTGTTTAACTATTTAAAGCTGTTTTTTTATATGTACTGTTTATATATTTATACTATATTAATGTAGTAAAAACCTTAATGGCTTTAGCAAATTGCCTTTATTAAAATTAACTATGAAATATTAAACAAAAAATGTTGAATTCTATTTATAAAATGTTATAATATTGTCAATACATACAATTATACTAAACTATTATAATCTTAGCCGATTATTTTGGTGGTATAACTACTGTGCAGTTACCTATAGAAATCCCTTTTTATTCGACATTGTCTATCGGTAGAAACCACCAAACAACTAGCGTTTGGCTTTCTATGCCAATATCGTTAAAAAGTGGAATTGCTATAGATTAGAGCTTACCTGCACTGACTACATAAGGAGGTTTTTACTTGTTTAAAAAATTTACAAATGGTTGTGTTACGGTAGTTCAAAAGTACCTTCCAGACCCGTTTATTTTCTGTATAATACTTACAATTTTTGTATTTATTCTCGGAATCCCACTTACTGGTCAAGGGCCTTTAGACATGGCGAAAAACTGGGGTTCTGGGGTTTGGTCACTGCTTGCTTTTTCCATGCAGATGGCTCTGGTATTGGTGCTTGGTTCTGCTTTGGCTAGTGCCCCTCCTGTTAAAAAGGTTATAAGAAAGCTTGCCTCTATACCAAAAACACCTGTTCAAGCAATTATCACTGTTACTGTAATTTCAGTAATTGCATGTTGGTTTAACTGGGGTTTCGGGCTTGTTATCGGCGCAATTTTTGCAAAGGAAATTGCAAGAGTAGTTAAAAAGGTTGACTACCGTCTGCTTATCGCTTCGGCATACTCTGGCTTTTTGGTTTGGCATGGTGGAATTTCTGGCTCTATTCCGCTTACAGTTGCTGGAGAAAATGCTTTTGTAGACCCAGTGCCAACTACAATGACTATTTTTTCACCGTTTAACCTTTTGATTGTAGTTGCACTTTTTGTTATTCTTCCATTTATTAATGCAAAAATGCACCCAGCAGACGACAAAGTTGTTTCTATCGACCCAAAACTTTTGGTAGACGAAGACGAAGTTGTTTATGGTAAAGCAAAAACCCCTGCTGAGTTTCTTGAAAGAAGCACAGTTCTTTCAATGATTACTGGCGCATTAGCTTTAGCTTACATAGTTTACCACTTTGCAACAAAAGGCTTTGTGTTAGATTTGAACATTGTTAATTTAATAATTCTTATGTTGGGAATTATTCTTCACGGAACGCCAATTCGCTACGTGCAAGCAATAAACGCGGCCGTCAAAGGTTGCGGCGGAATTTTGCTGCAATTCCCATTTTATGCTGGTATTATGGGTATGATGACAGGCGTTAGTGCTGTAACTGGTTTGTCGCTTGCCGGAGTTTTCTCCACTTTCTTCGTAAGCATTTCAAACAACGTTACATTTCCATTGTTTACGTTTTTAAGTGCAGGGCTTGTAAACTTTTTTGTTCCTTCTGGTGGCGGACAATGGGCTGTTCAAGCACCTATTATGATGCCTGCTGGCTTGGAGCTTAACGTTTCGCCTGCAATTACAGCTATGGCAATTGCTTGGGGGGATGCTTGGACTAACATGCTTCAACCGTTTTGGGCACTTCCTGCTTTGGGCATTGCTGGGCTTGGCGCAAGGGACATTATGGGCTTTTGCGTTATTTGTTTGCTTGTATCTGGTTTTGTTATTTGTACAGGGTTTTTGTTGGTTGGGTTTTTCCCAATGCTTCTTATGTTCTAATAAAAATGGCTGTGTCACAATTAAAATGTGGGCAGCCATTTTTTTATTTAAAATTACATCACATAAATTTATAATTACAATAATTAGGAAACATTCCAACACATACTTCATAAAATACAATTGTTATCATATTTTTCTGCTTGAAATTTTAAGCAGATATATAACAAGGAGGCTGTTTTATGGGTATGTTTGGCGGTAACTGTAGTGGCGGTGGCGGCTTAGGCAACAACATGATGTTTTTAATTCTTATTCTTTGTCTTTGTGGAAACAATAATGACGGAGGGTCAGACTTACTTCTCATCATCGTGCTCCTTATGTGTATGCAAGGGCAAGGTGGCGGCGGCTGGGGCGGCTACAAAATGATGGAAGCAGGCATGTAGACATTTTGTAAAGCAAGCCTTTTTTTGCATTGCAAAAGCTATAGCCTATGGCGGTTTTGCGTGGCTTTAAGTCAATGCAAAGCCGCCTTACCTTTTTATACAATTTTATTCTTAAATTGCATGTTATCGCATATTTTATTATAACATTCAAAGTATCGCAATTTGAATAAACAGTTCACCATTTTGTGCTAAAAATAGTTGAATCGTTCGATATTTTTGCCGCAAAATAGTGACTATAAAAACTCAAATTGCTATAGCAATTCCGTTTTTAATCGACATTGTCTATCGGTCAAAATGCCAAACAACTAGGCGTTTGGCTTCCCTCTGCCAATATCGTTAAAAACTAAAATTGCTATATAATATCATTTTTTTGGGAATTGTTTGGAGTGGTTAAATGGATAACAGCAATTTAGAAATGTTTAATATGCTTGAAAAGGTAATGACAATAAAGGAAGCTTTAGGGCAAGGTACAAAGCCTGAAAATACTAACAGTTCTGAAAACAAACAGCAAGACGAAACTGGAAATAGTTTTGGTTCAATTGCAAATGCAATGAAAATGATTGAAATTATGCAGGCGGTAAATGCTTTTAATAAACCACTCGATAGGCAAGAAGAACAAGAAGATAACCATGATATTAAAACTGAAAACCTTGAAGAAAACAAGACAGAGCAGGAAAAACCTCAGTTTTCAAAACAATCATTTAGTAATAAAGAAGAACCAAAAAAAACTACTGCACTAAAATACTTTGACGACCCAATACATACAGACGAGCTTTTAGGAATAAAAGCCGCAATACCTTATTTAAGCTTGGAAAGCCAACGAACCATTGGCGTAATGGTCAAGCTTTTTGAGCTTAAAAGTGTAATTGAAATGTACGGAAACGTAAGAAACGAAACGTTAGAGCAAGGGAAGTTTGAAAATGAAATTACAGCAATGAGCTTTAAAAAAAGAGACGGTAATTACAAAAAGGAAATGCTTAATGCAATTCGCCCTCACATGCCAAAAGAAAAACAAGCACAAATTGAACTAATTATGAAATTGTTGGATATAAAAGAGTTGTTGAAAAAAATAAATACGAATTGAGGTGCTGCAACTAAATGGCAATTGATATTGATAAAATTTTGCAAAAGGAAGCTTTTAAAGGTGTAGATAGTCAGCGTGTTTCTGCGCTTAAAGAGCTTATGGTTAGGATTAACGGCAAAAGCCAAGCTGAATCCGTCATGCTTATAATGGCGTTTCTAAACAGCAGCCCACACGGCAAAGCAATTACAAAAGCTGAACGCAAAATTATGGTTGAAGCAATTATGGAAGATTTAACTCCAGCCGAAAGGGAAAGTTTCGGCAGGATTTTACAAAAGTTTTTTTAAAACTAACAACCACAGCCCTTATAGCAATTCTGTTTTAATATGCCTACACCAACATCATTAAAAGCAGAATTGCTATAGGCGTGGCAGGTTTTTAAGCTTTAAACCCTCTGTCGCCGTCATCTAAAACAATTTCGTTAAGCATACCTTTGCCATATGTTAACCCAGCATAAATTTGCTCTGCGCCTTCAATAACAGGCTTTGACGTATCATTTTTTTCTAGCTCTACCCAACTTTCAAGCAAGCCATACATAATTTTTTCTGCTTCTGCAATAATTTCTTTTACAGCCTCGATGTTATCCTTAGCCAACGCACCAATTAGAAGCTTATTAACATATACATAAAGCGGTAAAAGTTCTTTGCTTATGCCGTAGTTAAAATCAAGTGAATCAATTAAAAGCCCATTAAAGTCTACTGCACGCTTTAAGTTATCTTTACACGCTTCAATATCGGCTTCTCGAGCGTTTTTTAAATGGCGTAAAAGCAGCTCATAATTAATTATAACAAGCTGCAAAGGTGTTGCTGTAGTTACCCTTGCGGTGTAGTCTTCCATTGTAAGCTCTTTTGAAAGTTCCATATGCACCCCTCGCCTGCCATACTTACTCTTTAAACATCTTTAAACGTCTTTAAATTTGAAACAGCATCAGGCTTCCCATTTTTTAAAGTGGAAGCCTTGCTGTCTACCTCGTCTATATATTTTACAACGCCCGAAACAAGCTGTAAAATTTTTTTTGGAAGCTTTGTGTCCTTTTCCATAAATCAATATCCTATCATCTAAACGACTTCGTTATAAGTTGAATGAAGTTCAATTTCCCTAGCTTGCGGTTGAATTTGTCCAGCAAAACTTTCTTCGTTTACATTTGTGTTAGTATCTGCCTCACCAAACGAAACATATGTTAAGTTAAACCCAGCGTCATTAACAAATTTCTCTAGCACACTAGTGTTTTCTTTCAAAAACGCCAAAGACTTTGTGTTGTCCGAAGAAACTTCAATTGAAGCATTATCACCCGAAACCGTGACTATAGCTGAAACGTTTGACAAATTGCTTGTGTTTATTGAAAACGCAAGCTTAATGTCGTCCGTAGCCGACACATTTTCATTTATTACATACATATTAAGCCCTGCAATTTTTCCGTTTAATGCTATTGGAAGCTTAAAGCTGTTGCTGGTCGGCTTCTCTGTAAATTGCGAAACTTTAATTGCCGACTGTATAAGCTTAATTTGTTTCATCAAGTCAGGGCTTTTGCTGTTTTCCCAAATGTTTGACAATTGTTCCGAAATGTCGTCCAAAACTTCGTTTGGCGACTTGCCATCTGCAAGTTTGTCAAGCGAAGTGTCAAGCAATTGCGCTTTAATTCCATTTAATTCATTTTCGTTTAGCTCATGTTCGTCAAGGCTGTTCAAACTGTCTGCAACAAAAAATTGGTTTTTCATTAGGCTTTGCATTACACCAATGTTTGCAAGCGTCACTGGAGCGTTGCTTTCTTGCAAAAGTTTAACTGCTTCTGCCGAAACATTTAACTTTTCAGAAATTTGCTGTGCCATTTGCTCGCTCTGAATTTCCTCCTGCTTCACCAAATTACTTTCCTCGTTTGCTGCCGCAACCATTTCTGCAACTGCATCAAGAGGCATGTTCAAAATGTTATCGTTGCTTGAAACAACCTTTTTTAGCGCAGAAACTGTGCAGTTTTCAGCAAGCTGCTTTGCTACAAGCGTGTGATAAGCCTTCACCTGCTCTGTTTTTTCAAATGCTGCTGCAATGTTGCTTTCGTCACGAACAATTTGTTCAAGTGAGCCAAAGTTTTCATCAACTGTGTAGTCCAGCTTGGATTTTTTGCCCGAAGTTTCTTTAAAGTATTTTGATGCCGAAAGCATGTTGCCAAGAGTTAAATCAATGTCATTTTTTACTACTACACCTAAAGCCGCTGAGCCGTTTTGCGAAATTGTGTTTAACATACGATAAATCGCAATCATAGAGTCACGCTGGTCGTCTGTAAGCTGTTTATCCCTGTCCATTTCTGCAACAAGCTCTGGAATTTTGTCGGATAAGTCATCGGCGTATTTTGCGCTGAAGTCGTCTATATATTTTATTACGTCGTCAACATGTAGCTTTGCAGGGTTTAGCCCATCTTTTATAATTGAAGCCGCAATGTTTGGGTGAAGCCTGTTTCGCACCTCGGTAATTTTTGCGTCAACCGTTTTAACCGAAATTATGTTTTCTTCGGTTACGTCCATTTCATTTTTAGATAAAATGGCGGCGGCCCTAACGTTTTGCTCTGTTGCGTTTAAGCCAAGTTCTTCTACAAGCGGTTTAAACTGGTCTTTAATTTTTGCAAAAGAGTCGTTAAACCGTGTGCTTGGGACGGTTGCAAACGTTTCAAGGTCTTTAAAAAGCTGTGCCGTTTTTACAGCGTTGTGAACGCCTTCAATGTTCAACTCGTTTTTGTGTTGCAACGCATAGGAGAAAACGTTGTTTGTAAGCGGCGAAATTTCCCTTATCATTGAAAAGAGATTGTTCATTTGCTTAACGTTTTCAGGGCTGTCAGAAGCCCCAACCATACGAAGGTTTTTAGCATAGCTTTCCTGTTCAAGCTTGCGAAGCTCGTCTAGCACTTTTTTCAAAGGCTCTGTGTCAATTGAAATTCCTTTTTGCGAAAGACGAACAGCCGATTCTTCTGTCATTTTAAGCTGAATTTCCATGAGCTGGCGCTTTGCTGTAATTGCATCTATCTTTTCAGAAGTTTTTTGTTCTTGTTTGTTTCCTCCAACATTAAGCGAGTTGTTCAAAACCTCTTTTAAGTTTTTAAGTGTAATTGGCAGTTGGCTTCTAACTAACTGGTCAATGTGTCTGTCGTTAAGCTTTGGTAAAGCCTTTAAAACAGCAACAATGTCGTCGGACAATTCAGAAGCGGCTTCGTCTTGGCTGTTCGCTGAATTGTACATGTTATAAAGAGGAATTGTCCCTACACTTCCGCTTGCTACTATGTTTTTAACAGCTTCGCTAATTACAAGTGCGTCGTCTATGTTGTTTTTCAAGTGTTTAAGAAACAGTGCTTTGTCAATATTTTCTTTTGTTACAGCAACATCATTTTCAACCATAAGCTTTGCAAGCTTTAAGTTTTCAGGGCTTTTTTCAATCCCTTCTGTCTCAAACAGCTTTGAAATTTCTTGTGAAAGCTTTGACCAGTCGCTACTTGAAAGCTTTTTCGCCTCTCCATTATAGTCGCCTTTTACTGAATGTTTTGCTACATAAATGTTTTCAAGCGTTAAAGGTGACTCGTCACGCAAAAGCTTCACAATTGTTTTGTCGTTTAAGCCTTTTATATCATTAAGCTTGCTATGAACTGCATCTAACGACTTTTTAGTTTGTTCAATTGTGGGCTGCGACTTAATTTCACGGATTGTAGACGTCAAAAGGTCAAGGTCGATTTTGTCCAAAGAAATTCCAGCCGAAGTTAGCTGTGAAACAGCGTTTGCCGAAACATTGTTTTGGGCATACATTATTTTTTGTTTAATTTTTGCCAAAGCTTCGGCAACCTTTGCTTGCTCCTCGGAATATTCTTTGCTGAAAATATTAATTTCCTTAGAGAAGCCGCTTTTTTCAAAAAGCTCTTTAACAGATTGTGTTGACAAACCGTCAACGCTTTGTACTTGCCCTGCCCCCTGATCTTGCCCCTTCTCTTGCTGGCTGTTAATTTGCCTTAGACTTACGCCACCGTTTCCACTTTTTAAAACTTCAAAATTCAGCGTTTCCCCAACATTGCCAACAACCTTTGAAGCATCAGCTTCAAAGGTTGTTTCGTCGTCTAAACGGAGTGTTACTTTACCTTTGGTTTTGTCAACAAGCGTTAATGAAACAACGCTTCCTGCCTTTACACTGTCTAGGGCGTTACTCTTGCTTTTTTCTTTAAGGGTATTAAGTGCAGTTGTTTGGCTGTTTTTATATAGTGCGCTGATACTTTGCGGAATCAGTGTTTGTTTCATAAAGCACCTCGTTGTTATTAACTTCCAACTATTTCATAAGCTGCAAAATAGACTGCGGCCTTTGGTTTGCTTGCCCCATAACAGAAAGCCCAGCTTGAACAATTATGTTGCCCTTTGTATAGTTCATCATTTCTTCAGCCATGTCAGCGTCTACTATACGTGACAAAGCTTGCGTTGTGTTAAGCTCATTGTTGTCAAGATTTGAAATTGTAAATTCAAGCCTGTTTTGGTAAGCACCAAGCTTTGCACGAACGTCCGAAACTAACGCAATTGCTTTTTCAACGCTTTTCATAGCATATTGAACGCTTGTTGGCGAGCCAACCTGCACAACGTCAAGCTCTAGTGTTTTTGATGTAATTTTTGGAATTTTAACTTCCATTTCAATGTTTTTGCTTGGGCCAATTTGAATGTACATAGGTCCTTGCTTAATTGTCATTAATTCATAATTAGTTCCTACAGGAAGCCCATCTTCAATATCAATTGTAGCAGTACGCCCCGAAATGTCATAAACTGTAACTCTGTTACCTTCGGCCGAATATGCTGCATTTGATGTCAAAGGACGTGACAAGTCCGCTGGGGCTGGGTATGTTTCTGTGTGAAGCTTAATTTGTATGTCGTCTCCCTTTGTTACACCTGCTGTTAAACCCAAGGCACTTAGAAGTGCTTGCCCGTTACCTGTTCCGTCAAGTTCTGTTGCAACTATTTCTATGCTGTATTTAGAGCCCGCATTTTTAGCTTCAATGCTTTTAAAAACCTTGCCAACGTCATTAGGGTCTATTGGGTCTGGTTTGGTAATATTCAAGCCGGAAGCTTCACATGCAACACGCAACTTTTCAAAAGCAGAATCGTTAGAATCTGTTTTGTCAAATGTAACCAAAACACCGTTTATATAAACTTTTCCATCAACATTTTTCAAAGGGTCACCTGCTGGAGTTTGAGCAGCACCAGCAACTGTTGACTTAGTTGCTAAACCAACAAGGTCGAACTTATAAGTTGCATTTGGCATGTTGTCAGTAGCCCTTAAAATTGTAGCGTTTGGTGAATAGCTAATTCTGTCGGCGTCACCGTTTAAAAGCTTAATTTTATTAAAGTCTGTTTTAAGAGCAGTCTTGTCAATTTCATCTTTAATTTGGTCAATCTCCATTTGCATTTTTTGAACATCTTCTGCTGTGTTTGTTCCATTTGCTGCATAAACACAAAGTTCGTTCATGCGTTGAAGCATAGCATGAATTTCATTAAGAGCACCTTCGGCAGTTTGAATTGCCGAAATACCATTTGATGCGTTTTGGCTTGCCTTTGCAAGCCCCTTAGCTTGAACACGAAGCTTGTTTGAAACGGCACGCCCAGCAGGGTCGTCTTTTGCCGACGAAATTTTAAGCCCAGAAGAAAGCCTGTTTGATGCCCGTGCTACATCTCTTTCTGTTTTTGAAATAGAAGTGTAAGCTTTTAGAGCAGGAACATTTGTATTTATTTTCATTAGAAAACCTCCATACAATAGCAATTCTGTTTTTAATGACATTGTCTATCGGTCAAAACGCCAAACGGCTAGGCGTTTGGCTTCTCTCTGCCAATATCGTTAAAAACTGGAATTGCTATAAACTGAAATTGCTATATTAATAATTCTTTATATATTATCGGCAAGTTTTAACACAAAATTTAGGCTTTTGTTAATATTTATTTATAAAAAGGCTCTGACTGAAAGTCGCCGCTGTGTGTAAAAAACAATTCGTTAAAATTGCCATTTAAAAACATAGGCAAATACTCTTTAAAGTTTGGTGAAAGTGACATTTGCGAAAGCTTTTCAACCTCAAGCCAAAACACTGTTCCTTCTTCAGTTTCTGGCAATAACTGTCCGCAAAATACACTTGTTTTGTACAAAAACTCAATGTATCTGTCGTGAGTTTCTTCATTAAACCAATGAACAATTCCGCAGCTTTTCAGCTCTTTAATCTCAAGCCCTGTTTCCTCTTTAATTTCACGAATTGCGCTGTCTAAAATACATTCAAAAGCTTCAACATGCCCTCCCGGAAAGCTTATACCCTTCCACTTTTTAAGCCTGTCCTGCACCAAAACTTTGCCTGCTTTTTTATCCTCTACCATTACCATACATGTAAGCTCGACTTTTGACAAAATAACTCCTCCTTTACATTAAAAAGCAAACTCATTATTAAGTGTACATGCAATTATTGCCAAATATATGTATATAATAACAAAAAAGAACAGGGAGGTAAACATGGACTATTTTGGCTTTTTGCAGGTACAAGTAGTTACAGCCAGCGGAGCTTTGCCCATACAAAATGCTACAATAATTATTCGAGATACAGAAGGAAACGTGCTTTACACGCTAAAAACAGATGAGGACGGAAACACCACGCAAGTGCAGCTTGCAGCACCAAACAAAGATATGTCGCTTAACCCCGAAAATACAATTCCGCCGTACTATACTTACTCTGTTGAAGTTAGTTCAACTGGTTACGTTCCATCGATAATTGAAGGAGTGCAAATTTACGACACAATCCCGTCACAAATAACAGTTCAAATGAAGCCAATGCCACGTACAAGGGGCGAAGTAGAGCCTGAAGTGATTGAAATTCCGCCGAATGCACTTTTGCAAAACGTGCCAAATGCACAAGTTGGCCCAACAAAAGAGCCAAGAATTTTAACCGAAGTTTTTATTCCAGAGTATATTGTTGTTCATTTAGGGCCGCCAAACTCTGATGCACGAAACATTCGTGTAAAATTTATTGATTATATCAAAAACGTTACTTCAAGCGAAATTTACCCAACTTGGCCAACAAACTCTATAACTGCAAACATTCATGCACAAGTTTCGTTCACACTTAACCGCATTTTTACAGAATGGTACCCAAGCCGTGGCTACAACTTTAACATTACAAACTCTACGCAGTATGACCAAGCATTTTACGAAGGACGAAACATTTTTGACAACATAAGCAAACTCGTTGACTTGTTTTTTAACGTATACATAACAAAAGGAGGAAGCCTTGCGCCGTATTTCGCACAATACTGCAACGGAACGACAACAACGTGCAACGGATTGTCGCAATGGGGTACTGTTACGCTTGCAAACCAAGGAAAAACACCTAACGAAATAATTAAATTTTATTACGGTAATGATGCGGTTTTAAAGGTTACAAACAACATTCGTGGGCTTGAGGAGTCGTACCCCGGGCGTCCGCTTGCTCTTGGTGATGTTGGCTTCAACGTTCGGCTAATTCAAACAGAGCTTAACCGTATTAGAAAAAACTACCCAAGCATTCCGCAAATATTTGTAATTGACAGCAGCTACAAAGCTGACACTCAAGCAGCTGTAAAAGAGTTTCAACGAATATTTAACCTTCCGCAAACAGGCGTTGTAGACAAAGGAACTTGGAATAAAATTTCTTATGTATACGTTGCGGTTACAAGGCTTGCACAGCTTGACAGTGAAGCTATAAAAGAAAACATTGGCGTTGCTCCGCCTACAACAGTAATTAAAGAGGGTTCAACTGGTGCACTTGTTAAAGATTTGCAGTTTTTGCTTAATTATATAGGCGACTACTACCCTTCAATTCCAATTGTAAAACAAACAGGAACGTTTGATGCACAAACAAAAAACGCAGTCAAAGAATTTCAAAAGACGTTTGGGCTTGTGCAAGACGGAATTGTTGGAAGCTCCACTTGGACAAAGCTGTACGACGTGTACAACGGCATTTTGCAAAACGTAAACGACCCAAACAAGCCAGAGCAAAACCCACCAAGCGTAAACCCACCTTACCCAGGCTACTTGCTTAAAGTTGGCTCCACTGGCGAAAATGTCCGCACTATGCAAAACTATTTAAACGCAATAAGCAACAAGTACCCTTCTATTCCAAAGATTAAAGCAGATGGAATCTTCGGCAATTTAACAAAGGACGCTGTAATAGCTTTTCAAAAGCTTTTTGGACTTACACCTGACGGCATTATTGGCAAAAACACCTGGAATAAAATAGTAGAAGTTTACAACAGTTTATCAAACGTTCCATACCCTGGATATCTTTTAAAAGTTGGTTCGTCTGGAGAAAGTGTAAGGCAAATACAAAATTGGCTAATTGCAATTAGCCGCAAATATCCTTCTATTCCAAAAATTACAGCTGACGGCATTTTCGGCGAGCAAACAAAAAATGCAGTAATTGCTTTTCAAAAGCTTTTTGGGCTTACCCCAGACGGAATTGTTGGCCAATACACTTGGAACAAAATTCAGGAGGTTTACAGAGGGCTGTAGCTTTTTGACTAGCTTGTTTTAGTGAAGTATAATGTGAGTAAGATAAAAAGAGAGAGTGCTGCAAACACTCTCTTCCAGCGTATCATCAAGCGATATGGCTGAACTCAAATAACTAAATATTTAAGTTAGAAGTAAGCCGATACCTTGTCACTGGGCGGCTTATTTCTTTGTATATTTCATCACATAAGCTCATATTGCAAAAAGTATGAAGTACAATATCTCATATAATGGCATAGGCTTCACCGCTTTTCGCAGTACAGCCAACAAAAAACCGCCCTTTGATATGCTTGTTAGAGGATAGCATATTTTGGCGGTAAAGTCAACTTTAAGACTATAAAAAACTTATATATTAAAATAGTGTTAAGCATAAAAAGGATACAAGCAAATAGCCTGTGTCCTTTAATTTTCCAGTATACCGAGCAAGCCTATAAGCCGAGTTCTGTATTAGACAGCCATCTATCTTGGCGTTATGTTACCAAAAACGCTCCAGCGACTTGTTAAAAAGCAGGACGGGCAGCCCTTATGCCAAAGCACATGCTTTTTTGTCTTGCACCAAGCGGGGTTTACAGAGCCTTCTTTGTCGCCAAAGAAGCGGTGGGCTTTTACCCCACCTTTCCACCCTTACTTTGCAAAAAGCAAAGCGGTTTATTTCTGTTGCACTTTCCTTAGAGTCGCCTCCACTGGGGGTTACCCAGCACTCTGCCCTGCGGTGCTCGGACTTTCCTCATGTTTGCACATGCGACTGTCTGGCTTACTCAGTTTTTATATTATAATATTTATCTACAAAAAAATCAATCAAAATTTTTTAATTTTATATTCCCTTAGCATTCATTTTACTTTGTTTTGGTTTTCATATTTTATAATTCAGAAAAAAAGGAGGCACATATTATAAAACTATCCATAAAAAATATATCAAAAGATTACGGTTCTAAACTTCTATCCAACTTTTCCGTCCTAATGGCATTGCAGTTTATGTTCTTAGCGGCACTTATGGTTATGCAGCTTATCCGGCATGAAAGCATGAGACAATCCATTATGCACTACATGATACCACTAATTTGTGTAACGGTGCCTTATCTGCTTGTATTGGCTTCATTAACCATATTATTTGACGTTGTAGCGTTTTTAAAGGGTGCATTTGGAAATCAGTCCATATTTACTGCAACACGCATACAACCCTGTACAGTGGTTTCCGTGGTGTAATCTATAACTGGCATTATAAAAAATGGCTAACCAAACCATATAAAACTAAATTTCTTTATTACAATACGGACAATAAAGCATTCTGTCCATACTACCATGCCTCAACTCAAATCCTTTACCGCAGTATTTACATCTCCAAAATAAAAAACTAAGAATTAGAGAAACACCTGTTAGGGCAATTCCTAAAAATATGTGAATATATATAATTAATTCCGAAACAGGTCCAGGATAATAAATTAACGTTGAAAATATGCTAATAAAACCACTATATAAAAGAAGCAGGCTTATTAATCTAATTCTTTTAGTAAATGATATTTTCTTACGGTTTTTCATTTTTCAGTCCTCACCTAACTAAATTATTACTAAATTCAGGATATTTTTTGCATAGTTAAGCAAACTCCGGATTCCGGAGTTTGCAACATTGGTAGGATAATTAATTTACGTACAAATTTGAAGGTATAGTATATGTCTCATAGTATTTGCCAACCTCATATTTTGCCTTACTATATGTAAGCCTGAACAAATTATAGTCATTATCGTAATTTGAAGATAAAAATTGTACAAACCTATCAGTGGAAGAACTTCTGTAATTGTTACTACTATCTACCCATACGCTTGTCAATGTATAATTTCTGCTTAGTTTTTCACCTTCACCGTACCACCAATACTTTCCATCTGAATCATTGTATAGATAAACAGTCTTTATATGTAGGGTATCTCTTTCGCTTATAGTTACCCAACCATTTGTCCATAAGTCTGATAAAAACTGAGTGTTTAAGCCTAGTAGTGACGCTGGCACCCAATAATAATATGGTGCAAACCCAATAGCTGTTGACACATAGTTTGACAACCCATAAACAGTATTTGAAAGAAAACTATAATATTCTTTTTTTGTTTTTTCCCATTGTCTATACGATGTTTCCTCTATGAAGTAGTCTGTTGTTACTTGCCTACTCATCATACCATAATTATATGTAATTATGTAATAATGTCACTGCTTTTTACTACCATTGTAGTATTATTATTTTATTTTCCTATAAAGATTTTAATAATTAATTGTCAGATCAACAACTTTAAAATTATGATCTGACTTTTTATTTTTAAGTAATAGTATTAAATTTTAGGTATTTCTTGCAACATTTTAGAAATAATATTTGTAAGCTTTAAAATAGAATAGTCATAATCATGATAAAACATAAGGAGGTGATGCCCTATGATAAACAGCAAAAAAGTGCCCAACCGACTAATACACGAAAGCAGCCCATATTTACTGCAACACGCACACAACCCAGTTCAGTGGTTTCCGTGGTGTAAAGAAGCCTTTGAAAAGGCTGAAAGCGAAGACAAACCAGTGTTTTTGTCGATTGGGTACAGCTAGTTTACCGTACACAAAACACATGCCATTGGTGCCACGTCATGGAGCACGAAAGCTTTGAAGACGAAGAAGTGGCACAAATTTTAAACAACAATTTTGTCTGCATAAAGGTAGACAAAGAAGAACGCCCCGACATAGACAGCATTTATATGCGTGTTTGCCAAGCAATGACAGGAAGTGGCGGCTGGCCTACGTCTGTCTTTCTAACAAGCGAGCAAAATCCGTTTTATGTAGGGACATATTTTCCAAAAGGTCGGTTTATTCAGCTTTTAACAACAATAACAAAAAAATGGGCAACAGAGAAAGAGTATTTAACTAAAAGCAGTAAAGATGTCATAGCCGCAATTAGTGGCTCGATTAAACGTAGTGTTGGAAATGAGGAAAACCTTAGCGAAAAATCATTCCACATCTTTAGGCGTTCATTCGACAAGGACTACGGCGGCTTTGGTGCTGCTCCCAAATTCCCCTCACCTCACAACCTCATGTTTTTACTAGAATATTATGAGAGCACAAAAAACAAAGACGCTTTGGGCATGGCTGAAAAAACGCTCACCCAAATGTATTGCGGCGGAATTTTCGACCATATAGGTTTTGGCTTTTCACGTTATTCAACCGACAAATATTGGCTTGCTCCACATTTTGAAAAAATGCTTTACGACAATGCCCTTTTAAGTTATGCCTACGTATTAGCCTATGAAAAAACAGGCAATGAGTTATATAAATCTGTCGCTGCAAAAGTTTACAAGTATATCGAACGAGAAATGACAAATGATGAAGGCGGCTTCTACTCTGCACAAGACGCCGACAGCGACGGAGTTGAAGGCAAATACTATGTCTTTACACCCGATGAAATTATAAAGGTTTTGGGCAAAGCTAACGGAACTAAATTTAATGAATACTACGACATAACAGAAAAAGGCAATTTTGAAGGGAAAAGCATACCAAACCTAATTAAACAGCATAAACTTAACGAGAATTTTGCACAATTTATGCCGCAGCTCTACGAGTACCGAAAAGGCAGAACAAAACTTCACCTGGACAACAAAATTTTAACATCGTGGAACAGCCTTATGATTTGGTCACTTGCAAAAGCGTACCAAGTTTTTGGCGACTTGACATATCTTAAAATGGCAGAAAAAGCTGCAACGTATATTGAAGGCAATTTGACACGAAGTGATACAGTTTATGTTGGCATAACAGATGGTAAACTTAGCGGAAAAGGCTTTTTAGACGACTATGCCTTTTATATTTTGGCACTTACTGCATTGTATGAAGCAACCCACGACAAAAAGTATTTACAACTAGCACTTGCACTAAACGAAAAGGTAGTTGAAGATTACTTTGATAATGACGAAGGAGGATTTTTTCTAAATGGTTTGCACAACGAGCTACTCATTATTAGACCAAAGGAAACATATGACGGAGCTATACCTTCGGGCAATTCGGCCATGGCGTACAACTTGAACAGGCTTTACAAGCACACAAAAAGCAAATGGCTTTACAACATTTTGGAAAAACAAAACAAATTCATGGCAAGTGAAGCTTACAACTACCCTTCTGGATACAGCTTTTACATGTTAAGCACACTTCCCACAAAAGACATTGTTTGTGTGCTGAAAAACAAGTCTGACCTTGAAGGCTTAAAAATAAAAACAAACTGGGTACTAACTGTTTTGGACGAAGAAACAAGAGAATACCCATTGATAAACAATAAAACTACGTTTTATGTGTGCGAAGGAAACAGTTGTAAACCGCCCACAAACGAGCTGTGAGGTGAAATTTATGGAATCGGTTTGGAGCAACAGTGTAGAACTTAAAAAATTTCCACAGCTAAACGGTGATGCTAAAACAGATGTTTTAATAATTGGTGGAGGTTTAGCTGGTTTGCTTTGTGCCCACTTTCTAAAACAACGTGGTGTTAGCTACATTTTAGCAGAAGCAAAAACAATTTGTAGTGGTGTTACAAAAAACACTACAGCAAAAATTACTGCACAGCACGGTTTAATTTATGACAAGCTGTTAAAAGGCGCAGGGTTTGAAAAAGCACAACAATATTTGAATTCTAACCTTTTAGCTATTGACAAGTTTAATCAGCTTTGCCAAAATATTGATTGTGATTTAATAACGCTTCCGTCTTATGTTTATTCCACAAAAAGCGTAAAAAAGCTGGAAGCTGAAGTAAAAGCAGTAAACAGACTAGGTTTTAATGCAGCATATGAGAAGCACCTTGAAATTCCTGTAAAAGTAGTTGGGGCTGTTAAGTTTAACAACCAAGCACAATTTAACCCCTTAAAGTTTGTTTCTCAAATTTGCGAAGGATTAAACATTTTTGAAAATACATTCGTCAAAAAAGTTGAAGATGGTGTTGCAACGTATGAGCGTGGAAAAATAAAAGCAAGGTGTATAATTGTAGCAACGCACTTTCCTTTTATAAACAGATACGGTTTATATTTTATGAAAATGTACCAACACCGCTCTTATGCACTGGGGCTAGAAAATGCACAAAGGCTAAACGGAATGTACGTTGACGAAGCGCAAAACGGTTTGTCGTTTCGTCCATACAACGACCTTTTAATTTTGGGCGGCGGCGACCACCGCACAGGTAAAAACGGCGGTTGTTGGAACGAGCTTCGCCGCTTTAAAAAGGAAAATTATCATACTGCAAGCGAAAAGTTCCACTGGGCAACACAAGATTGCATGAGCCTTGACAGTGTGCCTTACATTGGTGAATACTCTGCACTAACACCGAACTTGCTTGTTGCAACTGGCTTTAACAAATGGGGAATGACAGCTTCGATGGTTGCAGCAATGATTTTGGCGGACAAAGCTTTGGGCATAAAAAATGAGTTTGAAGATGTTTTCAAACCTCAAAGGTCTATGTTAAAGCCCCAGCTTTTATTGAACTTGTTAGAAACAACTGTAAACCTTGCAACGCCTGTTCCAAAGCGATGCTCTCATCTTGGCTGTGCATTGCACTGGAACAAACATGAGCGAACTTGGGACTGTGCTTGCCACGGTTCACGGTTTAGCAGTAAAGGAAAATTAATTGACAACCCAGCAATGAAAAACATTCGTATAACTCGTTAAAAAAAGGAATAAATAAGCCCTCCGCAAAATAAACATGCTTTAATATATATATATATAATTCGGAGGGCTTTTATGGAAAAAAACAAAGTTAATTTTGAAATGCTGCTAATTTTTATTTTAAGCGCATTTGCAGTTTCTACTTTTGCTAACCTTTTTTCAGGCAATTCTGCTTCTGTTTACGAAATGCTTGTTAAACCGCCGCTTTCACCGCCACAAGTTGTTTTTCCAATTGTTTGGTCGGTGCTTTACCTAGCCATGGCATTTGCGGCTTACATGGTAAACACAGAACAGTGTGCAGAAGTAGGAAAGGCAATTAAGCTTTACTTTTTGCAGCTTGCTGTAAACGGTGTTTGGAGCATAATTTTCTTTACGCTTGAAATGCGTTTTGCTGCTTTTTTATGGCTTGTTCTTTTAATTTATCTTGTTGTTTTAACAACGAAAGAGTTTTACAAAGTAAACAAAGCTGCGGCATATTTGATGTTGCCTTACATAATTTGGCTGTTTTATGCGGCTTATCTTAATTTGGGATTTTGGCTTTTAAACAAGTAAAGGAAGATGAAAATGGAACGAATGAAGTGGCTTATCGAAACTTTAAACGAAGCCAACAACTTATACTACAACAAAAACAAGCCTACACTTTCGGACTATGAATACGACAAGCTATATGACGAGCTTGTTGAACTAGAAAAACAAACTTCTACAATTTATTCAGGAAGCCCAACGCAAAACGTGGGCTTTTTGGTGCTAAGTGCATTAAAAAAGGTTCACCATGAAGGTAAGGTGCTGTCACTTGACAAGACAAAGGAAGTAGCCAAGCTTCAAAGCTTTTTGGGTGACA
Source organism: uncultured Defluviitaleaceae bacterium (assembly GCA_964492715.1). Classification (GTDB taxonomy): domain Bacteria; phylum Bacillota; class Clostridia; order Lachnospirales; family WRBF01; genus CAZBLK01. The sequence goes on along the minus strand of CAZBLK010000013.1, from coordinate 4,863 downwards.
AAAATGGCGTGCTTTCACCAAAGCTTGACGGCTTAACAATTATTGCAACGTATAAAAACGGCGTGCTTGAAAAGGCAATAACTCGTGGCAACGGCGAAATTGGCGAAGACGTAACACACAACGCCAAAGTTTTTAAAAACATGCCCGCAAAAATTAGCTTTAACGGAACTTTAATTGTACGTGGCGAAGCTGTAATAACTTACTCTGATTTTAACAAAATAAATGAAGCAATAGAAGCTGAGGACAAATACAAAAACCCTCGAAACCTTGTAAGCGGAACAGTTCGCCAGCTTAACAGCGAAATTTGCGCTAGACGTAACGTGCGCTTTTTTGCCTTTTCGCTAAATGTTACAGAGTTGGATAGTACTCCCCTACCCGACCTTAAAAGCGAGCGGTTGAAGTGGCTTTCACAGCTTGGCTTTGACACTGTAACCTTTAATGTTGTTAACTCTGAAAATGTCGCAGACTATGTTAAGCAGTATAAAGAAAGTAAAGAAATTAAAGAAATTGCAACAGATGGGCTTGTTTTAACATACGACAGTGTGTCTTATAGTGAAGCTGTCGGCGTAACAGCAAAATTCCCAAAAGATTCAATCGCGTTTAAGTGGGCAGACGAGCTTGCAGAAACAACGATTACTGGAATGACATGGAACACTTCACGCACTGGTTTAATTAACCCAGTAGCAGAATTTGCCCCTGTAGAACTTGAAGGCTCTACAGTTAGTCGTGCAAGTGTTCATAATTTAAGTGTTCTTGAAGGGCTTGCCCTTGGAATTGGCGACACAGTAACCGTGTATAAAGCAAACATGATTATTCCGCAAATTGCAGAAAACCTAACAAGAAGCGGAAACGTTGAAATTCCGAAAAAGTGCCCTGTGTGCGGAGCAGAAACCGAGGTTTTGCAGGAAAACGAAGGTAAAACCCTGTATTGCCCAAATATAAGCTGCAAAGCACAACTTATTAGAAGTATAACACACTTTGCCTCAAGAGATGCAATGAACATTGAAGGGTTGTCTGAAGCGACAATAGAAAAGTTTGTCGAAAATGGATTTTTGGAAAATTACACAAGCATTTATTTCTTAGATAAGTTTAAAGAACAAATTGTTTCAATTCGTGGCTTTGGCGAAAAGTCGTATGAAAACTTGGCAGAAGCTATTGAACACTCAAAAACAGTTGGTCTTCCAAATTTTATTTATGCACTTGGTATTCACCAAGTTGGGCTTAGTAACGCAAAGCTTTTGTGTAAATATTGCGACTATGACATTGAAAAAATCAAAGCAGCAACTCAAGAAGAACTGGAAACAATTGACGGCTACGGCGAAGTAATTGCTTCGGCTGTTTGCAGGTATTTTAGCAACCCTAAAAACTTAGAGCTTTTAGATATTGCGCTAAAGTTTTTAAGCTTTAAAGATGTTCAAGCAACGGATACTGATAAAACACTAAACGGATTAACATTTGTAATTACTGGTGATTTAAACCATTTTGAAAACCGTAAAGAGCTTACTGAAAAAATTGAGCAGCTCGGTGGAAAAGTAACTGGCAGCGTTAGTGCTAAAACAAATTTTTTAATTAACAATGATGTTACTTCAACTTCGGGTAAAAACAAAAAAGCTATTGAACTTGGTGTTAAAATAATTGGGGAAGTTGAGCTTTTGCAAATGATGTGATTGTAGCTTCCCCGCCATTGGCGGGGAAATTACAAAACAGGTTTAACCAAACATAGACAAAATTAAATCAGCAATATTTGAAAAAGCAAAGCATACTACAACTCCAATAACAGTTGGAACAACAATCGACACAGCCGTCCATTTCCAGCTTTCAGTTTCTTTTTTTATTGTTAGGCACGTTGTAGAACATGGCCAGTGCATTAGCGAAAACAACATCACGCTTACAGCAGTTACCCACGTCCAGCCGTTATCCACAAGCAACTGCTTTAAAACCGAAAGGTTTTCAATTTGAACAATGTTACCATTTGCCATGTACGACATTATTATTATCGGAATTACAATTTCGTTTGCAGGAAGCCCTAAAATAAATGCAAACAAAATTACTCCGTCCATTCCAATAAGCTTTGCAAAAGGATTTAAAAAGTTTGCACAATGGGAAAGCACAGACATGTCGTTTACAGTAATGTTTGCGAAAAGCCAAATTAAAAGCCCTGCCGGTGCAGCAACAGAAACAGCTCTGCCTAAAACAAAAAGAGTTCTGTCACGTATTGAGCGTATTATCACCTTTCCTATTTGCGGCTTTCTGTAAGGTGGGAGTTCTAATGTGAATGACGAAGGTACTCCCTTTAAAATTGTTTTGGACAAAAGCTTTGATACTATAAACGTCATTGCTATTCCAAGTATAATAATTGCTGTTAGGAGAACTGCCGAGTACAACGACTGCAACAAACCTGTTGACGTTCCTACAAAAAACATTGTTATAAGTGCAATTAATGTTGGAAACCTTCCATTACAAGGAACAAAATTATTAGTTATAATTGCAATTAGTCTTTCTCTTGGAGAATCTATTATTCTGCACCCAGTAACACCAACTGCATTACACCCAAACCCCATGCACATTGTAAGTGCTTGTTTTCCGCAAGCGTTACACTTCTTATAAATTTTGTCAAGGTTAAACGCAACTCGTGGCAAATAACCAACGTCTTCAAGCAGTGTAAACAGCGGAAAGAAAATAGCCATAGGCGGAAGCATTACAGAAACAACCCACGCCAAAACTCTGTACACGCCAAGAACAAGCATTTCATAAACAAACTTGGGTGTTCCAATTGCTATAAAAAAGTTCAGTAAATGCCCCTCTATCCAAAAAAGAAATTTGCTAAGTAGCTGTGATGGGTAATTTGCGCCCGAAAGCGTAATCCAAAAAATAGCTAGGAGCATTATAAACATTAGAGGAAACCCAATTTTTTTGCTCGCTATTATATTATCCAGTTTTCTGTCACTAAAATTGTAAAACTTGTTGCGATGCGTCACTACTCCACTGCAAATTTCTTCGGCAGTATTAATTAAGCCAGCGGCTATGTCATCTTTAAGTTTTTGTTCTGATATGTTTTTTTCTATTAATGTACTTTTAAATTGAGATGTAATTTTTAAAATGTGTTCGTTATTAAAAATATCAAAGTTAGTGTTTTTGTTTATTGAGTCGACAAAGCTGTTGTCCGCTTCAAGAATTTTTATAGACAACCAACGTGAGTCAATTGTTTCATTGAATTGGCTTGAAACAACAGGTTTAAGCAAAGCAATTGCATTTTCTAGGTAGCTTGGATATTGTATTTTTATTTTTTCTGCATTATGGTTTTGAGGAGTAACAAAAACTTCGCTAACTGCTTGCATAAGCTCTCCAAGCCCTTCTCCGCTTCTTGCAGAAGCACCAACTACAGGAACACCAAGCTTTTGTGACAAAACCTTTAAATTAACATCTATTTTTTTCTTCTTAGCCTCGTCCAAAAGGTTTACACAAACAACAACTTTTTGTGTTATTTCAAGTGTTTGCAAAACTAAGTTTAAGTTTCGTTCCAAACACGTTGCATCACAAACAACTATTACTGCATCTGGCTTTTCAAAGCAAATAAAATCCCGTGCAACTTCTTCCTCTGCCGAGTGTGCCATAAGCGAATAACACCCTGGAAGGTCTACCAAAACATACCCTTGGTTTTTGTACTCACAATACCCTTGTGCGTTTGTAACAGTTTTTCCCGGCCAGTTTCCTGTGTGCTGTTTTAAGCCTGTAAGTTCGTTAAAAACGGTGCTTTTACCAACGTTTGGGTTTCCTGCAAGGGCGACAATTTTGTCGCTTTCGTTTTTTTTCTTTATTATAAGCCCTGTGCTTGCTGCTTTTATGCCAACTGAATTTACTCCAATTGAAGCTTTGTTTATGCCCATAAATTAACCCCCATATTAGGGCGTGTTTTAAAAATATCTTTTAGTGGATTTTTCAAACAGCCCCAAATTCTTTATTAAAAAGAATTTGCATGAATTAGTACATTTGATGAATCTTCTTTTCTTAATGCAACAACAGCACCACGAATTAAATATGCAACGGGGTCACCCAGTGGGCTTTTTTGCACACATTCAACACGAGTACCTTCTATTATTCCAATGTCTTGCAACCTTCTACGAATACTTCCTGATGCGGTAAGCTCTTTGACTACTGCTGTATAGCCTTGTTTAAGTTCTGACAGGCGGTGTATTTGGGACATAAAATTTCTCACCTCTGAATAAAGTTAGTTTTAGGAAAAACTTTTTCCTTAAGCTAACATATGCAGACAAGTAATGTTTGGTTACAAAATTGGGGGTTTAAATATGACTGAAAAAGGAAGCTATTATACACTTAAAGGCTATTCACTTATTAGCAACGCAAACATAAGCTACTCCATGGAGGATTACCTTGAAATGATATACAGGCTGTTTTTAGAAAATGAAATTATAAGGGTTAGTAAGCTTTCTGAGTGTTTAAATGTCAAGCCTTCCTCAGCTTCAAAAATGGTTAACAACTTAAAAAATAAAGGGTTAGTAGACTTTGAAAAATACGGCGTTGTTACGCTTTCTAAAGAAGGAATTGAACTTGGAAAATATTTAATTTTCAGGCATGACACTATTAATGAATTGCTTTGCTACATTAACAAAACCCAAAACGAGGTTGAACAAACCGAAAAAATTGAACATTTTATAAACGCAGAAACTGTTTATAATATGCGACAATTATTACACAATTTAAGACACAAATAAATTCTATATATGTATACTGTTACAGCCAACAATATAGGTACTAAAATTTTACAGATATAGCAATTTGAGTTTTTATATAGTAGATTTCAGATAAAACAGTAATATAACCCATCATTAAGCTAAGAAATGT
>CAZBLK010000012.1:0-85618 GCA_964492715.1 uncultured Defluviitaleaceae bacterium | reverse complement strand
CCCCCCCCCCCCCCCCCCCCCCCCCCCCCCCCCCCCCCCCCCCCCCCCCCACACCCCCCCCCCCGGGGGCCACAGTAAAAGACAAGACCTTGGGGGCGCTGCCCCCAAGCCCCCGCAAGGGGCCAGCCCCTTGACCCGTTTTTTGTGGGTGGAGGAGTTTCTAGTTTGGAGGGTGTGTACAGATGAGTTATTTAGGTATAGATTTAGGCACTACAAACTCGGTTGCAGTTTTGTACAATGACAAGACGGACGGAGTTGACATTATACGAGTTGACGGCACGGACGAAATTTTGCCTTCGGTTGTCAGCTTTACTGAAAACGGAATTACAGTTGGCGCAGAAGCAAAGGCTGGTGCGATTATTTACCCAGAGTCTACCGTTATTTCGGTAAAAAGGCACATGGGGCAAAGCGAGAAAATTAACATTGGTGCGTTTGAAAAAACGCCTGAAGAAATTAGCGCAGAAATTTTAAAAAAGCTTAAAAAGGCAGCAGAGGAGCAGTCGAATGAAAATTTCGACGAAGTTGTAATTACGCACCCTGCTTATTTTAATGACCGCCAAATTTTTGCAACAAAGCAAGCTGGGCTTATGTCAGGGTTTAAAAATGTTTACCTTTTGTCCGAGCCTTTGGCGTCGGCAATTGAGTACGGCTACAGGCAAAGCTATGCCCAAACGCTTTTGGTGTACGACCTTGGCGGCGGAACGCTTGACGCTTGTGTACTGCAAGTTACACAAGATGAAAACGGACAAGACATTTTTCAAGAGCTTTCTGACGTGGGCGACATGAACCTTGGTGGTGACGACTTTGACAACGAGTTAATTCGTTTTATGAAGCAGACATTTCAAGAGCAAAGTGGCATTGACATTGACAGCTTGGAAAACGCCGAGCGTAAGCGTACTATTCAAAAGCTAAAGGCAGAAGCAGAGCAAACAAAGAAAAAGCTTTCGGGCACAAACAAAGTTACAATCCGCATTAATCCACTTTTAATACATGACGGCGTGCCAAAAAACTTGTCGCTTGAAGTTACACGTGAGCAGTTTGAGGCTATGATAAGGAAGTATGTGGAGCGAAGCCGTGAAATAATTGAAGAAGCGTTAAAACGTGCAGGCAAGCAAGCTGACGAAATTTCAAAGGTAATACTTGTAGGGGGCTCTACGCTTATACCAATGGTTAAGCGCATGGTTGCAGGGTATATAAAAGAGCCGTACAGGGCGACAGACCCAGCAAAAAGTGTTGCTATGGGTGCGGCAATTTACAATTATTTAATTCACCTTCCAAATAGGAATGTTAAGGTAGGCCAAATTACACGCCAAATTTTTGGCACGCAAGCCGTAACAAACGTTGCTACTATGGAGCGTGGGCTAATTCCAATTATTCCAATGGGTAGCCCAATTCCAAGCAAGTTTTCGGACAGAAACTTTGCAAGCATGTCAGGCTCGTCAATTGTAAACGTTGACGTGTACCAATGGGAGCAGGGAAACGAAAGCGACAAAAAGTATATCGGTTCAGTAATGCTTTCGGGCTTGACTGGAACAACACAGCTTGAAATTACTTATGCCATTGACGAAAACAACCTTTTTGAAGTTTATGTAAAAGACATTGCATCAGGGCGCAGCCAAAAAGCAGAGTTCGACAGAACAAAGTTTGCCGCACCGCCTGTACGTGAAAACGTGATGAGCGTTTCAAGCGAGCATGTAAACATTGTGTTCTTAATTGACACTACTGGAAGCATGGACACTTACATTAACGGAGTTAAGGACAGAGCAATTGAGTTTTCAAACATTGTAAGCGGCAAAGGCGCAAGCTTTAAACTTGGGCTAATAGGCTTCGGCGACCTTTACGAGCGTGAAAAACCAAGCGTGTACAACTTTACAGACGACATTGCAAAGTTCCAAAAGCAAGTTAAAAACATTCCAAGAACTTATGGCGGCGACATTCCAGAGTCTTCTCTTGACGCTTTGGAAACAGGTATAGAATTGTTAAATTCAGCCAAAATAGACACGAACGGAACAAAAACTATTTTCATTTTAATAACGGACGCACCGCCGCACGTTCCAACAAAAAGCGGCAAGCAAGTAGCCGACATTTGCAACATGCTTGCAAAGCGTAACGTTACTACTTATGTAGTAGCACGCAAAGACAAGGACAGCATAGAAGCTTATGACCCTTTGACAAAGCCTAGCGGAAAATATTATGATTTGAACGATAGGTTCTTTGATATTTTAGACAATATAGCAATGAGCATAGCAGAACTAGTAAGATTGTAGTTTATAATAAAAGTTTTGCCCACTTTTTCAAAAGTGGCGGGGTTTGGGGCAGCGCCCCAAGGTCTTTTTTTACATCACTGAAAGGAGGTATACAATGTCGTCGTCGCCTTTAATTTTAACAATATCACAAGCTAAAGAGCCAAAGATGCCGTATAAATTTAAGCTGACAGGCATAAATGTATACTCCTTTGAAGAAGCACTTTTCCACACATACACGTACTGGCAGCAGTCTGTAGACGACTTCTGCTCAGATGAGTTTATTACGTGGGTTAAAAAGGAACTTGACCTTGCGTTTTTAGCGACAAAGCTAAAACAAATTTCTGAAAACAAAAGCATTACGGAACGGTTTGTTCAGTTTCTTTCTATTATAGATTATTTTGACGAGATACAAATTGTTAGCATAAAAAGCAAGCTTTTGGTTTGGGAAAAGGAACTGGAATGGCAGCACCTTAAACAGCGTGGGGACTATTTGTTTCAAAACGGCGACCCAGAGCGTGCTGTTATTTTTTACAAAAAGGCACTTTTCCACACTGAAAACGTTCAGCTTTTAAACAACACAGCAATTGCCCTTATGCAGCTTTCGCAGTTTGAAGAAGCTGTTGGCTTTTTGGAACGTGCGTTTAAGCTTGAAGCGGAAAACATTACTATTGTTTTAAACCTTGCCGAAGCTGCAATTTATAGCAAAGACTTTGAAAAGGCGCTTTTAACGCTTAAAAAGGCGGAAGCTTTAGAGCCGCAAAATGCCGACATTCAATTTTTGCATGGGGAACTAAACCTTGAAGCTGGCAACATACGCTACTCAATGAAGTGCTTTGAAAATGCGTATGCACTTAAAGATGATGCTTACTACGTTTACAGAATTGCAGATGTACACGTGCGGCTTAGGCAATACGACAGGGCGCTTGAAGCTTTGGAAAATGTCAAAACCCGTGACTCGAGCTTTTACAAAAAGCAAGCCGAAGTTTACGCCGTTTCAAACAATGTACCTGCTGCTATAAAGTGCATTGAGCGTGCTATTTTTTACAACCGTGACGAGCCTACTCTTTGGATTACACTTGCAAAGTACCACCGCATGGACTACGATTTGTCAAGGGCGGCAAGTGCAATTGCAATGGCTGTTGCGCTTGCACCAGAAAACGAGCACGCTGCCCTTGAAAGCGCACGAATTAAAAAGGCACAGGGGAACTTGAAAGAATATCGTGACACGCTGAACAAAATTTTAAAAGGGTTTAAAAAGCGGCATAGAGAAACGGCAGTTTTGTAAATGAGGGGAGTTTTATGTATTCATTAGGGGGTCCTTCAAATATGTATATTGTTTCACTGGTATTTCAATTAGTAAACACCGGGCTTCTTATTGGAGTAGTTGTAGGGCTTGTTTTGTTTATTAAGGTTTTGTTAAAGCTGAACAAGGCGCTTAATATTTGGCTTTCTCAAAATGGAAGGTAGTTTTAAGACGTATATATTTGCAGTACGATGTAAATTAAGACAGCATTTACATCGTACTCTTTTTTAACTTATCCACTCACTAACAAGCGTTACCGTTTGACGTTTGGTATCCAATTCAACTTCACAGCCAATTGGCAACGTAAGCATTGGTTGGGTATGAGAACAGTCAAAGTCGGCAAGTATAGGGAACTTCGGCTTGCCAATTACTTCAAGCAGAACTTCATACGGTTTTCTACCCGTTTCGCAATCGTCAAACAATTCATGTTTGCCAAGAATAATTCCAGCTACCTTGTCAAACACACCGCTTAGTTTTAGCATAGAAAAACTTCTTTCGATTGTGCTAATGTCTTTTAAGCTATCTTCAATAAATAAAATGTCACCATTTTTTATCTCGGGCATGTACTCACTTCCCCAAAAGCCGCCCATTGTGTTTAAGTTTCCGCCGATAAGCCGCCCACGTGCAACACCAGAGCTCACTGTTATAAGCTTGTTTTCGTTTTGCACTTTTGACCTGTCTTGTTCTTCCCATGGTATAAATTCATCTGTCCAAAACGGCGGTGTTTGCAGCTTAAACTTTGGTGTGTTTTGGCGAATTAAAATGTCGCTGAAATAGTCAAACGCCATGTCTTGAAACGGTGAAAGCTCGCCGAATGTCGCCACCAAAGCTGGGCCATAGTATGTAACAAGCCCTGTTTTTGCGTATATTCCAAGCAAAATTGCAGTCATATCAGAATATCCTACAATAATTTTTGGTGTTTTAATTAAATGCTCATAGTCTATGTAAGGCAACAATGAATTTGAATTCATTCCGCCGATTGTGGAAATTATACATTTTACGTCAGGGTTTCTTATTAGGTGGTTAAGTTCTCCAGCCCTTTCCATAATTGTTCCAGAACGGTAAAAATCTTTCTTGCCTGTAAGGCTTCCTGCAACCAAATTAAAACCCTTGTCGCTCAAAAATTGCTTTGCCCTTTCAAAACGCTTTGGCGCACCTACGGTTACAGGCGATGATGGTGAGAAAAAAGCAATTGTGTCCCCTTTTTTTAACCTGCTTGCTAAAATCAAACTATCAACCCTTTCTAATGAATTGCTATAGTGAATTGCTATAGTGTTTACAACAAAAACTCCGCCATAACAACGTTAGCCAAGTCAGCACCTTTTTCCGTCAGGCGTAAATTTCCGTAGCACATTTCAATTAGCCCACCTTCCAAAAGACTATGCACTTGCTTTGAAAAAACAACTTCAAGCGGCTTGCCGAAAAACCTTTCAAACTCACTCATGCTTACTCCGTCAGTCATTCGCAAACCCAAAAACATAAATTCTGATATACAGTCTGCTTCCGAAAGTTCAATAAAACCTTCTCTAATTAACCGAGTGTCGCCGTTGCTTAATAAATACTTTTCCATTTCGCAGCAGTTGTTAAACCTTACACCATCAACCAAGGAATGGGAATTTAACCCAAGCCCCAAATAATTTCCACGCCGCCAATAAACTTCGTTATGCTTGCAAACAAGCCCATTTTTAGCAAAGTTTGAAATTTCGTATCGGCTATAGCCAGAGGCAGAAAGTAAATCATTAGCCAAGTAATACATTTCTCTGTCGGCTTCGTCTGTTGGCAAGGCAAGTTTCCCACTTTTATGGTGTTCAAAAAGTGGAGTTCCTTCTTCCAGTATTAAGCTGTAGGTGGAAACATGTGTCGGTTCAAGTGCAATTATGTTTTCAAGCGTTTCACGCCATTCAGCAACTGTTTGGTTTGGAAGCGAAAACATTAAATCAACGTTAATGTTTGAAAAGCCGCATTGTAAAGCTGTGTTGTACGCATGTAAAAAAGTTTTGGCATCATGCACACGCCCAAGCTGTTTTAAGTGTGTGTCCTGCCAAGCCTGCAAGCCAAAGCTTAAACGGTTTATGCCAGCTTTTTTAAGCGAAGCCGCCATTTCCGCAGTTAAGCTTTCGGGGTTTGCTTCAACGGTTATTTCGGCATCGTTACTGACATTATACTTAAACAACTCGCTCAAAATTTCGCATAAAAAAGAAGGGGGGAGGACTGTCGGTGTTCCTCCCCCAATGAAGATTGATGTTATACTGCTGCTTTTTAATTCCGAACAGTTTTTAATTTCACTTATTAATATATTTTTATAGCGTTCGTGGTCGTACCATGCGTTTGGAAAAGAAACAAAGTCGCAGTAGCTGCACTTGCTTTTGCAAAACGGAATGTGGACGTAGACGGCTATTGGGTTGTTCATAACATCACCTTTTTAGAGATTAAGACCTTGGGGGCTCTGCCCCCAAACCCCCGCAAGGGGCTTGCCCCTTGACCCGTTTTTTATGTAAGGAACACTTTACTGCTTACATCAAACAAAATCCCCGACACAGGTTCGGCTTTTTTGGAGGGAGGGGGGTTGGGGGAGGGAACCTTTTTTCGCCGTTTGAAAAAAGGTTCTCTCCCCCAAGGTCTCCCCTTGCTTTACAAATCATTCCTCATCAAGCTTCAGCACGCTCATAAATGCCGCCTGCGGTAGCTCTACACTGCCAATTTGGCGCATACGCTTTTTGCCCTCTTTTTGTTTCTCCAAAAGCTTTTTCTTTCTCGTAATGTCACCGCCGTAACACTTTGCCAAAACGTCTTTGCGCATTGCACTAATTGTTTCACGAGCAATAATTTTGCTTCCGATACACGCCTGAATTGGAATTTCAAACTGATGCCTTGGAATTTCTTTTTTAAGCTTTTCGGCCATCTTCCTGCCACGTTCTTGCGCCGTTGACGCGTGAACAACAAACGACAAGGCGTCTACAACCTCGTGGTTTACTAAAATGTCAAGCTTAACAAGCTTTGACTCTCTGTAGTCTATAAGTTCATAGTCAAACGAAGCATAGCCACGGCTTCTTGACTTTAATACGTCAAAAAAGTCATATATAATTTCGTTTAGCGGAATTTCGTAAGTTAGCCTTGCTCTTGTTTCCTCCAAATAATCAAGCGCAATGTACATGCCACGGCGTTCGTTGCACAGCTCCATAATTGCGCCAATGTAGTCAGTTGGAAGAATAACTTCCGCACGTACAAAAGGTTCTTCCATTTTAGAAATTTTAGACGGGTCTGGCATGTCGCTAGGGTTTGACAAGTCAATAACCGTACCGTCTGTCATATAAACCTTGTAAATTACGCTAGGCGCAGTTGTTACCAAGTCAAGGTTATATTCACGCTCTAAACGCTCTTGAATAATTTCAAGGTGCAAAAGCCCAAGGAAGCCACAGCGGAAGCCAAACCCAAGCGCAACCGATGTTTCAGGCTCGAAGTGTAAAGAGCCGTCGTTAAGCTTTAATTTGTCAAGCGCATCACGTAAGTCGCCGTATTTTGCGCCGTCTGCTGGGAACACGCCGCAATATACCATAGGGTTTGCTTTTTTGTAGCCTGGAAGCGGTTCGACACATTTGTTTTGCGCCGAAGTTATTGTGTCGCCTATGTTTGTGTCCTGCACGTTTTTAATGCTTGCCGTCATGTAGCCAACGTCGCCAGCCATAAGCACGTCGCTTGAAATAAAACGCCCAGGGCCAAACACGCCTACGTCAACTACTGTAAACGTTTTTCCGCTTGCCATAAAGTAAACTTCGTCACCCTTTTTTATGCTGCCGTCCACAAGCCTAATAAAAACGACTACACCTTTGTAAGCATCATAAAACGAGTCAAAAATTAATGCTTTAAGAGGTGCGTTTTCGTCACCTTTTGGAGCTGAAATGTCAGTTATTACACGTTCAAACACGCTTTCAATGTTTAGCCCTGCTTTTGCAGAAATTTGCGGTGCGTCCTCGGCTGGAATACCGATAATGTCTTCAATTTCTTTAATAGCATTTTGCGGGTTTGCGCTTGGTAAGTCAATTTTGTTTATAACAGGCACAACTTCAAGGTTGTTGTCAATTGCAAGGTAAACGTTTGCAAGTGTTTGCGCTTCAACACCTTGTGCGGCGTCAACAACTAAAACTGCACCTTCGCACGCAGCAAGGCTCCGTGAAACCTCGTAGTTAAAGTCAACATGCCCTGGTGTGTCAATTAGGTTTAAAATGTATTCCTCGCCAGAGTTTGATTTATAAATTAGCCGCACAGCTTGCGCCTTAATTGTAATTCCACGCTCACGTTCAATGTCCATGTTGTCAAGCACTTGGTTTTGCATTTCACGCTCAGTAAGAAGCCCCGAACGCTCAATTAGCCTGTCGGCAAGCGTTGACTTTCCATGGTCTATGTGTGCGATTATGCAAAAATTACGGATTTTGTCCATTCTGCTCATTTGTTTCTTGCTCCTTTTTATTTTCGTAAAGCCTTACCAAAAAGCGCTTTGCTTTTTTGTACGTATCGCCCAAAGTTTCGTGGGCAACCTCGGTTGGCTTGAAGTTTGCAATTTGAAAAACTAGTTGTATACTAAAGCCCATGCACGTGACATAAATTAAAGTGCCGACACCAATTTTGCCGCCAAGCCACCACCCCATTAAAAGCGCTAAAAGCTCAACTAAGCTTCGGCAAACGCTTACAGGAAAAGGTGTTTTACGTTTTAAGGCAATCATTAGGCTGTCTCTTGGGCCAGCACTAAAGCCTGAGCTTATGTAAAAATATATTCCAAAGGAAAAAGTGAACATGCCGATAACTAAAACTAAAATGCCCAAGAAAAGGTTGTTTAAAGGCGGAATTGGCAAAAGAAGAAGCAAGTCAATGAAAACGCCAATTAAAACAAGGTTGAAAAGAGTGCCAAGCCCAATTTTTTCGCCCAATAAAACCGCTGTAAGTACGATTATCGCACTTGTAATTATAGTAACTACGCCTATAGGTATGTTGAAAACCTGAGAAATGCCAGAATGTAAAACTTCCCAAGGGGCATAGCCTACGTTTGCCTTTAGTGTAAGAACAATGCCTGTTGAACAAATGAAAAGCCCGACAACAAGCCGAACAATCCGCTTTAAATATCCAGACAAAAAACCACCTAACCTTTTTTTAGCCTTGTTTTAAGAAAGACATAAGTTTCATTAAGCGTTTCATTTTTAACTTTAGCTGGGTCATACCTAACTATGTAAAAAACAATTTGAAGGCAAAAGCCGAAGCCGAAAACAAAAATAACTGTTCCAATGCCAAGCCCTCCGCCCAAAAAATAGCCAAACGCCAAAAGCGAAAGCTCTATTATACCACGGCAAACACCAACGGAAAAAGGCACTCTCCTTTTAAACACAACCATTAAACTGTCCAAAGGGCCTGCACCAAAGCCTGCACTCATGTATAAGTAAACACCTGTAGAAATTATAAACATGCCAGCAATTAAAAGCAAAATTCCTAAAGCTAAACTTTCGCAAGGCGGAATTTTTACAAAATTTAAAAGTACGTCAATAAAAGTTCCAACAAGCAGCATGTCAATAATTGTTCCAATTCCAATTTTTTCGCCAAGCAAAACGTCGACAGTAACAACGATTGTTGAAAAAACAACGGTTATAAAGCCTATCGGAAGCCCAAGAGTATGTGAAAGCCCCGAGCTGAAAACTTCGGCAGGAGCAAAGCCAACGTTAGCTTTAAGCGTAACAAAAACGCCAAAACCACATATTAAAAGCCCTAAAACTAGCCTAACTAGCCGTTTTGCAAATAAATCCATTCTGTTCACCTAAAATATTGTAAGTAATCCTTACAATAATAACATATTTTTATTTTTTTTCAAGGCGTTTGGTTAATTATTTTAGCTTTACATTTTATGTTTTTTTTGGTATACTAAAGACATAAAAAAGAGAGTGCGGTAACACTCTCTTAGTCGCATAGATAGCGGTGCGGCTGAATTTGTTAATTGTTATATAAAAAGCCGCATACTTTGCTAAGAGGGCGGCTTATTTATTTGTCTTAAAATATGTATAAATCTGTAGACCACTAGCTATTATTGATGCAATTGCAGCAACAAACACAGCTAAGTTAACTAACAAATCAATTGACATATCGCTTCACCTCCTTTCGGAGACTCAGCCAGACACCGCCCATAATCTATGCTTTTTTTACTTTACCATATTTTACAATTCTCGTCAATTTTTTTGCTTTACTTTTTGCTTATGTTTTGGTATAATAAAGAAATAAAAAAGAGAGTGCTGGAACACTCTCTTAGTCGCATAGATTGCGGTGCGGCTGAATTTACTGTTTGTTGCATAAAAAGCCGCAGACTTTGCTAAGAGGGCGGCTTATTTATTTGTCTTGAAATATGTATAAATTTGTAGACCGCCTGCTATAATTGTAACTATAGCAGCAACAATTGTTGTAACGTTAACTAACAAATCAATTGACATATCGCTTCACCTCCTTTCGGAGATTCAGCCAGACACCGCCCATAATCTATGCTTTTTTTACTTTACCATATTTTACAATTCTCGTCAATTTTTTTGCTTTACTTTTTGCTTATGTTTTGGTATAATAAAGAAATAAAAAAGAGAGTGCTGGAACACTCTCTTAGTCGCATAGATTGCGGTGCGGCTGAATTTACTGTTTGTTGCATAAAAAGCCGCAGACTTTGCTAAGAGGGCGGCTTATTTATTTGTCTTGAAATATGTATAAATTTGTAGACCGCCTGCTATAATTGTAACTATAGCAGCAACAATTGTTGTAACGTTAACTAACAAATCAATTGACATATCGCTTCACCTCCTTTCGGAGATTCAGCCAGACACCGCCCATAATCTATGCTTTTTTTACTTTACCATATTTTACAATTCTCGTCAATTTTTTTGCTTTACTTTTTGCTTATGTTTTGGTATAATAAAGAAATAAAAAAGAGAGTGCTGGAACACTCTCTTAGTCGCATAGATTGCGGTGCGGCTGAATTTTATATAGTGATTTAAAAATAAGTTAGCCGCTGCCTGTGTTAAGAGGGCGGCTTATTTATTTGTCTTAAAATATGTATAAATCTGTAGACCACTAGCTATTATTGATGCAATTGCAGCAACAAACACAGCTAAGTTAACTAACAAATCAATTGACATATCGCTTCACCTCCTTTCGGAGACTCAGCCAGACACCGCCCATAATCTATGCTTTTGTTACTTCACAACATTACCATAATTTACAATATTCGTCAATTTTTTTGTTACAACTTTTTATATAACTTTTCATAAAGCTACACAAAATTAAATGCTTTGCACAAATTATTGTTAAATATTTATCAATTATATACTTTTTTGTATAATATGCTATAATATTATAGCGTTAAAAAGGTTTATGTATGTAGCAATTCAATTTTCAACTGCATTGTCTATTGAGAAAACTCTAATGCAGTTAAAAAGTGGAATTAATACAGAAAAACTCAAAATATTTTTATTTGAAGCATTTCTAAATACTCGGAAATAAGGGGCGCTTTTTATGATGAAGGAATTTTCCATGCACATTTTAGACATAGCCCAAAACAGCATACGAGCGGAAGCAAGCACTGTTACAATTGAAGTAATTGAGGACGTAAAAGGCAATAGCCTTTACTTTGCAATTGAAGACAACGGCTGCGGCATGACAAAAGAAATGCTTGAAAAAATACGTGACCCTTTCACTACGTCACGCACAACAAGGAAGGTTGGGCTTGGCATTCCAATGCTTGAACAAACGTGTGTTCAGTGCGGCGGAACGCTTTCAATTAAAAGCGAGGTAGGCGTCGGAACAAAAGTTTTGTGCCAAATGCTTTATAACAACATCGACCGTCCACCAATGGGCGACATGGTAAGCACCGTTCACATTTTAGTAACAATGAACACGGGCGTTGACTTTGTTTACAAGCACACATTTGACGGCAAGCAGTTTGTTTTCGACACAAGGGAAGTTAAAGAAGTTTTGGGTGACGTTCCGCTTGATTTGCCTGAAATTTCTTGTTGGGTAAAAGACAACATTGAAGAAGGGCTTGCGGAAATAATAATATAGAGAGGTGAGGCTGTGAGAATTTTAACATTCAAGGGCGGCATACATCCGCCTGACGGTAAAAGTGCAACAGATGACAAGGCAATTGTTAACATTTTACCAATTGCTGGTCATGAAATGGTTTACCCAATGGTTCAGCACCTTGGTGCACCGTGCGAACCAATTGTAAAAGCTGGCGACAGCGTTCTTTTAGGGCAGCGCATTGGCGAAAGCAGTGCATTTGTTTCTTCGCCCATTCACTCAAGCGTTTCAGGAACAGTTAAAGAAATTCGTAAGGTTTTAACGCCGACAGGCGTAACATGCAACGCAGTCGTAATTGAAAACGACGGTAACCTTACAGAAAGCCCAGAAATTAAAATTAATGACCGTTACAAGGAGCTTTCAAAGGAAGAAATTTTAGAAAAAATTAAATGGGCAGGCATTGTAGGGCTTGGCGGCGCTGGCTTCCCAACCCACATTAAGCTAAACCCACCACCAGACAAAAAAATTGAGTATATCATTGTAAACGCAGCAGAATGTGAGCCTTACTTAACAACAGACCACAGAGTTCTCCTTGAAGAAACTGAAAGAATTGTTATTGGGCTTCAAATTATGCTTTCGCTGCACAAAGGCGCAAAGGGAATTATAGCTATTGAAACAAACAAACCAGACGCACTTAAAAAGCTGGACGAGTTTACAAAAAACATTCCAGAAATTGAAGTTGTGGGGCTTGTGCCAAAGTACCCACAAGGTGCAGAAAAGCAGCTTATTTATGCTTGCACAAACCGTGAGGTGCCTTCTGGCAAGCTTCCAGCGGACGTTGGCTGCATAGTAAACAACGTTGACACAGTAATAGCTGTACACCGTGCAATTGTACGTGGACGTCCATTAATGCGTAAAGTTGTTACACTTACAGGTGGCGCAATTAAAAACCCTGGAAACTACAAAGTTCGTCTTGGTATGTCTTTGAGGGATTTAATTGAGGAGGCTGGCGGCTTTAACGAAAACCCAAGGAAAATAATTTGCGGCGGTCCAATGATGGGTGTTGCAAACTTTGACCTTGACGTTCCAATGGTGAAAACTTCGTCTGCCTTCATTTTCTACACAGAGAAAGAAGCCGAGCTTCCGCCGGAGCAAAACTGCATTAGGTGCGGCAGATGTGTAGAACATTGCCCAATTGGGCTTATGCCTTTAGACTTAAACTACTATGTGCTTTCTGGCGACATGGATACATTTAAAAAATATAACGGCTTAGACTGCATAGAATGCGGAAGCTGTTCATACGTTTGCCCTGCAAACAGACACCTTGCCCAGTCAATCCGTGCGACACGCCGTGAGCTTATGAGCAAGAGAAAATAAAAATGTTTAGTATCAAGTGATACTAAAAAATAAAAGTTTTGTCCACTTTTTCAAAAGTGGCGGGGGTTGGGGAAGCACCCCAAGGTCTTAAAACCAGCTACTCCAAAGCTTTAACACTCTTTATAAGGGGGGTAAACTAATTGTCCGACAAAAAATATTTAGTTTCGTCAACGCCGCACATTAGGTCAAACGACTCAACAAGAAGCCTAATGCGTGACGTGCTGATTGCACTTGCACCTGCAACGCTTGCAGGAGTTTGGTTTTTCGGCGTTCGTGCGGCAATTATCATCTTCATGTCAATAGCGTGGAGTATTATATTTGAACAAGGCTACCAAAGGCTTATGAAAAAGCCGTCAACAATAAGCGACCTTTCGGCGGTTGTTACAGGGCTTTTGCTTGCTATGAACATGCCAGCTTCAGCGCCTATTTGGATGCCTATAGTAGGCAGCTTTGTAGCAATTGTTATTGTTAAACAACTTTTCGGCGGTCTTGGGCAAAACTTTGTAAACCCAGCACTTGCGGCTCGTGCGTTTCTTTTGGCTTCGTACCCAACAGCAATGACAGCTTGGACAGAACCAGTGAAAAACATTTTCAGCTTTGACTTAGTGTCAACAGCAACTCCGCTTTACTACTTAAAGCAAGGCGGTGCCTTTACACCACAGACGCAAGAATATGTGAACGCACTTATCGGAAACATTCCAGGCTGTATAGGTGAAACGTCTGCAATTGCTTTGCTTTTGGGTGGTGCTTACCTTTTGTATAGAAAAGTAATTACATGGCACG
Organism: uncultured Defluviitaleaceae bacterium; assembly: GCA_964492715.1. Classification (GTDB taxonomy): domain Bacteria; phylum Bacillota; class Clostridia; order Lachnospirales; family WRBF01; genus CAZBLK01. The sequence goes on along the minus strand of CAZBLK010000012.1, from coordinate 71,875 downwards.
CTCCACTTGCTTACATTGCAACAGCTTCGTTTTTTATTCTTCTTTTCGGCAGAGACGGCTTTATGACAGGCAACCCAATGTACGAGCTTTTAGTTGGGGGAATTATGCTTGGTGCGTTTTTCATGGCGACAGACTACGCAACAGGCCCAGTTTCAAACAAAGGGCGCATTGTGTTTGGCGTTGGCTGTGGCTTGCTTACAGCACTCATACGTTCATACGGCGGCTACCCAGAGGGCGTTTCTTATGCAATTTTAATTATGAACTTGGCAGTTCCGCTAATTGATAGGTTTATTAGGCCTATAGTTTTCGGCACAAAGAAGGGGGCGTAGACATGGGAGCAATTGTTAAGCCAGGCATTGTGCTTTTTATTGTGTCGGTTGTGGCGGCAGTGTGCTTGGGCTACGTTTACGATATTACAAAAGCGCCGATAGCCGAGCAAGCAGCACAGGCAAAAGCGCAAGCAATGACAGAAATTTTAGCAGTAGCAGACGAGTTTACAGAGGTAGAAGAAGATGATGTAAAAATTAAGTCTGTAAACAAAGGCTTAAAAGGCGGAGAAGCTGTAGGCTACGTAATAGCTATTTCGCCAAAGGGCTACGCTGGTGACGTTGACCTTCTTGTTGGTGTTGACATGGAAGGTGTAATTACTGGAATAAAAATTGTTAAACATTCAGAAACTCCAGGGCTTGGCGCAAACGCAACAAAAGAAAGCTTTACTTCGCAATACATCGGCAAGTCTGGCAAGCTTAACGTAATTAAAACAGGCCCAGCAGGCGAAAGCGACATTGAAGCAATTACTTCGGCTACAATTACAACAACAGCCGTTACGACAGGCGTAAACGACGCACTGCAATTTTTTGCAGAAAATTTAAAGTGATAGGGGGCATATGCGAATGGGAAATGTTAGTGTTTCTAAAATTTTTAAAAGTGGGCTGTTTACCGACAACCCAGCTTTTGTTCAAGCTATAGGCATGTGTCCGACGCTTGCCGTCACAACATCTGCCGTAAATGGCGTTGGCATGGGGCTTGCTACTACAGCAGTTTTAACTTGCTCCAACATCGTTATTTCATTAATAAGGAAGTTCGTTCCCGACAAGGTGCGTATTCCAAGCTATATAATTGTTATAGCAAGCTTTGTTACAATTGTTCAGTTCCTTTTGGAGGGGTTTGTTCCTTCGCTTAATGCGGCTTTGGGCATTTTCATTCCGCTTATAGTTGTAAACTGTATAATTCTCGCACGTGCAGAATCTTTCGCTTCAAAAAACAACCCTGTTTTTTCGGCATTTGACGGCATTGCAATGGGGCTTGGGTTTACGCTTGCGCTTACAATAATCGGCGCAATAAGAGAACTTTTGGGCACTGGCGCAATTTTTGGCGCAACAATTCTTCCAGAAATGTTCCCACGTACAATTGTAATGATTTTGCCGCCAGGTGCTTTCCTTACACTTGGGCTTTTGATGGCTTTGTTAAACTACATGAGCGCAAAGAAATAAATGAAATGATTTTGGAAAGGAGTGGCATAGCGTAGTGGAACTGTTTTTAATTTTTGTCGGCGCAGTGTTTGTAAACAACTTTGTTTTGTCACGGTTTTTAGGCATTTGTCCGTTTTTGGGCGTTTCCAAAAAAATTGAAACGGCCGCAGGCATGGGCATAGCTGTAACGTTTGTTATGGTGCTTGCTTCTGCCGTAACGTACATTGTTTACAACCTTGTACTTGTACCGCTCGACCTTGTTTATTTATACAACATAGCTTTTATACTTATAATTGCATCACTCGTGCAACTTGTTGAAATGTTTATCAAAAAGTCAAGCCCAACGCTGTACCAAGCGTTAGGTGTGTACCTTCCCCTTATTACAACAAACTGTGCTGTTTTGGGCGTAACAGTAATAAACAAAGACAGCGGCTACAATTTTATTTATTCAGTTGTAAACGGTGCAGGTGCGGCAATTGGCTTTACAATAGCTATTGTTTTAATGGCTGGTATCCGTGAACGCCTTGAAAGAAACGACATAAGCAAGCACTTCAAGGGCTTCCCTATTGCCCTAATTACAGCAGGGCTTATGTCAATTGCCTTCTTAGGCTTCACAGGCTTAATTAAGTAGAAAAAGCTGTATTATTAGGTAACAAAATTCACTAGCTTTTTTAAAAAATAAAAGCTATAATATTGTTCCAACGAAAAAATTAACTCAAATATAAATAAGCAACAAAAAGATGGGTCAAGGGGCTAGCCCCTTGCAGGCGTTTGGGGGCAGCGCCCCCAAGGTCTTATCCTTTAAAAGCAGTACGGAGGTGTAAACCATGGATATAAACGGTATAGCACTTGCAGTAGCAAGCCTCGGCGGAATGGGCGTGTTGTTCGGCTTAGGTTTAGGCTACGCAGGCGAAAAGTTTAAGGTCTACGAAGACCCAAACTTAGGCAGTGTCCGTGACGCACTGCCAGGCGCAAATTGCGGCGGCTGCGGATTTGCAGGCTGTGACGCTTTTGCAGCGGCAGTTTGTGAAGGCAAAGCAAAGCCAAACGGCTGCCCTGTAGGCGGCGCAGAATCAACACAAAAAATTTCTGACATTTTAGGCATTAAAGCTGAAATAAAGGAAAAGCACGTTTCGTTTGTAAAGTGCGGCGGCAACTTAAACTTTAGTAACTTTAGGTACGACTACTACGGCATAAACGACTGTAAAGCGGCTATGCAGCTTTCAGGCGGCGGTGCAAAGGCTTGTTCTTACGGTTGTCTTGGTTGTGGAAGCTGTGTTCGTGCGTGTAAGTTTGACGCACTGCACATTGTAGACGGCATTGCACTTGTAGACCGTGAAAAATGTACAGCGTGCGGCATGTGCGTTCCGCAATGCCCAAAAGACTTACTTGAATTAGTTCCTTACAGAAGCGGAGTGCGTGCGGCGTGCAACAGCCACGACACAGGCAAAACTGTACGTGCGCTTTGCAAAGTTGGGTGTATTGCATGTAAAATGTGCGAAAAGGCTTGTGCTTATGACGCTGTGCATGTAACAGACAACTTGGCTAGAATTGACTACAGCAAATGTGTAGAATGTAACGAGTGTGCTAAAAAATGCCCAACAGGAACTATTGTTAGCACAACTTATAAGAAAGAAAAAGTAGAAAAGGGCGCATAATATCCCTTTCAAAATAGAAGGCATTAAAAAGGCGGCTGTGCAAACTTGCACAGCCGCCTTAAAACTATTCGCTTATTACATATTTCTTAACCAAGTCCAAATATGTGTTGTCTAAATGCAGTTCTGAAATTGCCTTGTTTAATTTACTAACTAATTCCTTGTTTCCCTTTTTTACAGCAAAGCCATACCATTCTTCAGCCAAAACTAAATCGCTTACAAGCTTAACTTTAGTTTTATACTTTTCAACATAATAATCAGCAGGAGCAGAGTCCAAAACTATTGCGTCACACCCACCATTTTCCAGTGAAGCAAAAATTTCGTCAAATGTTTCATACCGCAAAACAACTGCACCAATTATTTCACCAGCAATTTCTTCGCTAGTTGTTCCGTGCTGTACAGCAATGGTTTTTCCAGCTAAGTTTTCTTTACTTTTTATCTCATTATTTTCACTTTGTACAACTACAACTTGTTTGTTTTGAAAATAACTTTCCGAAAAGTCGCTGCTTTCAAGCCTAGTTTCGTTTATACTGTAAGCAGAAGCAATTACGTTAATGCGCCCGTCTGCAAGAGCAATTGGTAGTTCATCAAATTCAAAATCTTTAAACTCAACAGGAACACCAATTTTTTCAGACACAGCTTTCATTAAGGCAATGTCAAAGCCGTCAATTTCGTTTTGCTCGTTCATAAATTCAAATGGGTAAAAACCAGTGCTTGTGCCAACGACTAGCTTGTCAATTTTTTTATTCTCCTGCGAAGCGCACGACGTTTGTGTGCTTAATACAAAAATTACTATGGCTAAACAAAAAGTCAAATAAGATGATTTTTTCAATGTTTTCAACCTCTCTTAATTTTTGCGTTAGTTGTCTAATGTTTATTAAAAAAACCTAGGAGTTGTGCCACTTGACCATATTTTAATATAATACCCTAGTGCTTTGATTATAAAGCAGCACAGATAAAATTGCAACAAAAATGCAAAAGAAATGTATATTTGAATAAGTTGTGTTAAAAAAACACAAAAAAACTGTTAGAAACTTTTCTAACAGCAAAATAAAAAGCGCAAGACGGGATTCGAACCCGCGACCCTCGCCTTGGCAAGGCGATGCTCTACCACTGAGCCACTTGCGCATTGATTATGAAGTTAAAGCGGATGATGGGAATCGAACCCACGCATTCAGCTTGGAAGGCTGATGTTCTACCATTGAACCACATCCGCACATACCAAACAAGCTAAAGCTTTTTGATGTGCAAATGCCCAGAGACGGAATTGAACCGCCGACACGAGGATTTTCAGTCCTCTGCTCTACCAACTGAGCTATCTGGGCGAACTCTTAACGGCAAAATGAATTATACTATATTACCATTAATATGTCAACCGTTTTTTTTAAGTTTTTGTAATTTTTTACGAATGAATTTCCATTAAACAAATCTGGGCATTTCAGATAGTAGGAACACGCCCAAGTCATATTCAGAACACAAAGTAAAGTTATAATGATAAAAACTTAAAAATAGCAAGGGGGTGCAGCATTTGAAAAACATACAGCAGTATCTTTCCGCAGTAGAACAAAACATAACCAAAAGGCAAGGGGATTTTAAAGGATAAACATATTAGTGGTTGCACCATTCGCAAGATAAGGCTAGGTGGAATCGTTAATTTTACAACAATAATATAAGAGGTGTTTTATGCAAGCTATAAGCGTAAAAAATTTAAAAATAAAATACGGAAATTTCACAGCAGTTGACAATATCTCTTTCACAATAAACAAGGGTGAGGTTTTCGGAATAATCGGACCAAACGGTGCAGGGAAAACATCAACACTTGAATGCATCGAGGGGCTAAGGCGGCAAGAAAGTGGAGACATTGAAATTTTAGGAATCCGCCCGCAAAACCGCAGCGAATTGTACGCCAAAATAGGTATACAGCTTCAAGAAACCAATTTGCAGGACAATGTAAAAATTTTAGAGCTTATTGATTTATACCGTTCTTTTTACGAAAACCCAGCAGACTACGAGCCGCTTCTTGAAATGTTTGAGCTTACACCGTTTAAAAACAGGCTTGTAAAAAAGCTGTCCGGCGGTCAAAAGCAAAAGCTTAATATAATTTTGGCTCTTATAGGAAACCCTCAAATTTTGTTTTTAGACGAAATAAGCACAGGGCTTGACCCACATGCCAGAAAACAAATTTGGGGTATTATTCGAGAGCTTCAAAAACAAGGTAAAACAATTGTGATGACCACGCACTTTATGGAGGAAGCCGAGGAGCTTTGCGATAGAATTTGCCTTATGGTTGGTGGCAAAATAAGTGCAATAGGCACAATCAATGAACTTACGCAGTCTGCTGGCATACCAATATCGGTTACATTTAAACTTGCCAGTGGTCAAATGATTACAAAAAACCTGCAATCGCCAAAAGAAATTGCGACAGCAGTTGAAAAACAAAGCGCTATTTCAGAAATTGTTGATATTGACATATACAAGCCTACCCTTGAAGATATATTTTTTAAACTGACGGGTACAAAGTTGGAGGAAAAAAACAAATGAAAACCTTTGTTAAAATGCTCATGCTTGAGCTTAAAATCAGCTTTAGAAATATTATTTTTGTAATATCAACCATAATACTTCCACTGCTTCTTGTTCTTCTGTTTGGTGGAATATACGGCAACGACCCTTCCCCAATTTTTGGTGGTTACGGTGCAGTAAGTGCTTCTATCCCTGCATACATAGCTTTGTCACTCGCTATTATAGCACTGACAGGCATGACGCTTCAGCTTGTAAGTTATAAGGAAAACAAAGTGCTAAAGCGGTTAAAGGCTACACCAATTAAGAAAACACAAATACTGTTGCCAATTTTTGCAAACTATTTAATTTTGTTCTTTGTCGGCACAGCTATTTTGTTTATTGCTGGAAGCGTATTGTATGATGTAACTCTTACAGGAAACATATTTGCTTTTGGTTTTTCGTTAATACTTTCTATACTTGCAATGTTCTCGCTTGGTTTTTTGCTGTCTTGCCTTTGCAGCGGAGTAAAGCAAATTACAGGAATTGGGTTTGCAATTTTAGTACCGATGATTTTTTTGTCGGGTGCAACAATGCCTATGGGAGCATTCCCCGATGTAATGCAAAACATTTCAAAATTTGTTCCGCTTACTTATTGCGTAGAATTTATGCAAAATATGTTTTTAGGAAAGCCTATTTCAGACAATGTAACTAGTATTATCGTATTATGTGGAATTACAGTTGTTTGCACATTTTTATCATTCAAGTTGTTCAAATGGGAGTGATGCCATGTTTCAAATCTTAGTTGTAGAGGACAACAAAAACCTAAGAACGCTTATTTCAGCGAAGCTAAAAGCATCGGGCTATTCTGTTTTGACTGCCGAAAATGGAAAACAGGCTTTTGAGGTTTCCGACACAAACCACGTAGACCTATACATTTGCGACATTATGATGCCAGAAATAGACGGTTACACTTTGATTGATAACATGCGAAGTGCAGGTGTTGAAACGCCAATACTAATTGTGTCGGCAAAAGAAGGCTTTGAGGATAAGGAAAAAGGTTTCCGTCTTGGCACAGATGATTATATGGTAAAACCTGTTGACCTAAACGAGCTTGTTTTGCGTGTTTCTGCTCTGCTTCGGCGAGCGAAAATAGCAAGTGAGAAAAAAATTGTCCTCGGCAATGTTACGCTTGATTACAACTCATTTACAGTAACAGTTGACGGCACAGCAACTACTTTGCCAAAAAAAGAATTTCTGTTGCTATTCAAGCTTCTTAGTTTTCCTAACAAGATATTTACAAGGCTTGAACTACTGGACGAAATATGGGGAATGGACACCGAGGTTGACGAGCGAACAGTGGACGGGCACATAAAAAAACTGCGAAAAAGATACGACGACCGACCAGAATTTAAACTTGTTACCTTGCGTGGAATAGGGTATAAGGCGGAAAAATTGATATGAAAAACTATATAGCGAAATCAATAAGAGCTAAAGGCATAATTTCTGCAATAATCATTTTGTGTGTTGCTTGCATAATGTCGTTTCTTATAACAACGCTTGTTTTCCGAATTTTTGTTAGGCTTGGTATTATAACCAAATATACCCACGCATCAATGGGGATTTATTCTCTCATTGCTCTCGTTTTGTGTGCAGTAATTGGCAGCCTGTTGCTTTTTTTGGCACTTAACAAAATTGCCAAACCTATTATCCACATAAGCGATTGCGCCAAAAAAGTAGCAAGCGGAGATTTTTCTGTAAGAGTTAAACATAGCGGCAAAGACGAGATAGGAACTCTCGCAGATAATTTTAACAGTATGGTAGATGGGCTTTCCAAGATGGAATATTTACGCAAAGATTTTATGAGCAGTGTATCGCATGAATTTAAAACGCCTATTGCCGCCATACAAGGTTTTGCAGAGCTTATATGCGACGACAGCCTTACGGCTTCTGAGAGGCTTGAATACAGCAGTATTCTCAAAGAAGAAACAGCACGGCTATCAAAGCTTTGCTCCAACATGCTAAGGCTTTCGGGGCTTGATAGCGGCACAGTAGTTTTAAAGCCCACACACTTTGCCCTTGACGAGCAGATACGGAAAGTAATTGTTCTGCTTGCCGACTTGTGGCAGGAAAAGAATTTAACTATTGACACAAACCTTGAAAAAATAAATTTTTATGGCGACGAGGAGCTTTTACATCAGGTATGGTTAAACTTACTTGATAATGCAATAAAATTTTCGGAAAAAAGTGGAAGTATAAAAGTTTCTTGTGCAAAATTAGGCGACAATGCTGTTATCTGTATTAATAATATGGGTAAAATAATAGATGAGCAAAATAAACAGCGAATATTTGAAAAGTTTTTTCAATGTGATAAATCACACAGCCAAAGCGGAAACGGACTGGGGCTTTCCATTGTTAAAAGAATTGTAGATATTTCGGGAGGTGAAATTTCATTTGAAAGCAGTTCACAAAAAGGAACAACCTTTGAAGTGATAATAAAGAAGTGAAAACAAATTGTTAAAGGACACATTCGGGTCAAAAAGTATTAGTATGATAATTGCATTAAGAACCTGTCTTCAATATTAAGTCGATGAAGAATCATAAATCAGTAAAACCCCCAAAGCATTGTTTATATTTTAAGATAGGTTCTAAGATTGGAGGAGAAATTTTATGAAAAAGAAAACAATTTTGACGGCAGTAATTGTTCCAGCTTTGTTGTTAACATTAACTGTCCCTAGTGTACAGGCATTTGCCTTTTCAGCTCTCTCTGTTTTCAGAGTAGGCGACACAAAAACTATTAACATTTCACTTGATGACATAAGCCAAATGGCTGAAACAGCAAAGGAATACGCAGAAGCTAACAAAGAAAAGTTTGAGGAATACGCAGAAGCCAACAAAGAAAAGTTTGAGGAATACATGGAAGGCGAGTACGAAAAGCTGTCTATGGAAAAGCCCGAGTACAAAACGCTTGCTGATGTTGATGAGTTTACGGCGTTTAACGTAAATCTTCCAAGGGAATTGAAAAATCAGGAAGTGGAGCTTTTTGCAACTGATGTAATTGAACAGAGCATACCTATGGAAAACGGCGAAAGCATTTCAGTAGCACTTTCCCCAACGCTTGTAGCAAAATATGAAAATGTGGCTTTTATTGCTACACAAGGCATAAACGACAGCATGAGCAGTGAAGCAAAGGCTGAAATGTGGGAAAAGGTGCTGTCTGTTCCTATACTGACTGAAAATATCCGCACACAACTCGAGGAAATTGACCCTAACACAAAGGACATTTACCTTCCTGTTATCGCAGGTATAAGCCGTGAAGCAAACCTTGGCGGCACAACCGGCTATTTATATGCTACATCAGACATGCAAAGCATAATGGAAACGCTGCCAGCAGATTTAATGGCAGAAATGGAAAGCAAAATTAGCGAAGCGGCTTCTGAAAACATGCACCCAGTTCCAACTGAGCACAAAAACGCAAACGCTATTGTCTGGACAAAGAATGGCGTGCTTTATGCACTTGTTGGCGATTTATCCGACAGTGAGCTTGTAGCAATTGCAAGGAGTGTTCGCTGATGCTAATTGAAACGCAAAGCCTGTGCAAAAAATATGGCGAAAAGACGGCTGTGCTTGACATGTCAATTTCGGTTAAAGAGGGCGAAATATTTGGGCTTCTTGGCCCTAATGGTGCAGGCAAAAGCACGCTGATAAAAATGCTTACAGGTCTTGTTTTCAAAACATCGGGTGAGGGGCAAGTCTTAGGCTTGCCCCTTGGTGATGTAAAGGCAAGAAAACGAATGGGGTATTTGCCAGAGCTTTTTCGCTATCAAGAATGGATGAGTGGTTCAGATTTGCTGGACTTTCATACCGAGCTTTACGGGTTAAAAAAAGATAAAGAGCGAAACCGCCGTGTTCTTTCACGTGTTGGGCTTTCAGGGCAGGAAAAATATAAGGTTGGCACATACTCAAAGGGTATGCAGCAGAGAATTGGGCTTGCAGCTTCACTTTTGCCCGACCCTACGTTGCTTTTTTTAGACGAGCCAACCTCAGCACTTGACCCTATTGGGCGTAAAGAAGTGCGTGATATTATTTTGTCACTTAAAGCTGAGGGTAGAACAGTTTTTCTTAACAGCCATCTTTTGAGTGAGGTTGAAACGGTAAGTGACAGTATAACAATTGTTCGCAAAGGTACAGTCGTAAAATCTGGCGCTATCTCTGAACTGCTAAGGAGCAAAACAGAAGTTTTTGTTACGGCAGAAAACATATCTGACGAGTTGTTTTTAAAAATGCAAAATGAATTTAGTGCAGAAATTACGCTTCTTCAAAACGGCTTTAGTTTGACAATTAATGACCGTGCAGAGCTTCCAAAATTAAGCTCAATGCTTGTGAATGGCGGTGCAAAGCTTTTTGAAATTAAGGCTCAAACTGAAACGTTGGAAAGTGTGTTCTTAAAAGCTGTCGGAGAGGAGGAAAGCGTGTGAAAGCAATTATGAAAGCCACCCTCAAAGAAGCAATGCGTAAAAAGACTTTTACAGTAATGACTGTTCTTGTAGGTTTGTATTTAATTCTTTGGACAGTTTTACTTTATTACTTTAATACAAGCACTGTTACACATGGTATGGGGGCGCAGTTTAAACCACTTGCCTCAGTGATGTTTACACAAATGGGTTTGCAGTTTTCATCAATGTTACTTAGCCTTTTGACCATTATGCTGTCGTCGGGTAGTATAGCAAGCGAGCTTGAAAACGGCATGGTACACGCTGTACTCTCACGACCAATTAAAAGAAGCGACTATGTAATTGGAAAGTTTCTCGGGTTGTTTTGCCTTGTCAGTGTTTATGCAACCGTGTTGTTTTCCGCAATTCTGCTAATTGGTGTGGTGTTTTCTCTTGAAACGGTTTTAGCACTGTCATTTACGCAGGTGGTTGGTGCATGGTTTTTTTATCTGCTTGTTCCGCTATGTTTATTGTGCGTAACTCTTTACGGTTCAACTTTAATAAAAACTATACCATGCGGACTTTTAATGATTTTTGTATATATTTTAGGTAACATTGGCGGTATGGTTGAAATGATTGGTAATTATATAAACAACACCGCCGTAATAAGCTCTGGTATATTTATTAGCCTTGTTTCACCTTTTCATACTCTCTACAACGAAGCCCAAAGGATACTTCTTCCTGCCACAGGTGTTGCAGGGGACTTGATGAGGGGCATGGGCGGTTTGTCGGGTGGCGGCAAGGCAGCAAGCTGGGCTATGTTTGTGTATATTGGGATATATAGTTTTGTTTTTGTTTTGCTTGCAGTTAGAAAGTTTGGGAAGACTGATATTGGTTAAAGTAAATTAGATTAACAATTAAAGCACGAAAAGATGTGACAAACAGTAAGTTTGTTGTTGCTATTGGCTCTCTGTTACAAAGTGGTGCTTCTGATGTTTTAGAATGAGTAGGGTGCTAAGGGCTTGAAGATTATATAATAACTATTATAAAATAAGGAGAAACGAAATGAATTTTTACGATTTTAAGGTGAAAGACGCAAGCGGCAAAGAGGTATCGCTTGACCAATTCAAGGGCAAAGTGGTAATTGTCGTAAACACCGCTACAAAATGTGGGCTTACGCCACAGTACACAGCTTTGCAACAATTGTACGAAAAATATGCTGACAAGGGATTGGTTGTCCTTGACTTCCCCTGCAACCAATTTATGAATCAAGCACCTGGCTCCAATGAAGAAATTAGTGAGTTTTGCACACTTAATTACGGCACAAAGTTTCCACGTTTTGCAAAGGTTGATGTAAACGGCAAAAACGCCGAGCCTTTGTTTGTTTGGCTTAAAGAGCAAGCACCCAGCGACATTGGTGATGCTGGAACAAAAGCGTTTGAGCTTGGGGTAAAAATGTTTACACTAGGCAATACAAAAGAGGACATTAAGTGGAATTTTGGTAAGTTTCTAATTGATAAAGAAGGAAATGTAAAGGCAAGGTTTTCACCAGCATTAACGCCTGACAAGATGGAAGAAAAGATTTTGGAGTTGCTTTGAATAAGTGTTCAATTAAGTGTTCAATGACGTATTTTTTGGTGGCTCACAGCCAACAGTTTTAAACTAAAAAAGTAATGTTATCGAGAATAATTAGAAGCCGCCAAAAGGCGGCTTCTAAAAAAATACACTTACTACAAACTATTCATTTACTTCTTCATCATCTTCAAAGTAAGACCCATTTCTGTCAAACAACTCTGAAAAATAAGCAAGCCCTTCAGCATGGCCTTCTTTAAGCATATCTTCCGTATACCTAAACCGCCAGTTGCCCGAGGCAACACCAGGCGTATTCATTCTTGCGTCGCCGCCAAGTGACATTATGTCTTGTATAGGAATAACAGCATAGTCGGCGGCACAAGCCATTGCAAGGCGAATTAAATCCCAAGCGACGTTTTCGCCACTTACGTTTAAATACCTTCTTAAATGGTCACGCTCATAGTCAGTTGCCTTTTCGTACCACGAAACAGTGGTGTCGTTGTCGTGCGTTCCTGTGTAAACGACAAAGTTGTTTGTGTCGTAGTTGTGTGGAAGATAATCATTTAATTTATCATCACTCCACGCAAACTGCAAAATTTTCATTCCAGGGAAGCCCAATGTGTCACGAAGTTCAATAACTGTGTCAGTCATCAAGCCCAAGTCCTCTGCAATAATTGGCAGTTCGCCCAAAGCGTCTTTAATTGCCTTAAACAAGTCGTGGCGTGGGCCTTTTAGCCATTCGCCAAGTTCAGCAGTTGGGTTTCCGTAAGGCACAGCCCAATATTCGTCAAACCCTCTGAAATGGTCGATACGCAAAATGTCGTATGCCGAAAGTGTTGCGCTAATGCGGTTTATCCACCATTTGTAACCGCTTTTTTTGTGTGCAGACCAGTTGTAAAGTGGGTTGCCCCAAAGCTGACCTGTTACACTGAAATAATCTGGCGGAACACCGGCAACAACAGTCGGGTAGCCGTCGGAGTCAAAGCAGAAAAGCTCGGTGTTTGCCCAAACGTCTGCACTGTCCATTGCAACGAAAATTGGAATGTCACCAACTACGTGTATGCCAAGCGAATTTGCATAGTCTTTTAAAACAACCCATTGCCTGAAAAATTCATATTGAAGGAAACTGTAATATTCAATTTCATCAGCAAGCTTTTTTGTCCAATCTTTCATTGCCTTTTTATCACGCTTTTTTACGCCTTCTTCAAAGCTTGCCCATGAGCCGCCGTAAAAATTGTCGTTAATTGAATCAATGGAAAGCTTTGCTTCGTTTGCCGCCTTGTATGCCTTGTATTCTGGCGTTTCAAACGTGCCTCTGCGCTCGCTTATATAATGGTTTTTCAAAGCTATAAAAAGCGTAAAGTCAGCAAGCCAAGCTTCATTTTTTTTGCAAAAGGCTTCGTAGCTTGCCTTTTGAATTTCATCTGCGTTCTTCTTAAAGCCTGCAAACGCCTTTTTAAAAAGAGTTTCTTTGTATTCAATAACAGTGCCGTAGTCAACAGAAGTTGCATCAAAGTTTGGAACGCTCGTTAAGTCGCCCTCTGTTAAATATCCTTCTTGCAAAAGAAGGTCGGGGCTAATTAAAAGCGGGTTTCCTGCAAAAGTTGAAAAGCTTTGATACGGCGAGTCGCCAAAGCTTGTTGGGCCTAGTGGCAAAACTTGCCAAAGTGTTTGCTTAGACTTATGTAAAAAGTCTACAAACTTATATGCCGCCTCACCCAAATCGCCAATGCCGTAAGGGCTTGGAAAGCTTGTTGGGTGTACAAGTATGCCGCTTAATCTTTTTGATTGTTTTGGCATGTTAATCCTCCTTGGGTTAAGTTATTGTCCTTTAAACTTTTAAAAGCTGAATAACTTTATTGTTCAATTTTCACTAAAATATCATACATAATTTTATCACAAATTTTGGTTAAGTTAAACATAAATTTTTAATGCAAGACATTAGAGGGGAAAAACTTTTTGAAAAAAGTTTTTCCCCTCTAAAACTCCCCTTTTTCAAAAACTTTAGCACAAGCCCATCACTCAAGCAACAAAAAAACAAAGCTTTTTAAAAAAGAGGGTTTTGGGGAGAGAAAACTTTTTCTCGGAAAAGTTTTCTCTCCCCAAGGTCTTAATGCCCTACAGCCTTGACCTACATAAACAACTCTCTAACCTCATCAATACTCATCTTTGAAATAATTCCGCCGCCCTCTGTTATAACGGAATCCACCAAATCTTTTTTCTTCTTTTGCAAAGTAATAATTTTTTCCTCAATGCTGTTTCTTGTAACAAGGTTTATTACTTGTACAGCTTTCTGCTGTCCAAAGCGGTGCGCCCTGTCGGACGCTTGGTCCATAACGGCTGGGTTCCACCACGGGTCGTAGTGAATTACAACGTCAGCACCTGTAAGGTTTAAGCCTGTTCCGCCAGCCTTTAGCGAAATAAGAAACAGCTCTCGCTCGCCGCCGTTGAAAGCCTGCGACATGTCCATGCGGTCTTTGCTTTTTGTTGCGCCGTCAAGGTAAAAATAGCTTACGTTTTCTTTATCAAGCCGCTTTTTAATTATGTCAAGCATAGAAGTAAACTGTGAAAACAAAAGCACCCTGTGGCCAGACTCTATAGCAGAAAAAATTGTTTGCATAGCAAGCTCAAGCTTGCCGCTTTCCCCTGAAAAACCTTCAAAGCAAAGCAGTGGGTGGCAGCAAAGCTGTCTAAGCCGTGTAAGCTGTGCAAGAATTTTAATTCGGCTTTTAGCAAAGGCTTCGTCGTTTGCAAGCGTGTCCGAAAGCTCGCCACGTGCTTCAAGAAGCGCAGCAACGTACACCTTTTTTTGCTCGTCGCTCATGTCGGCGTACATGTTCATTTCAATTTTTTCAGGCAGTTCGTTTAAAACTTTGCTCTTTATTCGCCTAAGAATAAACGGTGTAATTTGATGTTTTAAAGCGTCCTTTCTTTCGGCATCATCTTGCTTAACAATTGGCGATTCGTAAAGCTTTGTAAACTTTGTTTGGCTGTGCAAGTACCCGGGCATAACAAAGTCGAAAAGCGACCAAAGCTCGGACAGCGAATTTTCTATCGGTGTGCCTGTAATTGCAAACCGTGCTTCACCGTTTAAGCTTTTTACACCAACAGCGTTTTGCGTTGCCGCATTTTTTATAAACTGGGCTTCATCTGCAATTACATATTTAAACTTCATTTTTTCGTAGCTTTCCAAGTCTCTTTTAAGCATGTCGTATGTCGTAATTAAAACGTTTGCATCACCGCTTGAAGAAATAATTTCTTTACGCACTTGCGGCGTGCCGGCAACAACTACAGTTTTAATGTTTGGTGCAAACCGTTTAATTTCATTTTCCCAGTTATAAATTAATGAAGTGGGCGCAACGACTATCGACGGCTTTTCCGTTTTCTCCATGTCCGAAAGAATTAGTGTAATTACTTGAAGCGTTTTTCCAAGCCCCATGTCATCTGCCAAAATTCCGCCAAAGCCGTAAAATGCTAAAACTTTAAGCCATTTAAAGCCCACCTTTTGGTAGTCACGCAAAGTTTCGTCAAGGCTTTCTGGCACAACAAAGTCCATGTTGCTGTAGTTTTCAAAGTCGCTGTTTATTTTTTCAAACTGCTCGTCCTTTTCTACATCAAGCTTTTCGTGCTTTTCAACCAAGCTGTTTAAATAGATGGCACGGTATTTTTCAAGGTTAATTGTTCCGTTTTTAATGTCCTTTTTAGTTACGTCAAGCGAATTTAAAAAATCTGCCATTTCTTTGACGTTGTCGTCTTCAAGGTTTATAAAGCTTCCGTCACGCAGCTTGTGGTACTTCTTTTTTTGGCTGTAGGAAGCCAAAGCGTCCAAAAGCTCGCTTGTAGAATACCCCGACGTGTCAATGTTAAGCTTTAAAAGGTTTCCGCTTATGCGTATGCCAGCCGACTTGTTTACCATTCGTGTTACGGAACGCTTGTTAAATTCGTCCGTTGCAAAAACTTCGGCTTCGTTTTTCAGCGCAGAAAGCCCTGTGGTGTAAAGCTCGTAAATGCTGTCGTCACCTTTAAGTGTAAGCTTGTCCTTGTCCTGCTTAAAGCCGTATGCCCTTAAAAGCCCCATAACTTTGTATTCATCAATTGAATTTCTTAATATGTCTTCACTAGCGTTTAAAAGCGGGTTAATTTCAGTTTCGCCGTATAAAAACTTTACAAGGCAATAAACCTGCTTGCTGTCAACGTCAAAATAAAGTTGTTTTTTTGGCATAATTTCAGAAAAGTCAACGTCAAATGTAGACTGCTCACTTACTGCATCAAACCGCCTTAATGTCGGCAGTACAACAGACATAAACTTGGCTATGTCTGCTTTTTCAAAAACAATTGGCTCAAACCTAACTCTTTTTAATGAGTCTAAAAGGAAAAGAACAGACTTTGCAAAGTCTCTTGAAACTCTGTGAAGTTGGTCGCCGATACGAACATATGTGTTGCCCTGCAAGTGAAACTCCTCATATTCAATTATGCTTGCAGACACTGTAATTGTTTTGTTTTCCTGTGTTATGTCAAACGTAATTTTAGGGTTTTTATCTACAAAACACACGTTGCCGACTACTTCATTTTCAACAGAAAGCTTAATGTCATCACCTAAATAAAGCTTAAATAAATCATAAAAGGTTGACGTAAGCTTTAAATACCGCTCGTTTGTCTTGCTTGCATAGCGTGAATAGTAGCCGTAGTTTGAAATAGATTTTGTTATTGTGTCGTGTATACTTTTTTCTTTTTGCATTATTTCAACAAGCTTTTTTGAACGTTGGTCAAACGTTTCTAAGCTGTGCTTAAAGCTAAGGTCTTTTCCGTAGGCTACAGTTTGCCCGCTTTTTATGCTGTCAAGAAAGCTTGAAATATTTCTTATAACATATTGCCGTGATTCACCTACTGTAACGCTTACATGAACCTCGCTGCTGTTTAAAACCATAATTGACGGAACAACTTTCACGGCAAAGTCAAATGATTTGTTAAAGTTAAGCTCTGTATCAAGCTGTTCAAAAACGTTTTTCTCAAAAGCTTTAAGAAACAAGGAAGAAAGATTGCTTTTTGCCGTTTTACGGACGTTATTGCTGTTTTCATAAAAAACTTCTAAAAGAGTAGCAGTTACATGAACACACGCCCCTCGCCAAATTGTGTTTGCGGAACAGTCGCAGTAATAGCCTGCAATATCACCGTCTTGCGAAAAAGCAACCCGAACATATTTTGTGCTGTAGTTTTCGGCAACGTTTGCTACTACAATTTGCAGCTCTTTTTCCACGTCATAAAAGTATTCTGTTTTAATTACTTTTCCTTCTCTGTAATACTTTTCAGCCTTCAAAAAAATGTCAGCGTCTGTTGCAACAGAAAGAATTTCTCCTTTTGAAATGTTTAAAAGCATATATAAACTCCCTAGTGGCAAAGGTTAAAAAACCGTTGCCATTATTATACAATATAGCAATTCCATTTTTAATCCACATTGTCTATCGTTAAAAACCGGAATTGCTATAAAAAACTCAAATAACTAGATAACCGAAAGCAATTCTTTAAGCTTCCAAAAATCAATTGGTTCATCGTCGCCTTGTTTATAAACAAGTGACGGCGCACCTTTTGTAACAAATTTAAGCCGCCCTCTGCTTTGCTCGGTTGCCTTAAAGATGTTGTCTACAGAAACGTTAGCGTCTGGCTTAAACGTAAACACAATGTTTCCATTCTTTTGTTTAATTTCTGTAATGTCAATTTTATGCGCATACGCTTTTAAAAGCGCAATTTCCAAAAGCATTTGAACAGACTTTGGAATGTTTCCAAACCTGTCTTCAATTTCTTCTTGAACGTCAAAATAGTCTTTAGTGTCGCCAATTCCAGCGACCTTTTTATATATTTCAAGCTTTTGCTCCTCGTTTTGAATGTAAAACGACGGAATGAAAGCGTTTACATTTACATCAATTGTTGTTTCAAACTCTGGCGTTGTTTCCTCGCCACGAAGCTCTTTTATAGCATCAGCAAGCAAACGGCAGTACATGTCGTAGCCTACTACGTCCATGTGCCCGTGCTGTTCGCCGCCAAGCAAGTTTCCTGCACCCCTAATTTCAAGGTCACGCATTGCAATTTTAAAGCCAGAGCCAAACTCTGTAAAGTCACGTATAGTTTGCAAACGTTTTTCGGCTGTTTCGTCCAGAACTTTGTCTTTTCTGTACATTAAGTAAGCGTAAGCAAGCCTGTTTGAACGCCCGACACGCCCCCTAAGCTGGTAAAGTTGTGAAAGCCCAAAGTAGTCGGCATCTTGAATTATAATTGTATTAACGTTTGAAATGTCAAGCCCTGTTTCAATAATTGTTGTGCAAACCAAAACGTTTACTGTGCCTTCGATAAACTCAAGCATAGCACGCTCTAGTTCATGCTCGCTCATTTTGCCATGGGCGTAAGAAACGGAAGCTTCCGGCACAAGCTGGCTTATGCGGTGCGCAATGTCAGAAATATTCCGCACTCTGTTGTGCAAGTAGTACACCTGTCCGCCACGTGAAAGCTCTCGCATAATAGCTTCCCTTACAAACTCTGGGTTATATTCCATAACGTAAGTTTGAATTGGCTGGCGCTCGTCTGGCGGCTCTTCCAAAATGCTCATGTCTCTTATTCCTGTCATGCTCATGTTAAGCGTTCTTGGAATTGGCGTAGCTGTAAGCGTTAAAACATCTACGTCCTTTTTAAAGTGCTTCAGCTTTTCTTTGTGTGCAACGCCGAAACGTTGTTCCTCGTCTATAATTACAAGCCCTAAGTCTTTAAACTGAACGTCCTTTGACAAAATGCGGTGTGTGCCTATTACGATATCAGCCGCACCGCTGTTTAGCCGTTCGATGCTGTCGGATTGCTGTTTTTTTGTTCTAAACCGTGACATAAGCTCGATAGTCACTGGGAAGCCGCTCATGCGCTCGGTAAAAGTGTTGTAGTGCTGTTGTGCAAGAATTGTTGTTGGAACAAGGTAAGCAACTTGCTTTCCGTCCTGCACGGCTTTAAACGCCGCACGAATTGCAACCTCGGTTTTGCCATAGCCTACGTCACCGCAAATTAGCCTATCCATAACACGGACAGACTCCATGTCTCGCTTTACGTCCTCGATAGCGTTTAGCTGGTCTGTAGTTTCTTCAAAGCGGAACATGTCTTCAAACTCACGCTGCCAAACTGTGTCTTCGCCAAAAGCAAAGCCTTTTGACGCCTGACGCTCGGCGTAAAGCTCTATAAGCTCGCTTGCGACAATTTTTACAGCCGCCTTTGTGCGTGCCTTTGCCTTTTCCCATTCTGCGCCGCCCATTTTGTTAAGCTTTATTTTTGCGCCGTCACTGCCAATGTATTTTTGCAGCATATCCATTTGGCTAGTGGAAATGTACAAAACACCGCCGTCGGCATATGAAATTTTTAAATAATCACGGCTAATGTCGTCACGGACAATTTGTTCTATTCCACGGTAAATGCCTATGCCGTGGTTGTCGTGAACGACGTAGTCGCCAACTTTTAAGTCCGTAAAGCTTTCTATTTTTGCGCCTTTTTTCTTTTTGGTCGGTTTGCGCTTTTTTGCTAGGCCAAAAATTTCTTTGCCTGTAATGACAGCAAAGTTTATGTGTTTATATTGAAAGCCTTTGTTAAGGCTGCCACTTGTAATTGCAATTTGCCCAGGCTTTAGCTTAACGCCTGTTAAGTTGTCGTAGTAAACGGCAGTTAAGCCATGCTCGGTAATTTCTTCGGATAAACGCTGCCCACGCACTTCACCGCCAGCAAGAATTAAAATTCTATACTCGTTATCACGCCAAAACTTTAAGTCGTCAATAAAAAGGTTAATTTGGTTGTTAAAAACGCCTGTTGAATGTACGTCAAAGCTTATAACCTCTTTAACCGTAAAGTCTTTTACAGAGTGAGTGAGTGTAGTAAACAAAACAGTTTTTCGGCTGTGCGCCTTTGAAACTATTTCTTGGTATGGAAAAACAACGCCTGCCTGCCTTGGAAGCATAAAACCTTTTGACATGCGCCCTTTTATGCTTTCTGCAAGCTCGTCTGTAGTTGTTTTTATATGCTCGCTAATGCGGCTGGGTTCGTCAAAAAAGATTACGCTGTTTTTTGGCATGTAGTCCAATATTGAAACGGAATGTTCATAAAAATAATTAAAGTAGGCGTCTATGCCACGGACGCTTTTTTGCTCGATTAACTTTTCCAAAGTTTCACGGACAGTTTTTTCTAAATTTTCGGCTTCTTCTGTTAAGCCTTTTTTTGTGTAAGCTTTTAAGCTTGCGTCCAAGTCTTTTTCAATTAGCTTTACTGCGTTTTTAATTTCTTCTTCTTCGTAAACAAGCTCACGCATTGGGAAAATGCGGATTGTCTCTAGCTTGTCTGTAGACCGTTGAGAAAGCACATCTACAATTCTTATAGAGTCAATTTCGTCGCCCCAAAGCTCAATTCTTACAGCCGCCTTGTAAAGTGGTGTAAACACGTCTACAATTCCGCCACGCACAGCAAACTGCCCTGCGCCCTCAACTACGTCTCTGCGCTCGTAGCCCATTAAAACAAGCTGTTGCAAAAGTTCGTCTGTTGTAATTGTGTCGGCTACAGAAAGGTTTAAAATAAATTTATCAAAGGTGTCTAGCGGAAGTAGCCTGTCTAAAAGGGCTTCGGCTGAAAGAACAACCGTTTTGCCTTCGCCTAGTATAAGGCTGTTTATAGTTTTAAACCGTTCCATTTTAATTTCAATGCTATGGACGTCGGCGTTGTAAAACAAAATGTCTTTTGATGGGTAGTACAAAACGTTATCGCCCAAAAAAAACTGCAAGTCTTCAAAAATTTGTTTTGCGGCAAGCTCAGAGTGGGTGACAACAAGACCAGAAGACGAAACGTTTGCTAGTGTTGCATAAATTAAATGGCATTTTTGCGAGTCGATAACGCCTGTTGAAAGGACTGGTGTTTTGGCTGTTTTTAGACAGCTTAAAAGGGAGCTGAAAGACGATAGCTCCGATAGAGGTTCTATAATTGCGCTGTGGCTTGTTGTTATATTTTTTGTAACCAAAATAATCTCCTATATCCTATATATAATTATATATTAAGAAAAAGATTAAGACCTTGGGGGGACGGAAAAAGCTTAAAACCTTAGGGTCACTGCTCCCAAACCCCCGCAAGGGGCTTGCCCCTTGACCCTTTTTTTGTGCTAGTTTTTATTATATTTATTCATTGCGAACGTTACGCCGTTTAGTAAGATGTCGCTTACAGCGTCGCCTGCTTTTGTTATTCCTTCAATTATTTTATCCATTTCATCTTTTTTAAAGTGGCTTAAAACAAA
Source organism: uncultured Defluviitaleaceae bacterium (assembly GCA_964492715.1). Lineage (GTDB taxonomy): Bacteria > Bacillota > Clostridia > Lachnospirales > WRBF01 > CAZBLK01. The sequence continues at coordinate 50,952 of CAZBLK010000012.1, read as the reverse complement.
GTCGCCCAAGTCCATACGTGGAGGTTTCTCGCCTATACCTATTCTTATGCGTGGGAACTCGTCTGTGTTAAGGCGTTCTACAATGTTTCTCATGCCGTTGTGTGTGCCTGCACTGCCACGCTCTCTAATGCGAATTTGCCCAAGCGGAATGTCAATGTCGTCATAAATTACAATTATGTCTTTTGGTGTAAGTTTGTAAAACGCCAAAAATTCACGCACGCTTTCGCCGCTTAAATTCATGTAGGTTTGGGGCTTTATGAGCATGGCTTTATGAGCAGAAATCATTCCCTCGCCGCTGTGCGCCTTGAATTTCGCCCTGTTTATATCAATATTAAAATCATACGCCAGCTTGTTTATTGTTTCAAAGCCAACGTTGTGTCGTGTTCCTTTAAAATCTTTTTCGGGGTTGCCGAGTCCGAATACTAATGTCATTTTTGCACCTGTTTTTTGGATAGAGAATACTTTTAATTTAGCTATAGAGTATTCCCATTTATTAATAAAAAATTATTGAGCAATGGCTGCTTAATTGCCGTTGCCATGCAAAAAGCAACCATTGAACAAGTTAAATCCAACAATTAAACTTCAACAACTTCTATTCCTGCTTGCAAAAGCAAAGCCACAAAAACACCGTTGCCATACACAACGTTGCCTTGGAAGCTCCCATCATAAATTTTGCCACAGCCGCAGCTAGGGCTTTTTGCTTGAAGGTATGCTTTTTGCACGCCTTTTTGCACACATAAATCAAGTGCTTTTTTTGAACCTGCAATAAATTTTTCGGTTAAATCTTCACCGTCTTTTGTAACAACCTTTGCAGTACCAAAAAGCACGTCTTCGCCGCTTCCACCAAAAATTTCGCAAGGAACACGAGGTGTTTCAAGCCCTGCCAAAACTTCGGGGCAAACCGCAAAAAAGCTGTCAAAAGCTTTTTCCATTAATTCACTGTTAAAACTTGATGTACCGTTGTATCTACATTTAACGCCTGTTAAACAGGCACTTATAGCAACCATAGTTTTATGCCCTAGTCAAACAACTTAGAAATAGATTGTCCGTTATGAATTCTTTTAATTGCACTTGCAAAAAGCCCTGAAACAGTAAGTACTTTAATTTTTTCAATGTTTTCTGCTGTTCTAAGAGGAACTGTGTCAAGCGTAACCATTTCAACAATGCAAGAGTTTTGAATACGCTCAAGAGCAGGACCAGAGAACACACCGTGCGTACAGCAAGCATAAACTTCTTTTGCGCCAGCATTTTTAATTGCAGCAGCAGCGTTTGTCAAGCTTCCGCCTGTGTCTACCATGTCGTCAAGCAAAATTGCCTTTTTGCCTTCTACGTTGCCGATTATGTTCAAAACTTCGGACACGTTTTTGTTTGTGCGCCTTTTGTCAACAATTGCCAAAGGCGTGTCCAACCTTTCGGCAAGGTGCCTTGCACGAGTAACGCTACCCAGGTCTGGCGAAACAACAACTACATCGTTATCTCTTTCAAATTTTCCTTTGAAATAATCAACAAATAGCGGAAGCCCACGAAGGTGGTCAACAGGTATATCAAAAAAGCCTTGAATTTGGTCGCAGTGCAAGTCCATAGTAAGCAGCCTGTCTGCACCAGCCGTTGTTATCATGTCAGCAACAAGCTTTGCGCTAATTGGGTCACGGGCACGAACCTTTCTGTCTTGCCTAGCATAAGCAAAGTATGGCATAACGGCAGTAATGCGCCCTGCCGAAGCACGCCGCATAGCATCTATCATTATGAGAAGTTCCATAAGGTGGTCGTTGACTGGTGGAGTTGTAGGCTGGATAATAAAAATGTCTGCACCCCTTACAAGCTCATCAATTTTGATGCAAATTTCACCGTCTGAAAAGCGTGACACGTCAGAAAGCCCAAGCTTAACCCCAAGCTTGTCGGCAATACCTTTTGCCAGCGAAATGTTAGCGTTGCATGAAAAAACTTTTATTGCATCGCTTACTGCATGGTCCATAAAAAAATTTCCTCCTGTTTTTTGGTTTGTTTTGGGTGGTTTTTACGCTAACTTTAGTTATACTCAAAACAAACCGCTGGAATTGGACGAATCAATCCATTTTGTTGCCATTTGATTCTCAATTTTATTATAGCATAAAATTCGACATGAAGCATTAAAACAAAATAAAAATGTTGAACAACTTTTGCCACTTTTTCGGCGTTTGTTATTCAGAAATTGCATAAACCGAAACCATAATAGAGTAAAACGTTCTGTTTAAGCCGTTTTGCACCATTTCTCTTTGCTCGTTTGTTACAAGCCTTCCTTCTTTTTCTTGAAGCTCTATTATAATTTGGTTTAAAGCTTCAATGTTTTCTTGGGGAAGGTAAACACTTACAACTACGTCGCAAACCACGTCAAGCTCGGCAGGGTAGTCCACGTAGCCGCCTTGGTTTTCTGCTTCTTTTACAATTTCTTGAACAGTTCCTTTATAATCATTTGTTAAAATTGATGCACCAAAAATGGCAGGTGAAAAACTGTTGCCTGTAGATGCAGCATCTAAAAAGCTAGATTGAGTCCCTTTATCTTCTGGAAGTGTAGTTGCATACGACGGCACTCCACTTTCGCCATTTTCAGCTTCGTCAGATGTTGCAGACTTTAACATAAGTGTGTCCTGCGTGCTTTCGCCGCTAGTGGGGTTGAAAAGTTGTGCAGGTGCAGCTTCTTCTTGTACAGGAATTTGTGTTCCGTACACATGGGCGTTTTCTTGGGTAGCATAAAAAGTTCCGTTTTCATCAAAAGGTTTAATTAGAAAAAACCTTAAAAACGCTCCGATTACAAGAATAAAAACAATTGAAGCGGCAAAGCCGTAATATTTGCTGAAATCTTGGCGGCGTATGCCTGTTTTTTTGTTATTTAGCTTTTTATCAATGTCAAGCTGGTTAATTTTAAACATAAGCTCATCGTGGAAGCCTTCTGGCAGAGGAAGCTCGGGCAGGCTTTTCAAACTGTTTAAAACGTCTTCAAGTTCTGCAAGGCTTTCAGTACAATCAGCACAATTTGCCAAGTGTTTTTTAAATTGTTCAAGTTCTTCGGGCGAAAGTTGTTCATCAATATACAGGGAAAAACTGTCCCTTATTATTTCACAATCGTTCATTAAGTGTCGAGCCTCCTTTCTCATATCTTATTAAACGCTACTTTTGCCCGTTTGTTCCAAATGGTATAGGTCTTTAAGCATAGCCCGTGCACGTGACAGGCGTGACTTTACCGTTCCAAGGTTTGTGCAGGTTGCTTCGGCAAGCTCTGTGTAGCTTAGCCCTTCTATGTCACGAAGAATGACCAAAATGCGGTAGCCTTCTGGCAGCTTGTCCAAAGCACGTTTAAGCTCGTCAAACTTTTCCATTCTTAAAACGCTTTCTTCTGGTGTTCTTTTATTATCAGGTAGGTTTAAGTTTATTTCACCTTCGCCTGTTTCAATTACGGCGTCAAGGCTAACAGCTTCCTTGCGTTTTCTTTTTCTAATTTCATCTATACATGTATTGCTTGCAATTGTGCAAACCCAGCCTTTTAAAGCTTTTGCATCTGTACACTTTTCAATGTTTCTGTAAACCTTAATAAACACCTCTTGTGCTATGTCTTTTGCGTCATCAGCATTTGAAAACATTTTGTATGCAATGCTGTACACAAGACGTTCATAAGTTTTTACAATCAGTTCAAATGCGTTTAAGTTGCCGTTTTTTGCAGCTTGCAGCATGTCATTTTTTATTTCCATTTTATAACCCCTTAATAAAGGTAGCCAAAAAGTGCGGGCAAAAATGCCTGCATACTATCTTATGTAAATTTTTTGTATTAGGGTCTATCCGACAAATAAAATTTGCACAAAATCGGCAGTTTTTCCGCCTGACTTCGTTAGAATTTCTTGTCTAACTTCTAGTTATGCCTGCGAAATTCTGCCTCGTCAGACAAAAAAAATGCTCGATTTGTGCAAAACTTATAATTATCGGATACACCCTAGTTAAAAATATTTAGAAGAATTTGCAAGGCACACCACAAAAACAATTTACATTGGCGAGCCTTGCAAAGAAATTACTTTTCCACTGGTTGAGCTTGCTGTTTAGCAAGCCTCATAGCTTCTTTCCATGTATCACGAAGCTCACGCAAAAAGCCCCTAACTTCCTCTAAAATTTCTACGTCTTTTTTAATGTTTGCGTCGATAAGCCTTCTAAAAATATAGTCATACATTGCGTCCAAATATTTTGAAACGTCATAGCTTCTGTCAAGCGTAACTTGAAACTCTCGAATAATGTCTTGCACACGAATTATTGCGTTGTTTGCTTTTTCCATGTCTTTGTTTTCAAGCGCAATAATAGCTTGGTTGCAAAACTTCAAGGCCCCGTCGTAAAGCATGAGCGTAAGCTCCTCTTTTGATGCGGTGAGCATTGCGTTTTCTCTCATTTTATCATACGGATTAGCCTGTGGCATATAAACCCTCCCTATATCCTTACAATTAAAGCATTTATAGTACAGCTTAATTTTACAAACATATTTTTAAGTATATCGCTTTTATTATACCAACAAATTCAACTTTTGAACATATCAATTTAACAATTGTTTTGAGAAAATATTACACTTGTTTTTTAAAGCCTTATCTTTTGGGATTTTTTAATTTTGCACAAGCTTATCACTCATTTTTAAGGAAGTTTATGTCGAAATGTGTAAATATAGCAATTTGAGTTTTTATAGTCACCATTTTGTGGCAAAAATATTGAACGCTACAACGATTTTTTGGCGCAAAATGGTGAACTGTTTGTTCAAATTGCGATATTTGTCGAGAACATACATTTGTTTTACAAACAAAAATATATGTGGTAGAATAAATATAATTATATTCATAAGGAGGAATTAGCTATGAACAATGTTGGCGGAATTGGTTTTTCGGAGCAAGGGTTTAGTCCCGTAAACAAGCTTGACAACGTGCTTAATACGCTTCCTTCAGTAAAAGATGAAGTTAAAGGGCTTACCCCTTCAAAAGTTATGGATAAAAAGCTGAAGCCTATTAAAGAATGTGAAACCTGCAAAAATAGGCGTTATCAAGACGTTTCAGCAGACCCTGGCGTTTCTTTTAAAACTCCAACAAAGCTTTCGCCGTCGCAAGCGGCAGGCTCTGTTATGAGCCATGAACGAGAGCATTTGTACAGAGAAACAAGCAAAGCCAGTTCTGAAGGGAAAAAGGTGGTTTACAGCAACATAAAAATTTTTACAAGTGTCTGCCCCGAATGTGGAAAAACGTATGTTTCGGGTGGCGAAACACAAACTAAAGTAGCGTCAAACTCTAAAGATGAAAACAATAATAGTAACAATAAAGAAGGCAATAAAGGGCAAAACTACCCCAGTGTTGACATAACTGTATAGGAGTAATGCAAGTTGTATAAAGTTTTTGAAATTGGGTCGAGGGGCTAGGCATTGCTGGGTTTTATGGGTGGCGCTCCTAAGGTCTTTGTTTTATAATGCTTTTATGTTTTTTATTCAAATATTTTTTAGAATTATCTCCTGCCTTCATGCAGAAAACAATTTTAGAGCTTTAGCTCTAAGACACGGGGGAGCTTTATGAAGTTTATACGAAACAGTGCAACGACTGTTTTACTAACTGTCCTTTGCATAATGATAATTATAGCTGGGCTGTTTTATTATCGTGAAGAAATTTACACAAACATTGAAGCTTCTACTTATTCCGTTTTAAAGGAAATAACAACCCAATGCAGCCATAATTTTGCAACAAAACTTGAAGCCGAAGAAAAATCAATTGTATCTGTAGCTTCTATGGTAACAGGGCTGGAACATTTTAGCAGTGAAAAACTTATGGAAGTGTTGTCAAAAGCAGTTAAAGAAACAGAATTTGATAGAATTATTATTTCCGACTTAGAGGGCAATGCGCTTTCGCATGACGGGATAGTTGAAAACATAAAGGACCAGCCGTTTTTTGTAAACGCTGTTATTGGACGTGCAACAATTTCAGAGCCTTTTATTAGCAAGTTTACAGGGCAAGAGGTTATCGCAGTTTCAACCCCAATTGTTAGAGATGGGAACATTATAGCAGTGCTTATTGGGACGCACTTTTCGCACAGCTTTAACCGCCTATTTTCTGTTTCTACGTTTGAAGGACAAGGCTACGCTTATGTAATTAACCAAAGCGGGTTTATTCTTTCACGTGGGCTAAGCGAGCAGTCAATTTCGGGCTACAACAATTTGTTTAATGTTTACTCAAAGAGCAAGTTTTTAAAGTATGATGACTTTGATGAAATTCGCCAAAACATGTCCGAGGGAAAGTCTGGGCTTGCAAAGTATGAATTTGACGGCGAGCAAAAGCTTTTGTACTACGTTCCGCTTGGAATAAACAATTGGTACGTTTTTTCCATTGTTAATGAAGAAATTGTTCTTCACCAAGAAAGCAGCATTTTGTTTTCAACTAACATTTTAATTTTTGTAATTGTTGCACTTGGCGGCAGCTTGTTTTTTTACGTGCTTTTGGTGCAAAGACACGCTACAAAGCGTATTAAAGAACAAGTTGACAGGTTTAACGCAATTTCGCAAGAGTCGGAGCTTGCAATTTTTGAGTATGACATTTTAAAAAACACAGCAACTGCATCGGCTGCCTTGGAGCGGCTTTTTGATACAGGCAAAAACCACGAAGTTGTTTATGAAAACTTTCCGTATTGTGTTTTAGATGACTTTAATATCCACCCTGACGACATTGACAACTTTATAAACTTTTTTGAACAAATTAAGGCAGGCGGAAAGTCAGGCAGGCTTGAATATCGTGGCAAGTATACTGGTGTTTATTTGTGGTACTTGCTTACAATTACAACAATTTTTGATGAAAACGGTGTTCCGAAAAAAGGCATTGGGAGAGTTTCGGACATGAGCCATGTTGACTTGCTTACAGGAGCTTACAACAAGTCAAAGTTTGACATTGATGCAAGCAGGCTTATTGTTGATAACAAAGCTTGCTATGCTTTAACTTATCTGGACATTGACAGGTTTAAAATTTTAAACGACTCTTACGGCTATGAAGTTGGCGATGAAGTTTTAAAAGCAACAGCAAAGGTAATTTCTAAGTATTTAATAAATGATGAAATTTTTGCTAGGCTTATAGGCGACCAGTTTCTTTTAATGACTGAGCATACCGACAATGCAGCTACAGAAAAGCGCTTGTACAAAATTATGTATGAAATAACAGACGAGTGCAAAGCGTTTGTAGGTGAAAACTACAACTTTGTTTTGTGTGCAGGTGTTTATGCAATTGAAAACGAAGTAGTTGGGCTTAACGTAATTTGTGACAGGGCAAAACACGCAAACCTTGCTACAAAAGGGTCAATTAAAAACAAGGTGTTTTTCTATGACGAAGCTTTAAAAGAGCGCATTGTAAGAGAAAAAGAAATTGAAAACAAAATGGAAAGTGCCCTTGCAAACAACGAGTTTAAAGTTTATATACAGCCTAAATACTGTTTAAAAACTGAGACAATTGTAGGTGGCGAAGCTTTGGTCCGTTGGGTTGAGGCTGACGGAAACTTTATTTATCCAAACCAGTTTATACCTGTTTTTGAGAAAAACGGGTTTATAACAAAGATGGATTATTATATGTTTGACAAAATTTGCAGTTCAATAAACAAATGGCTAACGTCTGGAATTGAGCCTGTGACAATTTCTGTTAACTTTTCAAGGTTGCACTTGCAAAACAAAAGCTTTGCAAAAATGCTTGAAAAAATTGCACAAAAGTATTGTGTTCCGTCGAACCTTTTGGAAATTGAGCTTACAGAAAACACAATTTTTGATAATGAGGACGTTTTTTTCAACGTGTTAAGCGAGCTGCATGAGCGTGGGTTTACGGCGTCTATGGACGATTTTGGAACAGGGTATTCATCGCTGGGGCTTTTGAAAAACTTGCCTGTTGATGTAATTAAAATGGACAAGACTTTTTTCTCGAACAACGAGGATACAGAACGTGCAAGGGCTGTTGTTTCGTGTGTTATTGAAATGGCAAAAGAGCTGAAAATTGAAACAGTAGCTGAAGGCGTTGAAACAAAAGAGCATATAGACTTTTTGCGTGAAATTTCTTGTGATGTTGTGCAGGGGTATTATTACTACAAGCCTATGCCTATTGAGGAGTTTGAAGTTTTGATTTCTAGGAATGTTGGGCTTGGGGCAGGGAATGGCTAGGAAAAGATTAAGGCTAAAAGATAAGACCTTGGGGGCGCTACCCCCAAGCCCTCGCAAGGGGCTTGCCCCTTGACCCATTTTTTTTAAGGATTTTTTAGTATAGTTGGTAGCAGGAGGAAAAGAAATGAAATTTGCTTATAAACCTAAAGGAATTTGCCCAAGTGAAATTTCCTTTAATATTAATGATGAAAATGTAATTACAGATGTACAGTTTACTGGTGGTTGCAGTGGGAATTTGCAGGCGATACCACGGCTTATAGACGGCTGGAAGGCGGAGGAAATTATAAACAAATGCTCTGGTATAACGTGCGGCTCTCGAAGCACTTCTTGCTCCGACCAGTTGACACAAGCTTTAAAGGCGGCTATATCGGACAAAAAATAGGTTACTTTTTGGGTAGAGGATAAAAAATTCTCTGCCCTTTTTAATTGTTTTTAAAACGAATTATTTACAAAAACCTACAAATAATAACATCATGCTTATACGATTTTTATTTTATGGTGTAATTGGCTGGTGCATGGAAATTGTTTGGACAGGATTTAATTCACTTCTTAGGAAAGATTTTCGGCTAATATCAACTACATCTGTATGGATGTTCTTTATTTATGGCATGGCAATTTTTTTAGAACCAATTTCAAAAGGGTTAACTGCGTTTCCAATTTATTTAAGGGGAGGTGTTTATGTAATTTTAATTTTTGCAGTGGAATACTTAACAGGAACGCTTTTGGGCAGGCTAAACATGTGCCCGTGGGACTACAGCGGAAGCAGGTTTAACATAAATGGCGTTGTTCGGCTAGACTATGCCCCTGTTTGGTTTGTTTGTGGTTTAACTTTTGAATTTGTTTCACGGTATATTTCCGTTTTAAATAAATAATTGTAGCAAACTTCCCTCACTTTACTTTTTGAAAGCGAGGGAAACTTGCGATAGCTTCAAAAACAAAAGTTTTGACCACTTTTTCAAAAGTGGTGGGGTTTGGGGCAAAGCCCCAAGGTTTTAATTCGTATACAGCACCTAAATATTGTGCTATAATTCTTTAGGTAAATGAACTATCTTTCGGAGGTTAAAATGTTAAAAGAAGCATTACTACATATACCAAAAAGCAACTACGCTTTTGCGCTTTCGGAAAACGAGCTTGTTGTTCGGCTTAGAACTGCAAAAAACGACTGTGACAAGGTTTTTTTATTTTACGGCGTAAAGTTTGGCTGGAACAAGAAAAAGGCTGAAATGCAAAAGGTTTTTACTGATTCAATGTTTGACTATTATGAATTTGTTGTCAAAACAAGCGACACACGCATATGCTACTACTTTGAAATTCATTCGGGCGGCAAAGCTTTGTTTTACTATGAGTTTGGTATTTATGAATATGAAGAAACAGACGAAATGGAAAAAAGCTTCCAGTACCCTTTTATAAATAAAGCCGACGTTCACACCATTCCAAGTTGGGTTTACGACAGAGTGTTTTATCAAATTTTCCCTGACAGGTTTTACAATTTTGGAAACCATGATAACAGCCTTTCAAAATGGGGTGAGCTTCCAAGCGCAAAAAGCTTTTATGGCGGTAACCTAGAAGGAATTTATGAAAAGCTTGACTATTTAAGCGGCTTAGGTGTAAACGGAATTTATATGACGCCAATATTTGTTTCAAAAAGCAACCATAAATACGACACAACAGACTATTACGAAATTGACACTCATTTTGGCAACAAGGAAACATTTAAAAAACTTGTTGAAAAGGCGCATTCCTTAGGAATAAAAATTGTTTTGGACGCTGTGTTCAACCATTGCGGAAAAGAATTTTTTGCTTTTCAAGATGTACTGAAAAATGGGGAAAACTCACAATACAAAGACTGGTTTTTTATTGAAAGCTTCCCTGTGCAAGCATCACCGCTTAACTACAAAACGTTTGCACATACTGAAAAAATGCCTAAGCTAAACACCGAAAACCCAGAAGTTGTTGACTATCTGCTGGACGTTTCAACATATTGGATAAAAGAGTTTGACATTGACGGCTGGCGGTTGGACGTTTCTGACGAGGTTGACCACAAGTTTTGGCGCAAGTTTAGGGAAGCGGTGAAGGCCGTTAAGCCAGATGTGTTAATTATTGGTGAAAACTGGTACAACTCTTTTGAGTGGCTTAAAGGCGACCAGTTTGACAGCGTTATGAACTATTCAATAACAAAAGCAGCAAAAGCTTATTTTGCTGAAAGGTCAATTTCTGCAAAGCAGTTTAAGGAAAAGGTTTCATACGTTTTGACAACAAACACAACGCAAGTGAACCATGCACTTTTAAACTTGCTTGACAGCCACGACACACAAAGGTTTTTAACAAGATGCGGCGGCGACAAAGCTATGCTTAAAAATGCGGCGGTTTTTATGTTCACATACGTCGGTGTACCTTGCACGTATTATGGCACGGAAATAGGTACAGAAGGCGGCGACGACCCAGACTGCCGCAGAACTTTTGACTGGAACGAGGAAAACTGGGACAAAGAGCTTTTTGCTTTTTATAAAAGGCTTATTGAAATTAGAAAGTCGGAAAAAGCTTTGACACACGGCAAAATTGAAGTGGGCTTTCAGGGTGATGTGTTTGTTCAAAAGAGATGGTTTGAGGAACAAGAGGTTTTTACGCTTATTAATAATACAGATGTTGAGTGTGCGGCTGATGTTGGGGTAAAGGCTGTTTGTCTTTTTACCGGTAATACAGTTGAGGGTGAAGTAATTGTTTTGCCTAAGTCATTTTTGGTTTTGAAAAAGGTTTAAAAGGTGTAATTGTAAATTATATTTCGGTATATGCTATACAAAAGTTGCATGTGCAGGGACCGCATTTCATGCGTTCCCTGCAACTGGCTTTATGTCAATCTGTGTATGGTTGATTGTGTCATATTTTTTAGTTCAATAACAATGCGCTGCAAGCCAAAATTACAAAGGTTTTACCTACATTTATTCAGGGGTAAAGCCTTTATTTAGTTATGAAGACTACCATTTAGAAATTCCGTTTTAATATTCATTGCACAACTGCCAAAGCGCCAAACGACTAGCCGTTTGGCTTATCTCTGCCATATCTATTAAATATGGAATTGCCATATTACAAAAATTTGAATATTCCTCTTTACAAAAAAATAATTAAGTGCTAAACTATTAAGCAGTTCATATTTAATATCTTTACATTTATTTATGCCCAGTAAAAAATAATAAAGGAGTAAAACCAATGGACAAAGGGCTACAAAAAGAGCTTGCAAATTCAATTTTTCGTTTTCGGAAGGTAGGGCAAACGTTTCACCAAGGCATACGCCTTCACATGAGTGAGGTTTTTATTTTGCACAAAATTTCGGAAAATGAATTTGACTCGAAGCACAACGCCTTAATGTCAGACATTCAGTGTGAGCTGCACATTACAAAGCCTGCCATTTCTCAAACGTTAAATTCGCTTGAAAAAAAGGGGTATATAAACCGTTTAATTGACGAAAAAGACAGAAGAAGGTTTATTTTAAAGCTTACGCCAAAAGGCGAGCGCACAGTCGCTTCTTTAAAACAGCATATAGACCAAGTTATGGAAGAAATAATTTCTCGTTTTGGTGAAGAAAATACTAACCAATTGATAAAGCTGTTTAACCGCTTCGCTGACATTTCGGAAGAAGTTAAGCTTGAAGCACCTACATTATTAAATTTAAAACAAGAAGGAGAGTAGAAAATGATTAAGCTGGCAAAATACTTAAAACCTTTTGCAGTAGGGCTTTTGCTTGCAGTTGCGCTTTTGTTTGCACAAGCAATGTTTGACCTAAACTTGCCAAATTATTTGTCAAAAATTGTAAACACTGGCATTCAGCAAAACGGCGTTGAAAACGGAACACCTTATGCAATTTCTCAAAACGGCTTAAACTTTATTTCGTCGTTTATGACGGAGGAAGAAAAAGAGCTTGCAAACTCAAGCTTTTCATTAAAAACAGTTGAAGATAAAAGTAAGTGGATTAATTTAAGCAACTTAGAACAAGCTGACGAGCAGTTTTTTGTTTTAAATGATGAAGCTACAGAAGAAACAATTACAGAGCTTAACAATGCTTTTGGCTCGGCAACGTGGACTATGATAAATTTAATGAAAGATTTTGCACCAAACCAAGGGGGCGCAGCTTCTGGGTCAGGGCAAATGGACATTAGTAGCGTAGACATTACACAAATGTACAAAATTCAGCCAATGCTTGCACAAATTCCACCCCAAGCCTTTGACTCTGCAAGGCAAAAAGCACTTGAAATGGACGAAAGTATGCTTACACAAAGCGGAACAATGCTTGTTCAAGCTTTTTACAAGGAACTTGGTTTAAACATGGAAGTTTTCCAAAGAGAGTACATTATTCGCATTGGCGTAATGATGCTTTTAATTGCTTTAGGCAGCGGAATTGCAACTGTGTTTGTAAGCTTAATTTCTTCAAAAGTTGCGGCAGGTGTTGCAAGAAACCTACGTAACGACGTGTTTGAAGCGGTAGAAAAGTTTTCAAACGAGGAATACGACAAGTTTTCTACAGCTTCTTTAATAACTCGTTCAACAAACGACGTAATGCAAATTCAACAGCTTTTGACTTTTGGTATAAGAATGATTTGCTACGCACCAATTATGGGCGTGGGCGGCATTATTATGGCGCTTAACAAGTCTGTTTCAATGGGCTGGGTAATAGCCGTCTCCGTAATTGCCTTAATCGGGCTTATAGTTGTTGTGTTTTCACTTGTTATTCCAAAGTTTAAGTCTATGCAAAAGCTTATCGACCGCTTAAACCTTGTTGCACGTGAAACTTTGAACGGGCTTATGGTAATTCGTGCGTTTGGCACAAGCAAATTTGAAAAAGGGCGTTTTGAATCGGCAAACAAGGACTTGGCTAAAACAAACTTGTTTGTAAACAGAGTAATGTCCTTTATGTTTCCTATAATGATGTTTATTATGAACTCAACTTCGCTTTTAATAATTTGGGTTGGCTCGCACTATGTAGCAGAGTCCCACATGCAAGTTGGCGACATGATGGCATTTATGCAATATGCAATGCAAATTATAATGAGCTTTTTGATGATTTCAATGATGTTTATTTTTATTCCTCGTGCTTCGGTTTCTGGCGCAAGAATTGCAGAGGTTTTGGAAACAAAGCCAACAATCATTGACCCTAAAAACCCAAAATCAATTGATAAAAAGAACAAAGGTTATGTAGAGTTTAAAAACGTAAGCTTCCGCTACGCAGGCGCAGAGGACGATGCACTTACAGACATTTCATTTTTGGCTCGCCCTGGTGAAACTACAGCTTTTATCGGCGCAACAGGCTCTGGAAAGTCTACACTTATAAACCTTATACCACGTTTTTACGATGCTACAAGAGGCGAAGTTTTGGTTGACGGTGTAAACGTAAAAGACATTTCGCAAACAGAGCTTCGCAGCCACATAGGTTATGTTCCTCAAAAAAGCGTGCTTATGTCGGGCACTATTGAAAGCAACATTAAGTACGGCAACGATAGTTTGACAGCCAAGGAAACAGCAGAAATTATTGAAATTGCACAAGCGACAGCTTTTATAAGCAAAAAGGAAGACGGAATAGCCTCAGAAATTTCACAAGGCGGTGCAAACGTTTCTGGCGGGCAAAAGCAACGTCTGTCAATTGCACGTGCGCTTGCTGTAAAGCCAGACATATACATTTTTGACGACAGCTTTTCGGCACTCGACTTTAAAACAGACGCAGCTTTAAGAAAAGCGTTAAACGAACATATAACAGACAGCACAGTTTTGATTGTTGCACAACGTGTAAGCACAATTATGGGCGCAGACCAAATTTATGTTATAGACGATGGAAAAATTGTTGGACACGGCAAACATAAAGAACTTTTAAAGAGCTGCCCTGAATATTACGAAATAGCCTCATCACAGCTTGGAGAGGAGGAGCTTAAAAATGAGTAATGGAAAAAAAGCGAAAAGGCAAGGGGGCCCAATGGGGCACGGACCTATGGGCGGCATGATGCCTGGCGAAAAAGCAAAGGACTTTAAAGGCACGTTTAAAAAGCTTTTAAACTACCTCGGGGTTTATAAATTTGCAATTTTAGTTGTGTTGATTTTTGCAGTCACCTCAGTTGTTTTTTCTGTAGTTGGCCCAACAATTTTGGGCGAAGCTACAACCGAGCTTTTTAACGGCGTAATGGGCAAGATTGCAGGAACGTCAGAAGGCGTAAACTTTGAAGCTATAAAGAATATTATTCTTACACTCGTTGCGCTATACGTTGTAAGTGCCGCTTTCTCGCTTATTCAAGGTTTTATTATGACAAGAGTTTCAAACCAAGTTACGTTAAAGCTTCGTACTGATTTGGACGAAAAAATTCACAAATTGCCATTTTCATTCTACGACAAAGTGACAAACGGCGACGTTCTTTCACGCATAACAAACGACGTTGACGCAATTAGCCAAAGCTTAAACCAAAGCATAACGCAAGTTATTTCATCTGTAACTATGCTTATTGGTATTTTGGTTATGATGCTTTCTATAAGTTGGCAAATGACATTAATTGCCCTTGTTACGCTTCCGGTTTCGGGCATTGCAATTGGAGTAATTGTAAAAAATTCTCAAAAGCACTTTAAAAACCAACAAGAATACTTAGGAAAAGTAAACGGTTTGGTTGAAGAAAACTTTAGCTGTCACACAATTGTTAAGGCGTTTAACGGCGAAGAAAAGTCGGCAAATGAATTTAAACAAAACAACGAAAAGCTGTACAATGCGGCTTGGAAGGCAAACTTTCTTTCTGGGCTTATGATGCCGATAATGAACATAATTTCAAACATTGGTTATGTTGCGGTTTGTGTAGCCGGCGGATATTTTGCAGCTAAAGGGGTTATTACAGTTGGTAACATTCAAGCGTTTATTCAATACATGAGGCAGTTTTCACAGCCGATTGCACAAATTTCGCAAATTTCAAACATTATGCAGCAAACTATGGCAGCTGCTGAACGTGTGTTTGCTTTCCTTGAAGAAAAGGAAGAAGTTGCAGAGGTTAAAAATGCTCTCAAAGTTTGCAAAAACGGCGAAAAGAACGGCACTGGTGTAAACGTTACAGGAACAGTTACTTTTGAAAACGTAAGCTTTGGATATACAGAAGACAAAACTATAATAAACAACTTTAACGCAAGTGTAAAACCAGGGCAAAAAATTGCTATTGTTGGCCCAACAGGCGCAGGCAAAACTACAATTGTTAAGCTTTTAATGCGTTTTTACGACGTAAACAGCGGAAGCATTAAAGTTGACGGACACGACATTCGTGACTTTGAACGTGACGAGCTTAGAAGTGCTTTTGGTATGGTTTTGCAAGACACTTGGCTGTACAACGGCTCTATTGCCGACAACATAAGGTACGGCAAGCTTGACGCAACAGACGAGGAAGTAAAGGCGGCAGCAAAAGTTGCACAGGCGCACCACTTCATTCGTGCGCTTCCAGACGGCTACAAAATGGAGCTTAACGAAGAAGCAAGCAACGTGTCGCAAGGGCAAAAGCAGCTTCTTACAATTGCTCGTGCTGTGCTTGCAAACCCGAAAATTTTAATTCTTGACGAAGCAACCAGCAGTGTTGACACAAGAACGGAAATTCTTATTCAAAAAGCTATGGATAACCTAATGGCTGGCAGAACTAGCTTTATAATTGCTCACAGGCTTTCGACTATACGAAACGCTGATTTAATTCTTGTAATGAGTAACGGTGACATTATAGAGCAGGGAAGCCATGAGGAGCTTTTAGCTAAAGATGGTTTTTATGCTAATTTGTATAATAGCCAGTTTGCTAAGGCTGTTTAGGGGTTTTGGGTTTTGGAAATGGCAGGGGTTTTTGCCCCTGCTTTTTTTGTGAATTTGTATTTGTGTAATTATTATGTTGATAATATGTAAAGTATAGCCTAATTAAATTTAACCATTTCTAAAAACTGCTGCATAAAAACCTTTTGCGGAGTAATTATCTCAAGGTCAACGTGTGGGTTTTGTGCAGCAAAGTCCTCTAAAGCGGCTTTTAAATTTTCAGCCGATACAACATAGTCATTAACAATTTCCTCATGGGAAGCCCCAGAGCGCAGCAACAGTAACGCAGAAACAACACCTGTTCTGTCTTTCCCTGCATGGCAGAAATACAACACGTTGCTGCTGGCGTTTTCTATTTTGTCAATTATTTTCCACATTGTTTCATCTACCATTTTAAAATAAGAAAGTGGTACATTTTCTTTACTTTGGGGAACTATATTTCCCCCAGTTACAGGAATATTATAGTACATAAATTTACTGTGCTGGTGCAGAACACAAGGTTTTTCCAGCAACTCACTTGCGCTTCTTAAATCTACAATTGTTGTAACATTGTTTTCTAGCAACCACTCTATTTCTTCTTCGCTAATTTTACTAGGTACATCACTTCGTATGTATTTAAAGGAATTAGGCAGTAAAGCTCGTGTGTTTAATGTGCTTTTAAATAAACTCAAGTTGGTTCACTCCATTTAAAATTTTTTAAAAAGGCAACAAAACCGTATTAGCTTTGTTGCCTCGGTACATTATTTTTTATCGTCATCAGCCTTATTTTGAGAATTCAAATACTGCTCCACTAAATACTGGTTTTTATACTTCAAAACCGAAGGAACATAATTTTTTGTTTCGGTGTAAGGGGGAATACCGCCATACTTTTCAACACTTCCAGGGCCGGCGTTGTACGCCGCAAGCGCAAGGCTTGTGTCGCCGTCAAATTTAAGGAGCATTTCTTTTAAATATTTTGTGCCGCCCGAAATGTTTTCGTTTATGTTAAATGGGTCGCTTACGCCCAAATAATTAGCCGTGCCTGGCATAAGCTGCATAAGCCCCATAGCACCAGCACTTGAAACTGCTGTTTGGTTAAAATTGCTTTCTTGGCGAATTACAGCTTTTATTAAGGTTGGGTCTACGCCATACTTTGCCGAAGCCGAGGCAATTGCTTCTTCAATAGCCAAGTTGTTATCATCAGAAAGCGAAACACCTTGCAGGTAGCTGTCCAAAATTGACTTAAAGTCATAATTAACTACATTAGTGTCGCTACTTGAAGCGTTGCTTTTAGAAACCTCGTTGTTTAAGCCGTTTACGGTGCTGCTGGTTCTAAGCTCAACACCTTGCGGAAGCCGTGATTGTATTCTTGAAATTATATCATTATAAATAGTTTCAGCCGAAATGTTCATAATGACGCCCACCTTATTTTAAAATAGTTTTATACATCTGCAATTATATAGCATTAACTTGTTACTGTCAAATATAAGCATAAGCAATTTATAGCAAATTAAACATAGAAAATTGGCTGAAGGAGCAGGGACACAAAGGTCTTAATCTTTTAATGTTTTTACCTACTGCTTCACAGCCCGAGTAACCGCATCAACAATTTTAGAACCACCCAGCTCGTCAAAATAAAACCTATAACAAGGTGTAGCCTTTAGTGCCGTGTCTTCCTCACCGCTAATTTGCTCTTGAAAGTAAACTATGTCAATTTTGTCAATAGAAAGCTTCTGCTGTGCAGAAGTACCTTTGTTTTTAAGGTCTTTCAGCAAAGCATACAAAGCTTCATCTACTGTACAAATTTCTTTTTTTGCAGTTTCAAAGTTTGCAACTTCGCTGTAGCTGCATTCCAAACCATAAACGCCCGAGCTGTCAACATAAAGCTTTATATAGTTGCTGAACACAATGCTTCCGCCGAATTTGTTTCTATATTCTACTACATAGTTGCCTTTTTCTTCTATTACGTTGTCAAGCACAAACTGCGGAACAATGTTTTTGTCGTCCAAAACAAAACTGTCGCAAAGCTTAACAGCATCTTCCTTGCTGTTTACGAAAAAACCGCCGCTTACGTTGCCAGAAGGCTTTTCAAACACAATTACACCGTCTTCAATAGTTAGCATTGCATCGCCTTTTGTGTAAATCGTCCGCCCAAACTCCGATACGTCGGAAACACCTTCCCAACCGCCAAAAAGCTTATACACAATTTCGTCAATGTCGTAGCTGTACGGTAGCACGTTCATTTCACGCATAGGCTTGTTTGTTTTTATTAGCTTTGTGCTTATAGAAATTCCATTTTGCTCCAAAACTTTGTAAATTGCGGTTTCTTGTTCCTTAGTAAGTGTAAATTTTGCACTGTTTATATAAACAAGCACTGCAAGAAACAAATTTAAAAGCACAAGAAAAATTATTGTTAAGTTTTTAGCCTTTTCCGTATCCAAAAAATCACCTGCCTGATAGCGCACTTTGTGCATAAACTCTGCCGTCAAGGCTTAAAAACCAGTAAAGCATTAGCTGCTTGCCTGCATCAATATTGTAGCAAAAGCTTGCATCATCAAAAAGAGTTGCTTCTTCTTCGCCGTCTTCGTTGTTTTTTACGTTTATTGGCTGGAACATTTCCATAGAGCCTTCAAAGTCAAGCAGTGCAAGCTCGTTTACGTTTTCATTCACAGAAAAGCTGTACGTAAGCTTGCGGTATTTTCTCACTCTGCCGTTTTCAACGGTTATTTCAATTGGGTGACGCATTGAAATGTCGTTAGCTACTGATGGCGAAAGCTTCATTGAAAAATTGTTCACGGCGTAGTCGAAGCAAAAAATGTTTTTCGTTTCGTCACCTTCGTAAGAAGAAAGATAGAACTCGTTTGTAACAAGCACGTCCTTTTGCAAAAAGTTTTTTGCCACGTAATAGTCCGACTCAAAGTTTGCACTTGTTTGTTTCTGCGGTGTTCTGTAGTCGTAATATTCCAAAACGTCATTGGGGTAATATTTAACAACGATTCCTTCGTCGCCGTAGGTGAAAACGTCGTTTGACGTGTAGCTTCGCTTTGAAGCTGGCTTGTCAAAAAACAAGTCTACCTTTTTTTCAATAGTTTTTAGCAAAAGCTGCTCCTTTACAATGTACGGGTTTGCAGAGTCGATAATTGCATATTTTAAGTTGTCGTCATTCCACTTTGGAACAAAAATGTTTTTTGATAGCAAAGGGTATTCGCTAAGCGCAGACGAAACGTAAACAAGGCCAGAGCTTTTTTGCCCTATGCTGTCTATGCCACTGTTTAGCTTTTCTGCCAAAACGTCGTTTTTAATTGTGTACTCAAACTGCTGGTTAGCTTCGTAGTCTACAAAAATGGCTGAAATTGCTTCTTTGTTGTTTTTTGGCGGTGAAATTATCATCATGTCAAACCGTTTTACTTTGCCGTTTATGTTACTGCTTTTTAAGTTAAATGAACGGTGAAACACGTCTGAAGGCATTGAAAAATTATATTCATAAATGTACGCACGCCTGTTTAAAGCATAGTCCCAGTCAATTTCTTTTGAAGAAACAAATTCACCTTTTCTTAAAAAAAGCAAAATTGCTTCGTCCATTTCTTTCTTTTGGCTGCTTGCCTTTATGCCGTTGTACAAAACGTCAAAGCGGTTTCCGCCAAATGATGTAATAATTCTGTAGGGGAGGGCAATGCTTCCGTCGCTTGCTTCAATTACAGCACCACCCGAATTAAACACATAGGAAAAAATGTAAAAAAAGTTTCTGCCCGAAATTTCAACAAACCATAGCTGCCCTGTCATATAAATTGCTGAAATGGAGAGCAAAACAATTATAATTAGTTTAAACTTGCTTTTAAAATTTGAACTTAACATGCTAATCACCTATTTTGCGAAGCTTTAGTGTCATTGTTGTGCCAACGCCAAACTTGCTTTCGGCAAAAATTTTGCCGTTGTGCGCTTCGATAATTTCTTTTGCAATTGCAAGCCCAAGCCCTGTGCCGCCCATTGCACGTGAGCGTGCTTTGTCAACCCTGTAAAAACGCTCAAAAATGTTCGGCAAGTCTTCTTTTGGAATTCCAATTCCGCTGTCTTTTATTTTTACAACATAAAAGCCGTCGGCTTCCTCGGCATTTATAAAAATTGTTGTGCCGTTTCCGCTGTACTTTACGGCGTTGCTAATTATGTTTGTTATAACTTGGTTTATCCTTGCTGGGTCTGCTTTTATCATATATTCGGCGTTTTTGTCGTCAAACTTTATTGTTTGGTTTTTCTTTTCTGCAAGCACGGAGTTTTGGCGTATACATTGGTGTATTAGTTTAATTAAGTCAAACTCTGTAAGTTCTAGCTTTAGTTGCTTGTTGTCTAGTTGCGAAAGGTCTAAAAGGTCTTTTACAAGCAAAGTCATTCTGTCGGCTTCCGATTCTATAACTGTTAAAAAGTCTTTAGCCAAGCTTTCGTTTTCAAGTGCGCCGTCAAGAAGCGTTTCGGCGTAGCTTTTTATTGTTGTAATGGGCGTTCTAATTTCGTGCGAAACGTTTGCAACAAACTCTTTTCGCATGTCGTCAAGCTTTTTGTGCTGTGTTATGTCTTGAAGCACAATAACAATTCCGTCTGCCATGCCGTACTTGTTGTAATATGGCGTAAAGCTTACGGAAACAAACCTTTCGCTCGTGTAAATGATTGTGTTTTTTAGCCCCTCGTCTGAAATTGACTTTAAGTCGGAAATGTCTGTGCCAAGCCTTTTCATCATGTCGGCAAACGGCACTTTGTCAACCTCATCAATTTTTAAAAGCTCACGGCATAAAAAGTTGGCGTGAATTAGGCTACCTGTTCTGTCGTATGCCAAAACGCCGTCTGTCATGTTGTGCAAAAGAATTTCCATTTTGTTTTTTTCGCTCTCGAATGTTGCCATTGTTTCGGACAATTCTTTCGACATATAGTTAAAGCTTTGCGTAAGCTGTCCAATTTCGTCTGTGCTGTTTACAGGAATTTCCTCTTTAAGCTTGCCACGTGCAAGCTCTTTTGCTTTTTTTGTAAGTACAATAATTGGGCCAGTAAGCGTAGTTGCATACAAAAAACCCAGTATTCCTGTAAGAATAAGCGCAATTATAACTGTAAGCGCAAGCGTAATTGCAAGCTCGATTAAGTTTTTTAAAATTGGTTCGGCGTTAAACCTTGTGAAAATGACGTATTTTATGTTGCCGTCGTCGTCAAGCACTGGCTCAGCGTAGTTTATTAGCTGGATAAACTGCCCGGTTATATCAACGTCTCTGCCCCTGCTAAACTTGCGCTCGCCTGAAAGAGCCGAAATTATAGCGGTGTCATTGTACTGCAAAAGCTTAATGTCCTCGGTTACGTTTGACGCAATAGTTTGCCCACGAGAGTTTAAAATGCTTCCTTGAATTCTGTCCGTGCCGCCTTTAAGCGTTTCAACGTTGTTGTTAAACGCTTCTTGGAACTTATCTGGCGAGTATGCTTGAATTACTTGTTCATTTATTTTAAGCGCAAACTCTACAAGCTTGTCCTCGGCGTCTTTTGTTTCCTGCATGTTGACACGGGTAAGCATGAATGTTCCGCTAATTATCATTATTATAAAAACAAGTGTTAGGTAAAGAATTACCCATTTTAGTTTTATGCTGTTCATAAAAACCTCTGTATACGGTATTTAATACTTATAGATTTCAAAGCTTTTTGGGGGAGAAAACCTTTTTTCAAACGGCGAAAAAAGGTTTTCTCCCCCAAACCCCCTCTTTCCAAAAAAGCCGAATATAAAACAATTAAAATTAATTGCCGCCTGAAAAGTAGTAGCCTACTGAGCGTTTTGTTAAGATGTACCTTGGTTTTTCTGGGTTGTCTTCTAGCTTTGTGCGAAGCCTTCTTATAGTTACGTCAACTGTTCTTACGTCACCGAAATATTCGTAGCCCCAAACTTTTTCAAGCAGTGCTTCCCTTGAAAAAACTTGTGTTTGCTGTGTTGCCAAAAATTTTACAAGGTCAAACTCTCTGCGTGTTAGTTCAATAATTTCGCCCCTACGTGCAACCTCGTATTTGTCTGGGTAAATTGTAATTTCTCCGAAAACTAGGCTTTCGCCTTTGTCGTCACTTTCTGCTGCTGACGGTTGCCTGCGGAGGTTTGCTTTTACCCTTGCTAAAAGCTCTTTTACGCTGAAAGGTTTTGTAACGTAGTCGTCTGCGCCAAGCTCTAAGCCCATCACTTTGTCTACTTCTTCGGCACGGGCTGTAAGCATAATTATTGGTGTTTCCAGCGTTTTGCGAATTTCTTTGCAAACCTCAAAGCCGTCCATCTTTGGCATCATTATGTCAAGTATAATTAGCTCTGGGTTTTCTTTGTAGACAAGCCCAAGCCCTTCTTCTCCGTCGTATGCACACACTACGTCAAAGCCTTCTTTGTTTAAGTTGAAGGCTATTATGTCTACTATGTTTTTTTCGTCGTCTACTATTAGTATTTTTTTAGACATTTTTGCTCCGCCTTTCTGGGACAGGGGATTGCCATTGCCCCGTTATTTAGAACTCCTTAGATAATGCTTCTATTTTTGGAACAGCGCGTTGTATCATTTCGTGTGGAACGCAAAAAGCCAGCCTGAAATGTGTTTGGCAATTAAAGGCACTGCCTGGAACAAAAAGCAGATTGTGCTTTTTTGCCGCTTCACAAAAGCTTTTGCCGTCACCATTCAAAGCCTTTGGGAAAACGTAAAAGCCGCCTTGTGGTTTTACACATTCAAAGCCAAGCCTTGTAAAAGTTTCATAAAGCAAGTTTCTGTTTTTTGTGTACTCTGTCATGTCAACGTTTACACCGACACATTTTTTTATTACCTGTTGAAAAAGGGCAGGAGCGTTTACAAACCCTAGTATTCTTGTAGCCACGCTAATTGCCGCTGTAGTTTCATCAAAGCTGTCAATTTCGCTTGGAATTAAAACATAGCCAATGCGCTCGCCTGGGAGCGAAAGCGACTTGCTAAACGAATAAACAACAAATGTGTTTTGGTAAAACAAAGGAACAAAAGGCACAGGCGTGTTGTCGTAAACAAGTTGTCTGTACGGCTCGTCTGCTATTAAAAAAATTTGGGTGTTAAAAGCGGCTTGTTTTTTGTTTAATATGTCAGCAATTGCCTTTATTGTTTGGTCGGAGTAAACAACACCTGTTGGGTTGTTTGGTGAGTTTATAATTACTGCTTTAGTTTTTGGAGTTATAAGCTTTTCAAAGTTGTTTAAGTCGGGTATAAAAGTTTTTGTGTCTGTTTGTGCAACTATCATTTCTGCATCATAGTTTGTAATGTAGCTTTGATACTCTGCAAAAAAAGGCGCAAAAACAACTACTTCATCTCTTGGGTCAATTATTGTTTTTAGCAAAATGTTAATTCCGCCAGCAGCTCCAATTGACATTACAACATTTTTGTGTGTAAAACTAGTGCCGTGCTGTGCGTTAATATGCTGTGCAATTGCATCACGTACATCATCATGCCCACAGTTGTTCATGTACCCATGAAGACCTGCGGTGTCTTTGCTCAAAACTTCCTCCAAAGCTTGTTTAACTTCTTTTGGCGGCAATGCGCTTGGGTTTCCAAGGCTAAAGTCGAACACGTTTTCTGCGCCGTACTTTGCTTTTAGCTGTTTGCCAACTTCAAACATTTCACGAATTGCCGAGCTTCCCAAAACCAAACCTTTCATTTTTGCAGAAACCATAAGCTCATCTCCTTTTAAAAATCAAGTAAGCCCACCGTCCAATGTAACAACTTGTCCTGTCAAATATTTTGCCTTATCAGAGCAAAGGAAAAACGCCAGTTCGGAAGCTTCCAAAACGCTGCAAAACCTGCCTGCTGGAATTTGTTCACAGAACGCTTGTTTTTCTTCGGCTGACAAAAAGCTGTTCATCTCTGTGTCGCACGCCCCAAGCGCAATTGCATTTACTCGAATGCCTGAAGGCGCAAGCTCTTTTGCCAAAGCTTTTGTAAAGCTGTTTATTGCGCCCTTTGAAGCAGAGTAAACAGCTTCGCAAGAAGCACCCACGTTCCCCCAAATGGACGACATGTTTAAAATAACCCCTTGTTGCGCCCGTATCATTTGGGAAACTGCAATGTGTGAGCAGTTCATTACGGAATAAAAGTTTGCTTCGGTTATGCGCCGTGCGTCACAAATTTCCATTTCGTTAAAAAGCCCCACGTAGCTGACGCCAGCGTTGTTTACTAAAATATCTACACTACCGAACTTTTGCTCTATTTGCTCAAACATTTTTTTTGCTTGGGAATAATCCGAAACGTCACACCTTATGCCGATTACATTTTCATTTATCTTTTTAAGCTGCAAAACAGCCTCGTCCATTAGGGTAACGTTGTTTACGCAATTTAAAACTACGTTAAAGCCGTTTACTGCAAAGCTTTCTGCTACAGCTTTACCAATTCCCCTTGACGAGCCTGTAACAAGCACCGTTTTTCTTTCGTTCATATATAAACCAGTTTATGCCCTTAAAGCGGCAATTTCTTCCTTATAAAGGTTTGTTTTTTCGTCAAGCCAAGGCGTTTCAAGAATTAGCGGCCGTTCTTTTGCATAGTCGGAGTGAACCAGCTTGTAAATTGCATCAAAGCCAATGTTGTCAACGCCTTTTGGGTTGTCGTCTTTTGCGCCAATGTTTGCGTGGCGGTCTTTTTTTGCACCAAGCTTGTTTAACGAGCCGTTTATGTGGTACACTTTAAGCTTGTCGAGCGTAAGAATGTCGTCAAACTGCTTCATTACGCCGTCTAAGTCGTTTACAATGTCGTAGCCGCTGTCGTGAACGTGGCATGTGTCAAAGCAAACGCCAATTTTTTCGCTTAGCTCTACTTTATCAATAATTTGTTTTAGCTGTTCAAAGCTTCGCCCAATTTCTGTGCCTTTGCCTGCCATAGTTTCAAGGCAAACCATAATGTTTGTTTCGGGCGTTAAAATTGTGTTAAGCCCTGCTGCAATTTTTTCTATCCCTTCTTCCAAGCTGCTTTCTGTAAAAGCACCTGGGTGCAAAACAATGTACTTCGAGCCAAAAGCTTCCGAGCGTTTAATTTCTTCTGCCAAAAAGCTAACTGCAAGGTCGTAAGTTTCGGGCTTTGGTGACGCAAGGTTAATTATATACGGCGCATGAACAACAAGTTCTAAAATGCCGTTTTCTTTCATAAACTCATGACCTTCGGTTATTTTAAGCTTTTCCACGGGCTGGCGGCGTGTGTTTTGCGGTGCGCCTGTGTACACCATAAAAGTGTTTGCGCCGTATGAAGCAGCTTCTTTTGCCGCACCTAAAAGCCCTCCGCTAATTGAAACATGTGAGCCTATTTTCATATTTGTTTCCTTTCTTTTGTTTCTTTTATGCTTTTTAGCAAAAGTTTTGTCCACTTTTTCAAAAGTGGCGGGGTTTGGGGCAGAGCCCCAAGGTTTTTTTAAATGTCATTCTGAGTATTTTTTGTACCCTGGGTGTTTGCCTGTAGTTTTAAATTGTGGCCTAAGCCCTATAAGTTTATCAACATTATTTTTTGAAATTTCAACAGAGCCGCCAAGGACTACTGCATTAATAGAAATTTTTGCCCAAAGCTCTAGGCTTTCCATGCGCTGGAATGCAGTCATTGCGTCTGCCCCAACAGAAAGTGCGCCGTGGTTTTGCAACAAAATTACGTCATGCTCTGCAAGATACGGCTCTATAGATGTAGCAACCTCGTCAGAATAAGGAGTGCTGTAAGGCGCAATAGGTACAGAACCAATTGTCATTGCACATTCCATTAAGTTGTACATGTCCATAGGCTTTTGTGCAACGGCAAAAGCCGTAGCCGCAGGAGGGTGTGCGTGAACCACCGCCCCAACGTCGCTTCTGTTATCATAGCACTTCAAGTGCATTTTTATTTCACTTGATGGTCTATACCCTTCGGGTGCGTCAAGTATGTTGCCTTTGCTGTCTACCCTAATAAGTGTTTCCGGTGTAACATATGCCTTGCTAATGCCTGTTGGTGTACACAAAAGGCTTCCGTCTGACATACGCACGGTTACGTTGCCGTCGTTTGCGGCAACCCACCCAAGCTGCCACATTTTGTGGCAAATGTCGCAAATTTGTTCTTTAATGCGCAGAAGCTCTATCATTACTTCAATCATTACTTTTCACCTAGTTTTAAAAGAATATTTTTGTTATAAATTGGTCAACCAAAATTAAAGCGCTAAGCGCAAAAACATAGTACGAAAAATATTTAAGCTTGCAAGCTTTTATAAGCTTTAGCATAAATGAAATGGCAAAATAGCCAGAAATTACCGCCGCCAAAAAGCCGAAAACTGTAGGCAACAATTCAAACCCTTCTACTGAAACTTCGCCTGTAACAATTTTTTTAAGCTCCAAAACTGTAGCCCCAGCAATTGCAGGAATAGAAAGAAGGAAAGAAAACCTAGCCGCAGTTTCTCTGCTAAGCCCACGAAAAAGCCCAGCGGTAATTGTGCTGCCAGAGCGTGAAACAGCAGGCGTAATTGCGCAAGCTTGAATTACACCAATTATTAAGCCGTCTGTATAGGACATTTCTTTTTCCGTTTTTCTTCCGACGTTTGCTGTGTCGGCATAAAGTAGCAAAAGCCCTGTTATAAAAAAGCCTAAAGCCAAAAAAGAACCGCCGTTAAAAAGCTTTTCTATATAATCGTCAAGGAACAACGCAGCTAAAACAGCAGGAATTGTAGCAAGCACAAGCAGGTATGTAGTTTTTTGAAAAGGATTTTTGAGCAAAGCAAAAATTTCCTTACGAAAAACTATTAAAACAGGAATAAGCGTACCAACATGCAGCACAATACTAAATGTAAGAGTTCCTTCGTTCAGCCCAAACAGTTTTTGAAACAAAACAAGATGCCCCGAACTGCTAACTGGCAAAAACTCGGAAAGCCCTTGTATAATACCCAAAATGATGGCTTGAATAACAGACATTGTGTCAGCTCCTTTGATTTATAGTCTAATTATATACAAACTATACGGAAACATCAACAAATAGTTTGCATTGTTACAATATATATGATATATTGTCCCTTGTATGAAAATATTTAACGTTGTTTACAATTTTCCTTTGATATAAAGGGAAAAATTGGCAACACTATAAGGGCGTGTAAACAACACCCATGCTTAAACGAGAGCTATAACCCACCGACTAAAACTTTCCATGAAGTTTTAGTCATAGCCCCTAAAAGGGGCTTGAGACGACAAACTTAATTGTCGCCTCAATATAAAAAAATTGTTATTTGGAAGGAAAATTAATGGAATCACTAAGATTTGAGGAAATGAACTTGTCCGAAGAAATTACTCGGGCAATTGGTGATATGGGCTTTGAAGAAGCAACGCCCATACAGTCGCAAGCAATACACATAATTCTTTCGGGCGACGACGTAATCGGTCAATCACAAACAGGAACAGGCAAAACTGCCGCTTTTGGCATACCTTGCCTTGAAATGATAGATGCAGCCGACAAAAGGCTGCAAGCCGTAATTCTTTGCCCTACAAGAGAACTTGCTATTCAAATAAGCGAGGAGTTTCGCAAGCTTCTAAAGTATAAGGATAGCATAAAGGTTGTTCCAATTTATGGCGGCCAGCCGATTGAACGCCAAATTATGGCACTTAAAAAAGGGGCGCAAGTAATTATCGGCACACCAGGGCGTGTTATGGACCACATGAACCGCCGCACGCTTAAAATGGAAAACGTTAAAATGATAGTTCTTGACGAAGCGGACGAAATGCTTGACATGGGCTTCAGGGAAGACATTGAAACTATTCTTGAAAAAACGCCTGAAACAAGGCAAACCATTTTGTTTTCGGCTACTATGCCGCCAGCAATTATGGAAATTACAAAAAGTTATCAAAAAAACCCTAAGCATGTAAAAGTTGTTCACAAGCAACTTACAGTTTCTACAATTGACCAAGCGTATTTTGAAGTTAGAGAAAACACAAAGACAGAAGCACTTTGCAGGCTTATAGACATGTACAGCCCAGAGCTTTCTTTAGTTTTTTGCAACACCAAAAAACGTGTAGACGAGCTTGTAGAGCAGCTTCAAGGGCGTGGCTATTTTGCCGAAGGTTTGCACGGCGACTTAAAGCAAATGCAGCGTGACATGGTAATGAAGAAGTTTAGAAACAGAACGCTTGAAATTTTGGTTGCAACAGACGTTGCGGCACGTGGCATTGACGTAGACGACATTGAAATGGTGTTTAACTATGACTTGCCACAGGACGACGAATATTATGTTCACCGCATTGGGCGTACTGGGCGTGCAGGGCGCACAGGCAAGGCGTTTACATTTGTTGTTGGCAAAGAAATTTACAAGCTTCGTGACATAATGCACTACACAAAAGCAAAAATTGAACGGCAAAAGCTTCCATCACTTGTAGACATAGAGGAAATTAAGTCGAAGCAGTTTATTGAAAAGGTGAAGGGCGTAATTGAAGAAGGACATTTGGGGCAGTATATAAACCTTGCTGAAAGGCTTATCGAAGAAGACTACACAGCAATTGACATAGCTGCTGCACTTTTGAAAATGAACTTGTTTGACGCTGACGCAAAAGACATTGTGTTTGACGAGCCAGAAAGGTTTGAGCGCAAGTTTAGCGGCGAGCGCAAGGGCGGCGAGCGAAAAGGCGGCAAACGCCCACCTGACAAAAACATGGTAAGGCTTTTTGTAAGCCTTGGCAAAAACAACAAGGTTAGGGCTGGGGACATTGTGGGCGCATTGGCTGGCGAAACAGGAATTTCTGGTAGGTCTATCGGCGCAATTGACATTTTTGATGATTTCACTTTTGTTGATGTTCCAAAAGAGTTTGTGAAAAACGTAATTGAAGGAATGAAAAACAAAAAGCTTAAAGGCGTAAAAGTGAACATTGAAAGAGCTAAGAAGTAATTTTTTCCCCCGCAAAAGCGGGGGTTTTTAATTGCAAAAAAAACCCCCAAATATGGGGGAGGTTAAAGCCTTATTCAGAAATTGCATATTCCATAACAGGGCTTCCAAGCTTGATGTGTTGTTCTATTACAGTTTTTGCCTTGTCGGGAGTCATTTTGATATAAGTAACTTTTTTGCCTTCGTTGTCTGTTACTTCAACAATTGGCTCGTAGCGGCAAATGCCTATGCAGCCAGTTTGTGTAACAGTAACGTTTTCAAGGTTTTGTTTAGCAACCTCGTCTAAAAGCGCAGTCATTACAGGCCTTGCACCAGCAGCAATTCCGCAGGTTGCCATGCCGACAACTACACGAAAACCTTCTTGCTCGGTTCTTTCCTTTACTGAAAGCTTTGCTTTGTCACGCAATGCTTTAAGCTCGTCTAAAGACTTCATCAAACCACCCCTAAGTTTTTAATATAAATGGTATGTTCCATTATATAGCAATTCCGTTTTTGTCTTCACTGTATAGTATAAAGTTTAAATGAAATTTTAAAATTTATACCTATCGGTCAAAACGCCAAATGGCTGAGCGTTTGGCTGCCCTCTGCCAATATCGCAATTTGAATAAACTGTTCACCATTTTGCGTCAAAAAAATCGTTGAAGCGTTTGATATTTTTGCCGCAAAATCCATTGGTGACTATAAAAACTCAAATTGCTATATCTTTAGTAAGCGGAATTTCTATAGTTTAATGGAACAGTAAATCGAACATATTTCATAAATAAAATTATAACATAGCGTTAAAACGTAAACAATATTTTTTTGTAGCTTTACACAAAAATTTTGTTTGTTAAAATAAAAAAGGCACAAGCGATTGACATGTGCCCTTTTTCATTTTAGTGCAACATATTAAACGTAACCTTTATTTTCTTACGCTTGCTGTCGTCAACTTCTAAGCTACCTGTATCAACAACAGTAACAATGTTCCCCTTAAACAAGTAAGGCGAAACTGTACTTTCGTCAACTTCGTCCCTTGAAGGGAAAGCGTAGTACAAGCTAAAGCTTTTGTTTTTTAACTCGCTGCTTGTTAAGTAGCCGAACAGCGCATGTTCAAAGCTGTGGAACGCATTTTTCCACATATGAGTTTTTGGGTAGTTTATAAGCGGCTTGTTGTCTTGTGCCGAAACTATGTGCCAAATTTCGTGGTTATCTTTATCAACCATGTACTTAAACCAGTAGTCGTATGTGTTGTTTAAGTACGAAAGATACGACGGGTCATTTAGCGAAAGTATAGCACATGCTTGGTCAAGCTCTGCAAGCCCCCACCATTCTTTGTCATAGTCAAGCTCTCGGTTACCTGTTTGTGGGTTTTTAACAAACCGCCTTGCCCACGAGCCGTTTTCTTTTACATATGCGTTTTTAAGAATTGTGTCGATTTTTTCTCTTGCAAAAATAACAAAAGAAATTTCGTCTGTCAGCATACCAATTTCATAAATAAGCCACATTGTTTTGACTGAATGTCCAAAGTCTGTATGTGCTGTGCCAAAGTCTTTTGCTTTGTTTTCTGTTTCCGAGCCCCAGAAAAAGCCGTAACGTTGGCTGTAAAAACGTTTAATTAGTATGTTGGCAATCATTTTAAGCTCTTGCTTCCACTGTGTTTTGTGCGGCTCTGGCAGAGCAGGAGTTAAAAACATCATGTAGCCGTAAATTTGGTCTAGCTGTGCTACAATTTCAACGCTGTTGTCGTCAAGCTGTTTTGGAAGCCATGTAAAAATGCCTTTTCCTTCGTCTAAGTACGTTTTGAAAATGTAGTCCTTCGCCTTTATAATAACTTCTAAAACTTTTTCATCGTGTGTTAAGTAGTAATACATAGCCATGCCGCTAATACCATAGGCTAAGTCTTGGCTTGTTCTTTGGGTTACGTTTTCGCCCCATTCGCCTGTTGCTACTTTTTGTTTTGTAAACATGCCGCCGTTTTTGTCAAACGCACTCATAAGAGCATCTGCGCCTTTTTTGCAAAGTGATAAGCACTGTTCGTTGCCTGTCATATTGTAGGCTACGCCGTAGGCAAACGTTTGCCTTGAATGTGCTTTAATAAAGTTGTAGTCGGTGTCTATAAGCCCTGCCGAATCTTCGTTTGCAATTGCGGCTTTATATTCTTCTGGCCAGTCCTCTTTGTTTTCTGGAAGAAGCTCGCCAGTGTTTGTTCTGTATGTAGGGAACAAGTTTTGTGTAAAATTTTTAGCAGCATCATTTGTCCAAAATGGAAGCAAGTCGTCTGTTAAATGTTTAAGCCAAACTTCTGGCTCGGTATGTTTTTGTAAAAGTGCTTCAATGTCGTAGGTTTGCGACTTCTTTGGGGATTTAACAGCTTCTTCCGCTTTGCTGTTTAGCAAAACAACGTCACTTACTGTTTTGTAATGTGTGCTTTTGCGTTTTGTTTTCATTGTTATTCTCCCTTCAAACTTGTTTCAAACTTATTGCTTTAACTTTTTCAGCCCCCTACAGACGGGCGAAAAAAAGTTAGTGTATCATTGTCGCTTAGAGCTTTGTCAAGCCCTGCCGTTTCATTATTTACAAGAAAAACGCACTGTCTAAGCTCTTTTTCAGTTAGGGCAATTTCATATTCACGCAAATAAATGTTTAAGGCTTTTTTTAGAGTACAGCCTTCTGTCACTTGAAGCAAAGCCTTTCTTTTACTTTGTGGCACTTGGACGCAAAAAGTATTTATTTCTATCTTCAACCAAATCTTCCTCTGCCTTTAAAATTGAAGCTTCTAAAACTGCTTCATCTTCGCCGTAAATGTCTTTTATTACATCTTCAAGACCACCGAGGTTTTGCAAAGCTTTTTTTGTAGGCACTCCGTCTTTGCCCCAGCCAATTACACTAAACAAGTTGTCAATTAAAATGTTAAAGTCAAGCTTAACGTCTTTTATTGGCCCGTCATACGGAGGCTTAGCGTGCCACATTCTGTCTGAAAGTGAATAGTCCGCCCTTCTTAAACCTTCACGTACATTAAACGCTTGTCTAATGTTGTACATTCTTAAACCTAAATTCATGTACTCGCTTGGCGAATAGTGAAAGCCTGTTACAGCACAAAGGTTTCGGAACAAGGCGTTGTTTGGGTTTGCAATGCCAAAGCCAAAAGAGCACATGCCGCTTGAATTCATTACTTCCGTGTCAACAACTGCAAGCATGTCTTGCATTCCTGTATGCTCAAACGACTTTTCAGGGTCAAAGTCTGCATCAAGCGTAGAGCCGCCCAAGCCGCCCTTTACGTGCCTGCCTGGTGTTGGGTCGCTTAAATAAACACGCCCTAAGCCGTAGTAAAGCCGTGAGTCGTGCTGAGGAACTTCAATGCCGCCAGCAACAGCCAAACATTGTTCTCCCTTTCCAAGCTCTTTTGCTGCACCAAGCGCACCTTTTAACAAGGTTTTGCCTATGCCTTCATTTTTGCACATTTTTTCCAAAACAGTAACTATTGAGTCCCCGTTGCCCCACGTTAAATCAATTTCATCTATTTCAGCCTGCGTAAATATTCCTTCGTTGTAACATTCCATAAGCCATGCAATTATTGCGCCGGCCGAAATTGTGTCAAGCCCGTATTCGTTGCACAAGTCGTTACAGCGGCAAACGGCTTCTATGTCTTTGTTCATCATCATAGAGCCAAAAGCACCCATTGTTTCATATTCTGGGCGGGGTGTGTTTGACAAGTCCCATCTTTTTGAAGGCACTTTTAAAAAGCTGCTACACGCCATTGTACAGTCGGGGCAGCAAAATTTATCTTTTCTATATTGATTTAGCTCTTGTGAACTTAAAGGTGTGGCGTCTTCTTTTGTGTAATCAGTTGGAGAGCCAGTCCAGTTTTTAATTGAAGCGTCGTTCGACACAACAGACTTTACATAGTCGTGCCCTGTGCCAAGTTCTGAAAACTCTTTTGAAAGGTCGTCAGTTGCCATGTACTGTGTTATTTCTCTGTTTATGCTTACAAGTGTTTCATAATCATTTACGTGTGTCACTATATTTCCGTCTACAACAACGGCTTTTAAATTTTTCGAGCCCATTACAGCGCCAGAACCGCCACGAGCTGCTGCCCTGTGGCCGTCGCTCATAACAGCCGCAATGTTTGA
Organism: uncultured Defluviitaleaceae bacterium; assembly: GCA_964492715.1. Taxonomy (GTDB): domain Bacteria; phylum Bacillota; class Clostridia; order Lachnospirales; family WRBF01; genus CAZBLK01. The sequence goes on along the minus strand of CAZBLK010000012.1, from coordinate 18,023 downwards.
AAGGTTTTCGCCGCCAGGCCCAATTAAAGCGGCGCAGCAGTTTTTGCCGTGCTTTTCTTTAATATAACTTTCGGCTTGTGAAGTTGTTTTCCCCCATAGTTCTTCTGCGCTTAAAATTTCAACTTTTTCATTGTAAATATAAATGTAAACAGGGGCTTTGGAAATTCCCTTTACAAACACAGCGTCATAGCCCGACATTTTAAGCTTTGTTCCAAAAAAGCCGCCAGAGTTTGCATCGTTAAACCCACCTGTTACAGGTGACTTTGAAACAACGGTGTAACGCCCACCAAAATAAGCCCCCGAGTTGTTTAACGGGCCGCTGACAAAACCAATCATGCTTTCTTCGCCGAAAACATCAGCATTTGCTGGCATTTCGTCGTAAAGCACTTTAGCCCCAAGAGCAGGACCGCCCAAAAAGTTTTTAGCCACTTCTTCGGAAAGCGGTTTAACTTCAGTGGAATGGTTTGTCAAGTTTACAAAAAGCATTTTGCCGGTGTAACCAAACATAAAAAACCCCCCTTAAATATAATTTAGTTGTAATTGAGTTGCATTATGCGAAATTTTTAAGCGAATTTTGTGAGTGAATTATGTAAGTGAACATGAAGTTGCTTTTTTAGCAGAATACAAATTGTTTGAATTTTAAGAACATTAATTGATTATATTTTTATGATACTAAACTAAACTGAGAGTGTCAAGAAATGATTGTTAAATTTGGGAAATAAAAAAAGTGGGTTTCCAAAAATTGAAAACCCACTAAAATTAATATTAAAGCGGAAGTACATTTCTCTTAAACTCATTGTTAATAATTTGTGCTACACAATTGTAAATTGCACTTGCACCACAAACTATACCAACGTAACCAGCAGCAACTTTTATTTCATGCGAACCCAAAAAGTCGCCTACTGCAAGCATAAAGAAAAGAACTGTAAGAGATAAGAAAACAAATTGTGTTGCTTTGTTGTGCGTTAAAGTGCCAATAAACATAAAGCCAGTAAAAATGCCCCAAAGAAGAAGGTAGTAACCCATTGAAGTTTCGTCAGCAGCAAGCACCTTTTCGCCAAAAGGGTTTAACCAAATTGCAACAAGAGACCACCAGAAAAAGCCATACGCTGTAAAAGCTGTTGCACCAAATGTATTTCCCTTTTTAAATTCCATAATGCCAGCAATAATTTGTGCCGCACCGCCAAGAGCAAAGCCCATTGCAGCAATTACAGCCGTTAAAGGAATTATCCCTGCGTTATGTAGGTTAAGCAAAACGGTAGTCATACCAAAGCCCAAAAGACCAAGCGGAGCAGGGTTTGCAATTGCATTGTTTTGATTTGACATAAAAATTCTCCTTTAAATTTGATGTTATACTAAATCGGAATGATACTAAAAAACCATTGAAATGTCAAGAAAAAACAAGAACATTTATGCTGGCTATTATGCCCAGTAAAAATATTTCATCATGTTTGATACTTTTTAATAAAAATTTTTATATATTTATTCACATGTTTTGTACTTGTTTAATTAATTTAGCACAGTAAGTTTTGTAACTATTTAACAGTAGTGACATGTATATATTCAAAGAATATAATAAATTGCACAATTTAAAGCAATTAATTTTATGTGTTTATCTAAAAATAACGCTTGCCAACCCCAAAAAAATAATGTATACTATCCCAAATTTAATTTCAGGAGGGCAATATGAAGTCATTTGATTCACGAACCCGATACATTTTGGGTATTCAGCACGTTTTGGCGATGTTTGGAGCAACTGTTTTAGTTCCTGCACAAACAGGGCTTGACCCATCTCTAGCAATTTTTACAGCAGGGCTTGGGACACTTCTTTTTCATTTCGTTACAGGCGGCATTGTTCCTGTTTTTCTTGGTTCAAGTTTTGCATTTATTGGTTCAATTCAATTTGTTTTAGCACAGCATGGCATTGGTGCAGTAAAAACTGGCATAATGGCAGCAGGTTTAATTTATATTCTCTTATCATTTATAATTAAATATTTCGGCGTTGAAAAGGTAAAGTCATTTTTTCCACCAATTGTAAACGGCCCTATTATAGTTGTTATCGGTCTTAGGTTAAGCCCAGTTGCACTTAGTATGGCAGGTTACAATAACGGAAAAGTTGACTTTACCTATTTTTTTGTGGCGGCTGTAGTTGTTTTGACAATGATAGCTGTAACAATTTTCAGCAAGTCGTTTTTCAAGCTTGTGCCAATTTTAATTTCAATAGTAACAGGCTTTTTGGTTTGCCTTGTCATTGATGTAACTACGGGCTCGTCGCTTGTAAACTTGCAAGCAATTTCAGAAGCAAACTGGTTTGGTTTTTCAAGCAACGCAGTAAAGTCGCTTTTAACAATGCCGCAGTTTAACGTTTCTGCAATTATTGCAATTGCACCAATAGCAATTGTTGTGTTTATGGAGCATATAGGCGACATAACAACAAACGGTGCAGTTGTTGGCAAAAACTTTTTTGAAAAACCAGGCATACACAAAACACTTTTGGGTGACGGCTTGGCTACGCTTGCGGCTGGTTTACTAGGTGGCCCTGCAAACACTACATACGGCGAAAACACTGGAGTTTTGGCAGTTACAAAAGTTTACGACCCATCAGTTTTAAGAATTGCGGCAGTTTATGCAATTGTTTTAAGCTTAATTGGAAAGTTTGGCGCAATTGTGCAAAACATTCCTGTTCCTGTAATGGGCGGCGTTTCTATCATTTTGTTTGGTATGATTTCGTCAATCGGTGTTCGCACACTTGTAGAGTCCGAGCTTGAATTTGCACATTCAAGAAACCTTATTATTGCTTCGTTAATTCTTGTTCTTGGAATTGGCGTTTCGGAAATTGCAGTTACTTCTTCGATTACGCTTTCAGGGCTTGCGCTTGCGGCACTTGTTGGTGTTGTTATGAATAAGGTGCTTCCTAAGGATATTTAATTAATTTAAAAAATATGGCACTGCTACTAAATTATAGTTACAGTGCCATATTTGTAGTTAGAAAATATCCTTAATAAATTAATTCCCGCTACTCCCACACTCGCTGTCGTTAGCCAACAAAATGTCAAGCCCATGCTTAACAGATGGCAAAATAAATTCTAAAACTTCTTTAACAGCTTTTGGGCTGCCGGGCATGTTTACAATAAGCGTGTTTCCTCTAATTCCAGCTTCTGCACGAGAAAGCATTCCCCTTGGGGTAATGCTCATGCTGTAAGCACGCATTGCTTCTGGTATTCCCGGCGTTCTTCTTTCAATTACAGCAAGCGTTGCTTCTGGCGTAATGTCTCTTTTTGAAAAGCCCGTTCCGCCAGTTGTAAGCACAAGGTCAATTCCATTTTCGCACATGTCAACCATTTCTGCCTTTAAAAGTTCCATTTCGTCTGCAACAATTACACACTTTGCAACGTTAAAGCCGTCGTGTTCAGCAATTATTTTTGCAATTGCCGGGCCGCTTTCGTCCACACGCTCCCCACGTGAACCTTTGTCGCTTGCTGTTATAATTCCAACGTTATACATTCTCCTCACCTCATTAATCTTAGAACATGTGTTCAGTAAGCTGTTACCCATCTTTAAAGCGATTATTCCGCCATTCTTCGTTGTGGCGGCTTGACATAATTTTTCTATTATGCCTTCGCCACCACGCCTAGAACGGCGAAAAATCGCTGTTTTAAATCTGTGCAACCCATTACTGAACACATGTTCTTAAAACTGTATAATTTCAAATTCGTTTTCCAAAAGATTTATTGCAAGAAGCTTGCTGCAAAGTGGCTCACCTTTATTAAGCAAAAGCTTTACAACTTCGCTTGCTTGAATTGAAGCAACAACACTTGGTGTAAACGAAGGGTTTCCTGTTAAAGTTTCAAAACCTTTTTCTATCCCTTGTGGGTAAATTTTGTCAAATAAATTGTCATTTGGAACAACTACAGACACTTGCCCAAGCCACCCAGCAATTGCACCGTGAACTAAAGGAACATTAAGCCAAGCGCAAACTTCGGCAACAATTCGCCTTGTAGAAACATTGTCAAGCGCATCAACGACTACGTCATGCCCTGCCAAAATTTGTTTTGCATTGTCTGCCGAAATTTTAACGCACACAGCGTTTACGCACACATCAGAGTTTATTTCCTTCATTTTTTCGCATACAACAAAAGCTTTCTTTTGCCCCATCGTTTTTTCGTCGCAAAAAACTTGCCTGTTTAAGTTTGACTCCTCAAAAACATCACCGTCAACGGCTGTAATTTTCCCCACGCCAAGCCGCCCTAAAAGGCTAATTACGTGTCCGCCCAAGCCGCCGCAACCAATTACACAAACGCTTGAGCTTTTAAGCTTGTCCTGTTCACTTTCAGAAATTGTGGCTGCATTTCTTTCGTACCTGTTTTTAAACACACTTTTCATTTTTTTCATCTCCAAGTTGTTGCAAATGCTTAAATGTAATGATATTATAGATGTTAAAATAATGCAATAGTTACATATAGCAATTTGAGTTTTTATAGTCACCAATCCATTTTGTTATATTACGATATTGCGACATAATTTTCCGAGCTTATTTTCCTAAGGCGGTTTACGCTATGGCAATAAGCCGATGGGTTTTTGCCGAAAGGCACAAGCCTCCCTTTTGGAAAGGAAAATGGTTTTAGCAAGCTTTTTCAATAGTTTTTCAGTTGAAGTAACTGCTTGCAAGCAATCATGCCCTTTTCCTTAACGGCATTTTTTATTGCCCTTTTATACTTAAAGGGAATAAACAAAAAATTAAGGAGAGATTAGCGTGAAAAAAGCAAGAGGAAAAATTTTTGGTCTAGCAGTATCTTTAGCAGTTGCGGCTGTGTCGCTTACAGGCTGTAAAGCTGCACTACCTCCGTCAAGTACAAGCACCCCTCAACCTACAGAACAAGCAGCACAGCCTTCTAGTTCAATTATTCTTGCAACAACTACAAGCACAAATGACAGTGGGCTTTTAAACTTTTTGCTGCCCGAATTTACAAAAGACACAGGGATAGAAGTTAAAGTAGTTGCTGTTGGAACAGGCAACGCAATAACAATGGGGGTAAACGGTGAAGCCGACGTACTTCTTGTTCACTCACGCCCAGACGAGGACAAGTTTATGGCAGAGGGGCATGGAACAGAACGTTTTGACGTAATGTACAACGACTATGTTTTAGTTGGCCCAGCAAACGACCCATTAATGCTTAAAGGCCTTAAAGAAAAAGAAGCCTTCAAAAAAATAGCAGACGAAAAAGCAGCTTTTCTTTCTAGAGGCGACGACTCTGGCACGCATAAAAAAGAGCTTTCTATTTGGAAGCTTGCAGAAGTAGAGCCTACTGGCGAATGGTACGTTTCTGTCGGCAGGGGCATGGGCGACACTCTTATAATGACTGATGAAATGCAAGGCTACACCCTTTCAGACAGAGCGACATACCTTTCAATGTCAGACAAGCTTGAATTAAAAATAGTTTTGCAGGGCTACGCTGAACTGCTTAACCCTTACGGAATTTTGCTTGTTGACCCAACTAAAAACAACAAAATAAACGAAGAAGGCGCAAAACAATTTGCAAGCTGGCTTACTTCTGAAAAAGGGCAAAAGCTAATTGGCGAATTTGGCAAAGATAAATACTCTATGCCGCTTTTCTTCCCAGACGCAAAAAAGTAATTTCGGGGTGAAGCGTGGAATATATAGCATACGGCTTTAAAGAAGCAGTTAGGCTTCTTGTTACATTTGACAAAGAAATTTTTTCTATAGTAAACCTTTCCCTTTATGTTTCCTCTTTGTCTACACTAATAGCGGCACTAATTGGTGTGCCGATTGGTGTTTTTTTGGCAAAGAACAATTTTTTAGGGAAGCGGATTTTTGTACGGGTGGTTTACACGCTTATGGGCACACCACCCGTAATTATGGGTCTTGTAGTTTTTTTAATTATAATGAGGCGTGGACCTTTGGGGCATTTGCAGCTTTCGTTTACAAAGCAAGCTATGATTATAGCACAAGCAAGCCTTATTACGCCAATTATAACAGGGCTTACTTACAACGAAGTAAACAAAAAGGCAAAAACTTTAACAGAGCTTGCGCTTACGCTTGGGGCTTCAAAGTTTTCTACGCTTACGCTTTTTATTACAGAGTCAAAGGCTGGAATTTTTACAGCCGTAATAACAGGGCTTGGCAGGGGAATTTCCGAGGTTGGCGCAGTAATGATTGTCGGCGGAAACATAAAAGGGCACACAAGGGTTATGACGACATACATTTCACAGCTTCAAGGCATGGGTGAATACAGCAAGGCAATTGCAATTGGCATAATTTTGCTTTTGATTTCATTTATAATTAATTCCGTTTTGTACACAATTCAATATAAAAAAGAGGTGTAGGCATGGACGTTTTTTTGCAAGGGGTAACAAAAAAATACGGCACAAAGCTTGCTTTAAACGTTGAAAACTTGCAAATTAAAAGCGGTGGCATTTACGGAATAATTGGTTCAAACGGCGTTGGCAAAACTACTCTTTTAAAAATTGTAGCAGGTGTTTTAGAAAAGTCTAGCGGAAGTCTTTTGTATGGAAGCGAGAAAAATTCTAAAATACCTTATGCTGAAATGACGTTAGTTTTTCAAAAGCCGTACATGCTTGACACCTCAGTTGAGCAAAACGTGGCGTACCCTTTAAAACAAAGGCATGTTCAAAAGAAGGAAATTGAACAACGGGTTCTTGACCTTTTAAATGAATTTGGGATTTACAAGCTTAGGAAGCAAAAAGCTACAAGCCTTTCAGGAGGCGAAGCCCAAAGGGTTAGCATAGCAAGGGCTCTTTCTTTTCGACCAAAGCTTTTGCTTTTGGACGAGCCAACAGCAAGCATTGACCCAGCAACAGTAAAAGACATTGAACGAATTGTAAAAAAAGAAAACAAAAGCTTTGGAACGACAGTAATAATTATTACGCACAATTTGCAGCAAGCACGAAGGCTTTGCAGTGACATAGTTTTTTTGGATAATGGAATGGTGTTGGAGCAGGGGAGTGCTTTGCAAGTTTTGGACGAAGCTAAAAGTAAAGCATTTAGGGAGTTTGTTGATTTATAGTTGATTTAAAAAAGAAAGAAACACATTGGGGGCGCTGCCCCTAAACCCATCGCAAGGGGCTTGCCCCTTTACCACATTTAAAAAAAACTTCCTTTTAAAGAGGTGAGAAACAATTTGAAGCTATTAAAAGTTGACACTGTTTTAGAAGCAGTGAACAAGCTTAATGAAAACTTTGAGCATATAAAAAGCGAAACGGAAAAAGTAAGTATATTAAAAGCCGTTGGGCGTTATTTAGCATGCGATATAAATTCTTCTACAGACATTCCTAATTTCAACCGTTCTGTAGTAGATGGCTACGCTGTTTTGTCAAGCGACACTTTTGGCGTTTCGGACAGTGTGCCCGTTTTTCTTGATGTTTTAGGTGCTGTTGAAATGGGAAAAGCCTACAGCGGCGTAGTGCAAGCAGGAACTGCCGTTTATGTTCCAACAGGCGGAATTATTCCATGTGGTGCAGATGCAGTTGTTATGGTGGAATACACAGAAAAGCTTGACGAAAAAACAATTGCCGTGTACAAGCCAGTTGCACCAAAAGGCGGCTTAACTGAAATTGGCGACGACATACAGCACGGTGAATTGTTGTTTAAAAAAGGACACAGAGTAAAAACAAAAGATGTTGGCACACTTGCAGCAATTGGGCAAAAAGACATTTTAGTTTACAGAAAGCCTAAAGTAACAATACTTTCAACAGGTGACGAAATTGTGGGCGTTGACAAAGAGCCGCAAGTTGGGCAAGTGCGTGACATAAACACATATGCGCTTGCTGCTTTTTGTGAGAAGCTTGGTTGTGAAGTTGTTTGCACAAAAATAGTAAATGATGTTTTTGAGAATTTCAGAGAAGAAGTTTTAAATGGGGTGCAAAACAGCGACATAGTTATTCTTTCGGGAAGCAGCTCGGCTGGCGACAAAGACATGACGGCTGACGTTTTAGAAACTATCGAAGAAAACAGCGTTTTCACCCACGGAATTGCAATTAAACCAGGCAAGCCAACGATACTGGCAAACGTTTTTAAAAGTCCAGTTTTTGGTCTACCAGGGCACCCAGTTTCGGCAGTTGTTGTTTTTAATGTAATAGTTGCACCGTTTATAATGGAAAAGTTTTTTAATTGCACAAACCAGACCAGTTCTATTTTAGCCAAAATTAAAACTAACCTTCACGCAGGGCAAGGCAGAGAAACGTACCAAATGGTAACGCTTGAAAAAACAGAAGCAGGCTACGAAGCAACGCCAATTTTTGCAAAGTCTGGCGCAATTTCACAGCTTGTGCGTGCAGACGGCTACATTAAAATTGACAGCTTAAAGGAAGGGCTTGTAAGCGGTGAAATGGTCGAAGTTTTTAAACTTTAAAGCGCAGGTGATACAATGTCTGAACGAAATATATACTTAACAAATAGAAACATTGAAGACGTGCTGTCAGAGTTTTTGGAAATGTTAGACGTTGAGCAAGTTGTAAAGCCAACGACAATTGACATACGAAACGCCATTGGTTACGTAACAAATTCGCCAGTTTATGCGAGGTTAAGCTCTCCAAGCTTTAATGCGGCTGCTATGGACGGAATTGCAGTCGTTTCAGAAAAAACGTACAAGGCGTCCGAGGCAAATGCTGTTACGCTTGCGCTTGACACCGACTTTGTGTATGTAAACACAGGCAACCCAATTCAGCCGCCGTACGACTCAGTAATTATGATAGAAGACGTTTACCCAGTGGACGAAACGCATGTAAAAATAATTGAGCCGTCTTCACCGTGGCAACACGTTCGCCCAGTTGGCGAGGACATAGTGGCTGGCGAAATGATTCTGCCCGAAAACCATACAATTCGCCCAATGGATATTGGTGCGGTTTTAAGCGGCGGTGTAGTTTCTGTTTCTGTGTACGAAAAAATAAACGTTGCAATAATCCCGACAGGCTCTGAAATAATTGACAATTATGAAGCAGCACAAAAAGGAAAAATTTTCGACACAAATTCGTGGACGTTTAAAGGGCTTGTTGAGCAGCTTGGCGCAACGTGCAACAGGCTTTCCCCTGTGGACGACAATTTGGAAAAGCTTTTGCAAACCGTGCTTGAAATGGCAGAAAAAAACCACGTTGTTGTAATAAACGCAGGGTCTTCGGCAGGAACAAAAGACTTTACGGCGCAAGTTATTGAAAATTTGGGTCAAGTGTTTGTTCATGGAATTGCAATTAAACCAGGCAAGCCGACAATACTTGGTTTAATAAACGGCAAGCCAGTAATTGGGCTTCCTGGCTACCCAGGCTCGGCTTACTTGGTGTTTGAAGAAATTGTTTCGCCAATAATTAAGCTGTTGCAAAAAAAGCCAGTGACAAACGAAACATGCGTTGGCACAGTAAAGGCAGTTGTTTCAAAGAGGATTGTTTCTTCATTAAAATACAAAGAATATATAAGGGTTAAGCTTGGAAAGGTGCATGACAGGCTTGTTGCAACGCCATTAAACCGTGGCGCAGGCGTAACAATGGCAATTGTGCGTTCGGACGGTGTTTTGGTTGTTCCAAAAAACAGCGAGGGCTTTGAAGCTGGAGAAGAAGTTGACGTTGTGCTAACAAACCCAATTGATAAAATTGATAAAACGATTGTGTCAATTGGAAGCCACGACCTTATAATGGATATAATTGGTAGTATTATGCAAAAGAAACACGGTTTTGGTGTATCGTCAGCTCACGTTGGAAGCATGGGCGGCATAATGTCGTTAAAGCGGAAGGAAGCACACATTGCGCCAATTCACCTTTTGGACGAACAAACAGGCGAATACAATGCAGCCTACATTGAACGGTATTTAAAAAATGATGACGATGTCGTTTTAATAAAAGGCGTAAAGCGCACTCAAGGGTTTATTGTTAAAAAAGGAAACCCAAAGGGCATTTCTTCTATTGAAGATTTGGCTAGGGCTGACATCACATTCGTCAACCGCCAAAAAGGTTCTGGCACACGCATTTTGACAGATTACTTGCTGAAAAAAGCCTCTGTTGTTTCACCAGATAAAATAATAGGCTACAAAAATGAAATGACTACGCACATGGCAGTTGCGGCGGCTGTTGAGGGCGGCATGGCAGATTGCGGCGTTGGCGTTTATTCTGCGGCGCACGTTATGGGGCTTGACTTTGTAGCAATTGGTGACGAAGAATACGACTTTGCAATTCCAAAAGCAATTATTGACACGCCAATGATTAAAGCTTTTTTAGCCGTGCTTTCTTCTGACGAGTTTAAAAACGAGCTTGAACGGCTTGGCGGCTACGGCGTACACGAGGGCAATTTATGAGGGATAGCTTTGGCAGAAACGTTAATTATATGCGGCTTTCAATAACAGACTTGTGCAACCTACGCTGTAAATATTGTATGCCCGAAGAAGGCGTTTGCAAAAAGCCGCACGAAAAAATTATTTCGTTTGAGGAAATAGAAAACGTAGTAAAAGCGGCGGCTTTGCTTGGTATAAACAAGTTTAGGCTTACAGGCGGCGAGCCGCTTGTTAGAAAAGGTATTGTTTCGCTTGTAGAAAAGCTTTCGGCAATTGACGGCGTAACCGAGCTTGTAATGACGACAAACGGAGTTTTGCTTGAAAAGCTTGCGCTTCCGCTGAAAAAGGCAGGGCTTCAACGCATTAACATTAGCCTTGACACCTTTTCATCCAAAAAGTATGCAGAAATTACAAGGGGCGGTAAGCTTGACAATGTTTTTGCTGGTATAGAAGCTGCAATTTCAGCAGGGCTTACGCCAATTCGTATAAACGTCGTTGCAATGAAAGGGTTTAACGACGACGAGTTTGCGAGCTTTGCAAAGCTTACGCTTAATAAGCCTATTGACGTCCGGTTTATCGAGCTTATGCCTATAGGCTCTGACAAAACGGACGTGCCGTACAGTTACATTAGTATGCAGGAAATAACAGAGGAGCTGTCCACGGTTGGCAAATTAGAACCGCTTGACGACAAAACAGGCGTTGCAAAATACTTTAAGCTTCAAAACAGCTTAGGTAGAATTGGGTTTATAAGCCCAATGAGCAACCACTTTTGCGGCGACTGCAACAAAGTTCGATTAACGGCAGACGGTAAGCTAAAGCCGTGCCTTCATTCTGACAATGAAATTGACATAAACGAAGCACTTAAAACAAAAGATATTGATATAATTAAACGTACAATTGAAAGCGTAATTTTGGGCAAGCCTGAAAAGCACCTTCTTTTAAACGGTGCAAGCCCCATAAAACGTGAAATGAACAGGATAGGTGGATAAATGCTTACACACATTGACGAAAATGGCCGCCCAAAAATGGTTGACGTTGGCGAAAAGGTGGACACAAAGCGGATGGCTGTTGCAAGAGGAACTGTTTTTATGTCGGCAGAAACGCTTAAAGCAATAACAGAAGGAAGCGTGTTCAAAGGCGACGTCCTTTCTGTTGCACAAACGGCTGGGATAATGGCGGCGAAAAACACCGCTTCGGCAATTCCAATGTGCCACAACATTTTTATAACTGGTGTTTCCATGGGCTTTGAAATTGACGAAAAGCAGTCGGCTGTTCACATTGAAGCTTCGGCGCAAACTGTGGGGAAAACTGGAATTGAAATGGAGTCGCTTCATGCAGTTGCAGTTGCGGCACTTACAATTTATGACATGTGCAAAGCAATTGACAAGGGAATGGTAATTTCAAACATTAGGCTTGTGGAAAAGGAAGGCGGCAAGTCAGGCACTTATAAAAGGGAGGGCGAACAATGAGTTTAGAAGCTGTAGTTTTAGCGGTTAACACAAGCGAAAAAAAGGGAACTATAAAAACGCCTGTTGCAGAAGCCGAGTTTATAGTTGGCTTTGGTATAAAGGGCGACGCACACGGCGGTTGCGACGAGGTTAAGCAAGTTAGTCTTTTGGCAGATGAAAGTGTTGACAAAATGCGTGCACAAGGAATGGTTTTAAAAAACGGCGACTTTGCAGAAAACATAACTACAAAAGGGCTTGTGCTACATACACTTCCTGTTGGAACACGGCTAAAAATTGGCGAAACGGTTCAGGAGGTTTCCAGAATAGGCAAGGAGTGCCACAGTGGTTGTGCAATTAAACAACAAACAGGCAAGTGCATTATGCCTACAGAAGGAATTTTTACAAGGGTAGTTTGCGGCGGTGTTGTAAAAGCTGGAGACAAAATTGAGGTTATAAATGGATAGTTCACACAAAAGGCAAGCAGTAATTTCACGGCTTAACGAGCTTGGAATTAGCTTTGAGCTTTTTGAGCATGAAGCTGTGTTTACAATTGAACAAATGGAAAACATCAAATTCCCAGAAGGTGTACACGTTGCAAAAAACCTTTTTCTTCGTGACGGCAAAGGAAAGAAACATTTTTTGGCTATAATTTCGGGGCATAAATCGGCTGATTTAAAGGCGTTGCAAGCACAGCTTGGGTGCAGTGGGCTAGGCTTTGCTTCTGAGGAGCGACTAGAAAAATTTTTGGGGCTTCAAAAAGGGGCTGTTTCGCCCTTGGGTGTTTTGAATGATTTGGAGGGTTCTGTAACAGTTGCGTTTGATAAAGAGCTTGAAAGTGTAGAAAAAATTGGTGTTCACCCAAATGAAAATACATCAACTGTTGTAATGAAGTTTGAGGATTTAATAAAAGTTGTTGAGGGAAATGGAAACACCGTCCAGTTTGTTGAAGTTTAAACAAGTTCTAAGGCAAGGTTTACCCCTTGCCTTACTGAAAACAAACTACTTTTTAGCAGGCGCAAGGTGAACAGCCGCCCCAAAAACCCCCATAGCCGCTTCTGCCAAAGCTTCTGGAAGCGTTGGGTGTCCGTGCATAGTTTCTGCAAGCTGCTTTACAGTCATGCCAGCTTTCATGGCAACAACAGCTTCGTGAATTAAGTCGCTTGCGTGTGCGCCAAAAATATGTACGCCAATGATTTTTTCTTTTTCAGCGTCAGCAATTATTTTTACAGTGCCGTCGCCCTCGCCCATTGTTAAAGCTTTTCCGTTTGCAGAAAAAGGAAACTTGCTAACTACATATTTTATAGAAGAAGCTTTAGCCTGTTCCTCGGTTAAGCCAACAGAAGAAGCCTCCGGAAACGAAAACACGTTGTTAGGAACTAAGCTGTAATCAACCGCCGCTTCATGCCCCAAAATTTTTTCTACGCAAGCTTTGCCCTCATCAGAAGCAACATGTGCAAGCATTACACGCCCTGTAACGTCACCAATTGCATAAACGCCTTCAACGTTTGTTTTATAATTTTCGTCTACAGCAATTCCCTTTTTTGTGTACTCAACACCAATGTTTTCCAAGCCCAGCCCGTCAACATTTATTTCACGCCCTGTGCTTATAAGAACTTTTTCGCAATTAATGTCAACAACTCCACCTTTTCCCTCGACAGAAACTGCTAAACCTTCGCCCTCCTTTTTGATGCCCAAAACTTTTGTGTTAGTCATTACTTTAACACCACGTTTTGAAAGAAGAAGTTTTAACCGTGTAGAAATTTCGTTATCCATTACAGGCAAAATGTTCGGCAAAAATTCAACAACTGTTACCTCTGCACCAAACGAGCGCAAAATACCAGCAAACTCAACGCCAATTACACCGCCGCCAATTATTACAATGCTCTTAGGAACTTCTGCAAGCGAAAGTGCTTCGTTGCTTGTAATTACTCCATCAAGAATAACACCGTCAATAGGCGGAACAGAAGGCTTTGAGCCTGTAGCAATAATTATGTTTTTTGCTGTGTAGGTTTTTTCCTCTCCATCAATTGCGACAACAACAGTGTTTTTATCAACAAAACGTGCGCAGCCGTTTGCAACTTCAATTTTGTTTTGCTTCATAAGCTGTAAAACGCCGCTTGAAAGTGTGTTCACAATTTTATCTTTTCTGCCCAAAACTTTAGCCATGTCAACGCAACATTCACCGCTAATTTCTATGCCAAAGCTTTCTGCTTCTTTAACATAATTAAAAATTTGAGCAGAGCGGTAAAACGCCTTTGTCGGTATGCACCCAACGTTTAAGCAAGTTCCGCCAAACGCTTCTTTTTCAACAATCAGAGCCTTTGCGCCAAGCTGTGCCGCACGAATTGCCGCAACATACCCCCCAGGGCCTGCCCCAATAATTATAAAGTCATAATCCATTAAATATCCCCCACCAGAAGCAATTTGAGTTTTTCCAGTCAACATTTTTATTAACTCCCCATAATCACTTGAAGAAGTTGTTCCTTCGTAATGTTCCCAAAATAAAGCGGAATGTTAAGCATTTCAAGCACCTTCTCTACAGCATCATTTTCATAAGGCACAGTAACAAAAGCACTTTCAGCGTCCGAAATGTCCGAGCAACCCAAAAAGTCGCCGACAAAGCGAATCTTTTTAATTACTTGGTTTTTAACCGTAATGTATGCTGTAACTTTTCCGCTTTCAAAACGCTTAGAAAAAACAATGTCAGCCGTTGGGTTTTTGCCAAAGTTCCAGTCATACGAGCTGTACTTTTCTAGTGCAAGCTTTTCAATTTCTTTCTTGTCAGCTTCGGTTAAAACGTATTCCTTAAAACCTTTTTCGTGAAAAAAGCACTCGACAAGGCTTTGTTTAAACAACAAAACATCATCGTCAGTTTCCAAATGCTCTTTAATTGTAGTAACCCTTGAACGAACAGACTTAACAGCCTTAGACGAAATTTTGTCTGCCGAAACGTTTAGTGCATTGCTTAAAACTTCCAAGTCAGTGTCATACAAAAGCGTTCCATGAAACAACATTCTGTCCTTTAAAATTCGCACAGCACTGCCAGAAATTTTCCGCCCACAAACTAAAAGGTCATTTCTTCCGCTTACTTCGGCCTTTACACCAAGTACAGAAAGCGCATCAATTACAGGCGTAAGAAAAAAGCTGTAGTCAACATTTTTTGGGTCGCACTTTTTCAAAATAAACGAAAAGCAAAGGTTGCCCAAGTCGTGGTAAACAGCACCGCCACCACTCATTCTTCGCACAACTTGAATGTTGTTTTCCTTTACAAACTGTGTGTTAATTTCCTCTGCCGTGTTTTGAAATGCCCCGATAATTACAGCAGGCGAATTTCTCCAAAGCAAAACAATTGTTTCGTCCGTGTCCAAACCTTTTCTAAGTAAATATTCTTCTGTCGCCAAATTAAACTGTGGTTTGGTAGTTCCAGTTTCTATATATATCATATAAATTCTCCGCAGTATCGCAATTTGAATAAACACGTTAACCATTTTTTAAAAAACGAAGAATTCAAATTGCTATAATTTTCTTTGGTATAAAATAGTACACAAAGGGCTGTATCAAACCCAAAGGAGTTTAATACAGCCCTAAATATTTAATTAGTCAAAACAAGATTACGATTCCAAAATTTTAACAGGTTTAAGCCCCCAAATTTCGTCAGCATATTGTTTAATTGTTCTGTCGCTTGAGAACTTGCCGCTCTTAGCAACGTTAATAATTGCAGACTTCGCCCAGCGGTCTTTGTCTTTGTACATTTCTGAAACACGGCGTTGTGCCGCAGCATAGCTGTCAAAGTCTTTCAAAACAAAGTATTCATCAGCACGAGAACCTTGGTAGCCGTTTAAAAGTGCTTCGTAAAGCTCTCTGAAAAGGTTTGTGTCCTCTGGTGAAAGCACGCCGTTTATAAGCTGTGTAAGCACTACACGCACGCTTTGGTTAAAGTTGTAAACGTCCCAAGGCGCATAAGAATTTTCTTGGTACATTTTAATAACTTCGTCAGCCTTTAAGCCGAAAATAAAGATATTGTCGTCGCCAACTTCTTCAAGAATTTCAACGTTCGCACCGTCAAGCGTACCAATTGTCAACGCACCGTTAAGCATAAACTTCATGTTTCCTGTGCCAGATGCTTCTTTACCAGCAGTCGAAATTTGTTCGCTCAAGTCAGCCGCAGGAATAAGCTTTTCTGCCAAAGAAACACGGTAGTTTTCCATGAACACAACTTTAAGCCTGCCGTCAATAGTTTCATCATTGTTAACAAGGTTTGCAACGCTGTTTATAAGCTTAATAATAAGCTTTGCACGCCTGTAGCTTGCCGCAGCCTTTGCCGCAAAAATGAAAGTGCGAGGAACCATTTCCATAGCAGGGTTTGTTTTTAACTGGTTGTAAAGGTCAAGCACGTGCAAAATGTTTAAAAGCTGACGCTTATACTCGTGCAAACGCTTTACTTGAATGTCAAAAACAGAGTATGGGTCAACCAAAATGCCCATTGTGCTCCTAATATAGTTTGCAAGATAAACTTTATTTTCGTGTTTAACACGCATAAAGCTGTCTCTAAAGCTGTCGTTGTCAGCAAGCGGAACAAGCCTTTCAAGGTCGGACAAGTCCGTAACCCACTTGTCGCCGATGTTTTCTGTAATAAGCTTAGAAAGCTTAGGGTTACAATGTGCAAGCCAACGCCTTTGCGTAATGCCGTTTGTTTTGTTGTTGAACTTCTCTGGGAAAATGTCATAGAAGTCCGCAAGCTCTTGGTTTTTCAAAATGTCTGTGTGAATTGCAGCTACGCCGTTTACAGAGTGGCTGCCGGCAATTGCAAGGTGTGCCATGCGAACTTGCCCGTCGGCAATAATTGCCATTTTGCGAAGCTTTTCAGGGTCTTCGCCGTAGCGTGTAACGATAAGCGCACAGAAACGCTTGTTAATTTCTTCAACAATCATGTAAATTCTTGGAAGCAGCCTGCTGAAAAGTTCAATCGGCCATTTTTCCAAAGCTTCCGACATAATTGTGTGGTTTGTGTAGGCACAAGTAGCCTTTGTAATTTCCCAAGCTTCGTTCCAGTCAATTTCATGCTCGTCTACCAAAAGACGCATAAGCTCTGCTACTGCAACAGTTGGGTGAGTGTCGTTAAGCTGGAATTGAACTTTTTCATGCAGCTTACGCAAGTCGTTTCCGTTTTTCACGTGACGGTCGATAACACGTTGAAGCGTAGCCGAAATAAAGAAGTATTGCTGCTTTAAGCGAAGCTCTTTTCCTGCAACGTGTTCATCAGCAGGGTACAAAACTTCTGAAAGCATACGAGCAAGGTTTTGCTCCTCAACTGACTTTGCGTAGTTACCTTGGTTGAACGATTGTAGGTCAAACTTGTTTTTTGCTTCAGCGTCCCAAAGCCTTAATGTGTTTACAGTGTTGTTGCCGTAACCTATAACTGGGTAGTCATAAGGAACAGCAATTATAGCTTGATAATCCTTTTGAACAAACTTATAGTTGCCGTTTTCTCTCTTTTCTGGTGTAACGTGGCCGCCAAACTTAACTTCAACGGCATACTCTGGGCGTTTTACACCCCAAATGTCACCGTTTGCAAGCCAGTTGTCTGGGTATTCTACTTGATAACCGTTTTCAATTTTTTGCTCAAAAATGCCGTAATGGTAACGAATGCCACAGCCGTAAGCAGGGTATTCAAGCGTTGAGAGCGAGTCTAAAAAGCACGCAGCCAAACGCCCCAAGCCGCCGTTTCCAAGCCCTGGGTCTTGCTCTGCTTCTATCAATTGGTTGTAATCAATGTTTAACTCCTCAAGAACTTCTTTAACTTCTTGAAGCATTGTAATGTTAATAATTGTGTTACCCAAAAACCTACCCATCAAAAATTCCATTGAAAGGTAGTAAACAACTTTTACATCATCTTTATTGTATGTGTCGTGTGTCAAAATCCACTTATCTGTAACGATGTCACGAATTGTATAAGCCAGCGCCTGATAAACTTGCTCGCTGGAAGCTGCGCTTAACGGCTTTCTGAACATAGTCTTTACGTTTTCAACAATACGTTCTTTAAGCTCGTCCTTTGTCATTCCGTTTAAAAAACTCATTAGCAATAGCCTCCCTATGTCCATGCAATTTATAAAATATAAAATGAACATTTATAGTTTTACCAATTATATCATAAATAATTAATTTTGTATAGTACACCAAAAGAAGTTAAAAAATATAACTCTATAGCAATTCCATTTTTAAAAAAACATTGCTACGAAAATAGAAGTCGTAGCCCCGAACCTTGAAAACAGAAAATTGT
>CAZBLK010000011.1:0-90675 GCA_964492715.1 uncultured Defluviitaleaceae bacterium | reverse complement strand
CTGTTTGTTTGTACTGTTTCTTTTGTTTCGTTTGCTCTGTTTCGTTCTCGCCGCCCCTCTTGTGGCGACGAATGATATAATATCAAGAATTTTGTCGATTGTCAACACCTAAATTAAATTTTTTTTAAATTTATTGTTATTGCAAGAATTACTTCCTTTATATAAGGGGAAAAACTTCCCCTTATATAAAGTATTCAAAGTAAAATTTACAACTCAACCACCTTACCAAACTTCTCCTTAGCCGCCTTAACCTTTCTTGCGTTCCCCACAACGCAAACAACGCCGTCCTCAAAAGCAGGCTTCAGCTTTTCGCCTAAAGCATTTATGTCCGCAACAGTGGTGTGCAAAATTTCGTCAACTTCACGTGTAAGCATTTCATGCGAAATTCCGTTCAAATACGCAGTAATCGCATAGTCAACACGTTCAAGCGCACATTTAGGGCGAATATATTTGTTTATAGTTCCCAAAACGTACTTGCGCATTTCACGCTCGCCTACATTAAAACTTCTCAAATACTCTGGAATATTTTCGTAAACCTCAACAGTGTTTTCAAGGTTAGGGTCTCTGTACGAGCTTGCCGCAAAAATTCCTTTCTTATAAATAGAGCAAAAGCACCCATATGCGCCGCCCTTTATGCGTACCTCGTCCATCAAATAATCCGTGTTTAAAATGGAAGCAAGCACAGAAAGCTGCCCGTTATACTTCATTCCTGTTTTTGAA
Organism: uncultured Defluviitaleaceae bacterium; assembly: GCA_964492715.1. Lineage (GTDB taxonomy): Bacteria > Bacillota > Clostridia > Lachnospirales > WRBF01 > CAZBLK01. Next base: position 89,955 of record CAZBLK010000011.1, on the reverse strand, counting down.
TAATCAAAAGCCATTGCAACGTACTGAACGTTTGACCGTGTAGAAAACCCTTCGTTAATTGCATCAGGTCTTTTAACTTCTTTTGGTTGTTCAAGCTTTACTTCACGCAAGCTACCCGCATACTTTTTTATGTCGTCCTTAATAAAGTCATATCCGTTTTCATCACATGCAACATAAAGCTTAAATGCCGAGTTATTAAAAATTAACTCCGAAACTTTAACAAGGCTTTTTTCAATTTCTTTGTAATCACCCTTTTTAACAACGTCTTTCAAAAACAAATAAAACTCCATGCCCGAAATTTTGTCGTCATACAACGCAGACGGCTGCAAGTACGACTGTGCCCTGCCGGAAGCAAAGCTGTGCCCCGAGTTTATAACGGCGTTTTCGTACATAGAAAGGTATTCCTTTAGCATAACTTCAAGTCGCTTATGGTCGCTGAACTTTGTGTTTTCTGTTACTTCCTTAATATAGTAAAATATTTTGTCTGCTTTGTCGTTAAGTGCTTTGGCTTTAAAAACAAGCAACGGCTCGTAAGACCCAGCCTCTACGTTTGTGTAAGCCTGTGAAAAAGGAACAAAGCCGCCCAAGTCGTTTCCAATGCTTTGTTGCAACTCTGCAAAAGTATAGTTTTCCGTGTCAAGCTTACCCAAAACGTATGTTAAAATTCCAATGTAAGGCGTAAGTTCTTCGCCTACCCCAGCCGTGTTATAAAAAAAGTCCAAATAAATTATACCGTTTGTGTCGGTTGCATAGTTCAAAACAGTTGTGTCGTCAACCTTTTGAACAGAAACGTCCATCTTTTTAATTGTGTTGTCAACGTCCGAAAGAGCAAGCACAGGAATTTTTTCAATGTCCTCTTGTTTGTCTACCATTTTACGGTATTCTTCAAGCTTTTCCATTTTTTGCTTGTACAAAGCGGTTGTCTTTTCGTCAACTTCGTAATTCTCTGGCTCACCGTCAACAACCTTTGGCGAAAGTGTTGCATAAACAACGTGGTTGTTGTTTAAAAAGTGCGTGTTTATAATGTCAATTAAAAATTGCTTATCATTTTTAATTTCCTCTAAAGGCTTAATGCGGTTTACTTTTTCAAAGCAGTCGCCGCCATAAATCCAGTCAGAAAGAACAGCAATGTTATAAGTAAGCCCCTTAGGTCTATGAACATTGTTGTCCTCACGAATTGTAAATTCAAACTTGCTTATGCAAGCTTGCAAAAGCTCCTCGTTAAAACCCTCTTTCACAATTTGCGTAAGCGTTTCATCGATAATTTTCTTTAATTCCTTAACGTCCTTTTCAGAATTTTTTATAGTAATTCCAAACGTAGGCTGTGCAAAGTTTGCGTCCACACTTTCCATTACCTCGTCGCCAAGCCGTGCATCTGTCAAAGCTTTGCGTAAAGGCGAAGCGTCCATTCCAAACAAATAATATTTCAAAAGCGAAACACCTGTCATAAGCTTGTTTCCGTTTTCGCCGTTTATGACGTAGTTTGCGCTAATATATTTTTTTGCGCTTTCTTCGCTGTGACATTCGTAAGTATATTCTTCGTATTTCGGTTTATCAAACGGCTTTGCCAAAACAATTTCTGCGTTTTTGCCGTTGTCTTTAATTTTTGACAAGTAGCCTTCTTCTATATGTTCAAGACATTTATCAATGTCCATGTTTCCGTACAAATAAATGTAACTGTTTGCAGGAGAGTAGTGTTCTTCGTAGAACTTTAAAAATTCCTCATAATCAAGTGACTTAATTCCATTTTCAGCGTTAGGTATGCCACCGGAGTCAAAAGCATACTGCGTTCCGTTAAACAAAGTTTCATAAACTTTGTGGCTCAAAACTTCAAGCGGTTCAGAGTAAACGCCGCTCATTTCGTTGTAAACAATTCCCCCAAAACCTGAAAACTTTCCGTCCTTGTCAAAAGAATAGTTCAGCCCCTCCTGCATAAACGTTTCTTCACGTTTTAACGGTTTAAAAACAGCGTCAAGGTAAACGTCCATTAAATTGTAAAAGTCTTTTTCGTTGCAGCTTGCAACAGGGTACATTGTTTTGTCTTTAAACGTCATTGCGTTCAAAAAGGTGTACAGCGTACCTTTGCTAAGCTCATTAAACGGGTCTTTAATTGGATACTTTTCCGAGCCGCAAAGAATTGAGTGTTCAATAATATGCGGCACTCCAGTGTTGTCCTTAACAGGTGTTTTAAAAGTAATGGAAAACACTTTGTTGTCGTCGTCGTTTTTTATGTGTATAAGCTGTGCACCACTTGGGTGCGTGTAATAATTTCCTTCACTTTTTATTTCCTCTAGCTGTACGGTTTTTTCAAGTGTGAATGTCATTGAATTACCTCCGTTTTGTTTTTCGTTGCATATAGCAATTCCGTTTTTAATCGAAATTGTCTATCGGTCAAAACGCCAAACGGCTAGGCGTTTGGCTTCCCTCTGCCAATATCGTTAAAAACTGGAATTGCTATATAAACACTATTATTTGAAATTCATAGCATTTTATGTTTGAAATGTGAAAATTACTTATTTGGAAAACATTTCAAGTTATTAAAAAAATATTATACCATGTTTTATACAGCATTTACTATACATAAAAACCCCAATAAAATAAACAATAACTGTATACAAAAAAGTCATGGAGGACGTGCTTATGCCTGTAATTGGAATTGCAACCGAAATTTTAAACAGCAAAACGTTTGACGTGTTAACCGAGCTTTTAGAAACATACTTTACAGATGAAGCTATAGAAAAGCCAACACTGTTTCTGCTAGGCGAAAAAGCCGACATTCCCCAAGATTTAACTTTAGACATTTTAATTACAGAAGAAAAAACAAAAAACCGCCAAAAATACGCAAATATGCTCCGTGACGGCGGCATTTTTTTGCTGAACGCCGACGAAAAAAACAACTTCAGCGGCTTAAAGCTAAAAAATATAGCTTTAATAACATATGGGTTTAACAACAAATCGTGCGTCACTGCTTCAAGTGTTACAGACGGCGTAATCCAAACAGTTCAGTGCTGTATTCAGCGAGAACTTCCAACACTTTCGGGCAAAAAAATATTTCCGCAAGAATTTTCAGTTTCAATAAAAAGTGCCGACGCCCAAAGCCAAAACATTTTGGCGGCAGCTACAGCTTTAATAGCTTGCGATTTAGTTTTTCAGTAGGCTTTAAGTTGTCTTTGTTCTAAACACCCTTCCAAAAACATAAAATTTAAAAGGCATTTGATAATGGCAATTCCAAACGGAATTTCTGTAAAAGTTAGCTATAGCTGTAGCATAAAGATGCCGTGCTACTTATGAGAGGGGAGTAAACATGCAAAAGGAAGCTGCACTACTTAATAATAATGCTTTTATATGCGGTAAAATTGTTTCTGAGTTTGAGTTTAGCCACGAAGTTTATGGCGAGGGCTTTTATCGTTTTTATGTAGAGGTTGAAAGGCTTAGCAACGCTTCGGACTTCCTGCCGGTAATTGTTTCCGAGCGTCTTATTGATAAAGAACTTTTGCCTGTAGGCACAAACGTTAGTATAAATGGGCAAATTCGTTCGTACAATAATTTTACGCCTGAAGACAAAAAGAACAGACTTATTCTTTCCATTTTCGCACGTGATATAGAAATTTTGGAACAAAATGCACGGAATGTAAATGAAATTTATTTAAACGGCTTCACCTGCAAAGCACCAATTTACAGAACTACTCCGTTTGGCAGAGAAATTTGCGACATGCTAATTGCAGTAAACCGCTCTTACAACAAGTCCGACTACATTCCAACAATAGCATGGGGCAGAAATGCAAGGTATTCTTCAAGGCTTACTGTAGGCGACAACATAAAAATTTGGGGCAGAATGCAAAGCCGTACATACCAAAAAAAGTATGACGACGGTGAATCAGAAGAAAAAGTAGCTTACGAAGTTTCCATTTCCAAGCTGGAAACTGGCGAATAAAAAGTTTTATTACATTATTTAATCAAAAATTTACATTTTCTTACAATTATCTGTTGACACTGGAAATAAATAGGAGTATTATATTTTCAGGAGGTAGTTGTAATGAAAACGGACTTGTACATAGAATATCATGGTCAACAAACCGATTATAAATACCTTATTGACACAGCCAAGGAAATTTGGAAAAATGGCGGTAATAAGGTAAAAGACTTGCAAAGCCTTGAGCTTTTTTACAAGCCAGACGAGCGCAAATGCTTCTATGTTATTAACGGAAGCGTAATGGGCAACTTTGACGCTTAGGCTTTGTGCTTAAAGGCGCACCCTAACTTGAAATATAAGCAAAACGAATGGAACACTCTAGTGCTTTTAACGACGCATTAGGGTGTTTTAGGGTGTTTACAAATATTTTGGAGGTATAATATGGAACTTAACCTTGCTTTAGGAATGTCTTATAAAGTACACGAAACAGTAAAAGTGGAAAACATTGCGTCCACATACGGCAGTGGCGGCTTGCCTGTTTTTTCAACACCGCATATGATAGCAATTATGGAAAAGGCGGCAATGCACGCAGTTTTGGAACACTTGCCAGAAAATTATGCCACTGTCGGAACGCTTGTAAACATAGAGCATCTTTCCGCCTCGACAATGGGCATGAACATAACAGCCGAAGCGACCCTTTCAAAAATTGAAGGGCGAATTTTAACGTTTGACGTTTTAGCAAAAGATGATGTGGGAATAATCGGAAAGGGCACTCATTGCCGTGCAATAATAGACGTTGGGCGGTTTATGGACAAACTTTCTAAAAAAGTAGGCAATTAACAGCAACAAAAGAACACAAATCAAAACAAAACAATAGACACAACAGCAATTTTGTTGTAGAATATTGTAAATTGATAAAAATTAAATCTACTGGTATAGCAATTTGAGTATTAATAGTCATCATTTTGTGGCAAAAATATCGAACGCTTCAACGATTTTTTGACGCAAAAAACAGAGAACAGTTTATTCAAATTGCGGTATTTTACTCTGGAGGAAACAATGAGCTTATACGAAAATTGGTTAAGAGCATCATATGACAAAGACGGAAGAAGCATAAAATCAGTTTGGGACGAGTATGTTCCAAAGGAACAAGTAATTTATGAAAAAATATTGGGCGAAAAGCTTACAGAAATGACTTTTAAAATTAGCGAGCTTGCGCTTGACTACGGCATGTCACACGAGCAAATTGTCGGCTTTGTTGACGGAATAAACGACTCTCTTGAAACTCCGTACAAAATTGACGAGCTTGAAGCCGACTCTGTTGTGGAACTTAAAATTAACTTTGAACGTTTATATAAAAAGATGGTTGAGTACAAAGCAGAACATTTGTACACTCTCCCTCAATGGGACGGCATTTTTACACCAGAAAAGCGCAAAGAGCTTTTTATGGAACAAAAACATTCTAAAACTGTAGTAAACACAAATAAAACAGGCAGAAACGAGCCTTGCCCATGCGGAAGCGGCAAGAAATTTAAAAAGTGTTGTGGAGCTAACTAATGCTTGGCATAAGCACTGAAATTTTAAAAATATACGAAGAAAAGCTAGAGCATGAACAAAGCCTTAGCTTAATTGACAAGGCAGCAAGCGTAATCAGAAAAGGTGGGCTTGTTGCCTTTCCAACAGAAACCGTTTATGGGCTTGGCGCAAACGCACTTGATGAAAAAGCCGCCGCAAAAATTTATGCGGCAAAAGGGCGTCCGTCTGACAACCCTTTAATTGTTCACATAAGCGACATTTCGTGGCTTGGCAAAGTTGCTGTAAACGTGCCAGAAAATGCTTTAAAACTTTTTGAAGCTTTCAGCCCAGGCCCTCTTACAGTAATTTTGCAAAAACGTGAAGAAGTTCCGTTTGCTGTAACGTGCGGTTTAAACACCGTTGGCGTAAGAATACCGCAAAACAAAATTGCACGCAAGCTAATAGAGCGTGCAGGCGTGCCAATTGCCGCACCAAGCGCAAACACGTCGGGCAAACCAAGCCCCACCTGCGCCAAACATGTTGTAGAAGATTTAAACGGCAAAGTTGAAGTAATAATTGACGGCGGTGACTGTGCGTTTGGCATAGAGTCCACAATTATCGACATGTCGTCTGAAAAACCGCATGTTTTGCGCCCAGGCTCTGTTACAAACGAAATGCTTGAAAAAGTTTTGGGCACAAGCCTTCAGCATACTTATTCTGTAAAAGGCACTGCGCCAAAAGCACCAGGCATGAAGTACACACACTATTCCCCTTTAGCAGAAGTAGTTGTTGTAAAGGGCGAATATTTAAAAATTGTAGAAAAAATAAACGAGCTGTGCAAAAGCTCACCCAAAAAAGCTGGAGTAATGTGTACTGATGCAACAAAGTACTTGTACACAAACTGCAAGTTTGTTCAGTCGCTTGGAAAAAGTGAAAACCCAGAAACAATTGCACATGCTTTGTTTAAGTCTTTGCGCTCCTTTGACGAAAATGGAATTGAACTAGTTTTTTCAGAAGCGTTTTACTACGGCGGTGTTTCTGATGCAATTATGGATAGGCTTTTAAAAGCCGCTGGCGGCAAAGTTATGGAGGTGTAGCATACATGGTTAAAAACATAATGTTTGTCTGCACAGGCAACAGTTGCAGAAGCCCAATGGCAGAAGCAATTGCAAAAGAAATTTTTGAAAAAAACTCCATTTCATGTAACGTATATTCACGTGGAATTTCTGTAATTATAGAACTAGGCGCAAGCGAAAATGCTTGTGGTGCAATGTCAAGCCGTGGTCTTTCACTTGAAAGCCACATGACAAGGCAAGTAAGCCTTTTAGACATTGAAAAGGCAGACATTGTTTTGGCAATGACAAAACAGCACAAGGCGTACTTGCTTACAAAAGCAAAGGCGCATAAAAATAAAATTTTCACACTTGCCGAGTATGTTGGGAAACAAAACGACGTTTGCGACCCATTCGGCGGCAGCCTTTCAGTTTATGAAGCATGTGCTTCTGAACTTGCTGAACTAATTACGCTTTTAGCCGAAAAATTAATTGAAAGCGAAAAAGGAGGAAAAAATGATAGCAATTGCTAGTGACCACGCAGGCTATGCCTTAAAAACAGAGGTCGTAAAACACCTTGAACAAAAAGGAATTACATACAAGGATTTTGGAACGTTTGATGAAAACGCCGTCGATTACCCAGTTTATGGCAAAGCTGTTGCAAACGCTGTTGCTTCTTCGGAGTGCGAAAAAGGAATTGTCGTTTGCGGAACAGGCATTGGCATTGCAATAGCCGCAAACAAAGTTAGCGGCATTCGTTGCGCTTTGTGCGGCGACGTTTTTTCTGCCAAGTCGTCACGGCTTCACAACGACGCAAACGTGCTTGCAATTGGCAGCCGTGTTGTAGGTTTGGGCCACGCCTTAATGATTGTAGACGCCTTTTTGGAAACCGAGTTTTCGGGGGAAGAAAGGCACTCTAAAAGAATTGGGCTTATAGAATGATAAACAAACAAATCTTTTGTTTATATAAGGAATGCAAATCAACAGTTGAAAAAAGTTGGGGCAAGGGGTTATCACCTAAGGTCTTGTTCTTCAATATTTCAACCCTTGATTAGCGTAAGGAGTCTTTAAATTGAATCACAATTGGTTGCTTTATATAGCAGCTTTTGCATGTGCCTTCGGAATTTCGCTTTTAGCAACACCATATGCAAAAAAGCTTGCCGTAAAGGTGGGTGCAATTGATTACCCCAAAAAAAGAGGAATGCACAAAGAGCCAATTCCACGAATGGGCGGCGTAGCAATTATTCTTGGCTTTATAATTACGCTTTTGATGCTTTCACCTTTCATAACAGAGCTTAAAGTTGTGCAGTTCATAGGCTTTATAGTTGGTGCGCTTGTAATTATTGTAGTAGGCATACTTGACGACATTTATTCGTTGCGCCCAAAAACAAAGTTTGCGTTCCAAATTGTCGCTGCGCTAATTGTAATTTTTACAGGCACAAAAATAGAATTTGTTACTTGGCCTATTCTTGCAAACCTTAATATGTTTAGTATGCCAATTACGCTTGTTTGGATTGTTGGCGTAATAAACGCCGTAAACCTTATAGACGGGCTGGACGGTTTGGCGGCTGGCGTTTCAAGCATTTGTGCTATGGCTTTAATGGTGCTTTGCATTTTGTCGGGTACACCGCTTGCCGTTGTTTTAACAGCGGCGCTTGCAGGAAGTTGCTTCGGCTTTTTGCCTAGAAACTTTAGCCCTGCCGAAGTTATAATGGGCGACTCGGGCTCTTTGTTCCTTGGTTACGTGCTTGCAACGTCTTCAATTATCGGCGTTTTCAAAAGCTATGCCTTGCTTTCGGTTGTAATTGCAATTTTTGCTCTTGCACTTCCAATTTTTGACACTGCCTTTGCTATGCTTAGGCGTGCATTAAACGGCAAGCCAATTTACGAAGCCGACAGAGGACACCTTCACCACAGGCTTGTCGATGCTGGGCTTTCACATTCTCGTGCAGTAATTGTGCTTTATGGTATAAGTGCACTAATGGGCGTTGCCGCAATTATTATTGCACTGCAAGACTTTAGGGCTGTTTTCATACTAGGCATTTTTGTTTTTGTTATGGGGTTAATGGTTTACGTTTATAAAAAAAGAACATAGATGTTTTAAAAAACACGTCTTGAAAAGTTAATACACTTTTCAAAACGTGTTTTTATTTTTAAATTAAATTTCCAAAACCAACTGTTTTGCATACGGCAGTTCTTTTATCCAATTGCAAAAAACATGCCATTCCTCCAACTTGTGGTTTTTCCTTGAGTTATAAATGTTTACAACGGTTTCATAATTAAACGTGCATGTCCTCAACTGGTTGTAGCTTGACGGCAAAAGCTGAATTATGCTGTACCACAATTCCTTTTCCTTTGTTTCAACAAATTTCAGCCGCAGTTCCTCCAAAAATTCAATTAAACCTTGCATTTGCTTTAAAGCCTCAGCCGTCATTTTGTCCGTGCTAAAGTCCTTCAAGCAAAATGGCTTGCTATGAATTTTGTGCATTGTGCTTGTAGAATTTGAAACTGTTGATATCTTATAAGTATCGTATTCCTTCCACCAATAAAGCGGCGCAGTTATATCAACCGAAACAAAAATTTGCCGAATAAATTTTCGGTGGTCACTACCTGCTTTGCATAGCTTCATAGCTAAGGCTAAATCATTTTCACCAAAAACAAATGTTCCGTCCTTGTTTACGTAGCTATCACTTTTTTCCCAACTATTCATGGGGTTTCTTGCACCACGAATTGCATTTTCAAAATTCATTACTGATGTATTTGTTAGTTCAATCACTTTTTCGTACCGCCTAAATTTATTTTTTTATGAATTCCATTTAACAATATCGGCGAAAACTTACGCTCTCGCCCCTAAACTTTTTCCTTAAAACCTCACTTCTCATTCCTAAGAGATTCCGAGTGAACATAAGCCAACCACTCAACAAACTCCCTAGAAAGAACAGCGTAAGTTTTTTGAACAACAAGCTTTTCCGCTTCAACTTTTTTTACATCTGCATCAAGCTCTAAATCTTCTTCCTTGTTTACCTCGTCCTTATTTACCTCGTCCTTATTTAATTCCTGCTCAAACGATACTGTCCTAAACTCAACCAGACCTTCATACTTACTGCATACATAAAGTTGCTCACCAGCAATTGTGTCTTGCGAGCAAACTAAGTTTACATCAATGCCAAAAGCAATTTCTGTATCTGTTCCAATAAACTGCTTGCACTCCCTGTAAACTTTTAACAGCGAATTTTCATAGTCAAAGTATTGCTTGCCATTAAAAAACAAACTTGTTAAAGTTGCTTCAAGCAAATCAACAGAAACAGCGTTTAACCCAGCCAGCTTTTCAAGCAACTGCTTGCTTGACTTAAACTTGTTTTTGCTGATAGAAAACATGTCATCATTTTCAGCAATATAACCGCTAAGCCAGTTCAAAAAGTTTTCCTTGCTTGAATACATAAGCCCATTTTCATGCCCCTTTTCCTCGTCAGCTTTTTCAGCACTTAAATCCACCTTCTCATTTCGCATATCAATTTTAAACTCGTTTTCTAAAATATCAATTAAACTGTTGTCGTCACTTCCGTGTTCAACCAAGTTTTTGTCAAACAACTTTTCAATTTGTTCAATCTTTTCCATGCGAGCAATTCTTTCATTTGGTAGGTGAAGCAAGTTTTCAAGCATAGCTTCGTACTCAATAAACCCAACGTCTGCAATTTTGTCGTTTGCGTTAAACGCATATACGTTTCGTTTAAACAAAAACCCAAGAAGAAGCGGCATTAAGTCTATAATTACAGCAATAATAAACAAGTAAGATGCAACTTTGTTTGAAGAATAAACGTCATCAATTTCAGCCCTGTAAGGGTTTAAAGTGTTTATCGGCGACTTAGCAAGCAAAACATCAAACGCCAAAACAATGTCCGACGTAGAATTACGCATATAGTTAGCGTAGTTCTTTATTTTCTGCATAACATTGTTGTCTATACCGTTCACATTTACGTCCGCTTCCGAAGGCATTATCTCAAAAATTTTCAAAGCACGTTTTACTTTTCCATCTGCCATTAAAAACCCAGTTGCAGAAGCTTCTGTGTCATTTGAGTCCACATACAAACCAACATTGTTCATTAAGTTAGTAATAGAATAATTTTGCTGGTTATTATAATTTTGCGAAGCTGTCGCCAATTTAATGTTGTGGTTTGCTTCAATAATTTTTGCGTTTTTATTCGATAAATCCATAAACTGGCTTCTGTCGGAAATTACATTTGTGTACAAATTGTTAGAGTACGCCTTGCCGCTTAGCTGGTAAACTTCGTTTACACCACTGTACAATTCGTCAGAGCAGTTAAAAAGCTCGTTAGCCAAAGCGTTTACCAAAAAGTATTGCTGCACGCTGTCGTATGGTTTTTTCCTTTCAACCAACCCTTTGTTTGGGTTGTTTATAAGCACGTACCCAAGCACAGGCTCTGCGCCTGTTCCGTCCTGCTTTGTTACACGTCCGCTTAAAGCGTTGTACGAAAAGCTTTTTCCTATAGAAGCTTCGCCAACCCCAACAGGTCTAATGTTTCCAACGTCCACAGACGAAGTTGTAAACCTGTAAGATGGAGTAACCTTTTTCATGTCGGCATACGAGCCAAGCTCCAACCGCTTTTTGTTAACAGCATCAAGCGTAAGCTCCCAGTCTGAGCCGTCCATGTAATACCATTTGTATTCTGAAACAGTTACGTCCATTAGCTTGTCGTCAAAGTAGCTGCTGTTTAAAACTTCGCTTAAAGCGTCGTTTAAAGAAGAACTGCTTAAAACCATTTCCTTTGACTTTTCATCAATTTCCGCAAGCCTGTTTAAAACATATCTTACGTCAGCCGCTTCTTTTTCGTCTAATGTCTTTTTCTCAAGCTCCTTCTGCAAGCTGTCTTTCATTTTTATAATTTCGGCACGAGTAGTTTCATTGTTGTTTGCATACTTTAGAGCAAGCTCTGTCATTTTGTTTTTGTTGTCGGCATAATTAGAAATTAAAGCTGTAACTTCGTTGTCAAGCAGAGACTTTGACTTTGCTGTCACTTCTTCGTAAAGCACGTCAACTACGTTTACTCTGTCGGCATACATTTTAAACAAAGACGAGTACGAAAAAATTGACGAAACAAGCATTGGAAAAATGTAAGCCAAAACCGAAACAACTATAGGCGACTTGTAATGTTTTTTTCCGTTTCGGTTAAACACATTTCTCATTCTAAAGCGTTCCATTAAAAACTCGCCAACTTGCGAGCCAGCAATTATCATAAAGTATTGAACAGCTATAGATATTAAAAGTGCCGAAACAACGTTTACAGCTTTAGCCCCCATAGTTTGCGAAGCAATGTTATCACCGTTAAAAAACCCAACCAACCCACGGTATGTCGTGCTTATAGAAACAACAGAGCCAACACAAGCCGCCGTCATCAAAAGCTTGTTTTTCTGCCAATACTTGCTAAACCCTTGAAAAAGCATAAGCGTAGACAAGACAATTGTTTGAACAGTTTCAATTATGCTATGCACTGTTTTATAAACAAGCTTTAAAACTTTTTTAATAGTAAAATTAACAGGCTTTAACCTTTTGTTAAACGTATTGTAACCGTCATCGTTTTTGTTACGGCTTTTGCTTTTTAAAAAGTAATATAGCTTGTAACAAAGGTACAAAACAAAAGCCGCCGTTGCAACGTATAAAAACCCAACAACTATACCCAAAATTACGCTTATAAACTTGCGAAAAACTTCGGGCAAAAAGCTAAGCATGTTTTGTATTGGGTTAACAAGCAAAACGGTTTTCATGGCAGAAACTGTAGCCTGAACAGTTCTGTAAACTTCAGACATAGTTTGCTCTGGCTGAAAAACATATTTAATAAAAACTCCAACTATAATAAAAACTAAAAGCAAAAACAAAATTGCTTTATAATTTAACCGTTTGTTTTTGTAATCGTATAAAAACTTCATCAATCCACTTTCAGGCTCTGCCGCTTCATGCTTTGCTTTCAAGCCTTCCCCTCCTTCACCTTTCTTTCTGTTTAAGTAATTAAAATACTCTTTAAGCCTGTTGTAAAGAAACCTGGTTGCAAGCAGTATAAGCACTAGCATTATATACCTGCACAAAAGGTTAAACGCATAATTTTTTGTAAGCTCTGTTTCAAGCGTGTTAAACGACAAAGCCCAGTAAAGTGCATCATAAACAATTAAACCAACGCTGTTTACAGTTGCAAGTGCCGCATAAGGGTTAAACAAAGCAACAAGCGTAAACAAAGAAACAACAAGAAGTGCCAAAAGCCAAGCAATGTTTGCAAAGCTTTCATCACCAAGCTTCTCAGTTGTACTTGCCATCTTTTTTCTTCTCTTAACAACAAAATATGCAATTGCAGAAACTGGAATAGACAAAACATATACAATGTTTAAAAACACTTCAAAAATTGACGTTGCGTTACCATGTATGCTTTTTACAAAAGCGTCTATATTTGCTCCAATGTTACCTAAGTAATCATTTATAATTGCAGAATTTTGCCCATTATCAAAAAACAAATTAAATGTTATTAGAATTATGTAAACAGCTGGGAAAACAAAGCCAAAAATATATTTACTGTAGTTTTTTCTAACATAACTAATTGAACTAAATAAATTTTGCAAAATTATCACCTAAAGTTTTTATTTAATAATACGAAAAAGTTGCCATTTAGTTTCAATCTTAACATATATGAATTTTTATTGCAATGTTTGGAAAATTGTGCTTGTATACCCATATAACTGTTCCAATGATATTGTCTTTTTTCCAAATTTATAGTAATATTATATTTACTAAAAAATTCACAACCACAAGGAGGTACAAATGCCAAACAGTTCCGCAACCACCGAAAAGCCTTACTCTATAGGCGGACAAGCCGTAATAGAGGGCGTAATGATGCGTGGGAAAACTATGTATTCAATGGCTGTGCGAAAGCCAGATGATGAAATAGAAGTAGTTAACCAGTGGCTAAAGCCAGCTTCAGATAAATATACTTTTTTAAAGCTGCCAATAGTAAGGGGCGTAAACTCTTTTATAGACTCTCTTGTTATGGGTACAAAAATTTTAATGAAGTCTGCCGAAATGGCAGGCTTTGAAGACGACGACCCAAACGAAGCACCGTCAAAACCGTACTTGTTTATGGAAAAAATATTCGGCAAAAACGTAAACGATGTTTTGCTTTACGGTAGCATGGCTGTTTCTTTGGTGCTTGCAATGACGCTTTTTATGCTTTTGCCTGTTTGGCTGTCAAGCTTTTTTAACACGTTTCTTGGCGGCAAAACATGGCTTCTCGGCGTAGTAGAAGGCGTTGTAAGAATGTTAATTTTTTTGGGCTACATCTTGCTTGTTTCAAGAACAAAAGAAATGCAGCGTGTTTTCATGTACCACGGCGCAGAACACAAAACTATAAATTGCTACGAAGCAAAACAACCGCTTACAGTAGAAAACGTCCGCCACTACACACGTTTAAACAAAAGGTGCGGCACAAGCTTCCTTATTATAGTAATGCTTATTAGCATGTTGGTCTTTATGTTTGTTAAAACAGACGTGGTTTGGCTTAGGTTTGCGCTTCGCATTGTGCTTGTGCCTGTAATTGCTGGGCTTTCTTACGAAGTAATTCGCTATGCAGGAACGCACGACTCTGCAATTGTAAACTTTGTAAGCTACCCAGGGCTTATGCTCCAAAAAATAACTACAAAAGAGCCAGACGACAAGCAACTTGAAGTTGCAATTGCGGCATTGAACGGAGTGCTTGAAGGTGGGCAATGAAACAGTTTCTTCCTTGCTTTTAATGGGCAAACAAGCTTTAATTGCAAGCGGAATAAACTCGTTTGCAATTGACACACTTGTGCTTTTAATGTGGGCAACAGGGCTTGACAAAGTTTCAATCCTTACAAAGCCAGAGCTTTCTGTTTCAGCAGAGCAAGCAAACCGCTTTAAGCAAGCTATAAATAAAAGAGCCGCCCACATGCCAGTTCAATACATTACACACGAGTGTGAATTTATGTCACTGAACTTTTATGTAAACGAAAACGTGCTAATTCCACGCCCCGACACCGAGACAGCGGTAGAAACAACCATTGACTTAATTAAAAAAAATGGCTATATTAAAGTATTGGATTTATGCACAGGCTCTGGCTGCATAGCTGTTTCGCTTGCACACTACTGTAAAGAAACTTGCGTAACAGCAGTTGACATAAGCAAGGAAGCCTTAAAAATTGCACAGAAAAACGCTTGTTTAAACGGCGTTTTGGATAGAATAACTTTTATACAAGCCGACATTTTAACAAACTGGCAGCCAACAGAAAGTTACGACCTGATAATTTCAAACCCACCGTACATTAAACACGAAGTGCTTAAAACACTAGACAAAAACGTAATATACTACGAACCAACTATAGCACTAGACGGCGGAGCAGACGGTTTAACATTTTATAAAAAAATAACAGAAACCTCCGCAACGTCTTTAAAAAACGGCGGCACATTAATTTTTGAAATAGGCTACGACCAAGCAAACGAAGTTTTGCAAATAATGAAACAACACAACTTCACCAACCTTGAACTAAAAAAAGATTTAAGCAGAAACGACAGAGTTTTCACTGGTACTATCCAACGTTAACATAAAAAATGGGTCAAGGGGCAAGCCCCTTGTGGGGGTTTGGGGGCAGAGCCCCCAAGGTCTAAATCTTTAAAAGTCCCCCAAGGTCTTAATAGAATTGAGGTAAAACCTTGAACTTATCAACCACCACCACAACCTACGACATAATAATAATAGGCGGCGGTCACGCAGGCTGTGAAGCCGCACTAGCTTCTGCACGCCTAGGCCTGCAAACTGCACTGTTTGCAATTAACTTAGACAGCATAGCAATGATGCCGTGCAACCCAAACATAGGCGGCACATCAAAAGGCCACCTGGTGCGTGAAATAGACGCACTAGGAGGCGAAATGGGCAAAAACATAGACAAAACGTTTATCCAAAGCCGAATGTTGAACACAACAAAAGGCCCAGCCGTTTATTCGCTTCGTGCCCAAGCCGACAAACATAAATATTCACAGGAAATGAAGCACACGCTTGAAACTACGGACAACCTTTCCATCATTCAAGCAGAGGTTGTTGAAGTTTTAACTGAAAACGGCGTATGCACAGGCGTTTTAACAGAATACGGCGAAAGTTATTTTGCCAAAGCAGTTGTGCTTTGCACAGGAACCTACTTAAACGCACGCTGTTTAGTAGGCGAAACAATTGTAAACTCTGGCCCAAACGGCTTACGTGCTTCCCAAGCTTTAAGCACTAGCCTAAAAAAGCTAGGCGTCCGCATGTACCGCTTTAAAACAGGCACGCCAGCACGAATTGACGGCAAAACAATTGACAAAGCTAAAATGCAGCCACAATACGGCGACAAGCGCATAGTACCTTTTTCGTTTGAAAACGAAAACAAAGACATGCAAATTGAACAAGCCGTTTGCTACTTAACTTACACAAACGAAAAAACACACGACATTATACGGTCAAACCTCCACCGTGCGCCAATGTATTCTGGCGTTATCGAAGGCACAGGCACTCGCTACTGCCCTTCGATTGAAGACAAAATAATTCGCTTTGCAGACAAGGACAAGCACCAGCTTTTTATTGAACCCGAAGGGCTTAACACATGCGAAATGTACGTGGCAGGAATGTCCACGTCACTTCCGCACGACGTTCAGCTTGAAATGTACCGCACAGTTGCTGGGCTTGAAAATTGCCGCATTATGCGAAGCGGCTACGCCATTGAGTATGACTGCATTGACGCAACACAGCTTACGCTTACTTTGCAGTTTAAAGAAATTAAAGGGCTGTTTGCGGCAGGGCAGTTTAACGGCAGCTCCGGCTACGAGGAAGCGGCGGCGCAAGGGCTTGTTGCTGGAATAAACGCCGCACTTTTCGTTCGTGGCGAAGCCGAGCTAATTCTCGACCGCTCCGACGGCTACATTGGCGTTTTAATTGACGACTTAGTTACAAAAGGCACACAAGAGCCGTACAGAATGATGACGTCACGTGCGGAATATCGGCTTTTGTTACGCCAAGACAACGCTGACTTACGCCTTACAGAAAAAGGCTACAAAGTAGGGCTAATAAAAGATGAGCGTTACCACCGCTTCTTAAACAAAAAACAGCAAATAGAAGCCGAAATAAAACGTGTGCAAAAGCTTGTTATAGCACCGTCAGAACATGTCAACAATGTTCTTAGCAGTCTTTCTTCTGCCGAAATTTCTACAGGTGCAAAGCTTTCGGACCTTATTAAACGCCCAGAGCTAACGTATGAAGCTTTGGCAGAAATTGACGCAGACCGCCCACAGCTTGACCTTTACGTTTGTGAACAAGTAAACATTCAAATAAAGTACGAAGGCTACATTAAGCGACAACTTGACGAAGTTTTGCAGTTTAAAAAGCTTGAGGAAAAAAAGCTTCCAAAGGACATTGACTACACGCAAATTTTAGGCTTGCGGCTTGAAGCCAAGCAAAAGCTTGCTAAAATTTTGCCCGACAACCTTGGGCAAGCCGCAAGAATTACAGGCGTGTCGCCTGCGGACATTGCTGTTTTAATGGTAAAAGTTTTTAAGTAATAAGTAAAAGAGTACACAGGAAAATAATGCACTTTAAGCGTTTTGGGCTATGCACACTGCTTTAATTGTTGCATAAAATATATTGATATCCTGTTTACTCAAGTACATAGCAACAGACAAAAGATGGCATGTTTAGTTTTAGCATGTTCACTTTACTGTTGCAAACTATTTTGTGAATGAACTAGTTTAAAAAAGTACACTCTAAATTTAGCATAAAACCATTCATTCACAAATTAGTATATAAGCGTACAGGAGGCGTTTTAATTTGAGCAAATACGGATATTTTATGCCTGTACAAAACGGCAGCTTAAATGTTTCTTTAGCCTTGCCACAAAGGTTTCGCAAAAGCTCGCTTTTTGAAAGTTTAAGCATAAAACATGCCGAGGAAGCAAGCACCGTTAAGCTGTTTCTTGATGCAATTTCAAACTTTAGTTACGACGAGGCAATGACGTACATGAGCAAAGCTACAGCAAGCCCGTCAAACCTTTTAGCACTTTCAGACATTTTTTACGACATGCAACACTATAAGCACTTAGTCAAAGCAGAGTTTGATAAACGCCCTAAAAATTATAAAACAAATTCTATTCTCGTAATGGCAGATGACAGCGGAGAAGAAAGCAACGACGGTTTTAAAAAGGGCAGCATTGTACACTTGCATATGGTAAAAGAACCTGACAGCATTAGTAAATGGAAAATTTATTCTATTGAAAGAGAACAATAAACTATAATTGGCGTGGGGTTTTCCCACGCCTTAGGTTTGTTTGTGAGAACCTTGGGGCTGGCTCATTGACCCCTAAAATACAAAAGGAGAATCATTTTGGAACTATTAAAAAACAGCCTTACAGAACTTGGCTTTTCCATAACGGACAAACAGCTTTTTCATTTTTCAGAATACAGGCGGCTTCTTCTCGAGTGGAACGAAAAAATAAACTTAACAGCAATAACGTCACAGGAAGAAATTGTTTTAAAGCATTTTGCAGACAGCTTAACAGTTCTTTCTGTAATAGAAAATGAGAACAGTTCATTAATTGACGTTGGCACAGGTGCCGGCTTCCCCTCTATGCCGCTTAAAATTATGCGTCCAAGCCTAAAGCTTACGCTTCTTGACTCTGTAAACAAAAAGCTAAACTTTTTGCGTGAGCTTACAGAAAAGCTAGAACTTTCCGAAGTTTCTTTTTTCCACGGACGAGCCGAGGACGCCGCACAAGAAGTTGCCCACAGGCAAGCATACGACTTTGCTGTTTCTCGTGCCGTAAGCCAACTAAATGTTTTGTCGGAATATTGCTTGCCGCTTGTAAAACTTGGCGGAAAATTTGTTTCAATGAAAGGTGCTGACGCAAACGCCGAAATTGCTGACGCAAAAAAAGCAATTAAGACGCTTGGCGGCGAAATTTCGGACGTTAAGCAAGTTAAAATTCCATTTACCGACATTACCCACAGTTTAATTGTTATAAACAAAATAAAAGAAACTCCGACAATTTACCCAAGAAAAGCAGGCAAACCTCTTAAAAGCCCTATAATTTGATAGGGCTTTTTTTATTATTTTGCCGAAACAAAACAATTCAAAATATTTTCACAATTAATTTCCCAATGGTAAATAATGGTATAATTGGACAAGTGATATCATTTCCAAACAATTTTTTAAGTTTTTTTACAAGGGGGAAAAAATATGTCAAGTGCAGTGCTTTTGACAGAAAGAGAAATTGTAAACATTGCCGTAGACAAAATCAAGCCAAACCCATACCAGCCCAGACGCTTTTTTGACAGTGCAAGCCTTGAGGAACTTTCACGCTCTATAAAAGAATTTGGCATTATTCAGCCAATTTCTGTCAGGCTTATAAACGGCAACGGCTACGAACTTGTCACAGGCGAAAGGCGGCTTAGGGCTTCAAAACTTGTTGGGCTTGAAACTATCCCTGCCATTGTCATAAACATAAACGACCAAGAGTCGGCAGTGATTGCCATAATTGAAAACTTGCAAAGACAAAATTTAAACTTCATAGAGGAAGCTGAGGGGTTTCAAAACTTAATGCATGACTATTCATTTACGCAAGAGCAACTTGCCGAAAAGCTTGGCAAAAGTCAGTCTAGTATAGCAAACAAAATTAGGCTTTTAAAGCTACCCAAAACTGTTCAAAAAAAACTGCTTGAAAACGAGCTTACAGAACGCCACGCTCGTGCGCTTTTGCGCCTAGCTGACGAAAAGGTTCAGCTTGACATTGTTGACAAAATAGTGAAAAATGGCTTAACCGTAAAAAACACCGAGGAACTTATCGAACGTTTGCTTACTGAAAACAAGTCTGCTATTGAAAAAGATGGCGAAAACCGAAAGATTATTAAGCGGTGCGTAAAGGACATTCGCCTTTTTACAAACACTGTTAAGCAAAGCGTTGAAATGCTTGTAAACATGGGCATTAGCGCAGAGTACATACTTGAGGAGCAAGACGATGGTTGTGATATTTTAATTAGAGTGAATTATTAATGGGTTAACATAATGAAATGTGAGTATAGCAATTCCATTTTAATCTATATTAAAACGGAATTGCTATATGTATATTTATGTCAAAAGTTTTTTACTTACTCTATTGTTCCACTTCTGGGCAAGCATCACTTGTTGAAGCTCCAAGACAGTTGATGTACGTGTCACCAACTTTTGCATCAGCCCCAAATTCTACTGGAACAGCAATTACTAACACTTGGCTTACTGTAAAAAAACATGGGCTGTTTTTTTCGCCTGGGCATGTCTCACTGCCTGATGAAACCTTTGGCTTGCCGCAGCACTTTGTTACAGTTTTACCTGTTTTTGCATAAGGCTTTACTTCAACTGGAACACATACCGAAACCGATTGATAACCAGTAGCAGGACAAGTTTCATTTTCATCTAATACAACATTGTTGTTTTCATTATCCGACATTAATAACCCTCCTTTCTTCATAAGTAATTTTATTTCAATTATAGTATATGTGTATAGTTGCTAAATGGTACATGCTTGGAAGTTTTTTTGGTAGAATTTATAACGGAAATGGCTTTAGCTACATATTTGACATATAAGAGCACAAAAAAATAAGCCGCCCTCAGAATGGTCTGGCTTATTTTTGTAACTCGAATTAATCATTTGAGTTCAGTCATACCGCAAATGATATGCTAAGGGGGAGTGTTTCCGCACTCTCTCTTTTTGTTGCTTACATAATATCATATTAAGCATTGATTGTCTAGGGTGTATCCGATAATTATAAGTTTTGCACAAATCGAGCAGTTTTTTGTCTGACGAGGCAGAATTTCGCAGGCATAACTAGAAGTTAGACAAGAAATTCTAACGAAGTCAGGCGGAAAAACTGCCGATTTTGTGCAAATTTTATTTGTCGGATAGACCCTAGTTGCAAATTAAATTTTATTTCTCAATTTTCCCACGCATTCCCCTAAAAAAACTTTGCATAAGCTCTTTACATTCATCAGCCAGCACACCCTCAACAACTTCCACTTGGTGGTTAAAGCACGGCTCCTCCAAAATGTTTAAAATTGAACCGCCGCACCCAGCTTTTTTGTTTCGTGTTCCAAAAACGCACCTCTCCATTCTTGCCTGAACAATTGCGCCTGCACACATTGGGCACGGCTCTACTGTAACAAACATTGTGCAGCCTTCAAGCCGCCAATCGCCAATTCGCCTGCACGCCTCGTTTATAGCAATTATTTCTGCGTGGTAAAGCGAGTTTTTCATAGTTGTGCGCAAGTTGTAGCCGCTTGCAATAATTTTGCCTTCGCAAACGATTACACAGCCAATTGGAACTTCATTTTCGTTTAGCGCAAGCTTAGCATTTTTTATTGCTTCGCTCATATAGTAAATATAATCCATTTAGTCACCTTTAGTTTTTAAAAAGTATTGCCAAGTATAAAACTTCATGCTACTATTATAATAATTAATTGAAGAAATTACCATAAAAAGTGAGGGATACTATGTCTGCCAGGTTTAGTTATGTAAAAAAGGGTTACGACCCTGCCGAAGTAGATAGCTATATCGAAACGCTTGAGCAAGCCGTTAAAGAATATAAAGAAATTGATGCGGCAATTAAAAACGCCATAGTAAACGCACAAATAGCTGCCGACAACATTATAGAAAACGCAAACCGTGAAGCCGACAAAATAAAAGCCAACACTATAAGGCAGCTTAGCGACATATCAAACTCTATTTCTTCTCAAAGGCAGCTTTTAGACGAGTTCAAAGAAGATTATAACATTCTTATTAGGCACTATGTCAAGGATTTTAATGATATTAAGCTTGAAAAAATTTATGGGAAAGTTGACCAGCTTGAAAGTTATTTGAATGGGCTTAAAACTGAACATGTCACCGAAGAAAAGCACCATAATGATTAATTATAGCATTTCAATTTTTTAGCGACATTGGCATAGAGAAGCATACTGCCTAATAGTTTTGGATTTGGGTTTCCTTTTGGAAACGCTTTTAAACATGAAAAAGTTCCCCTGCATTTGCAGAGGAACTTACGCTTCATTTTCTCCCAAAAGCCAAATTCCCTTCATACTTCGATGCAACCGACTGTACCGAGTGCCCAAGAAGCTTTTTTACAACAAGCTTGCTTTTTTCGTCGTCCTCGTTCCAAAAGTCCATAAAAAAAGAAGATGAAATGTTTGCTGGCGAAATTCCTTTTTGCTTGCTTTCGGTTTCGTTTGTAGTTGTTGTTTGTTTTTTGTTGTCGGCAAGCTTTCGTATTTCTTCTAGCATTTCTGCTTTGTAGCTTTCGTCCTCCGACATTTTTTTAACAATAGTTTCGTTAATTGAAAAAACGTCTCTTCCGCTTGCATCATAGCCGACTAAACCTATAACCTCTAGCCTCAACCCGTTTTCAAGCTTTTTTTCTTCTCCAACAAAAACCTCCGTGTTTATGTTAAGCGAACTAATAATTTCCTTAATTTCGCATAGTACAATTCTTTCTTTTAGGCTTAGGCTTGAAGCATTTATCACTTTGCCAAGCACATTTTGCTTTGCAGCGCTTTTATAATGTGCTGTGTCAAGCCTGCTAATTCCGTCCAAATACAAAACCTCCCCTTATATATATTCAAATATATATCGGAAGTTTTTGGAAAAACAATTACTTGACTATACTACATAAACAATTTTATCACCAGAAAACCGTTTGCCAATTTCCTCACGCAAAAAAACTTCACCGTCCTGCCGCAGTTCCTGCCTGTAGCAATACTTCCCCATTCCTCGCCCTGTCATAAGTTCCTTGCTGTAAAGCTCAACAGCGTTTGGAAAAGCTTGGTTGTTAATTGCCCTGTGAACATAACTGTATGTCATAAAAATTATCTCAATAAACAATTTTTCCTTTGCACGTTCTGTTAAGCCGTCACTTAAAATGTCTAAAAGCTCAACATATAAAGCTTTCCAGTTTTCAACCATTACAACAGGTGCAATTAAAATTCCAATTTTGTACCCGTCGTCACACAGGGCGTTTATAGCTTTAATTCGGCTTTTTAGGTTTGACGTGCCTATTTCAATTTTTGTTATAACCTCTTGTGGGTTTACACTCATTCTTACAACAGTACGACCATTGTGCGAAAGACCTAAAAGCGGCTCAACCGTGGAAAACTTTGTTGGAAAAGTAATAAACCCTTTTTCATATTTCCCAAAGCGTTCAACTGTAAAAACCAAATTTCCTGTTATCATGTTTTCCAAAACTAAGTCGCTGTTGCTTCCAATTTCAAACGTAAGCTCCTTGTTTGGATTATTTGCAGTTTTTATTAGCTTATCAAGCATTTGCTCTCTGTTTACAAAAAGCCTTAAATACGAACACTTGTTGTAATTGCAAACAAGGTAACAGTACAAGCACATTGCACTGCAACCAGACGACGTATACGGAACAAGGTAGTCCGACGTTTTTTTGTTGTCTACATATTTATGGGTTTTTCTTGTCCCAATTATAAGATAGTTTTTCATCTTAACAAATTCGGTGTTTGGGTTTTCCCTCAGCTCTGCTATGTTATTGTGGTTCTCAATTTCATACCACGGCTTGTCCTTAAACTTTTCCTTTAGCATTCTACCTAGTTCGTAATTAACAATGTTTGGTTCATAGTAAATTTTTGTTGGGTTCATTTCATCTTCTTCTCCTAGTATAGTTTTATAGCTATATTATTTGCCCATAAAGCTAATTTTTATATACAATTGTTAAATTGTTATATACGCTATTGTATTAACAAGCTTGTACTGGTATAATTTAATAAAATTTGGTAATTAAAGCAATTTGAGTTTTTGTAGTCACCAATCAATTTTGCGGCAAAAATATCGAACGCTTCAACGATTTTTTGACGCAAAATGGTGAACTGTTTATTCAAATTGCGATAAATTTGTATAAAGGAGTGTTTACATGACTTCAATGGGTAACGTAATGGTTGGTCAGTCTGGAGGTCCTACGGCTGTTATAAATTCCAGCCTTGCAGGGGTTTTTAAAACAGCAAAAGACAGGCATGCACGCAAAATTATCGGTATGCGCCACGGTATACAAGGGCTTTTGCAAAACCGCTTTGTTGACCTTTCGGAATATATTCAAAACAGCCTTGACGTAGAAATTTTAAAGCGTACACCTTCGTCATACCTTGGCTCGTGCCGCTACAAGCTTCCTGAAATTGAGGAAAACGAAGAAGTTTACGAGGACATTTTTAACATTTTAAACAAGCTTGAAATTGAGCACTTCTTTTATATTGGCGGAAACGACTCTATGGACACCATAAAAAAGCTTTCTACATACGCAAAAGCTAAAAACCATAAAATTAATTTTATGGGTGTGCCAAAAACAATTGACAACGACCTTGCCGTAACAGACCACACGCCTGGCTTTGGAAGCGCCGCAAAATACATTGGCAGCGTAATGAAAGAATTAATTCGTGACAGCTTGGTTTACGACATTAAAAACATTACAATTGTTGAAATTATGGGGCGGCACGCTGGCTGGCTTACTGCTTCTTCTGCGCTTGCAAAAACGGAAGACTGCGAAGGCCCAGACATGATTTACATTCCAGAAAAAGAATTTGAGCTTGAAAAATTTGTTGAGCATACAAGAAAAATGCAAAGAATTAAAAAATCTCTCGTAATTGCCGTTTCTGAAGGGCTTAGAACACCCGAAGGCTCTTATGTTTGCGAAATGAGCAGGAAAAACATGTTTGAAGACAGCTTTGGGCATAAAACGCTTGGCGGCACGGCGCACTTTTTGGCGGACATGCTTGCAACCCAGCTTGGGTGCAAAACTCGTGCTGTAGAGCTTAGCACGCTTCAAAGGTGTGCTTCGCACATTACGTCACTTGTTGACGTTACCGAAGCTTTTCTTGCCGGTGGCCAAGCTGTAAAGGCGTCGTTCAGCGGTGAAACAGGCAAAGTTGTAATTTTTGACCGTTTGTCAAACGACCCTTACGACATTTCAACGTCACTAGCCGACGTTTCGCACATTGCAAACGTGGAAAAGTGCATTCCTGATGAATGGATAATTAACGACGGAACTTTTGTTTCAAAGGAATTTGTTAGCTACGTAAACCCACTTATCCAAGGCGAGCTTACGCCAATTATGGCTGACGGGCTTCCACGGCATTTGGTTTTGGATAGTTTACTTGAAGTTTAGACTTATTTCTGTTCAATCTTTTAACTGATGAGGGCTATCAATCATAATTGTAACGTCTTTGAAAACATTATTGACTTCTTAGGAAAAATTTATAAATATTTTCATTCCCCCTGATTATAAAGGGGGAATTTTTCTACTCAACTTAGCAAATATACTATTGAAATAGGTAAGCCTAACCACATGACTTTTTGCAGATATACACGATTAAGAACAGATTTGCAGTAAATTGTCAAAATACTATTTCAGTAAATAATTAATATTTTATAGGTTCAAAATACTATGGGTTAGAGCCAATAGAAGCGGCTAAAAAACTTGATAGTGATTTCAGCTTAAATATACTTAGGCAAGATGTAACACCCTAACAAAAGGCACGGTATGCCAAAGAAACATTAAAACGTGAAAAAGATAAGAAGCTTGCAGAGGCGTTTCGGCAATGGGAACAAGAATACTTCAACTATTTATGCGAGAATATTCACTTGCTTGAGCAATTAGAAGAAGTTTCTAAGCCGAGAATCGTTGATAACGTTCCTAATTTTCCTAGTGATTATGCTTATGCCATTAATAAAAAACAAATATTGGAATACCACTGGGAAATATTATTTAACGGCACTTTGGACGAAAACGCCTATAGACATGGCAGCAGTTGCAAGCTTGGCAGTTATGGCTACTTGTGTGCAGGGTAAATTTAAAATTCAAGGTAAGCCCGATTGGGTAGAGCCTTTAAACTTATATTCGGTAATAGTGGCAAACCCGGCTGAAAGAAAGTCCGCTATAATGTCATTATTAACCAAGTACATAAATGAATATGAGTATAAGCACAACGAAAGAAATGCCGTTGAAGTGAATCGTTCAAGGCTTGAAAAAAGCTTATTAGTGAAGGAAATAGAGCAATTAGCGGCACAAGTGGCAAAAGGTAAAGGTGATAAGGAATTGCTTTTTGAGAAGCAGGACGAGCTTACTAGCTTCAAAGAAGTTAAGCCCCTTAGGTTATTAGCTGATGATATTATTCCCGAAGCATTAATATCACTACTTGCAGCAAATAACGGTAGAATGTCCGTTATTTCGTCTGAGGGCGGTATATTTGAAATACTTGGCGGTAGGTACTCCCAAAGCGTAAACATTGACGCATTTCTGAAAGCACATTGTGGTGATGTTATAAGAGTAGACCGAAAAGGCAGAGAAAATGAACTTATAAAAGACCCTTGCCTAACTGTTTTGCTAATCATTCAACCTCAAGTATTAAGCGGCTTAGTTACAAACGAGGTTTTTAGAGGGCGTGGGCTTACTGCACGTTTTTTATACTCTATGCCTACATCAAGCGTTGGATATCGTGAATTTGAAACCGAGCCTGTAACATCAGAGTGCAAACAACGCTATCGTGAATTGTGCTTTGACCTGTTAGACATGAAGCAGAGCGAAGAACCCGAGCTACTTCAATTATCCCCAGAAGCCTATGCTTTATCAGCGGCATTTGCCAAAGAATTAGAGCCACGGCTTATAGAAGATTTGGAAAGCATCGCAGACTTTGCCGGAAAGTTGCACGGTGCTATTCTAAGATTGGCAGGAATATTACACCTTGTTAACCAGCTTGTATTTGCACCAACAACGCCTATTCCGGAAGAAATAACGCAGAGTGCTATACAGCTAGGATATTACTTTTTAGAACATGCTAAGGCAGCTTATCAGCTTATGGGTGCTGATGAACGGATACAGGGTGCAAGGTATGTACTCGAAAAGATTAAGAAGATGGGACAGCCTAAAGTGTCTAAACGTGACATCTATAGAGCTTGCAGAGGTAAATTTAAAGAAGTGGAAGAAATAGCGCAGCCACTACAATTTTAAACGAGTATGGTTACATAAGAGAAATAACCCAAATAGATAGGATTGGAGCAGGACAAAAGCCAAGCCCGATTTATGAAGTAAACCCTACGATTTACACTTAAAGTATAAACAAAAAGGAATGATTATATGGAAACATTAGAAGCTGCAAGGATAAGCATAATAAACTTCCTTGCGGAAAACGATTCAGCTACATGGATTGACATTGAGCAAATATTTGAAGAAAGTGGCTATAACTACAAAGGAAGTTTTGTACTTTGTAGTGCCGTGACCGCAACGTAATTCAGTGGTGTGGCTGGAACGAGGAAGCAATAAAGTTTCTGCAATACTTAGAATCGGAAGGCTTTGTTTATAAATACCCATGCAGTGCGTTAGAATACTATACAGGTGGAAAATTTCTTAATTTGCCATTGGTTGAAAAAGTAGACGATTATACAACGCCCCATTGGTTGCCCATTTGCTTCAAGTCATTTTCCAAAAGAAATGGGGCTTACCGTATGAGCAATATATTTGCAAGGCTGTTCAAGACAAAGCAGAAAGCCCCTCCTTCATCACCCAAGCAAGAAGTGGTAGAAGGTTCAGCACAGGCATTTACTCCATTTAGCGGAGATGCGTATGCAAACGACATTTACCGTGGAGCTGTTGACGCAATAGCCCGAAATGCCGCCAAGCTTAGAGGCACGCATATTATTAACACCTCAATAGGACGCAATAATGGTAACCCAAACCTTGATAGGTTACTACAGACACGCCCTAACCCATATGCAAACGCATATGACGTGCTTTATCGTATGGTAACACATTACTTTTTGTACAATAACGCCTTTGCCCTACTCCTTCGAGATGGCAAGGGCGTTTTATATGGGATTTATCCGCTAAAAGCTTCGCATGTTGAGTTTATGACTGACCCAAGCGGAGAATTGTTTTGTAGGTTTTTAATAAACAACGGAGTTGAATATATTTTTCCCTATTGCGATATTATTCACTTGCGACGCAATTATAACGATAACGAACTATTCGGCGACCCAAATACAGCGTTGATTGCGGCGTTAGAAGTCGCCCACAACATGAATGAGGGTATTATAAAGGCTATACAGACGAGTGCACATATAAGGGGTGT
Source organism: uncultured Defluviitaleaceae bacterium (assembly GCA_964492715.1). Lineage (GTDB taxonomy): Bacteria > Bacillota > Clostridia > Lachnospirales > WRBF01 > CAZBLK01. Next base: position 62,284 of record CAZBLK010000011.1, on the reverse strand, counting down.
CTTGAAGAATGCTCAAATTTTATCCCCTGAAAAATTAAAAGAAGAAAAAGACAGATTTATGAAGGACTTCATGCAAATGGATAACCATGGCGGTATTCTAGTTACAGACGCAAAGTTTGATTATGTGCCTATTGAATCAAAGCCGGTCATTATTGACGATGGTGGTGAAGCGATGGAAAATTATTTGTAAAAACCCTAGACACGTGTTAAAGCACGTGTTATAATAATATACATAAGGTAGGGGAAAACGTGAAAAGCTACTCATCAAAGGAAGTAATAAAAATATTGCAAAAAGATGGTTGGTACGAAGTAGCTTGCGAGGGCAGTCATCACCAGTTTAAACACCCTACTAAAAAAGGAAAGACAACAGTTAAAGACCCTCAAAAAGATATACCAATTAAAACCTTAAAAAGGATTGAACAACAATCAGGCGTTAAATTCCAATAACGCCTGACCTTCACCTTTTCCCCTTATATGTGTATTAGGAGGTATTATCAATGAAAGATACTTATGCTTACATTGCGGTTGTTAGCTTTGATGATGACGGAATATCAATTGACTTCCCCGACTTAGAAGGTTGCTTCACTTGTGCTGATAATGAAGATGAAATTTTCAAAGTATCAAAGGAACTTTTAGGGCTTCATCTGTGGAGTATGGAGAAGGACAATGAGCCTATCCCCGAGCCTACATCTATTAAAAATATTCATTTAGAAGATAACGAAACTACTATGCTTGTAGAGGTGTTTATGCCACCTGTAAGGGCTAGAATTAATAACAAGGTTGTAAAAAAGACCCTTACTATTCCGCAGTGGTTAAATGTAGAAGCTGAAAGAAACGGTGTTAATTTCTCACAGATTTTACAAAATGGTTTAAAAGAGTATTTGCATATAGAAGCGTAAAACTATAGCCAGCCTTAGAGCTGGTTTTTGTTTGGAGTTTTTCACAACGTAGACAGAATGGACACAGTGGTCAGAATTTAAATTATGCCTAATTTTCAGTATTTTTTTGAATGGCATACTTCTTGGACACAGTAGACAGAATGGACGGAATGGTTAACTATTGTATTCTGTCCATTCTGTCCAAACTGTCCAGTAAATTATGATGACAGAAAAGACTGAATATTCAACCTATTTTTTTATTCTGTCCATTCTGTCCATTGTGTCCATACTATAGCAAAACTTATTTTTTACGTAATATATTGACGACCCTTGAACACAGTAGCAATAATCACTATCAGTAATATTCATATACTCATATAACTTTGAGACTGAACAATCTTTATCATTATTAACATGTATCCAAGCATATTTAATAATTAAGTAATTCACTCTCATATTAAATAGTCTGTTTTCAGTTTCAACCGCAATATTGACTGCACTATTTTTATTATCATTTGACAAAAAATGCACCCCTCTTTACAGAAATAAATCAGAGAAAAACTTATGACACTATTCTTAAAATAGTAGCTAATTTTATTATTGTACTCAAAAAACATGAAAAATCAAGGCAATCAACCTTGATTTTTTTATAGTCTACAAATATTTACGACTTACTAATGATAATTAAACTATATTTGCCATCCTTCGTTTCGCCGCTGTACACCCACATTATGCCTTCGGATAAAAAATATTGATTTGTGATAGTAGCAAAATCGTCATGGATATCCCATTGTTGTTGCGGAATAACAATCTCACCTTTGGTATTTATAACTCCTATATAGTAAGTTTCATTGCCATTTTTATCATATTTTTGAGCTTAACACGTCTTTAGGGACAACCGCTATTGTACTGCTTTATAATATTTTAATGAAAATTTGTAGGCTAACAATTCATATGCGGCTTTCTCCGTTTTTAAAAAAGGCTCACATTATCCTGTGAGCTTTTCTTATTGTATTATACATCAATTCCACCCTTTAACTACAACGTAAAATACCCCCAAATAATCATTAGGCTGAACACCGCAATGATATTCAGCCTAACTTTTTATCTACAAAAACAACCTCATAACAATTGTGCCATAAATCACCTGTACAGCAGTTGCTTTTGTTGCATAATCCTTTGGATATAAACGGTTATTGTAGCCATTTATCACTTTGTTTTCCACAAAATAATTTATTGCATTTTTTGACCAATCTGAGGCATCATTATAATCGGCAAACAAAGTGCCGCTTGTACCACTTTGCTTCACCCGTCCTTCAACCTTATTCAGCGCACTGTAAAGCAATGTCAGCATTTCCTCACGAGTAATAATTTTGTTAGGTGCAAAGTTTCCGCCCCCAACACCGCTTGAAATTCCAAGCTGTTTTATAGCCGCCAAGTATCCCACATATTGGCTTTCGCTGGCATCGTTGAAGTTTTCGCCTGTGTTAAGTTGTTGTATATCCAGTGCTTTGCACAACATAGCCGCAAATTCTGCTCTTGTAATGTTTGCGCCGCCAATGAATTTTGAGCTTTCGTCTGTGCTAATAACTTGCCGTGCAGCCGCAAAATCAACTGCATTTTTATACCAAGCATCATTAGGTACACCAGCATAATTAACCTTGTTATACCCTATAATAAAGTTTGAAAAATGCTTTAGCCTTGCTACAACCTTTCCGTCAATGTAAGCACTTTGAACAGGTTTAAGCTTGCCGCTTTCGCTCAAATGATAAAGCACTACACTTCCTGCATTTTCATTTGGCTTCAATTTGTATGGAACAGTAACATATGCGTTACCGCCCTTAAAATCGGACACTTTGCCACGTTCGTTTGTTACCGAAAAGTCATAAATAGGTCTTACTTTTAGCCCTTCGGCTAAAGCCGACTTTTGTGCTTGCGTTAAATCTTCAAGCAATGCAGAAGAAATAGTTATTTTTGACTTTGCTTCGCTGGTAATTACATTTAAAGCTTTTTTGTCAAAGGTAATTGACGCAACCATTGTAACTTTTAATTTTGCATTGCTCATATTAGCAATTGCTTTAACTGCATCAACAGGTATTGTTATCTCTGATTTGTTAACACCATTTTTAAGGAGAACATTAATCTCTATAACTTGTTCAATGCTTGCATTTCTTCCTTTATTTATTTCATTGCTTAAATTATTGTTTGACTCATCAATCAATTTGTTTACCACATCATTACTAATTTCAGCTGTAACACCACTGCCTTTAACAGTACCTTGAACCGTTAAAGTGCTTGATAAAGTAGAATTATCGTCATCATACTTTGTTAAGCTGTGTGTAATTGACGCAGCAGGCTTTTCGGTACTGCTTTCAACAGCAGGCGTTGTTGTTTCGTTTAATGTTGTTGTGCTTTGATTTCCTGTCCCACTGTTGTCGGTGCTTTCGTCTGTATTTGTTGAATTATTTACAGGCGGTTTTGGTATTGCTACCAAACCTCGCATTGCTGTTTCCAAAGCAACTTTGGCATTATCAATTTCTGTTTGAGTAGCGCTTGCATTGTTGCTCACTGCCCTTGCCCCAGACAATGCACTTTCAAACACTGCCCAACTGCTTGCAGTGTAGTCTGCTTGCACCTTACGCAATGCCGTATCTATCAAACTGTTTAAAGCGGTTTTATCAATTCTTTGTGATAAAACTAAGCTACTTATAGCTGATTGTAATTCATTATAAGCGTTGTCAACCTCAACTTGCGTTTGAGTAGCACTGGCATTGTTGCTAACTGCCCTTGCCCCAGACAATGCACTTTCAAACACTGCCCAACTGCTTGCAGTGTAGTCTGCTTGCACCTTACGCAATGCCGTATCTATCAAACTGTTTAAAGCGGTTTTATCAATTCTTTGTGATAAAACTAAGCTACTTATAGCTGATTGTAATTCATTATAAGCGTTGTCAACCTCAACTTGCGTTTGAGTAGCACTGGCATTGTTGCTAACTGCCCTTGCCCCAGACAATGCACTTTCAAACACTGCCCAACTGCTTGCAGTGTAGTCTGCTTGCACCTTACGCAATGCCGTATCTATCAAACTGTTTAAAGCGGTTTTATCAATTCTCTGTGACAGAACTAAGCCGCTTATTGCTGAGTATAACTCATTATAAGCGTTGTCAACCTCTTCTTGCGTTGCGCTTCCGTTAGCACTTATTACCCTTGCCGTATCAAGTGCAAATAGCAGCATAGCCCAGCTGTCAGCTGTGTAGTCTGCTTCTGTTTTGCTTTCAGCAAGCGTTATAATATTATTAAGGCTTTCCTTATCAGCAGGTGATGAATTTGCACCAACTGTTACGTAACAGAAATTGTGGTTATCACCTTCAACTGTAGAAGCCGTTATAATTGCCGAACCTTGCCCAACTGCAAATACAACGCCCCACTCATTTACGGTTGCAACGCTTTCGTTGCTACTGCTCCACACTACAGCAGAGTTTGTTGCATTTTCCGGGTAAACGTCGGCTTCCAAAGAAGCTTCGTCGCCTATGCTAAGTGACAATGTTTCTGGGTTTACTACTACTCTTTCAACTGGCACGTAAGCAGTACCTGTATTTAGGCTAAGAGGTAAAATTGAACTGTTGTTTACTAATGCGCCCGACTGCAAGTAAATTGTAGTGCCGCTGTCTAAGCTTACTTCAAAGTCAATGTTTTCAGCATTTGGTATTGAATATGTGTAAGTAAACTCGCTTTTATCAGCACTGCTTTCAAGCAAACTCATTTTTGCAGTAAATCCGTTATACGTAATATTTAAGCATTCAGCATTAGACATTACAACGCCGCCATTAAATGCAAGTTTTACGGTTACGTTATAGTTGCTTCCTGTTCTTCCTGCTGATGCCAAAATAATACTGCCTGTTGCATTTAACGGTGTAAACCTGTGCTTTGTTAAATCTTCAAGTGTATATTCTGCATACCGTATAGCATCTTCCAACGGGTTTACAGAATTTGTATTTTCATACAAAATGGCTATACTTCCGTCAGAAAGTTCTGTTAAACAGGAATATGCAAAAAAGTCATTTCCTGTAACCCCAGGAGCATTTGTTATAATTTTCTTTTCATACTTCCAAACAATTTCATACTTATCTATGCCGCTTTTGCCAGTGTCTTCTATTAAGCCAATTCTTATCGAGCCATTTGTTCGGCTTGCTGCTGTAGGCGAAGATAAAATTACTGCTGGCTTGCCGTCAATAAGCTTACTGTAATTAATAATTGAAAGTTGGCAACCGCTTCCACCAGTTAAAGCCAAATTGCTGTCAAGCTTACCGTTTGACCATGTTGCTCCACCGTCAAGGCTTGTTGCGTATGAAATTCTTCCTACATTTGAAGTTCTTGCAAAAACCCTTAAAGAGCCGTCTGGAAGTTCAATTATTTGTGACTCTGTCATTTGCCCAAGCTCTGCTGTAGAAAATTGAGGGCTTGTGCCCGTATTCCACGTTACACCGTGGTCGTCGCTGTAAATTGTTCTGCATGATGGGCCGTATACTGTAAACACAAGCCTTCCTGCATAAGTACCGTTTTTAATTTGCAACCCTACACCAGGGCCTACGCCAAAGAATGCTGATTCAGCAGCTTCCGGCTTAACATACCCTGTAATATTTTTCGGGGCGGACCATGTAACACCTTGGTCGTCACTATAAAACAAGTACAGGTAGCTTGTTGGCAAAACTGTAAAGTCGGCTGTGTCGTACATTATGTTCATTGGAACATTGCCACCTGAAAACCCTGTTTGCGAAAGTGTAGTGCCGCTTAACGTTGCCTTCTTTTGCGGTACTGTAAGGGCTGTTCCGTTTTTAACAAGCTCATACATTGCGTTTACTCTGTACTCTGCAATTGGCGTATTGTCGCTTACTTTGTATATCGTTCTCATGCCGTCCGACTCAACGTCAATTGCATTAAAATAGTAGTTGTAGCCTGTTTCGCCTTGCTTCTTTAGCAGCCAATACTTCTTTTCTCCGTCAATTGAAATAAAGCCTGTTCCTGCCACAAATTTTTGCGGTGATGAGGCTGTGTTGCCTGTTTTAGACGGAAAGGCATCAATCATCATAAATATTCTGCCGTTTTCGTTAATGGTTTTATCCTCTAACAAAATTGGGTCTATATAAGACGCACTGTTAAAAGTAGGTATGTTTGAGCCAGGCAAAACATAGCTGCTATTATCAAAATCACCAAAGTACGCTGGCAATGCGGCGTCCGTCCAAGTGCTGCTTCCTGGTTGCCTTGTTCTTACTGTTATGTCAATGTTGTTTGCCGAGTCTGTCGTTCCGCCGAAGCGTGCATCAATAGCGGCAATAACACTGCCTTTTTTTGTTGACAAAAGCGACGGAATGCGGAAATAGTTTGCGCCTGCGTTATCAGCCTTGCTTACGCTTGTGTTTCTTGCCGACATAAACGCATTAAACAGGTTTATGTGGTTGTCTTCAAAAGAAAAGCTTGGCTTTTTTGTTACACTTGTTGCTTCTAGTAAGTCGTTGTCGTCTAATGCTATGTTATACACCTTAATTTCGGCAATAATGCCCAAAAATGGGTATGAGTCAGCATTTGTTCCCGAAGTCGCACGCTTTGTTTTTCCTATGTGCCCAGTAGTTAAGTCAGGAATGTCGTCAACAAACTTATAATCCACACCAGTTTTTGTAATTGTGTCAGTAATCACACCGTTTACAAAAGTTTTGTAGCCTTCTCCGCTTTTTGCTTTAAACGCAAGCGTATTAAGCTCACCCGACTTAAAAGGTGCCGGGAACGCAGAGCCTACTTTATTATCAATGTCAGGTGATACCCCCCTAATTTGCATTGCAAACTCTGAACCCTTAGCCAATAAATTAAAATGCACATTTGCATTGTTTTCGTTGCTAAGGCTAAACAAAGCACCATAAGCACCTGTGTTTGTTTGCTTAAACTGAACAACAACAGTAATATCTTCAAGGGTTTTCATTGTATTGAACAATTCAGGCGAAAACTCAATTGCTTTGGATACGTTATCAAGCATAATTTCACGGTTGTAGTAAATTAAGTTGTCCTCCAACCCTGTTTTTATAACTAGCGGAGTTTCGTAGCTTTCACCATTTACCGTAGCCCTTACCCTAATTGTGTATTGAGAGCCTTGGTGAATAGCGCCTTTAATAACAAGCTTATCGTTATTAACGCTAAAGAGCATGTTATTATTATCTCCTGCGCCCGAAACAAGGCTGTATGTAACATTCGCCTGTGGTACGTTTAACTTGCTATAGTTTAATGTGCCGTATTCACTGCCCACCGTAAAAGGCGGCTTTGTTATCAGTGTAGTTAATGCAACTACGTTTGTATTGTCAACCTTTTGCAAAGTTTGAATATTTTTGGTAGCAAACGTAACTGGCATACCAGCATCATTGGCAGTTTTATGCGTAGCCGAAACTTTTACAGGGTAAAAACAATTGCTTTCAAGCCCAAAAATTTCAAGCTCAGTTGCTGTCATGTCTTTTGTCGTTACTGAAAACACCTTCTGGCTTGTTAAGTTTTCAGACACAGTTATAGTTGCACTGTCCAGCGTTTGTGCTGTAGCTGCTTGAAGTGCCGCTACGTTTAGCTTAAAACCGCTTTCGGTTGCTGTTATAAACTGCGTTACGTCTACCGAAGAAACCGTTGGTATCATGGAATATTTGTATGACAAATTAGCTATTATGCTGTTTTCGTTATATTTTCCTATTTTATTGATAATAGCCTTTACCATGTTCAACTGACCGTTTGCATTTGGGTGAAGCGCATCATTCAGCCAAGTTTTGTTTGCGGCTGTGTTTATCAAGAAAGGCATATCACCTGCCATTAATTGCGTCCATTCTTCAAAATGGTCAATTAACAGTACGTCCTTTTGGCTTGCAACTTCTCTTATTCTTTGAATATAAGCAGGCATGTTTGCAGCACGTGTTCCGCTGTTTATGCTTTTGTTAACAGGGTTTGCCGCCCTTAGTATAGGTATTGCACCTGCTGCTCTTACTTGGTTAACTATAGTTTCAATGTTTGTTCTAAACACTGTGTCTGTCATACCCGACAAAACAGCGTCATTAGTGCCAAGCATTATTACAACAACGTCCGCTTTTGTGCCGCTTGGGTCACTGTCTAAGTACCTGTCAAGCCTATAAGGCTTATAGCTTGGGTTAAGCGTACCTTCTGTGCCTGTGCTTGCGTTTGCGCTTGAAACAGCGGCGTTTATAATAATATCATTCGCACGCCCTTCTTCTGCCAAAAACTTTTCAAACAACTGTGGAACACTGTCATAGCCATATGTGTGTGCCGCACCGTGCGTAATGCTGTCGCCTATAAACAGCCATGTCATAGGTGCGCTACTGTTCCATTTTGCCGCTAAGTCAGAAGGCATTGTTCCTTTTTCCGGGTGAGGAATTGCTGTTGAAGCATTGCCTGCTGTAATAACACCTTGTACAGTTTGCAATTTTTGTTCATTATTCGATGAAATAATTGCGTATGTTTTAAGCACATACGATTTATCCGCTTGCAAGTTATTAATTGCAAAAGCTTTTTGGTTTACTGTATCTTTAATAGAATACGTGCCGTCTAACGTTAACTCATACCTATACAATACTGTACTGCCGTAATCACTAGGCATTTGAACAGAAAGCGAAGTGCCGTCGCTTCCTACTGTAACGGTTGGTGCTTTGTTTGCGTTAATAACAACTTTGTCTACAACTTCTGTACCAAAGCCCGCTGGGTTAAATGTTCCACCGCACGTAGCCCCAATTAATTCGTTTGCAACAGCCAAATGACCATTTGCGTTTATAGTGTTGTTACTGTTTAGGTACTGCACTGTGTTTGCACTTGCATAAATGTTAACCAAAAGAATGTCAGCGTTATTAGATGCTACTGCGTTCATTGCATTAATAATGCCTTCAATTTGCAAATTTATTGAAGCATCATTTGTCTTATAAGGTGTTATAAATACAGGTACTGCATTCATTGCATAAATTTTGTCTACTATGCCTTGTAAAGATGCCTTAAAGCTTGAAATGTCAGTTGAAAAATCCTTTTTATCAACCATGACAGCCACAGCTTTAGGCTTATACTTTTTAACATGTGTATCAAAATTGTCGTTTATTTCGGAAACGGTAAGCCCTGCTTTTGCTGTGTTTATTACGTAACGCTGGCGTTTAAAAACACTTCCAGCCTGCAAGTTCCACCTAATATATTCCTCAAAATGACCAATAAACGTTCTAGCTCCGCCTATATTTTGCGAGCTTGACGAAATTTCTGATGAGCCTGTAAATACCCATGTATTGTCAGGTGAATCATCAAAAAGCTTTGTAATGTCGTTTTTAGTAGAAGTAGTAGGTTTTGTAATTGCCGTTGCCTCGTCTAAGTCAAACGGTTCTTTAGTTACCAAAACGTACTCAATTTCGCCTGCAAACTTTGCTGTGCCAGTTCCTCCACTGCCAGCTAAGTTTGCCGAGTGACCGCCGATATTATAAAATGCTCCGCTTGAAGAAAAGTTGGCGTCGTTTAAAAAGAACTTTGTGGCTGCGGCTACAGAAATTGCTTCGCCCAAGCCATTGTTTGCTCTTACAAGGTTATTAGTGCTTGTGCTGTTGTTTACACTGTAAACAGTGGTGTTCCATTTTTGGTTTGCATAATTATAGGAAGCAGTTGTTCCTGTGTTAAGCCTGTATCCGTTAAAATCTGTGCGTATACGCCTGTCGTTTGCGTCCGAGCCTGTCAAAAGCACCGCACCGTAGTTTGTTGTGCTGTCGGAGCCCATTGCAACAAGCACAGGGTTGTTTGACGTATAGCTTGCTGGCTTGTACTTCACAATTACACTGCCGCTTGTAAGGTTGCTTAGTGCTGTTATATCAGAAATTTTGTTGCGTGCATCAAGTACCTTTGTTCCGTCGAACACTTTATCTGTGTCCGAAAGCTCTATATACACCACAGAATTGTCCTTTACAGCTTGCATACCCGTAGGTTGTAAATTTGTAAACACCTGCGATTCTGCCCCTGCTGATGATTTTATTTTATAAAACCATGTTGCTTCTTCACCGGCAGTAGTGTCTTTGTATGTATAATTTTGTGTGCTAGATGTTATTGTGCCTATGCTTGTAAAAGTGCCTTGTTCTTCGGACGACCTTAACACTTGGTACGCAACGTTAGGCACGCTTGATTGCCATGTAAGTGTAATTGTATTAAAGTTTGGTTTTGCATTTACGTTTGTTATTTCGGTAACTACATTAGCTGTAGTTATAGCCGCCATTTCTGACTGTGTAAGATATTCTGGCGATATAATTACATACTCAATGTTACCGATAAAGTTAATAAAATTTGTGGTTGTATTTGTAGGCCCGCCAATTGAAATTGCTGTTGGGTTTAAGCTTACGTTTGCGTTTGTGTTTTTAAAAAAGCCTGCTCCGTTTTCTTGAGCTGATGCCGTGCCGTCAAAAGCAACTATTTTTGTACCGTTAGCTTGGTCTGGCGTTGTTTTGTTAACTGTTGTGTCTGCCGAGTATGCAAACGTGTGCCACACTCCATTGCTAGAGGTGTAGCCTGTTAACGGCAAGCCCAACCGAGAAAACCTGTCCCCTGGGAAGTCATACCTAAGTGATTTATTGCCAGTAGATTGATTGTTTAAAGAAATATAAGCATTGTTAGCAGTAATTGCCGGTGTTGAGGCACCGTTAGCAGGTGCTGTATTGCCGCTTCCAAAATTGCCAGCACCTACCAAAACAGGGTAAGTAGCACCACCTGTTTGTGTAGTTTTAAATTTAACAATTACAGTGCCTTTATCAAGGTTTGCAAATGCAGACTGCTGGTCTGGTGTTAATTGCACAATATCAGCGGCAGTGCCGTTAAATGTGCCTTCACCACTTGAATATTCCTTAACAAACACCGCTGTGTCTTTTATTGTTTGAAAACCTGTAGGAGTTTCATTGCACACAGGCGCACAAAATGCCTTTTCGTTGTTAGCCTTTACTCTGTAATAATAAGTTTGGTATTCGCCTGCTGTTTCGTCTATGTAGGAAGTTGTTGTTACATTGCTTGCCAAAACTGAAAAAGTGCCGTTTTCCTCACTGCTTCTTTCAATTGTATATGAGGTTGCGTTATAAACGCTGTCCCACGAAAGCCTTATTGAGCTGTAACGTGGTGTTGCTTTTAAGTTGTACTGCGGCAATGATATAGCCGCCGCTTCACTTTGTGTAAGCACTTTGTCAGTTATTGTTATAAAAGCTATTTCTCCTGTAAATTTAGTGTAAGTTGTAGATGTTGCAAATGGGCCACCAATTGCAAAGTTTTGTATGTCAAGCGTAGTTGCTGGTGCATATGCCGTTGTAAAAAAGCCTGCACCTGCTGTTGTTACAGTTGCTTTGCCATCAAGTGCAAAAAACCTTTCACCGCTTGTGCCGACAGTTGTGTCTACTGTGTAAATAAACGTGTGCCATAAGCCGTCACCCGAGCCGTACCCTGTAGTTAGAGGCCCTCTTGAACTTCCGTTGCCTGGGAAGTCAAACCTTAAACCCCTTGTTCCGTCAGCGTTTGTTGCATTGTTATTCATGCCAAGCAGAGCAAAGTTAGCAGTACCCGCAGTGTTATTATTGGTAGCAATTGTTTTACCTGCTGTAAAAAACACAGGGTAGATAGTAGTCGTTGTTGGTACACGGCTTTTAAACCTTACAATTACACTACCCTTGTCTAAGCTTTGCAGCTTTGCTTTTTCATCAGCGCTTAGTGTAATTGGGTCAACACGAGTGCCATTAAAGACCATGTCGTCACCGATATACTCCTTGTGAAAAACTGCGCTTTGCTGAATATCCTCAAGAGTATTTGTTAGTGCAAATGCAGAACTATACGCATTAATTAATGAATCTTGCGGAAAAGCTTCCACAAAATGTTCTTCATTCTCTTGCTCAAAATCATTTTCATCTTCTGTTATAGCTTCTAAATCTTCTTCTGGAGGTACTTCTTCTAATGGGTTGTCTACTTCTTCTAATTGATTGTCTAATGAGTTGTCTGATGAATTTTCTGATGTGTCTTCTTCGTTAATTGCCTCGTTCCCAAGCATTTCATAAATGCCGCTCGCAGTGCTTGTGTTTGCTAACTCGTTAGTAACGCTTAAAGCATACACAGTGTCAAGTGCAAAAACGTGGGATACTAAAATTAAAGTTAAAAATAGGCTTAAAAACTTCTTTTTGCTATTCAAATCTTACACCCCCAAGTGTAATAATAAATATTTTATAGCAATTCCAATTTTAAAAGATATTGGCAAGCCAAGCCAAACGGCTAGTCGTTTGGCGTTTTAAGTCATAGACAATGCCGAATAAAAAAGGAATTGCAATAGTAATATTCAAGCAAGCCCTATACTTAAACTGAAAAAATTATGCAGTGCTTTCCTGCATAATTTTTTCAGTCATTAACAACCATTACAGCAATTCCGAAAATAATCGCTATAAGTTTCAGCATATTTTCACATTGAAGCGTTCGTGAAAAGTGCGTCGCTTCTATAAGTTATTTTCTGGAATTGCTTTAGGGTGTTATTCTTATTAACGAGCTCCAACAATGTTTGCTTCAACCGTCGCTTTAACCAAGTTTGTAAACACAGAAGCCATGCTTGCTCTGTTAACCTTTTCCTTTGGCGCATATGCGTTGTTGCCCATTCCAGTAACTATTCCGTAGTTCTTCATGTTGTCAACAGCTACCTTTGCCCACGAGCTAATGTTTTCACTGTCTGTAAAGCTTGTGTCTTTTACTACCTCTGGCAAAGAAATGCCTTTGTAGCGTAAGTAACTGTGAAGCATAACAGCCATTTCCTCACGTGAAATTTCTTTGTTTGGCGCAAACTTGTTTTGCCCTACACCTGTTGCAATTCCATTTTTCACTGCCCAAGATATAGGTGCGCTGTACCAACTGTTTTCATCAACGTCCTCAAATTGCGCCTTGCTGAAATTGCTTAAATCAACATGGTCAAAATTTGCAATTGCTGTAATAAACATGCCCCTTGTTACGACATTTGCTGGTTCAAACTTTCCGTTTTCATAGCCGTTTAAAATTTCTCTTGAAGCAGCAAAGTCAACAAATTGTGCATACCATTCGCTTCCTGTTACATCTTTAAACGCTAACTTCTTATGCCCAACTGCATATTTTGAAAAATGCTTAGTTGTGAAATATATCCTTTGAGCAACTGGGTCGTACTTGCAGTTACGAACAGTTTCAAGTTCTCCCTTGTCGTTTAAGTAATATATAATTATAGCAGTTGCACTTTCACCTTGTTTAGCTTTATATGGTATTGAAATTGTAGCCTTTCCGCTTCCAAAGTCAGATATTAAATTATTTCCGCTTTTCACTTCAAAGTTATAAACAGGTTTGTCGCCCAACGTTTCCTGTATGCTTTGTGAAAGCTTCTGTTTATTAACAGCACTTGCAGAAATACTAATACCAGTTTTCGCACTTGAATTAATTTGTTTGAGTGCTTTGCTGTCAAAGTCTATTGTTGCAAAAGGTGTTGTAAGAGAAACGCTAACTTCGTTACCAACAATTTTGCTAATCGCCGCCTTTGAAAGTGCCACTTCAACATTTGTTGAGCCACTAGGCGCAGCCACTTTTAATTCAACCTTAACCGCTGAAGCACCATCACCCTTAGCTTTATCTTCCAGTGCATGTTTAACGATTTCATCAACAAGCTTATCGTTAATTGTTGCTTTTGAAGAACCGTTTGTTGTTGTAGTAGAAGTAATGTTTGTGCTTAGTGTCGTTGTAGTTTGTGTCGTTGTTTTAGAAATATCAAATGTTTCTGTTTGGCTTGGCGGTGTAGTAGCTGCTGGAGTACTGCTACCTCCAGTACCTTGTGTGCCGCCACCGCTTGTAGTGTCGTTTGTGTTATCATTTGTAGTGTCGTTTGTGTTATTGTTTGTACTGCCGCTTCCAGTTGAAGAAAAGCTTGCAGAAATTGTGTGATTGTTAGTCACATTGTTAAAAGTATAGCTTCTAACAACACCTACGCTGACACCATCTACTAAAACATTTTTAATTGCATAACCTGTATTTGCAGCAATATTAAATGTTGCACTACCATTCTTATCAACGCTTACATTTCCACTAGGTGTAATTCTTCCTCCAGCCCCTGCGCTTGCAGTTATCGTATAACTGACAGGGTTTACAACGTTATCCTCTGCAAAGCTTGCAGAAATTGTATGGTTTTGCGTTACATTGTTAAACGTGTAACTTGGCACAGCACCTACACTTACATTGTCAACCAAAACATCTTCAATTACGTACCCTACTACGTTAGCTGTAATTGTAAATGTTGCACTGCCATTTTCCCCAACGCTTACGCTTCCGCTAGGAGAAATTGTTCCTCCAGTGCCTGCGCTTGCAGTTATTGTATAACTAACAGGGTTTACAACGTTATCCTCTGCAAAGCTTGCAGAAATTGTATGGTTTTGCGTTACATTGTTAAACGTGTAACTTGGCACAGCACCTACACTTACATTGTCAACCAAAACATCTTCAATTACGTACCCTACTACGTTAGCTGTAATTGTAAATGTTGCACTGCCATTTTCCCCAACGCTTACGCTTCCGCTAGGAGAAATTGTTCCTCCAGTGCCTGCGCTTGCAGTTATTGTATAACTAACAGGGTTTACAACGTTATCCTCTGCAAAGCTTGCAGAAATTGTATGGTTTTGCGTTACATTGTTAAACGTGTAACTTGGCACAGCACCTACGCTTACGTTGTCAACCAAAACATCTTCAATTACGTACCCTGTGTTAGCTATAATCGTAAATGTTCTACTAGTATTTTCTTCAACGCTTACACTTCCGCTAGGAGAAATTGTTCCTCCAGCCCCTGCGCTTGCGTTTATTGTGTGGTAAACAGCAGGTGGCGTATTATCTGCAGCTACTTGAGCATTTAATGCACGCAACTCTGATGCTGCCAAGACAAAAAACCCTGGGCGGTACAGCCTTACAAATTTTGCAGGTACTGGCTTTTCAAAATAAGCATATTTCCAGTCTGGTGGTGACGAAGCCGTCCAATCACCTTCTGCAACCTTTGTGTAACTTATGCCGTCTGTACTAACATGAATTTCATATTTAGTGGCAGGGGTACCCATTGAGTCAAAGCCGATTGTTCCATTGTTGGCTGTGCTTCCTTGTGAACCAATTGTACCATTACCATTATTCGGTCTTGGCAAATATGCAAAGCCTGAAACAAGCTCCACTTTTTCTAGGACAATGTCCAGCCACTCACCAGCGGCACGTCCCCCTACAGTACCAGCAAAAGTAGTAGTGCTACCGTCACCCATGTTTGACAAAGGCCCGTCTGCTGAGTAGTGTGTAGACGACTTAAATTCGCTTGCAGTGTAAGACTGCTCCCACGTTGTTCCTGCATTTGTGTATGATGAAGCAAACTCAAACTGTTCTTCAATAGAATCTACTGTAAGCTTTAAAACCATTCCGTCAACTAATGTTTCATTTCCGTTAGTTGGTGAGCCGTCAGCATTAACTATTGAATATTGGGCGCTGGCCGGCAGTACAAAAAGCGAAGAAAACATTTCGTCAACTGTTAAGCCCCTGCTTCTATCGTAGTACATTTTGTTTTGAATAAAGTAGGCGTTTGGAGTATACACTTCAAATGATAAGTTTCCTGCCCTTGCCCACTTAGCAATTAAATTTAACGCTGTAGTAACAGGCTTTGATGTGTCATACGGCGTTCCGAAAATGCTGTTTGCAAACCAGCCTACAAAGATGTAACCAGCTTTCGTAACGTTAGGTATCGAAAGCACGTCACCTTTGTTAACAACCAAATTTCTTTGCTCACTTGCAATGCCAGTGCCGCCATTAGGGTCAATTGAAACCCTAAACTTTTCATTCAAAACTAATTCTGGGCTAAACTCGTCATATGCCAACCTTTTGTCCCCTTGTGTTTCACGCAAAACACCAATTTTTCCGTCTGGTAGTTCTGTTATACAAGAATAAGCATATGTGCCGTAGTTAATATCAAAGTTGTATTCAAAATCTACAAAATATTTATTTTCGCCAGTTGGATAAGTTCCGTCTTGCTTTACTAAACCTGTACGAATTATACCATCTGCACGTGCAGCTACACGAGGAAGCCCAAGCATAATTGCGTCATAGCTATTGCCGTCTTTAGCAGAAACTACAGGCTTGCTATACTTGATAGCCGAAAACTGGGAACGGTTTGTAACACCCTCCAACGTTTTTACACTTTCTTCATATTCAATCCAAGTTTCACCGCCGTCAACGCTTGTTGCAACAGCTAAAGGTCTTGATTGAGTACGCATATACATTTTTATAGAACCGTCAGGCATTTCAACAGGAGCAGGCTCGCTAAGGTCTTGTATACCTGTTGTGTAAACACCTGGTGAAGATGTTTTCAATACCGATTCGCCGTTTTGCCAAGTTTCGCCGCCGTCGTCGCTGTAAATAACTTCGCAGTATTGTTGGTTAGCACCGTTGTTTTTTGCATTTCTACCCAAGTAGTAAACAGGAATAACAATTCTGCCTTTGTAAGGCCCATTTTGAATTTGCAGCCCACGTCCTGGCCCTACAATGTAAGCTGTTGCGTTTTCACGAGCTACCATTCCGTTTATGTTTTTAGGCTCAGACCAAGTTAAACCATTGTCGTCACTGTAGAACAAGTACAAGTACGACATGTTCATAATTTGAAGCTCAGAGTCCTCATACATAATGTTCATTGGAACTTGTGTGCTTGTAACGCCGCTGTTGCTCTTTGTGAAAACCTTTTGAAGTACACCATTTTTCACAACTTCGTAGTTAGAATTCAACTCGTAAACTGATGATTTTGCACCAAGTGACAAGTTGCTGTCATCAACCTTTGTTGCACCTGTAGCATCATACGGTCTAGGTGTACCGTTTAAGGCATAAACATCATAGTTTCCGTTTGCATTTTTAGGGCCGTATATGTCAGCTACCATGTTAAATGCACCACGTCCGCCGAAATCGTCATGTCCGTTACCGTTTCTTATGTTCCCTCCTTCAGGCGGGAACTTGCTGTTAGTTGTTTTAACAAGCAGCATTTTTCTGCCGTTAACCGTTGCAAAGCCATCACCCAAGTAAGAACCTTTTGTGTTCCAAAGCCCACCAAACCAAGGGAAAGCGTCGGCTATAAGGAAAATTCTTCCGTCTTTACCCTTATATGTCGTTCCTGCTTTGCCTGCTCCTAAAGTGTCTTGAACAATTACAGGGTCAATAAATGATGCTGTTGCGGAAGTAAACTGACCGTCTACCCAATCTCTAAAGTGCATTGTGTCTGGAACAAAAATGTCACTCCACCCTGCGGAAGGTCCGCTTTTGTCGTATCCTGCTTGCCTAACTCTAAGAGAAGTGTCAATATTAGCTGCCGCATCAATTGCACTACCCCACCGAATGTCCGCACCAGCTACAACGCCGCCGTTCTCTAATGTGTATATAAATGGAATTCTGAAATTGTTAGAACCCATGTTTGCCCCTGGAGCAGCCGTGCTTGTTGCATCTAGGAGGTAAAACGTGTTGTCAACATAATCGTCAACAGGCATAGTAGTCAAGTGCACTAGTTCTTCGTCGTCCAATGGTATGTTGTAAACCTGCAAAAATTCAATGTCGCCTGTAAACGGCCAGTCTGCTCCACTTCTTAGCAAACCGCCAATTTGTACATTGTCGCCGCTTACGTTTTTAAATGGTGCAAACGTAGAAGATGTAGCTACCAACTGCCCGTTTGCAAAAAGCTTAACTTGACTTGAAGCTTTGTCAAACTTAATTGCAACAGTGTTAAATGATGATGGGTTTAAAACAGAAGCAGATAGGTTAAGCGTTGGGCTTGTTCCTGCTGATTCAAACCCTAAAGTAGCACCGTTTGCATAAAACGCCGCATATTTACTTGCTGTGCTTAAACCTACACTAAACAAAGCACCCAAAGAAGAACTTGTTTTCTTAAATTTAACCAAAACTGTAGCATCTTCTAACGCTAACACAGAAGCTTTTTCTGTGTCTGTTAAAGAAGTTTTACTGTTTACAATTAAATCAAACCTTTGGGCTACAAGGTTGCCGGTATAATCTGGCGAAGCACCTTCGGCAATTTGCGTGCCGACGCTTGCAAATTCACCACTAAAGCTTCCTGTACCTACAAGTTTTACCATTAAGCTTTTGCCTTTAGCCGATAAAGGAATTTTGTAGCTTTGTCCGGTGCTTACACGCACTCCGTCTAAATACCAGTCAAACCTATATTCTGCATTGGAAGGCTCAAGCGCCCCAACGCTTGCCGTAACTGTAGCAAATGTTTCAACAGCACCGCTAATTGTAACATTTGCGCCTGTTATTTGGATATTCTCCGTAGAAACTGCAAGCTCTTTAATGTCACCTACGTTGTCTGTAATAATAACCTTTGCTGTATAAGTATCTTGAGGAATGTTTTCAAGCCTAATAAATTCCTCTAACTTGCCTTTTTTGCTTATAGCTCTGTTGTTACTTGTAGTTAAAACAAACTCCATTGACAAAATGGTTTTGCCTGCATTAGCAACGGAATAAGCATCACGCAACTTCTCTGCTTGAAGCTCGTAATAATCATCTCCTACAATAGCTTGTGCTACTAAAGGTGATGGAGTAGTTGGGTTGCTAACTTGGTATTCCAACGTTGCAACAACGCTGCTTTCGTCGTATTGCCCCATTGCCTTTAACAATGACTTGAACATGGCAAGCTGCCCGTTAACATTTGGGTGAAGCTTTGTTCCGTCAGCTGCTTGAATCCAGTGGTCTAAAAGTTTTGGGTTTTCAGCCCTCAAAGCTTCCCACTCAGAAAAGTTGTCTGACAAAATTACATCTTGTGCGCTTGCCACTTCTCTTATCACGTTTGAAATACCGCTAAGCTCACGTGGAAGTGTGCTGTTTGGTGTACGCAGTACAGGTATTGCACCTTTTGCTTTAACTCTATTAACTATTTCGTTAAGGTTAGTTTTGTATGTTGCTAAGTTGTTGTCTACAAAGTCGTTTGTTCCAAGCATTATAACGACAACGTCTGGGCTATATTTATTAAGCCGTTCATTAATATTTGCCAAAGTGTCGCTAGTTTTTGCCCCCGAAACAGCCGTGTTTATAACAACGTCGTTACCCCTGCCTTTTTCACGCAAAAACTTTTCAAAAAGCTGAGGAACGCTATCGTAACCTTTTGTGTGGGCTGCTCCGTGTGTAATGCTGTCACCCATAAATAGCCAAGTTTTTTGGCTACCGCTGTTCATTACGGTTGCAATGCTGTTTTGCATAGCTCCGCTTTGGTTTTGATTTTGATGCTCTTTAACAGTTGTTGCCGTGTTTTCCATTGAACCAGTAACAGCCTTAAACCTAACTTTATTACCAGCATCTTCACTGCATACTGTAAGCTCGAATGTGCCTGTAGCAGGAAGTTTGTCTATAACAAAGTTGTTTGACGAAGCTCTGCCCGAATAAATTTGTGTACCAAAGGCAACCTCGTAGCTGTAAGCCGTAGTTCCGTGTGTTGCAGGAACAGAAACAGATATAGTTTTTGCAGTTGTATCAACAGTTGCTGTTATTTGCGTGTTAACGTTTTTAACTGTATCTTTTACTACCTCATTAAGCCATGCAGGGTTGCTTGGAGATTTTGCAAGCATTGTGAACAAAACCTTTGCAACCTCAAGCTGACCTCCTGTAGACAAGCTTTCTGCCGAAGAATTTGCGTATAAGTTTGCATTTGCTTTTAACGCTGTATAGATGTCATATACAAACAATGAGGAATTGGCAAGTGACTTAGCCTCACTAACATATTTTTCAATGTTCGCATTGTCCGCAGCGTTGTTTGCTGGGTATGGCGTTAAAATAACAGGTACAGCACCTATATCGTAAATTTTCCCAAGAAGCTCTGTTAAGCTTGCATTAAATGCCGAAAGCCCAGCATCACCGTTATTATAATCTTTCTTTGAAATCATTACTGCAACTGCCTTTGGGCTAAAGCTTGAAACCATTTGGGCAAAGTTTGCATTAATGTCAGAAATTGATGTATTATTCCTTGCTGTGTTTATAACGTAACGTTGGCGTGTTTCTGTAGTGCTTGCCATTTCCCAACGTATACGCTCCTCAAAATGACCAACAAAGTTTCTTGCGCCTTTTAAAACACCAGAGTCTACAACCACTTCGTTACCGCCTGTAAACACCCAGGTGTTATCAGCGGCGTTTGTAAACAATTTGTTCAAGTCATTTTTTGCTTCGTCTTCAGTTTGCTCTGGTGCAGGTGATATACTACTAACTTCTTGCTGTGTAAGAACCTTGTCTACAATTGTAACAAAGCCCATCTCACCACTAAAATGTGCTGAAGTGTCGCCTACCGGTGCGTTGCTTGGCGAGCCTATGTAAATTTTTTCAAGCGTGCCAAGGTGGCTTACAAAAAACGGTACCGAACCTGCTGTATAGTTAGTTACTAAAGCCCCATCTAAATATGCGAAAACTTTTGAATTGTCGCCAGTTGTATTTTGGGCTGTATAAACAAATGTATGCCACTTACCATCATTAATTGGCAAGCTTGCTCCGTTGGAAAGCTTGGAGCCTGTAGCTGTGGAAGTAGAAAAGTCTGTACGGAAAAACTTGTCACTATAACTACCAGCGTTGCTTAAAGCTACTACTTGCCCGGCGCCGCTTGAACCTTTAAATGTAAACAGCGTGCCTTTGTTTGTGGCTGAAGTTTTAAACCGCACAATTACACTGCCGTTCTTTTTACCATTTAAGCTGTTAACTGCCCTAGCACCTTGGTAAGTACCTGTACCCGACATGTTTGAAACGTCTACAACTTTGCCGACAGTACCGTCAAATGCGTGCCCTTTAAACCCTTCGTTTAAAATTGCATTAGACTGTATAGCTGTAAGAGCTGCCTTTGATGTTTCATCATAGCCACTGTAATCTATATCATATAAAGAAGGGTCAGTGGTTTCTGTCGGCGGTGTTGCATTGTTTTGTGAAATAATAGCCGCATCAGCTGCCGAAATTACTTCATCTACAATTGTTAAAAAAGCTATTTTCCCGCTAAAGTTTGCATCTTCACCTGCTGTTTCAAGTGTAGGCAAAGCAGCTGAGCTTCCTATGTAAAACTTGTTAATAGAGCTTAAAACGCTAAAGAAAAACAATGCACTACCCGTATATGTTCCAATTTGATTGCCGTCCAAAAAAGCTGTAAGCTTGTTTGAAGTTCCCAAATCTTCAACCGTGTAAACAAGTGTGTGCCATTTATCGTCATTTATTGCGCTGCCTGTTGGGAATTGCCATTTAGACCCCCCAGTGAAGAAAGCTCTAATATCCTTGTCGGAAAAAGCTCCGCCTGAATTTTTCATTGCAACTATTTGGGCAGTTTTTGTAGCATCGCTTGCCGCAAAAAGCGCACCTTTATCGGCGGCTGTAGTTTTAAACTTTATAATAATACTGCCTTGCTTTTTACCCACTAATGCGCTTGCCGTTTGGTTTGCATATGTACCTGTGCCAAAAGCACTTGAAACATCAATGTACGAATTAGCAGTTCCGTCGAAATTTCTGTCAACAACAGGAACATCTAAAATTGCATTGCTTCTTAACTGCTCAAGCTTCGTAATACCATCACTTCCGTCAAGGCTTCCGTCATATTCCGGGAAACGTGCTGGAGGTGAAATTGAAGAAACAGTAGTCGCATCTAAAACAGTGTCAACAATTGTTACATATGAAATTTGACCGTTAAAGTATGAAGCCGCATTCCCTGCCTCTATATTTGGGAGAGTTTGGGAGTTATACCTTGCACCGCCAATAAGCACCTTGTCAATAGCACCTAAATGGCTGAACCAAAATGGAAGCGTCGTGCTAGGCCAGTTTAAAAGCCTTACCCCGTCAACATACGCTACAGCATTGTTATTGTCGCCTGTAGTATTCTCAGCTGTGTAAACAAGTGTGTGCCAACGACCGTCGTCCAATTGATTTGGTGTAGACGAACTTGTATTAAGCTTTGAGCCTAGAACATTGTCAAAGTTAACACGGATATTATATTTACTATAGGTCGTTGTATTTGCGTTAGAAACTAATTGTACGCTTTTTGTAGCTCCGCCTGCTGCAAATAAAGTACCTTTGCTTTGCGCCGCTGTCCTAAAGCGTACAACAATGCTTCCGTTTTTAAGCCCTGTTAAAGATTGTGCAACAGTCTGTGAAGCAAAAGTACCTTTACCAAAACTGTCTGAAATGTTTAAAACTTGTGCTTCAGTACCGTTGAAGTTATGGTTTATTAGGCTTTCACTGTACACTGCGTCTTGTTGCAAAGCAGTAAGTGCAGTTAAACCGTCTATGCTGCTGTCGCCAAAAGCAGACACGCCCGAAGCAAACGTTTCCAGACCATATGGCTCTACTGCCCCATATTCATAGTATGTTTCGTCTTCAACATTCGGTTCGTCTTCAAGACTTGGTTCATCTTCAAGACTTGGTTCATCTTCAAGACTTGGTTCGTCTTCAAGACTTGGTTCGTCTTCAACATTCGGTTCGTCTTCAAGTTCGCCAGTAAGTTCCGTTCCTGTAAGCTCATAGTAATATTCAGCAAAAGCAAACGTGCTTGACTGAAAAATAAGCACCATAGATACAACAAGTGCTAAAATAGGTTTAAACCTTTTAAACATACTATCATGCCCCTTCATAGTATATAATTTTACATTGATTAAAAAGTTCTAAAAAATACTGAAACGTATAACTGGCTTTTGTATGGCATACCTAAATTACGCTTCTGTAACTTTTTTTAATTTTTGCACATTAAAGCTTTTTCAGTCACCCCAATCTTAACAAAAAAATACTACAATTATTTACTAAAAGTTCAAATGATTATTAGACTTTTTAAGTGCTAGTCGACAAGTTTACGTTGTTGATTAGTGCTTAAATATCAGCAATAACTTTTAATTTGTTATTAAAATATGACATATCTACAGGCCATTGTCAATATTCCCTAAACGATTTGGTATAGTAGCAGAATTTATTTTAACAAACTTAAAAATTGATGTAATCTACGCACTAAATTTGACTAATTTTTTTATATTTTTTTGTTAATAGATTATACTTTTCAAAAATTCAACTGTACAAAATTCATAAATTATTTAATATAAAAACTGTGGTTTTAAGTGCAAAAACCACAGTAATAGGACGATTGTATAAATTAATAGCACTCTTGCACAAATTATACATTTTATCCATTCGCTATAATCGTATTGTGCTAAATATTATCATTTTACCTATTGAATTTTAGTTGCAACTGCATAAAAACTAACTTGCCAGGCTAATATGTTTACAATTCTGCCGCTGCAATTGCAGAAGCATGTTATAGTTAGATAAGTTATCAACACTTATAGAATTACTTATTCAACCCATCAATTCAACCCATCAATTCAACCCATCAATAAGCCGCACAAGTGTTTGGTTAATTCCAAACTTGTCGCAAGTCTCTTTTGCTTCAGCATAGGCATTCATTCTAGCTTGCTTAGAGAGCAGCTCCTTTTGTGCCCTAATCAAAAGGTTTTTTGGTGTGTGGCTCAAGTCCACAAATTCCATAATTTGTGTTTTATAGCCGCAATATGTCAGCAAATTTCCCCTTATTGCGTCGGTAAGAAGCTCTGAAAACCTGCTTTTTATAATTCCGTATTCCTTAAAAATTGGCAAAGCCGAACAATTTATTTGTTCGTTAACCTCGTGCTGGCAGCAAGGCACAGAAAAAATAAACCGTGCGTCCCAGCAAATTGCATTAAAAAGTGCATAGTCCGTTGCTGTGTCGCAAGCGTGCAGCGAAATTACCATGTCAACTGGAGTTTTACTTTTATACCCTTCAATGTCACCAACTTCAAACGAAAGGTTTTCGTAGCCGTACTTTTGGGAAAGTGCGCTGCAAAACTCTATTACGTCTTTTTTAAGGTCGACACCTGTCATTTTTATTTTAAGCTTTTTTATTTCGGTAAAATAATAGTACAAAACAAAAGTAAGGTACGACTTGCCACAGCCAAAGTCAATTATATTCAAGCTTTCAAGCTCGTTTTCTTTTATAACATCGTCGATAATTTCAAGAAAGCGGTTTATTTGGCGAAGCTTGTCGCTCATTGCTTTTACAACTTTTCCGTCTGGCGTCAAAACGCCCATGTCAACAAGCGGCGGTATTACACTTCCTTCCTTTAAAATGTAATTTTTCTCCCTGTTGTGCCCTGTAAGTTTTGCTGGGGCGTTGTCGGTTTTCCCTTTAATTAACCGCTTGCTAATTAACGGCTTGCCTTTTTTTGTTACCCTTGCAGAAAATTCAGTTGCTTCGCTCCATGCGTTAATT
This sequence comes from uncultured Defluviitaleaceae bacterium, assembly GCA_964492715.1. Taxonomy (GTDB): domain Bacteria; phylum Bacillota; class Clostridia; order Lachnospirales; family WRBF01; genus CAZBLK01. Next base: position 38,074 of record CAZBLK010000011.1, on the reverse strand, counting down.
TGTGAGTAGTTTATTATTGATTGTTCAAGCAGCTCTTTTAAATCAGCTTCGTTTACCGTTTTGTGAAAAGCTTGTGTTGCTGTAAGCTGCTCGCAAAGGTAGCCTTGTTCGTACAAGGAGTACGTTATTTTTTTATAAACAGCCGACTTCGTGTTTGGGTTGCTTACTATTATCTTATATGCCTTTGTTTCTATAATTTCATTTATAAATTGTTGTAGTTGTTCCATTATACCTCCAAAAAACAAAAGAGCAGGAAAGCACCCCTGCCCTAAAAACTAACCAAAAAAAACCTACTCACCAGAACTGTTCAAATAATCCTCTTGTTCCTTAGTTAAAACATCAAGCCCAAGCCCCATAGCGGTAAGCTTCATTACAGCTATTTCACGGTCAATTTGTTCCGGAACGTTGTAAAGCCCAGCCTTTAAGCTTTTGCCGTTTTGTGCAATGTAAAGCGCCGAAAGAGCTTGAATTGCAAAGCTTAAATCCATAATATCCGCTGGGTGTCCGTTGCCTGCAACAATGTTTACAAGCCTGCCGTCTGCCAAAACGTTTATTACTCTGCCGTCCTTTAAGTAGTACCCATCTATAAAAGGCTTACGCATTTCCACCTTTTCCGACATTTCACGAAGCATTGGTTTGTTAAACTCTACATCAAAATGCCCAGCATTTGCAATTAAAACATTATTTTTCATAACTTCGTAATGCTTGCTAGTTATAACGTCTTTACAGCCTGTAGCCGTAACAAAAAAGTCGCCGATTTTTGCCGCATCGTCCATTTTTAAAACTTCGTAACCTTCCATAGCCGCTTCAAGGCACCTAAAAGGGTTTACTTCTGTAACAACAACCCTTGCGCCAAGCCCCCTTGCACGCATAGCAATGCCAGAGCCGCAATGCCCAAAACCAGCAACAACTACAACCTTGCCCGAAAGCATAACGTTTGTTGTGTACATAATAGCGTCCCAAGTGGACTGACCAGTTCCATGAACGTTGTCAAAAAGGTATTTGCAGTTTGCGTCGTTTACAGCCATCATAGGGAAGTTAAGCGTGCCTTCCTCTACCCTTGCTTTAAGCCTGTGAATACCTGTTGTAGTTTCTTCACAGCCGCCGATTAAGTCTTTTGCATACTCTTTACATTCGCCGTGCAACAAGCCCACCAAGTCGCCGCCGTCGTCAATTATAACGTGTGGGCAAAACTCAAGTGTCTTTTTCAAGTGCGAAAAATATTCTTCTTCGGTTGCATTGTGCCAGCCGTAAACGTTCATTCCTAGGCTGTCAAGTGCAGCACAAATGTCGTCCTTTGTTGAAAGGACGTTTGAACCAGTAATAGCAACATCTGCACCGCCTGCCCTAAGCACAAGCCCAAGGTATGCAGTTTTTGCTTCTAAGTGTACAGAAACAGCAACTTTAAGCCCTTTAAACGGCTTTTCCGCTTCAAAGCGCTTTTCAATTTGCGAAAGAACAGGCATGTACTCTTTAACCCATTCAATCTTTTTAAGCCCCATTGGTGCAAGGGACTTGTCTCTTATAATACTCATTTTCTTCCCCCAATCAGGTTGAAAAACAGGTTGAAAAACAAATTCCTACTTATACAACTTAATTATAAATGTAAATAACAACAAAGTAAAGCAGTTTTTGCTTGAAAACTAATACTTTTTGTTATACTATTATAATTATAAAAAATATAAATTGCTAAGGAGAAAAACATGCTAACAATAAACGAGTACAAACAAAGCGCAGAATACATTAAGTCAAAAATTGGTGACTTTACGCCAGACGTAATAATGGTTTTAGGTTCAGGGCTTGGCTTTATGGGCGGAATGGTTGAAAACCCAATTCACATTCCGTACAGCGAAATACCACACTTTAAGGCGTCTACTGCCCCAGGGCACGAAGGACGGTTTGTAATTGGAACACTTTCAGGCAAAAACGTAATGGTAATGCAAGGAAGGCTTCACCTTTACGAAGGCTACGAGGCCGAAGAAGCAGCGTATCCTATTCGTGTTGCAAAGCTTCTTGGTGCAAAAACTATGGTTGTTACAAACGCCTGCGGCGGTGTAAACACTTCTTACAAAGTTGGCGAGCTTATAGTTTTGAAAGACTACATCATGTTTTCGGGCAAAAACCCACTTATTGGCAAAAACTTGCCAGACTTTGGCCCACGCTTTTGCGACATGAGCCACACTTTCGACACAGACTACATTGAGCTTGCAAAAAAAGTTGGCGAGGAGCAAGGGCTTAAACTAAAGGAAGGCGTTTATTTTTACATGACAGGTCCGCAATATGAAACACCTGCTGAAATTCGTGCAATTCGCACAATGGGCGGCGACGTTGTTGGCATGTCAACTGTTCCTGAATGTATTGTTGCAAACCATGCAGGAATGAAAATTCTTGGTGTTTCGCTTGTTACAAACATGGCGGCTGGTGTTTTGGACAAGGCTCTTTCGGAGGAAGAAGTTTTGGAAGAAGCGGCTAAAGCCAGAGATTATTTTTCAAACCTTTTGATGGGCTTTTTGGGTAGGATTTAAGGCAAGCTTTGAGGTATCATATAATGGATATTCTTTTTAAAAACGTAACTGCCGTTTTAACAATGTCCGACGAAAGCCCTGTTTTAAAAAACGTATGTGTCGGCGTTGACGGTGGAAAAATAAAATATGTCGGGCAATTTAATGAAACGTTAAGCGCAAGCCGTGTAATAGACTGCACACAAAAGCTTTTAATGCCTGCGCTTACAAACTGCCATGCACACACGCCTATGTCAATACTTCGTGGGTATGCCAACGACATAAAGCTAAAGGAATGGCTGTTTGACCACATTTTCCCAGCAGAACAAAAGTTTACTGACGAAATGGTTTATTTGGGTGCGACTCTTTCAATTGCTGAAATGGTTGCAAGTGGAACGGTTGCTTTTTCCGACATGTACTTGGGGCTGCCGCAAATTGCAAGGGCTGTAGTTGAAACAGGCGTAAAAGCTTCAATTTCAAACGGCGTTATTACGTTTGACCCAAACTTCGACTTTTTAAGTTGCAAGGAGTACAAAGAATCAATTTGTGTTTTAAGCGATTACCACAAAAAAGGGGACGGACGTGTGCGCCTTGATGCAAGCATTCACGGGGAATACACCTCGTTTGACAGAGCATGGCACGAGGTTGTTGAGTTTGCTAAACAAAACAGCTTGCACATGCACATTCACCTTTCTGAAACTAAGCACGAGCATGAAGCGTGCAAAGAAAAGTACGGCATGACACCTACAGAAGTTTTTTACAAAAATGGCGTTTTTGACGTGCCTGTAATTGCGGCGCACGGCGTTTGGCTTGAAGAAAATGACATGGAAATTTTAGCAAAATGCGGTGCAACAGTTGTACACAACCCTGTTTCAAATTTAAAGCTTGCAAGCGGAATTGCCCCAGTTGCCAAAATGGTTGAAAAAGGTGTAAACGTTGCGCTTGGTACAGACGGAGTTGCGTCGAACAACACGCAAGACTTGTTTGAAGAAATTAAGCTTGCGGCAATTTTGCAAAAAGCAAGCTGTGACGACCCTACTGTTATTCCAGCATACGAAGCTTTGAAAATGGCAACAGTAAACGGCGCAAAGGCTCAAGGCAGAGGGGGCGAAAGCGGAATTATAAAAGAAGGCTTTGATGCCGACATAATTTTGCTAGACTTAAATACTCCAAGCCTTACACCAATTTACGACTACCCTTCTGCCGTGACATATTCGGCAACAGGGCGTGACGTGTGTTTGACAATGTGTAACGGCAAGGTGCTTTATGAAAATGGCACGTTTACAACTATTGATGTTGAAAAGCTTATTTTTCAAGTTAACAATGTAATTAAGCAATTTTAATTTATAATTTTTGAATTTCCCCCTACATCATTTGCAATATTAGGGGGATAATTTTTGTGTAAAAAACCATTGAATAATAGCTTAAATAGGTGTATTATTATATAAATTATGTTTAATTTTTTTGAGTTTTATTCAGTATTGTTCCAAAAATCAAATATAAGCTTGCAATTGTTAATATATAAACAATTTCTGCTTGCTTACGTAAATATAATTAGGTCCATTTTTAGGGAGTTGACTAAATGGGTAAAATTAGCAGTAAAATTTTTGTTGTAATTTTAGTTTGTTCCGTTTTAACTGCAGCAGTTCTTGGCTCAATAGTTCTTAAAGGTGGCAGGGATTTGGCACAAAGCGAAGCCGAAGACATGCTTGTTTTAATGTCAAAATATTATTCTGGGCAGTTTGGCAAAGAGTTTGACATTATAGAAGAACAAGTTAAAGAGCTTGAAATTTATATTCACAATACGCTTGACTATGGGCAGCTAAAAAACGACAAAAATTACTTGGCTAAGTACGAAGTGGAGCTAGCAAAATTTATTAAAAGTTTTGCAGAAAACCGTGCCCGTAGCGTTTCAGCCTATGTTTTTTTTAGTCCAGAATGGTCAGACACCCCACACGATGTTTATTTTATAGATGAAACTGACGACAAAATAGCCGAAAGGCAAGACTACATAGATTTTTCTTATTTGCAAACACCAGCTACAGAAGACGACAAGAAACAATGGTGGTTAGGTCCGCAAAGCAAACGAGGTGCTTACTGGACCGACCCTTACGAGTGGACACTAAAAAGTGGAAAAACAATATCTATGGCTTCATACACAGTTCCAATTTACATGGACAACAAATTTATATGTATTGTAGGAACAGACTATGTGTTTGATAAGATGTTCAATGAGGTTCAGCAAATAAAAGTTTATGAGCACGGATATGCCATGTTGTTAAATGAAAACCTTGACATAATTATTCACCCAAAGTATGTTAACCAAGCTGAAAATACGTTAAAAAACCTTGAAACTACCCAAGACGGAAAGTACAAGGAAATAGCGCAAAAAATTAAGTTAACACCTTTTGGAATAGTTCCTTTTGACGACAACGGTACGCAAAGCGTAATTGCTTACAGCAAGCTTGCAAACGGCTGGGTTTTGGGAATTGTTCCGCCTGTAGCAGAAATGTACTCTGGAATAAACAGAGTTTTTGTAAATTTGTTTGAAGCTATTTTAATTTGCATTTTGTTTGCTACAGTTGTAGCGTATAGTATGGGGCGTTTTATAACACGTCCGATTTTGAAGGTGGTATCGGACGCAGAAAAAATTGGAACAGGCGACTTGTCTGTTAAAGTTTGTGTTAACACAAAGGACGAAATAAGTGTTCTTGCAAACTCGCTAAACAACATGACAACTAACATTAAAAAACTTCAAGGCGACCTTTTTAAACAGGCTTTTTACGACGAGCTTACAGGGCTGCGTAACTTTGTTAAGTTTAAGCTTGATGCCGAACAACTTTTAAAAAACAACCCAGACGTAGGCTACCACATGATAATGTTTGACGTAGACCGATTTAAAGTAATGAACGAGCTTTACGGCTTTGTTGAAGGCGACAGAATTCTTAAAAATGTGGCAAAAACTATGGAAACGCTTTATGACAAAGAGCATGAGGTTTATGGAAGAATAGGCTCTGACGAGTTTGTAGCTTTGTTACGGCGAACTCCTGAAGCCGAGGCCATGAATAATCGACATTTGTTTTCGGAAACGTTTTGCAAATTAAATGCAAGTATGCTAAACTATAAGCTTACTTTTCCAGCTGGCAGGTACACAATAGAAAAAGGCGAAACTGATGTTGCTGCAATTTTTGAAAAAGTAAACATTGCACACCGCTTGGCAAAGGAGAAAAACGACAACAAGTTTTGCAACTATGACGCCTCGACAAAGCAAATTGCAATTAAGGAAAAGGAAATTGAAGACAAAATGGAGCCTGCCTTAGAAAACGGAGAGTTTCTTTTGTTTCTTCAGCCTAAATACAGGTTAGCTGACGAAAAAATTGTTGGTGCAGAAGCTTTGGTTCGCTGGAAGGTAGAAGACATTGACATTGTTTACCCTGGAAACTTTATTGCGCTGTTTGAGAAAAACGGCTTTATAACAAAGCTTGACTTTTACATGTTTGAAAAAACTTGTGCCACAATTAGAAAGTGGCTTGATGAAGGGGTAGATGCACCCACAGTTTCAGTAAACTTTTCAAGGCTGCACTTGAACAACCCAACTTTTTTGGAAAGCCTTTGTGAAATAGCCGACAAGTACAACGTTCCACGAAAGCTGCTTGAAATTGAGCTTACAGAAACAGCTATGCTTGACAACGAAAACGACCTTTGCGTGTTTTTAAATGGGCTTCATGACGCTGGGTTTACACTTTCAATGGACGACTTTGGCACAGGCTATTCGTCTTTGGGGCTTTTGAAAAACTTGCCAGTTGACGTTGTTAAAATTGATAGAAGCTTTTTTGTTGACACAATCGACGAGGAGCGTACAAAAAACGTGCTATTTTGCATAATAGACATGGCGAAGCGGCTAGGCATACACACAGTTGCTGAGGGCGTTGAATTAAAAGAGCATGTGGAGCTTTTGAAGAATTTGGGCTGCGACATTGTGCAAGGGTTTTACTTTGCACGTCCTATGGAGGAGCTGTATTTTTCAGAAATACTTTACAAAATGCGGCTTTTAACTAATGTGAAATAATTACGCATTATTAAGGTTAAACCTTTTTAAAAATAGGGGATTGGGCAACTGCTTAAAGTTATAGCACAGCCCAGTCCCTTGAATTTAATAGACTTCTTGCGAAATAAGAATTGTCGAATTTACGAGCAAATTTTTCATTTGGCAAGGAAGCAAAAACCTCACGTACCCAAAGGTGAGTAAGACTTTTGGTGACGCAGCCGAAACGGTAAATTTACCGTAAAGACGGCGTTTATAATTTCGCAAGAGGTCTAATATAAAATGGAGTGAACTGCATGTCAATTGAAGCTGTAAAGGAATATTTCAAGCAATACAACTTAGAGCACAAAATAATGGAGTTTGAAACATCAAGCGCAACGGTAGAACTTGCCGCACAAACATTAAACGTAATTCCTGCACGCATAGCAAAAACACTTTCGTTTAAAAGCAAAGACGGCGAAAGTTGTTTTCTTATAGTAACAGCAGGCGACGCAAAAATTGACAACTCAAAGTACAAGGCACTTTACGGAACAAAAGCAAAAATGCTTACACCAGAAGAAGTAATTTCAATGGTTGGACATGCTATAGGCGGTGTTTGCCCTTTTGGAATAAAAGAAGGAATACCTGTTTACTTGGACGTGTCACTTAAACGGTTTGACACTGTGTTCCCAGCATGTGGAAGCGGCAACAGTGCAATTGAGCTTTCGTGTGATGAGCTTTTTGGGTACGCAAAAGCGGTTGAATGGGTTGATGTGTGTAAAGGTTGGGAAGCTTAATAAAAACAGGGGAACTTTTCCAAAGAAAAGCTCCCCAAAATTTTATCTATAATTTCTTACTGCCCAATAAGCACCCTAGTAAGCGGCGAATCTATCGGAAGAATAATTGTCTTATCGCCTGTCATAGTAACCTTCAAAGCGTCAAGTGTCCTTAAAAATTCATAAAACCCAGCACGGTCTTCACCGCTGTAAGCTTCCGCAAGAATACGCATGTACTCGCTTTCACCTTCGGCTACAAGCTGTGCAGATGTCGCCTTTGCTTGCGACTCAATTTCCATGCTTTCTTTCGTAATTGTATTACGAATTTTATCAGCAGCTTCTTTACCCTCTGCACGGTATTGCGCCGCTATTTTTTGCCGCTCGGAAATCATTCTTGTGTAAACGGCGTTTTTGTTGTCTGTCGGCAAGTCAAACTGCTTTATTCTAATGTCCGAAACTTCAATGCCGTAATACTCCATTTGCTTTGCAACGTTCGTAATAAGCTGGTTTTCAAGGTCACGCCCACGCATACGTATAATGTCAAGCTGGTCTATAGAGCCAAGCAAGTTTTTGATAGCGTTAAAAACAGTTGCGTCAAGCCTACGCTCGGCTTCACCCTCTGTTCCTGCCGTTTGCAAAAATGTCAAAGGGTCTTTAATTTTCCAAACAGCGTAACTGCTTACAGTCATAGCCTTTTTGTCAAGCGTCAACACGTCTGACGGGCTTAAATTGTAAATGATAGCGTTGTTTTTAATAAAAACTGTGTTGTCTATAGGCGTTTTAAAGTAAAGCCCTGGTGTTGTGTAAACATTTATAACTTTGTCAAACCGTTTTATAGAAACGCTGTAATTTTCGGGGACAGAAACAAAAAACATATTTGAACCCAAAAATGCACCAATCGCTAAAGCAACTATAATCACAAGCAAAATAACAAGTTTGTTTGCTTTTTTCGGTTTTCTTGGAACTTCCTCATGAATAACTTCCATTTTATCCCCTCCTATTCTAAGTTAAGAAGCTTCAACGCACCGTTGCCGCTGTCAACGTAAACCTTTACGCCAGGCATAACTTGCTCGAGTGCTTCAAGGTACATACGAGTTTTTGTAATTGCAGGGTTTTTGATGTACTCGTTAAACATGTTTTCAAAACGTGCAACTTGCCCTTTTGCTTCGTTTATTCTTGCAAGCTTTATACCTTCGGCTTCTTTTGAAATTTTGTCGGCGTTTGCTCTCGCCGAAGGAATTTTTTCGTTGTATTCACGCTCGGCTGTGTTTATTTCGGTTTCTTTTTCTTGCTTTGCGTTTTCTACGTCTTTAAACGCACTTCTAACTTCCTCCGTTGGTGGTGCAGCGTCTTGAATTGTTACGTTTGTTACGTTTATGCCAATGTCGTATTGGTCAAGGCGTAAAAGTGTTTCTTCTTTTATTTTTGACTGAATTTCAGTTTTTGCAACTGTTAAAACGTCGTCTACGTCGTAACTTGAAACAACGTTTCTAGCTTCTGCCTGCAAAGCGTTTCGCAAAAGCTCATCTGAATTAACTGCTTTGAAACGATACTTTATTGGGTCTGTAACTTTGTATTCAATGAAAAAATCAATCATAACAAAGTTAAAGTCCTTTGTAATCATAAAAGCTTCGCTTTCCACGTCTTCGTATTGTCCGTCAATCACCCTGTAGCCAAGCTCCATACTTTTTGTAACCATGCTTACAGGTATAACCGACTGTATAAACGGAATTTTAAAATGAAGCCCTGCCTTTTGCACGTCAATAGCCTTGCCAAACTGTACAACTATAGCTTGCTCTTGCTCACTTACGGTGTAAAAGCTGCCAAAAATAATTGTGCCAACAAGTACCAAAACGACTAAAAGCCCGCCTACTGTAACGGCTGTTTTCGTGGCTTTTGCAGTTCGTTCGTCCATAATTGCGTTACCCCCTCTTTATTGCATATTTGTTTTAAAACTTTGCGCCATTTCTTTAAGCTCTCTAGCCGCAACTACCGTTGAGTCTGTAATTACTGCGCCGCCAAGAAGCCGTGTAAGCTCCATAACGCTTTCTTCTTCATCAAGCGGATAAACGTTTGTTGTTGTGCGCTCGTCGTCCGCTGTTTTTTCAATTAAAAAATGCACGTCTGCCATTGCCGCAATTTGCGGAAGGTGCGTAATGCAAACTAATTGGTGTGTCTTTGAAATTTCTGCAAGCTTTTCTGCTACTTTTTGCGCCGCCTTGCCGCTTACGCCTGTGTCAATTTCATCAAACACAAAAGTCATTGCGCTGTCTGCGCTAAAGCGTGAAAGAACTGTTTTAAGCGCAAGCATAAAGCGTGACATTTCACCGCCAGAAGCTATTTTTGCAAGCGGGCGCATTGGTTCGCCTACGTTCGGCGAAATGTAAAACTCTACTTTGTCAAAGCCGCTTACGCTAAATTCTTTCTTCCTTTCTATTATTATGTCAAACCTTACGTTTTGCATACCTAGGTCGTTTAGCTCGTCTGTAAGGCGAGACTTAATTGCTTCTGCCGCATTTTTGCGAAGCGCTGACATTTCTTCGCAAAGCCAAACAATCTGCTTTGTGCATTGCCGTTTTTTTGCGTTTAGCTCGTTTAACTCGTCGTCGCTTGAAAGAAGCTCGTTTAGCCTATTGTCCACACTTTCATAGTGGTGGAAAATGCTTAGAAAAGAACCGCCGTACTTCCTTTTTAAATTGTAAATAACGTCAAGCCTAGCTTCAATATTTGAAAGCTCGTCTGGCTCAAAGCTAAGAGTGTCTATGTACTGTCTAAGTGTGCGTGAAGCTTCTTCTGCTTGTGCATAAGCTTCTTGCAACGTTTCCAAAAGTGAAGAAAGTGACGTGTCGCCTAACGAAAGCTCACAAAGCTCGTTTACAAGAACTTTTGCTCGGCTTAACTGGTCTACTGCCGACATTGCTTCGCCTTCGCCGTTCAAAAGGGAAAAAGCTTCTGCCGAAGCCTTCACAAGCCGCCCATTGTTTTGAAGCACTTGAAGGCGTGAAGTAAGCTCGGCTTCTTCGCTTGGTTTAAGCGCCGCCTCTTTAATTTCATCACGTTGGTATGTTAACATTTCTATTAAAGCTTCTCTGTTTTTATCATCTCCAGAAATTTGTTTAATTCGTTCAGTGATAGCTTTGTATTCTTTTATTTTTTCTGCAAGCTGCTCCTTAAAAGATAAAAGCCCCACACTACAAAATACGTCTAAAAGCTCCATATGTCTGCTGGGGTTTAAAAGGGAACGTGTATTATTTTGTCCGTGAATGTCGATTAAATACCCAGAAATTTCTTTCAGCATAGAAACAGTAATTGCCCTGCCGTTCGCACGGCAAGTAGACTTGCCCTCAGACGTAACAGTACGTGAAATAAGCAGCATGTTGTCTTCGTCTATGTGTATTCCTATGTTTTTAATTGCTTCTACTGCTTGAGTGTCCCAAACGTTGAACATTCCTTCAACAAAGGCTGAGGCTTCGCCAAGCCGTATGTTGTCTTTGCCAAAACGCTCGCCTAAAAGGACGTTTATTGCGTCCATCAGCATAGATTTGCCTGCGCCTGTTTCGCCTGAAATTATGTTTAAGTTGCTTCCAAAAGAAATTTCGGCTTCTTCAAACAAAGCTACGTTTTTTATATGTAGTGTTTCAAGCATTTGCTCACCTCACTTTCAATACAAATGCGAATCAATAATCGTAGAAATTATGGTAAAATCTTTTAAAAAATGGGTCAAGGGGCTAGCCCCTTGCGGGGTTTTAGGGGCAGCGCCCCTAAGGTCTTTGTTTTTTCAATTATTCATATCCCAATTTGCAGCACAATTGTGTCAGTTCATTCTATTTAAAACCATCTTTTTTCTTAATATGTCGTAAAACCCAAACCCCATAGTGTGGATTGTGTTTGTATAATATTTTTTTGACGCTTTAATTTTTATAGTTTCATTATTATTTAATTTAAGTGTTGTGTGCCCGTCCAAAACAATTACAGCGTCTTCTGACTTGTTGCCGACAACTTGCGCTTCAATTATATCATCAGCCGACACAACAAAAGGGCGTGAGTGCATCATGTGCGGGCAAATAAAAGTGATTGCTACCATTTCGTCGCTGGGCTTTAAAATTGGGCCGCCTGCCGAAAGGTTATACGCTGTCGAGCCTGTAGGTGAGGAAAAAATAATTCCGTCAGTACGGTAAGTGTCAATGTACTCGCCGTTTATTTTAAGCTTCACTTGTATCATTTTTGTAAGCGCACCTTTTGAAAGAACAACTTCGTTTAACGCAAGGTTTTTTGCATTTTTTGCGTCGTTTTCACGTGTAAGTGTAAGCATCATACGGCGTTCGGTTTTAAATTTGTCGGAACATGCTTTTTTAAGTGCTTCTTTCATTCCTACCCTTTCGACATCAGTTAAGTACCCCAACTGCCCAAAGTTTACACCAAGAAGCGGCACGCCAAAAAGTGCAGCTTTTGTAGCTACACGAAGCATAGTTCCGTCACCGCCCAAAACTACAACAAAACTTGTTTCTGTAAAAATTTCGTCTTCTTCCTTTGCGAATTGCGGCATGGAAATGAGGTTTGCAACTTCGCATTTTAAAAACGGAACAAACCCAAGCTCCACAAGCAAAGAACATGCCTCTGCTGCACAGTCAAGCACACCTTCTTTATCCATGTTTAAAATTATACCTACGTTTTTGTTCATATAATAACCTCGCAAGTGTTTTACCGTTGACCAATTTTTATTTTAGAACCTGTGTTCAGTAATGGTTGCACAGATTTAAAACAGCCATTTTTCGCCATTCTAGGCGTGGTGGCGAAGGCATAATAGAAAAATTATGTCAAGCCGCCACAACGAAGAATGGCGGAATAATCGCTTTAAAGATGGGTAACAGCTTACTGAACACAGGTTCTTAGTATTAAAAAGGCTTCTTCTACTATTTTGCTATAATTAAAACCCTTTGTTACACTAGCTTCATTTTCAAAAAGCGCAAGGTATTCAACATTTCCGCTTGTTCCCTTTATTGGTGAAAATGTAAGCCCAATAAGTGACAAGCCAGCAGATGAAAAGGCGTTTATAACTCCATCAATTGCCTTTACATGAAGCTTTTTGTCCCTTACAACTCCGCTTTTTGAAACGCCGTCACGCCCAACTTCAAACTGTGGTTTTATTAGGCAAACAAGCTTTCCGCCGTCTTTTAACAATTGTTTAACAGGCGCAACAATTTTTGTTACCGAAATAAAAGAAACGTCTATGCAAACAAAGTCAACGGCAGAACCGACAAGCTCACAAGAAATGTCTTTTGCATTTACGCCCTCAAGCGAAACAACTCTCTTATCAGCAGCAAGTGTATTATGTAACTGTCCGTTTCCGCTGTCAATTGCAAAAACTTTTGCCGCTCCGTTTTGCAGCAAGCAGTCGGTGAAGCCGCCTGTAGATGCACCAACGTCGGCACATGTTAAGCCGCTTACTTCAATTCCAAAAAATGATAAAGCTTTTTCCAGCTTGTACCCCCCACGGCTTACATAAAGTGTTTCGGGGGCTTTGCAAGATACCTCGTTATAACCTAAAACTTTCAGACCAGCTTTAGTTTCTGTCTTGCCGTTTACTGATACATGCCCTTTTTCGATAAGTTCTTTTGAAAACTCTCGGCTGTAGCCAAACTTTTCTGAAACTATTACATCAAGCCGTTTAGCGGCTTCGCTTTTATTCATTTATTACCTCAATAATTTTGTTGTAAATTCCTTCATCGTCTAGCTTATAAAGCGCAAAAATTTCTTTTCGCTCGCCTTGCTCTACAAATGTATCTGGGAAACCCAACGCCGTGAAACGGTGAACGCAAATTCCTTTTTGTGCAAGCCCTGCGCAAACCATAGTTGAAAAACCGCCCTGCAAAACGTTGTCCTCAACAGTGAAAACGTATTTGTAGTTTCTCAAAGAAGAAACCATTTCATTATCCAGTGGTTTAATAAACCGTGGGTTTATAAGCGTTGGGTTGAGCCCTTCTTCTTTTAAACGGTTGCAAACAGAAAGGCACGTTGCTGTCATTGTCCCAACCGACAGTATGGCAATGTCTTTTCCTTCAATCAAAACTTCTGCTTTACCAAACTCAACAGGCATGGTTACATCTTCTGGCTTGTCCGAAACGTTTTCCCGTGGGTAGCGTATAGCAACGGGGCTGTTTAGCGTAATAGCAAGCGAAAGCATTTGTTTAAGCTCTGTGCCGTTTTTTGGGGCTAAAACTGTCATGTTTGGAATATTTCCCAAGTAAGTAAGGTCGAAAAGCCCTTGGTGTGTTGCGCCGTCTGCACCAACTACGCCTGCCCTGTCAATTGCAAAAACGACAGGCAGTTTTTCAATGCAAACGTCGTGTACAATTTGGTCATACGCCCTTTGCAAAAACGTTGAGTAGACCGCAAACACAGGAACGTAGCCGCTTTTTGCAAGCCCAGCCGCAAAAGTTACGGCGTGCCCTTCGGCAATGCCTACATCAAAAATGCGGTTTGGGAAAACCTTTTGAAAGCCGTTTAACCCTGTGCCGCCTTGCATTGCGGCAGTTATAGCAACAACTTTGCTGTTAGCTTTTGCAACGTCAATTAGCGCATTTCCAAAAGTGTCCGAAAAGCTTGTGCCAGTTTTTTTGTTTATAGGTTTGCCTGTTTTAATGTCAAACGGTTCAACACCGTGGAAGGCATCTGGCATTTTTTCAGCAATTTCGTAGCCTTTGCCTTTTTTCGTGTTTACATGCACAAGCACAGGGCCTTTTATTCTTTTAACTCTGTTTAAAACAGAAATAAGCTCGGGCAAGTTGTGACCATCTATAGGGCCGACATATTTAAATCCGAACTCGGAAAACATTGCACCGTCAAGCAAAAAGTAGCGCAGGCTGTTTTTTGCCCTTTCGACAAGCTGGTTTATGTCTTCGCCAACAAGCGGAATTTTTTTAAGAATTTTGCTTACGTCAGCTTTTGCGCCAAGGTATGTTGGGGCTGTGCGAAGCTCTGTTAAAACCCTTGAAATGCCGCCCACGTTTTCTTGAATAGACATTTCGTTGTCGTTTAAAATTACAATAAAGTTTGACTGTAGCCGTGAAGCATTGTTTAAAGCTTCAAATGCCAAGCCGCCTGTCATTGCACCGTCACCAATTACAGAAACAACGCTATAGCCGGCTTTGTCAAGCTCTCTTGCGGCGCAAAAGCCAAGCCCCACAGAAATTGACGTAGAGCTGTGCCCTGCCAAAAACATGTCGTGCTGGCTTTCTGATGGTTTTGGGAAGCCGCTTAAACCGTTTAACTTTCTAAGCTTGCCAAACAAACCTTTGCGCCCTGTCAAAATTTTGTGAACATACGCTTGGTGCCCTACGTCCCAAACAATTTTGTCGGTAGGTGTGTTAAAGCAATAGTGCAACGCAACCGTAAGCTCTACAACACCAAGGTTTGAAGCAAGGTGTCCACCTGTTTTTGAAAGCGAGACAATTAAAAACTCACGGATTTCACTGCAAAGTGAAGCAAGCTGTTTTTTGTTTAGCTGTTTAATGTCTTTAGGTGAGTTAATTTTATTAAGTAAATTCATATGTTACCCTCTACGCTCTAATTAAGAGTTGGCAATAAAAGACGAAGACCTTATGCGCTATACCTCGCAAGTGGCTATCCACTTGACCCAATTTTTTAATGCTAATTCATTAAAATTGCTACCGTAATGCCAAGCACAAGCCCACCAAAAACTTCTACAGGTGTGTGGCCCAAAAGCTCTTTCAGTTCTTTATCAAACAAATCACCTTCGTGTTCTAAAGCATCGGCAATCTTGTTTATAACCTTTGCCTGCTCGCCTGCTGCACGGCGTATTCCTGCGGCATCAGACATTACAATTAGGCTTAAAATTGCACTAACTGCAAAAATTGAAGAATTAAACCCTTCCACAAAGCCAATTGACGTTGTCATTGCCGTAACAAAAGACGTGTGTGAGCTTGGCATACCCCCTGTGCCTAAAAACAATGAAGGGCGAATTCGCTTTTCCTTGCCAAGCGCAATTAAAACCTTTATTAGTTGGGCTACAAACCACGCAAAAATTGCTATCCATAAAATTTTGTTTGATGTTAGCTCGTAAAAAGTTAATGACAAGGAAAAACCTCTTTTCTTTTTTTAAAATAATTAAGACATTGGGCTTTGCCCCAAACACCGCCGCCTTTTAAAAAGCGGAAAACAGTTATTTTATCTATCTCTTTTCATTATAATTTCAGCATAATAAGCCAAAAGCTCGTGGTTTGGAAGCTTTTTAATTTGTTCCATAACTTGCAAGTAATATTCGTTGTAGGTTTCTACAGCTTTTTCCATTCCATGAACAGAAACAAACGTAGCCTTTTCGTTTCTCTCGTCGCTTCCAATTGGCTTGCCAAGCGTTTCTATGTCGCTTGTTAAGTCCAAAATGTCGTCTTTAATTTGGAATGAAAAACCAATTTTTACTCCTATATCACAAAGCATTTCCAAAAAAGCTTCGTCTGATACAGAGCCGACAATCCCCCCAGCAACAAACGCCGCTTGAAAAAGCCTTGCTGCTTTGTTGTAGTGTATAAAATCCAACTCGTCTGATGAAATTTGCTTGCCTTCGCTTAAAATGTCTGCCACTTGTCCGCCAATCATTCCACAAACGCCGGCGCAAACTGCAATTTCGTGTGCGGCCTTTACAGCGTGCGGAAGCTTTACACATTCCCTAAGCATAACTTCATACGCAAAGTTTAAAAGCCCGTCACCAGAAAGAATCGCAACCGCTTCGCCAAAAACCTTGTGGTTTGTAGGCTTGCCACGGCGAAAGTCGTCGTTGTCCATTGCTGGCAAGTCGTCATGTATAAGCGAATATGTATGTATCATTTCTAAGGCGCACGCAAAAGGAAGTGCCGTTTCCAAGCTACCGCCAACCGCTTCACACGCCAAAAGCAAAAGAAGCGGACGAACCCTTTTTCCGCCTGCGCTAACACTGTATTTCATTGCATCATAAATTACTTCCGGATATTTTTTTACAAGTAATTCATCAAGTTTATTGTTTATAAGCAAAATACGTTTGTCAATTTCTTCTTTATAATTCATCTGAAAAACCCTCGTCAGATTCTGCGTTCTCTGTTAATTGCCTTAAAACAATTACTTCTTCTTCTATTTTATTTAAAAACTCATTACAATAAACCGAAAGCTCTACACCCTTTTTGTAAAGCTCCACCGCTTCTGAAAGAGTTGACTCGCCGTTTTCTATTGAAGAAACAATGTCTCTAAGCTCAGACACAGCCTGTTCAAACCCTTTCGGCTTTAACTTTGTTTTAGTTTTTTCTTTACTGGAAGCCATCTAATTTCACTCCGTTAAAACGGCGTTTACACAACCGTCCGAAAACTGTATATTAATAAAATGCGAAGCCTTTGCTTCACACGCTGTTTGCAAAACGTTTCCTTTTTCGTCACGGCAAAGCGCATAGCCACGCCCAATAACGTTTAAAGGTGAAAGGCTTTCAAGAAGGCTTGCTTGAGCAGACAGCTCTTGCCTCTTTTCGTTAAGCCTTGCTTTCATTTCTTTGTTAAGCTGTTTTGTTAAGTTCAATACATAAATCTGCTCGTTATAAATTGTTTCAACAATTGTTTTTAAAGCACGCTTGCACCCTGTGGCTTCAAGCGTTTGCTTGTAGTCGTTTATTATTTCTTCTATAGCTGTGTTAAGTTCGTTTGTAAGCGTACCGACCAAAGATTTTTGTGCTTCAAGGCTTGGCACGCAAATTTCGGCTGCGGCAGAAGGCGTTGGCGCACGCAAGTCGGCAACAAAGTCGGCAATTGTAACGTCTGTTTCGTGCCCGACTGCCGAAACTATTGGTATTTTGGAATTATAAATTGCCCTTGCAACCTTTTCTTCGTTAAACGCCCACAAGTCTTCTATTGAGCCGCCGCCACGCCCAACAATAATTACGTCACAAGCTTTTTCCCTGTTTAAAAGGTAAATAGCCGAAGCTATAGACTCGGCGGCTTTTTCGCCTTGTACTTGTGCAGGGCAAAGCACAAGCTTGACTGCTTTGTTACGTCTTTGTGCCACGGTTATAATGTCATGCACGGCTGCACCTGTTTCTGACGTTACAATTCCCACACGTTTTGGGAAGCGTGGAATTTCCTTTTTATGTTCATCGTCAAAAAGCCCCATTGAAAGAAGCTTTGTTTTAAGCTGTTCAAAAGCAAGCGTCAAAGAGCCAACACCCGACGGCTCTATAAGCTCGGCATAAAGCTGGTACTGTCCGCTTTTTTCGTAAAGCGAAACGCCGCCGTACACAATTGCTTGCATACCGTCTTTTAGCTTAAACGGCATAAGCTCGGCGTATGTTTTAAACATAACGCAATTAATTTGTGCTTCGGCATCTTTAAGCGTAAAGTACAAATGCCCAGAAGTGTGGCTTTTAAAATTTGAAATTTCGCCACGGACAAAAATTCCGTTTAAAATGACGTCGTCTTGCAAAAGCCTTTTTATATAACGGCTAATTTGAACGACACTAAAAACCTTTCGTTCCATAACTAAACCTTTTCTGCCGACTTGGCAATTTTACCCAACACACCGTTTATAAACGACGGCGAATTGTCGTCACCGTATTCCTTGGCAATTTCCACCGCTTCGTTAATAGAAACGCTTGTCGGTACGTCATCGGCAAACAAAATTTCATAAACGGCAAGGCGCATAATTGCGTGGTCAATTTTGCTTAGCCGTTCAATGCTCCACTCTATTGCATGTTCACTTATTAACGTGTCAATTTGTTGGAGGTTTTTTACCGTGCCAAAAACCTCGCTTTGTATAAAAGCTGAGTCAGTTTTTGTAACGTCTGGCACCTCCGCAAAGCAATATTCGCACGCCTCTGCTACATTAAAATCTTCATGGAACGCCATTTGATATACAATAAAAAAGGCGTGTTTTCTTGCTGTTCTACGGCTCATTGTTGTTTCCCTTTCGTTTTGCTTTTCCGTTTTTACTTTTCTACATAACAAACTATATAACAAACTTCATAACAAACTTTTATTTTTGCTGCTTTGCAACGCTGTCTTCTTTTTCAATATGAACGCCTGTTACAACTATGCTAACTTCTTTTACGTTTAGCCCTGTCATTGTTTCAACTGCATTTTTCACACGGCTTTGAACTTCTTCTGCTGTTTCGTGGATTTTGCAGCCGAACTTTGTTGAAACGTTCATCTCTATTGAAACAGTATCGCCCGAAACGTCCACTTTAACGCCCTTTGACATGCTTTTGTGCCCAAGCATTTTTTCTGCAATGCCACCTGTGAAGTTTGTGTTCATACCCAAAACGCCGTCAACTTCAAGTGCGGCTGTGCCTGCTATAACCGCAATAACTTCGTCAGCAATTTGCACTTTTCCGAAGCTTTCGCTGCTTTTTATCTCGGTCATTAAAATCCCTCCTATATAAATGCAATTATACCATGTGGTACTACCATATACAACAAATTTTAAACAAGTCCCCTATGTTAAACCAAAAATGGGTCAAGGGGCAAGCCCCTTGCGGGGGTTTGGGGGCAGCGCCCCCAAGGTTTTATCAATTAATCTTTTCCCAGCCAGTCCCGAGCAACTCCACTTTCCCTAGCCGCTACAGCAACAGCACTAGCCACAGCCGCCCCAACTCTTTTATCAAACGGCGCAGGAATTATATAATCTTCGCAAAGCTCATCATCAGCAACTAATGAAGCAATAGCCTTTGCCGCCGCAATTTTCATTTCGTCATTTATGTCACTAGCCAAAACGTCTAATGCCCCACGGAAAATGCCAGGAAAGGCAAGCACATTGTTAATTTGGTTTTTAAAGTCCGACCGCCCTGTGCCAACAACTTTCGCCCCAGCTTTTATTGCAAGCTCTGGCATAATTTCAGGCACAGGGTTTGCCATAGCAAAAATAATTGGGTCTTTCGCCATTTGCCGTACCATTTGCTCCGTCAAAACGTTCGGTGCAGAAAGCCCAATAAAAACGTCAGCCCCTTTTATTACGTCGCCAAGAGTGCCTTTCTTTTTGTTAAGGTTTGAAATTTTCGCCATTAACGCTTTATCGGCTGAAAGCCCTTCCATGCCGTCATAAATTGCACCTTGCCTGTCGCAAATTACAACGTTTTTAAGCCCCATGCTCATTAAAAGCTTAGTAACGGCAATTCCGGCAGCACCACAGCCATTTACAACGACAGAAACTTCCGAAATGCTTTTGCCAACAACTTTTAAGGCGTTTATCATTGCCGCAAGCGTAACAACAGCCGTTCCGTGCTGGTCGTCATGGAAAACTGGAATGTCACATTCCTCTTTTAGCCTACGCTCAACTTCAAAGCACCGTGGTGCGGAAATGTCTTCAAGGTTTATTCCGCCAAAGCTTCCCGAAATTAGCTTCACCGTGTTTACAATATCGTCAACATTTTTTGAATTAATACATATAGGAAAAGCGTCCACGTCAGCAAACGCCTTGAACAAAACGCACTTTCCCTCCATAACAGGCATAGCCGCCAAATGCCCAATGTCGCCTAGCCCCAAAACAGCCGTGCCGTCCGTTACAACAGCAACAAGGTTTTTGCGCCGTGTAAGCTGGTACGAAAGGGCAGGGTCTTTTTCAATTTGCAGGCAAGGCTCGGCAACGCCAGGAGTGTACGCAACTGAAAGGTCGTCCTTGTTTTCTACAGGCACAGTTGCACAAACTTCAATTTTGCCGCCCCATTCCTTATGTAACCTCAGCGATTTTTGCATTACATCTTCCATTAAAATTTACCTCCTGTAAAGGTTTTTCATTCGTCCGTTTACAACTTTGCCAAACCCAAGCGGAAAGCCTTGATTCCGTAAACTTTCTACACAAAACAAAGCATATCCATCGGCACAAGGCACGTCAAAGCTGTCACCACGCAAATATGCCGAAACTTTGCTGTCGTCTATAGGGTAACTTACAGAGTTTTGCGCTTCTCCCTGTTTTAAAGCCATAGCCAAGTGCCACGCTGGTGCAAACCGCCCGTTTTTAATTTCGCCTAGGTGCAAGCCACTTCTAATTACTCTAAGCTTTGTGTTTTCTGGGAAAGTATGCGGCTGTAAAAAAAGCGAATTGTTGTGAAGCACAAACCGCCCTTTTAAGCTTGACAAAAACCCCTCACTTAAATGTTTATTGCAAAAGTCGGTAAATAATTCATTTTCGGAAACTTTGGCTTCCCTTTCCACAAACACAGAAATATCCCACCTTTTTTCAAGGCAAGCAGCAAAATGCCCTTCACCCTTTTGCTGGTGAGGGAAAATCCTTGCACATTCGGAAAGCCCTAAGCCTTTGCTTACGCCAAGCTTTTCATGCTCTATAGGCACAAGCCGAAACTCGTTATGCTTTTCCAAAAATTTATAAATTATGTCCTCGTTTTCCTCTTTGTTAAAAGTGCAGGTGGAATAAACAATTTTTCCGCCGTCTGCAACCATTTTTGCGGCACTTTCTAAAATTTGGCTTTGAGTTTCGCAAAATTCTCTACCTTTTTCCCACTGCT
Source organism: uncultured Defluviitaleaceae bacterium (assembly GCA_964492715.1). Taxonomy (GTDB): domain Bacteria; phylum Bacillota; class Clostridia; order Lachnospirales; family WRBF01; genus CAZBLK01. The sequence continues at coordinate 17,283 of CAZBLK010000011.1, read as the reverse complement.
TAATTAACTCGGGCGACTTGCGAAACATTCCTTCCCCAGAGCAAGGCGCATCAACTAAAACTCTGTCAAAAAAACTTGGGAACACCTTTGCCAGTTTGTCTGGGTTTTCGGCTGTTACAACTGCGTTTTTCACGCCGAAAAGCTCTAAGTTTTGCCTAAGTGCTTGGCAACGTGTTGCACTAATGTCGTTTGCAACAAGAAGCCCTGTTTCGTTTAACCTTTCAGCCAGAAAAGTTGTTTTGCCGCCTGGTGCTCCGCAAAGGTCAAGCACCTTTTGGTTTTGCCTAACGTCAAGTAAAACTGCTGGAAGCATTGCGCTTGGCTCTTGAATGTAGTAAAGCCCTGCGGCATAAAAAGGGCTTTTTGACGGACGGTCATCTTCCGTAAAATAAAAACCGCTTTCGCACCATGAAACTTTTTCTCCCAAATTTAACATACTGCTCAATTTATCTGGTGTTACTTTAAGCGTGTTTGTCCTTAAACCGTAGTTTGGGTTTTCGTTGTAGCTTTCTATAAATTGTGTATACTCGTTTTCATCTTTAAGCAAGTTTTCCATTTGTTCCTTAAAGCCGTCGGGTAATACATGTGTGTCTGCGTGATGTAACATTTATGCTCCTGTTTTCTATTTTAATGCAATTATTTAAAAAAATGGGGTCAAGGGGCAAGCCCCTTGCGGGGTTTTAGGGGCAGCGCCCCTAAGGTCCTAAATCTTTTAATTCACAGCCCTAACTATACTCAATCGAAACAGTAGTCCCTTCACCGCTGTCTGCCGCCTCTTTCACAATAAGCTTCACAGCTACACGCTCTTTTAACGCCTCCACATGGCTAATTAACCCAATCGTCATTTTCTCACGGATTAATTTTTCCAGGCTTTGCAAAACAACGTCAAGCCGCACCTCGTCAAGCGTGCCAAACCCTTCGTCTAAAAAGAAAAACTCTAGCGGTGCGTTGTTTGAAAGCTGAATTTTTGACGACAACGAAAGAGCAAGGCACAAAGAAGCCATAAAAACTTCGCCGCCAGAAAGCGTTTTAGGCGAGCGCATTTCACCGCCGTTTTTGTCGTCACGAATTGCAAAGCTTGTGCCGTCAAGCACAAGAGCATACCGCCCCGACGTCATTTCCTTCAGCCGTGACGAAGCTTCGGCGGCAATGTATTTTAAATGCCTTTCAGCAACAAACTCTACAAAGCGGTTGCCCTTAAAAAGCGTTGCAATGTCGTTTAAAAGCTCTGCTTTGTTCCCCCAAATGTCACGCTTTTTGCCAAACTCAACTATGTCTGTTAGCTTTTGCTCCATTTCCAAAACTTCACGCTCTAAAACTGCGGCTTTGCCTGTTTTTTCTTCGATTGTTGCTGAAACTTCGGTCAAACGCTCCGCAAGCTGTGCTAACGTTACTTCTTCATTTAAAAGAGCAGAATGCTCCTGCGTAAATGTGAAAACCTGTTGTTTAAGCCGTTCTATGTTTGCGCCACTTTTTTGCATGGCAAAAACGTGTGCTTCAACTTCTGCTTGCAGTTTTGCAACAGTTTCACTTGGCAAAACAAAAGCCAACGCTTGCTCTGCTGTTTCGTAACCATGTTTAGTTAAAGCTTCGGCAAGCTCTTGACTGCGGCTTTCAAAAGCCGTTTTTCTTTCCTCAACTGTAGCCGTAAGTTTGTGGACTGTTTCACCCTCGGCTTTAGCTTTTTCTTCAAGCTTTTCAAGCTGTAGCTTTGCGCTTGAAACTGCTGTTTCTATTTCAGTAAGCTTTGCTTTTACCTCGTTTAAAAACTCGGCTGGTTCTTTGCCACCTGTTTTTTCAAACACTTTTGCTTCCATTTCGGCTATAGCTTCTTTTTTGCCTTCGCCTTGTGTCACAATTTCTTGCATTTTCAGCTTTGTTGCTTCGACTGCTTGCTTTTTTTGGTCAAGCTGTTTTCCCGCTTCTAAGAGAGAAACACGAGTTTTTCTTTCCTCGTGTGAAAGTGCTTCGGCTTCTCGGTCGTTTTTTGCAGACTGTTCAACTGCTTTTTGTATGTCGTCTGTTGCAAGCTGTTTTTTGTGCAATGCCAAGCTTTCGCTTAAAGCTTCAAGCTGTTTTTTTTCAGCTTCAAAGTCGGCACTTGCCTTTAACGTCTGCTCATGCAAAAAGCTTGCACGTTCGTTTAGCTTGCCTTCTTCTATTTCGGCACGACTTTTTTTATCCGTAGTTGCTTTCAAAAGTTTTTCAAATTTATTTTTCTCTGTTTCTGCTGTTTTTATGACAATTTCTGTTTCCAGTAGCTTTTCATTAATTTTTGAAGCTTGCTCGCTGTAGTCGTCTAAGCCACCGTTTAAATGTGCGCTGTCATGCTCGGTTGAGCCGCAAACAGGGCATGGTTCAAAAGGCACAAGGCTTTTTCTAAGCTTATAACTTGCCTCAAGAGTGGCGACTTCAGTTTTTAGTGTAATTAGCTGTTGGCTTGCCTGTTTAAGGCTTTCTGATATTTCAGTTATTTTTTGCTCTGTGTTTGTTGCTTCGGTTTTCAGTGCAAAAAGTGTTTCTTTGTTTTTTTCCAAAGCCTGTGTAACTTCGTTCTGTTGCTCTGCAAGCTTTTTCAAGCTTTGCTCTATGTCAAAAGTTTTAGCCGTTTTTTCAACAACAGCTTTTAAAACTCCGCTTGCTTCGTTTAGCTTTTGTCGATAATCCGCACTTGTTGTTACAACAGCTTTTCTTTCCTCAATTTCAGAAAGTTTATTTTCCAGTTGCACCTTTTCGCCAACCAAAGCTACAATTTCCATTTGACTTTGTTCAGCTTTCTGCTTCAACGCAGTGTACTCCTTAATTAACTGCTTGCGAACGTTCACCATTTCAACAAGGCTTTTTTGAGTTTCCATTACTGCTTCAAGCTCGAACACCTTTTTTGTAAGGTCTGGCGAAAGTTTTTCCTTTTCGGCTAATTTTTCGGCATACAAATCTTTTGCTTCCTCGGCTTCCTTAACAAGCTTTGAATATTGCGCCTGCTTGTCGTTTAAAAGTTTGTCCGTTTGCAAAAAGGCATTGTTGCTTTCCAAAGCCTTGTCATAAAAAGGCTTAACCATTGAAGCTTTTTGGCTTTCCAAAACTTTCTGTTGAAGCGTTTTTATATGCTCCTCTTTTTCCAAAAGCTTTTTTTGCTCATCACAATAAAGGCTTAATTGTTTGTTAAGCCTTTCAAATTCATCAAGCCTGTTTTTCTTTTCTAAAATTTCAGCTTGTGTTTTTTTAAGCTCCGTTAGGTGGTTGGCTTCCTCGGCTAGTTCAAGCTTTTTTGAAGAAACGGCTTCTGGTGTAATTCCCTCGTAAAGCTTCAACGTTTCTTCAAGGCGCAAAAGCTCGGTTTTTGCTTGCTCGTGTGCCGCACGTATTCGTGCGTTTAAATCTTCTCCAAAACGCTCCAAGCGGAAAATGCGCTCTAGCATGTTGCGCCGTTCCACGTTTTCCAAAAGAAGAAACTCGCTGAACTTGCCCTGTGGCAAAACTACAGAGCGTGAAAAGTCGTCGTAGCTAAGCCCTGTAATTGCTGTCACATGCTCGGTTACGGCACGCTCTTTGTCTGCAATTACTGTTGTTTCACCGTTTGCCTTTTTGTAAAGCCGTGCGGCCACAGTTTTCGGCTTGCCCTCCTTGTCACGTTTAAAGCTTCGCTCGGCAACGTACACGTCTTGCCCAATTGCAAACTCTAAAGAAACTGCCGCCGACTCTGCCCCTGTGTTTATAAACTGCCGCCCCTTCGACTTTTCGTAACGTGCCATTTCGCCATAAAGCGACATTGTTACGGCATCAACAACGGTAGACTTGCCGCTACCGGTTTTTCCAAAAATGCCAAAAAGCCCTACCTCTGTAAGCTTGTCAAAACTTATCGACTGCTCGGCGGCAAAGCTGTTTAGCCCTTTAATTTTAAGTGTTATCGGTTTCATTCAAAAGCTCCGAAAAAATTTTAATAAGCTGGGCGTTTGGGGCACAGCCACGGTTTTCCCTGTAAAACTCTGTAAATTCTTCTAAAATAGTACGCTCGGTTGTTCTTTCAACTGACTCTTGCCTTTGCTCGTCCGACTTTAAAACAACAGCCGTTTGCACTGCATCTGGTCGAAACGTTTTTATAGCTTTTATTTGCTCAAATGTTAAAGGCGTATCCGTTAAAATTTCAATGTAAACCCAAGCGGTTACGTCCTTTTTCTCCTCACAAACTTTTAAAGCTTCGTCAATGCCGTCAAACCGCCAAACTTCAATTGGCTTGTAAATTGTAAGCTCCCTTTGCCATACGTTTGCTTCTTGCCCTGCTTTTATGTCGGCTATGTAAACACACTTTTTGTAGCCCAGCTCACTTTTTGAATATTGCAGTGGAGAGCCTGAATAATAAGCGTGCTGGCAGTGGGTTTTAATTTTTTGAGGGCGGTGCAAATGCCCCATAGCAACGTATTGTACGTTTTTCGGCAAAGCATCACCGTAAACGGCGTATGTTCCGCCAAGCGAAATGTCACGCTCGCTGTCTGTCACTTGTCCGCCGACCACGTAAAAATGCCCAACTGCAATTGAAATTGCACCCTCTGAAACATGTTCTGCGCTTGCGGCAAAAAGGGCGGCAACTTTGTCGGAATAAGTTTTTTGAAGTGCAGCTTCGTCATCAAAAAAAGACGTGTCGCCCAAAAGCTCGTTTAAACGGCGTTCGCCAGCGTATGGCACAGCGGTTACACAAACCTTTTCTCCGTTTATTATAAGCTCGACAAAGCCTTCACAGCTTTTTACCACGTGCGGATAGTTGCCGCTTGGCAAAATTGTTCCCGTCGTGCCTAAAATAATTATCGAAAGCTCAGTAGCAATAGGGCTTGGAGCAACAAGCTTTTCTGGGCTGTCGTGGTTTCCTGCTATTATTAAAACAGGGCGGCTGCCGTACTTTGACAGCTTTAAAACCGCACTGTAAAAAAGCTGCTCGGCTGCAATTGGCGGTGTTGCTGTGTCGTACACGTCACCCGCAATTATAATTAAGTCAATTTGTTCTTCGTCACAAATGGCTGAAAGCTCGTCTATAAAAGCCCTTTGCTCGTCAAGCCGTGAGTGTCCTTCTATGTAACGCCCTAAGTGCCAGTCGGACGTGTGTAAAATGCGGATAGTTGTACCCCCTTTTTAAAGATATTTACTAACGTTTGTTTCAGCTTCTCTCATGCCAAGAAGCGTTTCTTCCATAATGTAGTTTAAGTCCATGCCAAGCATTTCACAGCCTTTTGTGATTATGTTTCGGTCTACGCCTGCGGCAAAGCTTGGGGTTTTAAACTTTTTGGCAATGGACTTTACTTCCATGTCCATACAGCTTTTTGACGGGCGCATTAAAGCACCTGCGTTTATTAGCCCTGTAAGTTCATCAATTGTAAAAAGAATTTTCTCCATTAAGTGAGTAGGTTCAACGTCCGAGCAAATACCGTAGCCGTGCGAAGCAACTGCATGAATATACTCGTCGTCTACGTTTTCTTCGTTCAAAATTTCAACAACTTTTTTGCAATGTTCGTCTGGGTATTTTTCATAGTCCAAGTCGTGCAAAAGCCCAATAACCGCCCATTTTTCTTCGTCCTCGCCATTGAGCCGTGCAAAATGACGCATAACGTATGAAACGTTTAAACCGTGGCGCAAAAGTGCTTCACTTTCATTAAACTTTTTAAGAAGTTCAAAAGCTTCTGTCATATTTGGTTGCTTTTTCATGTGTAAACCTCCCAGTTCTTATTTTCTTATAAGTATTTTTAAAATATTTTATCATAAATTGTGGATAACATCAAACATTAATACCCTAATCGTTTTTCAAGCCAAACAGCACTTAAAAGCAGTACGCACGAAGCCCCAAGCAAAACTGCTGTTTCAAAAACAGGAAACGCCTTGCCCAAGCCGTCCATAAAGTAACTAGTAAAAAACAAAAGCCGTGCCACATCTGCACCTTTTATTAAGCCGCCAATCCGAATTATACAGTCGCCAAAAGCGGCAGTTGTTACAAACGAAAAAATTATTACGCCATAAAAAAACTGCGGTTTAAAAACCGAAACATAAAAAACGCATAGTGCTGAAACAGCGGCACAATAACAAAATGAAATTAAAGCTGTTCCAAAAAAATTGAACTGTGCAACCGAACTGTTTATTAGTAAAGTTGAAATGAACATAAACAAAAAAGAAACTGCAAACACAAACAAAAAGTTATAAACTACGTAAAGCCAAATTTCCACGCCAGACGACTTTATTTTTCCATAAACATTTTCCAGCTTCTCATGGGAAATACCCAAAGAAACCATTAGGCTAATTAGCATTGCAAAAAGTGCAGTAAGCCCATAAAGTGTTTGGGCAAGCATGTTATTTCCTGTTTGTGCCTGTGTGTTTTGTTCGCCCGTAATTTCGTATTCAACGCCCATAAGTGCGCCGTTTTTGGTGTACTCGTTTGCTTTTCCTTGAATAAATGAAACAACTTCCCTTTTGTCCGAACCTCTAAAAAATTGCCTTACCACATCATACCCAAGCTCGCCTGAAATTCCTTGCACAAGCCCCGACACCACGTACAAACTTAAAATTTGGTCTGCCGCCGTCAAAGGCGACTTAATAAGCGTAATTGCTCCTTCAAACTTTCCGTCCTCAATTTCATCACCAATAATAAAGCCGCACTCTATATTACGCCTAGCAACAAGCGTTTCCATTTCAACCCTGTTTGAAACAATAAAAACTTCGCCATTTTCGCCCAAATAATCGGACACATACTTTTCAATAATTGCCGCACGCTCGCCGCCGCTATGCAAAAGCCCAACACGTATTTTAAGGGCATCACTTCCCGAAAAAACGTTACCCAAAGAAAACACCGCAGCAACAAACAAAAAAACCGCAACAAAAAAAGACGGCGAAATTAAAAGCTTTACCCTTGTTATAAAAAACCTAGTAAAAAACATCATACGCAAAACGCCCTACCTCGAAAATATGCCACACCAAAAAATAAAACCGAAACAGAAGCAAGCACCGCTGAATTTATAAACCCATTGTTTAGAGAAAGTACAAAGTAATTAATTGAAAAAAGCTTAACAACCGAAAAGACATCAGGCAAATAAACTAAAGGAATTATACCTCCTGAAACAAAAAGCATAAATAACGCCGCTGTAAACAAAAACACTCCGCAAGCTTCTGGCTTAAACAGCGTTGCACTCATTAAAAAAAACGCCGAAAGCGCAGCAGAAGCAACCAAAACTTTTGCACCAAAAAAGAACACAAGCGGCAAAAGCAAAACAGTGTTTACAGTAAAAATACCAAAAAAGCGAATTGCGAACTGTTTAAAAAGCCCAATACCAACCGTTTTATAAATGGCGTAAACACCTTTGTTAAACGCCGCATTGTTTATATACATAATCATGTTAATAGTAACGAAAAAAAGCCAAAATGAAATGATGTAATGTGTGCCAATTGAAAAGCCGCCTGTTTGTTCAACTACTACCGTTTTAAAATGGTCGGTATAATTTAAAAGGCGGTTAAAAAACTTTAAGTTAGTCGGAAGTAACAGCCGCTGGTTTATTTCGTCGGTACTCATTCCTTGCAAAGCCGCATAGTCATACGTGCCGTAAATGCCAGCCTGCGAAGCCGAAAGAAAAGAAACACCCGACTGTATAAGCATAACACTAATTACTGTTTGTATAGGGTTGTTCATGTTGCTTACAAAACGAATTGGGCTGTTTTTGCCAACCTTCACGTCATCAGCAAACCCCTTTGGAATAACAACATATGCAGGGGCTGTGCCTTGTTCAAGCGCCGTTTTAGCTGCTTGCATGTCAGCTTTTGTAAGGGTAACAACGGAGGAAAGCTGCTTTTGCTCGTTAAACACATTTACAAGCATGTTAGTTTCTACACTTTTGTCCTCGTCCACCACCAAAAGCTGAAACGGCTGAACAACTGAACCGCCGAAAACACCGCTCACAGCAACAAAATAAACAGCCGCTACTATAACACCGCTAAGCACTAAATTAAAAACAATAGCTGTAGTCAAATATTTTTTAAGCTCAAACAAAAATAGTCTCATAAAATCTACCCAAAAATAGCAAAATACAAGCAACACACCCTACCCCTAACCCACAAATAAAAGGGTCAAGGGGCAATCCCCTTTCGGGGGTTTGGGGGCAGCGCCCCCAAGGTCTTAATCTTTAAAATCCCCCAAAAGGTTTACTACTCCTCAAAACCATACAACGCCCCAAAAATCTCCATCAAATTAAAATCAACAATGTTAGTTGTTTCAGTAGGCACAGTTACAGCATCTCTAAGAGGTGACGCCGCATAAGTCATAGCGTCTTTCTCAACAAGCGACTCCCCTGCAACTTTGACCTCACCGCTTTTTATAACAACGCTGTCGCCATCAACGGCAAAGGTCATTACAAAAGAACCAATATTGTTTACGTCAAACCTCATGTTGTCCGCACTTTTTGTTGTGTCCCAGTCAAAGTTAGCTGTGTACTTTTCAAGCCCTGCTGTAAGTTTTAATTCACTTGTGTAATGCCCACTTGATACTTCTTTGCTAGAGGCTGAAAGCCCAACTACGTCAAAAGGAAGTGCTTCTCCTGCAAGAGCTTCAATGTCAAGTGCGTTTGGGTATACGTTCAAATAAAGTTCATCTAGCATTTTATCCTTGCCAACCATACCAACTTCGTAAAACAGCCCTTTTTCTGTTTCCATCTGGAAAACTTTATATTTGTTATCAATTTCAACAAGGTTTACAGTTACTGCACCTTTAAAAATTGAAAGAGATTGCTCTATAGTTTGCTTATAAAGCTCCTTGTCTTCAGGGGTGTTAAGCGTAAATGTACCGCCGTTTTCAAGCATTATATCTATAATTTTGTTAGCATACTCTTTAAAGTCTGCCTCAGAAAAAGTAACTGCTGTTACTCTTGCATTTATATCGTTCCCCAAAACATTAACAGTCTTTTTCTTAATTTCAAGAGTTCCTTTTTTATAAAAATCAAGCCCTAAATTTTGAAGCTCTGCAACGTAAGGGTCATCGCTTACTGCATTTTTGGAAACAACATCTAACATCTCAAATTCGCTTTCAAGACTTCTGTAAGAAATGTCTACGTCCTCTGCTGGCGGAATAAGCATGTCGTTTTCGTCAAGCTCCAGCCCTTGGTACCCAAGTGACTCAAGCACGGCATACTGTAAACCGTTTAAGTTTGCAAACTCAACAAGCTCTGTAAGCGGCTTGCTTGCACTAAGAGAAACGTTCATGCCCAGTGCACTTACAATAACGTTTTCATCATTTAAGTACGCACCAATTGTTCCGTATAAAGGTAAAATTGTTTCTGCGGAAAGCTGGTTGCCTTCGTTGTCGTTTTTAACAACTAAGCTAACACCACTTGGGTCAATTACATCTTCGTAGCCTACAAACAATGAAGGGCTAAGATTAACCACATGTTGGCTTGGCTTTTTTGTAATTTCGCCTAAGGCCTTAAAAACAGCATTGTTTTCAACAGCTTTAAATTCTTCCATAAGCTGCTTGCCAGTGTTTGCGCTAATTTGCGTCATATAAGCTTCCGGAGAAACAAAAGCTAAAATGTCTGTCCAATTTGCATACGCAACTCCGCCAAGCAAAAGAAGAACGACAACAACCACACCAGCAAAAAGCGGTTTGCGGCTTTTTTTAGGTTGCTCTGTGTCGTTTGTGGCGTAATTTGTGTTTAAGCTTTCGTCTAGTCTATTGTGTAGCTTTTCGTCAAGTCGTTTTTCTAGTTTCTCGTCTAAACGTTTGTTGTTATCTTCCCTTTCATCACTCATTAAAGGTCCTCCTTTTAGTTTTGGGCATTGTTAAAAGTATCCCATATTATGTCAATTCTATTTTTAAAGATACTATCAGAGCAAAATCCAAACGCCTAGTCGTTTTACGTTTTGCCCGATAGGTGTTAAGCAGTAAATTTATTTAAAACTTAACACTAGACAATGTCAATTAAAAACGGAATTGCCATAGTACTACAAATTAGTACAACAATTTTTTAACAAACTTTCTTTAAAGCTTTCGCCTTGCGAAAGTTCTGACGGCGTGCCGCAAAAAACAATGCTGCCGCCGCTTATTATATAAAGCACATCACAAGCAGAAAGTTCCTCTGCATAATGTGACGTGAATATAACCGCTTTGCCTTGCTCTTTAAATGAGTTGATTTTAAACATTACGTCTTCTCGGTTTTTAATGTCAAGGGCAGACGTTGGTTCGTCCAAAATTAAAATGCTTGGGTCGTTTAACGTTGCAATTTGCAGCGCAAGCTTTTTTTTCATACCGCCCGAAAGTGTTTTAACTTTTTTATGCGAAGTTTTCTTGTCGTATTCCAAATTTTTGTAGCTTGTGCCATACGCCGCCGCCCAAAACTTTATGTTATCAAGCACAGAAAGCCCATCAAAAAGAGCGTTTTCCTGCGGCACATAAGCAACGTGCTTTTTTATGACACTGCTGTTTTTAAACACGTCTTTGCCGTCAATTGTAACGCTTCCTTTGTCGGGCTTTACAATTGATGTTATTATAGAAAGAAGTGTAGACTTGCCAGAGCCGTTTACCCCTGCAATGCCGTACACCTTTCCACGTTCTGCCTGAATTGATACGCCGTTTAAAACAGGTGCTGCTGTTTTGTTGTAACTTTTGTAAATGTCCGTTGCTAAAAGCATATTAAATGCTCCCTTTTATTTGTTTCGACATAAAATTGTGCAATCCTGCAATTTTTTCGCAAGCCGTAAAAAAGTCTTGTGGGTTAAGCGATTGTGGGCCGTCTGAAAGCGCAAGCTCTGGGTTTGGGTGCATTTCAATCATCACGCCGTCTGCCCCGGCCGCAACCGAAGCAAGCGAAAGCGGAATAACGTATTTGCTTACGCCCGTAGCGTGGCTTGGGTCTACAATTATTGGAAGCTCACTTCTTGACTTTACTACAGGTACAGCACTAATGTCAAGAGTGTTCCGTGTGGACGGCTCGTATGTGCGTATGCCACGCTCACAAAGTATAATGTCATTGTTGCCCTCGGCTTTAATGTATTCGGCAGCAAAAAGCCATTCGTCAATTGTTGCGCTTAAGCCACGCTTTAAAATTACTGGTTTTTTGGCACGGCCTACTTCACGCAAAAGGCTAAAGTTTTGCATGTTTCTTGCGCCAATTTGGAGTGCGTCTACATATTTTACAGCTTCCTCCACCGCAAAAATGTCTGTTACTTCGCAAACGGTAGGAAGCCCTGTCAGCTCTTTTGCTTCCTTTAGAAGAACAAGCCCTTCGTCTTGAAGCCCTTGGAAGGAGTACGGAGAAGTGCGTGGTTTAAAAGCACCGCCACGCAACATGTGTGCCCCGGCTTGCTTTACATAATTTGCAGAAGTTAAAAGCTGCTTGCGTGATTCAACGGCGCACGGGCCGCCGATTATTACAAAACTGCCGCCGCCGAATGACACGCCGTCGATTGTTACTATCATTTTAGTCACCTTAGTTATTTAAAGATTAGGGCGTTGGGAACACTGTCCCAAACCTCTGCAAGGGGCTTTCCCCTTGACCCTTTTTTGTGGAGTCGGTAGTGTGTTTTCAAACCTTCTATACTTCCTGTAGGATTGTATAGAGTTCTTTCGTTTGAGAGCTTTTTTTCTTTTGCCCTCCATATCTTATCATAAGCTTGCCGTGTCTGCAATAAACTGATGCCGCACCGCCGTCTTTTAGGCGACCGAAAAGAACTTCGTCTACCAGCTTTTTCTTTATTTCAGTTTCTACAACACGGATAATTTCCCTTGCGCCAAATTCCTCGGAAATGCCTTTTTCTGCAATGTATTTTATTGCGTCGTCTGTAGCCTTTACTGTTATGTTTTTGGCGGCAAGCCTTTCAGCTAGTGCGCCTACTGCTTTTTTGGCAATGCTTTCTGCCATTTGCTCGTTTATGTGTGCAAAAACTACAGTGCCGTCCAACCTGTTTCTAAATTCTGGGCTGAAAATGCGCTCTACTTCTTTGTTTACCACAGAATGGGTGTTGCGCTTTTCCTGAAACCCTACTATCCGCTTGCCAATGTCCTTTGCGCCTGCGTTTGACGTCATTATAATAATAATGTTTCGGAAGTCGGCTTTTTTGCCTGTGTTGTCTGTAAGGCTACCATAGTCCATAATTTGAAGAAGCACGTTATAAATGTCTGCGTGGGCTTTTTCAATTTCGTCAAGCAGCAAAACAGCGCGGGGTGTTTTGTTTATTTGGTCAGTTAAAAGACCGCCCTCCTCGTAGCCGACATACCCAGGGGGCGAGCCTATAAGCCTTGCCACCGAGTGCTTTTCTTGGTATTCGCTCATGTCAAACCGAATTAGCTTTACAGCAAGCAGGTTTGAAAGCTGTTTTGCAACTTCGGTTTTGCCCACACCTGTAGGGCCTACAAAAAGCAACGAAGCAACTGGCTTTTCTGTGTCGTTAAGCCCAGCACGAGAAGCTTTTACAGCGTCAACCACAAGGTCTATAGCTTCGTCTTGTCCAAAAACAACTTGCTTCATTTTTTCTGAAAGCTTGGAAAGCTTTTCTGCTTCGTCACCCGAAACTGTGTTTTCCGGGAGGTTTGCCATTTTTGCAACTGTGCGCTCTATGTCTTTTTTTACTATTACACGTTTGTAGTCGTTTTTGTCGGTCATTCGTGCGTATGCGCCGGCTTCGTCCAAAACGTCAATTGCCTTGTCTGGCAGAAAACGTTCACGCACATATTTTTGGCTTAGCTCACATGTAAGCTTAATTATTTCGTCCGTGTAAATTACGTTGTGGAATTCTTCGTATTTGTGCTTTACACCTTTTAAAATTTCCACACACTCGGAAAGCTCTGGTTCTTTAACGTCAATTTTTTGGAAACGGCGGCTTAAAGCTTTGTCCTTTTCCAAATGTTTTTTGTAGTCGTCGTACGTGGTTGTGCCAATAAATTTAATTTCTCCGCTTGCAAGAAATGGCTTTAAAATGCCTGTTGCGTCCATTGCGCCTCCAGAAACAGAGCCAGCACCAACAACTGTGTGAAGCTCGTCTATATAAATAATTGGCTTAGACTGTTTTTTAACTATTTCCAAAAGCTTTAAAAGCCTTTCTTCAAAGTCGCCACGGTATTTTGTTCCTGCAAGCACAGTGCCCATGTCGATGTAAAAAATTTGCGAGTTTAAAAGCTGTTTTGGTACAGCACCTTCAACAATGCGTTGTGCAAGCCCATGTGCAACAGCCGTTTTTCCTACGCCTGGTTCGCCTACGTGGACAGGGTTGTTTTTTAGTCGCCTGCACAAAACTTGAATTGTGCGGTTTAAAACGTCTTCCCTGCCTATTATTGGGTCGAGGGCGTTTTGTTTTGCTTTTTCTGTTAAGTTTACGGTGTACGTTTTTAAAAACTCGGATTCTGTTGCTTTTGCTTGTGCCTTTTCCTTTTCTTCCTCTGCTGTTTGGGGCTTTGCTTCTTGCCGTGAAAGCTTAATAAGCTTTAGCTTGTCAACGCCGCTTTTTTGCATGAAGTACGTTGCAAAGCAGTCGGAAAGCCCAAGCATTGAAGAAAGAATGTTTCCAATGCTAATTGTTGCTTTACCGTCGGCGTGTGCTTGTGCCGTTGCAAGCTCGAACATTCTAATAAAAAGGAATGAGTCTATTGGGTTTTCTGCTGTTTTTTTTGGGATATTTTCCTCCAAAAACACCATTAAATCATCTTTAATTTCCTTAATGTTTCCGCCGCTTTTTTCAATTATTTCTTTGCCTACATCAAACATTAGTGTGGCTATTAAAAAATGCTCCGGCGTAAGGTATTCGTGCGCTTGCATTCGTGCTTCGTTTAAAGCAACTACGTATATTTGATTGCATAAATTGTCTAGCTTCATTTATTCACCTCGTTTGAAAAACGTCAAACAACCTCGTCAACGCTTATCCTAAGCGGAAAGCCTTTTTCAAAAGCCATTTGGTTTGTTTGCATCTTTTTCGTTATAGCAACGTCGTATGTGTAAACACCGACTATGCTTTTGCCTTTTATGTGTACCTCCATCATTAGCTTGGAAGCTTCGACAGATGATTTATTAAAAACTTTCATAAGAACAAGTGTTACAAAATCCATTGTAGTGTGGTCGTCGTTGTGCATTGTAACGGAAAACATGCTTGGTGCTTTTAAGCCTGTTTCGTTTTTTAAAGCCGCTTTACTTTTGTTTGACATAACACTGTTTCTCCCTGTATAATACAATATAATAATATAAATTCAAAAACAAGGCATTAGGGGAGCTGACCCTTGACCTTTTTTAAGGACTTTCGTACAAATTTTTCTGCTGTTAATTTGCACTATCCATGATTAGTAAAAATGAAGCAATTTTACAATTAATTATACCACGGTTTTTCCTAAACAGCAAAACAGCACATACTTCACCAGAAACTGGGAGATTTTTTATGGACTACCAAAATAAATTAAACGAGATTATTAATATATTTTCAAAAAGCTTTAGCGAAGCGTATACATCAAGCAGGGCAATTCACCGCACAAAGCTTTTGATATATTCTGCATCTTTTTTCAGGAGATGGCTTTTTTCTGATACAATTGAAGACACAATGCTTTCGCCAGCAAACATTGTTACGGTTATTAACCGTGAAATAAAAGACAAACAGCTTGTTTCACCAATGATTAAGCCTGTTTCAACAAAGAAATATTCTGGCTTTGTTAGCGTGCTAAACACATATTCTTTGGATAATCATTTAGTTGTAAACGACTTAAAAACGTTTATAGCTTCATGCACGCCAGACGTTTCTGTTGACGAACAAGGGTTTGTTTTGGAAAGCCACGCTTTGGAGCTTTTAGATAACCTTTCCATTTACGACCCATTTTATGTTAAATATTTAAACAGAGTTGCAAATTCGCTTGGGCTTTTGAAAAAAGCACCTGCAATTTATTCAAACCGTTATCAAACTACAGAAAAAGTGGATAAATTGTTTGCAAAAACCCCACGAGAAATTTTTGATGCAATTTTTGAAGCTACAGCGTCGGCTGCGGTTGCAGCTATTAATGAAATATTACCTCTAAATAAAAAAATAATCAACTTAAACTTTATAAAAGACCTTTTAAAAAACCCAGTTTCTACAGACGAAGTTTTTGGAAGGCTGTATAGCTCTATGGGCATTGACCTTGACATGTTTTTTAACCAAGACCTGCCAGAAGATGATGACGATATGCCAATTGAGCTTGACGAAGTTTACAACCTTGTTATGTCAAGCACGTTTTTTTTAGGCGTAGCAATTGATGAATTTTTCTTTACGCCGTTTGGGTATTATTTAAAGCTTATTACACCTGAATACATTATACCTTACGACTTTGAGGGCGACATTTCTTTTACGCAAGACACAATAAAGGAGGGCGGCGACATTGAGGTTTCTATGTTTTCGCCTTGCTCGGATTATTATGTAACAAAGCTTGGATGCCAATATTTTGACGTTACCGAAAAGAAAGTTGGCTTTTCGGGGCTTCCAAATAAATTGACTATTGACGAAGCCTTACACCTTATATCCCAAAAAGATGAAACCGAAATAAATGTTGCTGGGTTTGAGGAGCATGGAATTGGTGTTGACCTTGGGCTTAACTTTGACGACACAATTTTAAAGCTTTTTTCTTCCGGCGGTTTGCAAGGGCTTGCTCTTGAAGGTGCAAACGAATTTGATGTTTTTGAAATTAAAGTGAGCTTGGCTTCTGATAAAGGTTTTTGGAAAAACGTAGAAATTCAAGAGATGGCTTCTTTGCACGAGCTGTACGAGTTTTTGGTTGACAGTTTGGAAATTAAAAAGCCTTCGGACTACTGCTTTTATTCCGACTTGCCGGAAAGCGCATTTACAAAATATTCGTCGCCAAAAAGCAAAACAATTTCTAAAAAGGCTGATGAAGCAACGCTTATGTCTTTAGGTCTTTTGCCAAAGCAAAAGTTTTTGCTGGAGCTTACAAAAACTACAAGCCCTGTGGACGGCAGCAAGGTTAAAGAATTGCAGCTTTCCCTTGAAGTTTTGAAAAAGAAAGAAGGCAAAGACAAAGTTTTGTACCCACGTGTTAGCCGAGTTTCTAAGGAATTTAAGGATTAGGTTCAAAGCTTCTCCGTTTAAAACGGAGAGGTTTTTTTTGTGCTAAATAAAAGAAGCTTGCAGAAATAAAAATGGTAATCCCAAAGAGATTACCCAAAACAAAAAACCTACTCGCTATCTTTTCTGCAAATAATTTGCCAGCCTGTGCCAAACTTGTCTACAACGCTTCCAAACATTGGGCTGAAAAACGTTGGCTCACAGTTCATCAAAACTGTGCCTCCCTCTTTAAGCTCGTTAAACACTTGTGTAACTTCTTCTGGTGTTTCAAAGTTTAATGCAAGTGTAATGTTCCCACCTATCGTTACTTCATTTCCAAACGTGTCTGAAATGTTTACCTTTGTGCCACAAATTGTCATTTCAGCGTGCATAATGTAGTTTTCCATTTCTTGTGGAATTGGGAAGTTTGGGTTTTTTGGCGCATCACAGTAGCGCATTACTTTTTTGTCGTTGCACTTAAACACCTTTTCATAAAAGTCAATTGCTTCGCTTGCGTTGCCGTTAAAGTCTATAAATGGGTTTATCATTTGTTTCCCTCCTTGAATATTTTGTTTTTGTGTTTCTGTTGCTTTAACTGTTTTTATTGTAGCATACTGGTTACAGTATTACAATGTGTATATGCTAATCTAAAAATGGTCCAAAAACATATAAATTAATAATTAAAAAATTTGTGTTCAATAAAATCATAAACCTGCCGATATATACCATATAAAGGTACATAAGGTGGATATATATGGGATATAGCACGGATTTGACAGACAAACAATGGACGATAATTGAACCTGTTTTCAAAAGCAATAAAGGACAACATTTATCAAAGTATTCAAAAAGAGAGTTGATAAATGCTGTGCTATATTTGGTTAAAACCGGCTGTCAATGGCGGCTTTTACCGAATGATTTTCCGCCAAAAGACACGGTTTGGTCGTTTTATCGTCGTGCTGTAAAGTCCGGTAAATGGGAGCAGGCGATGGACGTTTTGGTTAAAAAAGTTCGAGAAGATAACGGTCGCAAACCTGCCCCAACTTATGGACTTATAGATTCGCAAAGTGCGAAAACAACGTTAGCTTCTGACGAACGTGGCTTTGACGGTGGGAAAAAAAATCAAAGGACGTAAACGTCACATTGTGGTTGACACAATGGGGAATTTGCTTGCAGTTGTTGTCCATGCTGCTAATATTCACGATAAACATTTTAACAGAGAAGGAAATGGAATTGGTAAGCTTATTGATACATGACTGC